>SXOB01000065.1 GCA_005776945.1 Pseudomonadota bacterium
CGGCCAGCCCGCGCGCCCCCGAGGTCGCCCCGCCTTCGACGGCGCGCACGCCTCCGCCCCGGCCCACCTCCGCACCCACGGCGCCGGCACCCGAAGCCCCGGCGCCACCGCGCGGCCCCTCGACCGCCCAGCTCATCGAGCGGGGTTGGGCGGCCGCAGACTCCGATCCCGCCTTGGCCCACGAGCAGTTTGGTCTCGCGCTGAAAAACGCCCCTTCCAACAAGGAAGCCGCGTACGGCTATGGCTACACGTTGCTGAAGCTCGGACGGCAGGACGAAGGCCGATCGTGGATGTGCAAGGCTCGCGACGGTGGACCGCCAGACATCCAGGTGGAGGTCGAAGGAACGCTTGGGCGCATCGGCCTGAACTGCGACGCCCCCTGATGGCGGGCAAAACTCCGATCCCGGCGCCCCTGTCCGACCTCGATCCGGACACCGCGGAACGGCCTGCCCTGTTGGATGCCGGGCCGCGCCTCCTCACCCCCGAGGAATGGGCCGACGCTGCGACGGAGGAGCTTCCAGCCGAACCTCAGCCGCCGCGACCGGCGACCCTGGCCGTCGCCGTGAGCGTGGCCGCGCTCAGTTTGACCGTGCTGGCCGCCATTCTCGCCGCCGTCCTGCTTTACCTCGTCACGCGCCCTCCACCGACGCCGGACATCCCGCATGGGCTGTCGACCGTCCTGCCCGACGACGCCAGCGCCAGCGCGCCGACACCGCCGCCCCCTCCACCCGACGACCGAACGGCCGACGAGCTTGTCGCCGCCGGTTGGGACACCGTCGGCAAAGACGCCGAGGGGGGGCTCGCCCTGTTCGAACTGGCGCTCGCCGCATCCCCGGCCCATGCGGAGGCCCGCTACGGCGTCGGCTACGCCGAACTTCAGCTCGGCCACGTCGATCGCGCCCGGGACCCACTCTGCGCGGCCAGCCACGACTTGAAGGACCCCGACAGCTTGCGCGACGTCCGCATGTTGCTCGCGCGCCACGGCCTGTCCTGCCCACCCCGCGCCGATTAGGGGCGCGACCTCGGGAGGGACCGTGTCGGACAGGGACCAGGAAGACGACTACTTCCGGAAGCTCGATGCCGAGGCGCGCGCGCGCCTGAAGGCCAAGCTCGACGCCGACGCCGCTGCAACCCAAGCCGCCGAACGCGCCGAACTGCATCGCAACCGCTGCGGCAAGTGCGGCAACACCTTGTCGCCCCAAGCCTTCCGCGGCATCGAGATCGACGTCTGCGGGACCTGCGGCGCCGTCGTCCTCGATCCGGGCGAACTGCAGCAGTTGGCCGGCGACGACACCACGGGCGTGCTCGGCGGCCTGTTCGCCGCCTTCGGCGCCCGCCGCAAGTAGTCACAGCATCTCGGCGGCCTCCGCCGAGCAGTCCGCGACAAGGCACGTGTCGCTTTCGCGCAGGCAGTCGACCTGTCCGCGTGGCAACGCCTCACACACCTCTGCGCAGTCCTCACCGGCCGCGCTGCCACACCGATCGTTCACCGCGTCGCACGCCTCGTCACAGCCGACGCCGAGGATCTCCGCGCCCTCCCACACCTGGCAGGCCTCCGGCCCCAGGTCGCCGTAGCGCTCGAGAAAGGTGCCAAGGTCCAACCGAGCCCAGAGAGATGGGTACTTCTCGAGGACCAGGCCGTCGCGCGGCCCCAGGATGCCACGCCCGTCCCACGACGAGTACACGGTCTCTTCGCCCTTCCAAAGGAGGTCGCGCTCGACGAAGGTGTTGCCGCTTCCCCACAGGCCACCCACCTCGTACCTCGGCACCGTTCCATCCACTTCGCGGCGAAAGACCTCGCCGCCTTGGACGACGGGTCACCAGTCGATGAGCAGCGGTCCGGCGTCCCCCCAGGTGTCGTGGACGAGCTCGCGGCCCACCAGTGCATCGATGGCATACGCCCGCGCAAACAGGCCGTCGAAGACCGTAAAGACCGCCGTCCGCTCAGACAACGTGACGTCCGCACAGGCGACGAGGATCGGGTCATCCACTTCCACGATGCCATTGTCCCGGGCGCACAGCGTGAAGCCGTCGACGACGACGTCGTCGGGGTCGTCCTCGTGCCGATCGCAGGCCACTTCGGTCGGCGTCCCCCAGGGAGCCACTCCGCCCGGCGCACGCCCGACGTCCCGATAGTCCCAAGGCGCCCGATTGCACCCGGCCCCAAGGGCCACGATCAAGACGGATCGAACCACTTGCCCTCCCAGAAAATCGACGCGGAAACCCCGGCCGACGCGGCCGTCGCCGCGCCTGCCACGAGTCCGCCGCCACCGATGCGCAACCCGGCGGTTCGCCACCGGTCGTCGCGACCCGTGAACGGCTTGAGAAATACGCCCCCAAAGACGCCGAGCCGAGCGGCCCCATCGACGAACAGGGGACCCTTGCCGTAGATGTCACGCAGCTCGGTCGGCTGGTCGCCGGTCCCCACGGTGGCCAGGCCGTCGACGTCGAGCGTGACGCCAGCCCAGGGCGCAGGGGTCAGGCCCACCTGGGCACGCGCCGGGAGCTGAGGCGCATACCCGCGGTCCCTCAGGCGGAGCCCGACTTCGGACAACATCCAACCCGCCCGCCCGAGGCTGAGGCCGCCCGCCACGCCAACGTCGATCTCGATCGTGCCTTGTCCCAAGGGAACCCGATCATCGAGGAGATCGCTGTTGCCGGCCTCCATACCGAGCGCAACGGGACTGTTGTCGTACAAAGGCACGCGCAACGACGCGACCGTCGACCAGGCCCCGCGCGCCCCTACCTGCCCAAAACGGGTGCCAGCGACGGCGTCGCCAAGACCTACGCCCGTCAGCGCGAACGGCGGTTGCACGTCGCCGGCCCAGGTCCAATGCGTCGCCACACCGCGAACCGGAAGGCTGCCGAAGACCTCGAAGCCGCGCCCTACGCCCACCTCGCCGTAGGCGGCCAACTCGTGCCCGACGAAGCGCACCTCGTCGAACAGCGGCGCCAGGTCGCCGAGGACCACCGGGCCCGCCATCGGCAGAGCCTCGCCCGAAGGCGAATACCAGTGGTCCGCCCAATTCGTCGACCAGCCGACCTGCCCGTAGCCGTCGCCCAGGTCGCGCACCCAGACGCCCGCAGAGGCGTTCGCGATCCCCAGCCAACCTGCGAGCAGCAACGCGGATCCTCCGCCCCTCCCTAACCAGGGAACCCTTGACTGAGGCCGCTCCCCCGATAGCGAACCGGCGGAGGCCTCATGCATGGTCCGAAGGCCCGCGGCCGGATCCACCCGGTTCTCGCCGAAGGCGGGTTCAGCCGCGAGGACTGGGACGCGGCGGCACCTCGTTGATCGCGCTGCTCGCCGCTTGCCATGAGCCCGGCACCACGACACAACCCCCCACCTCCTCGCTGACGTGTGCCGAGGACGGTCACCCTCAACGTGCACGATGCATGCTCACGCCGGCGGCCGAAGGAACGGTCGTCTGGGACGACGGGGCCGGGCCCTCGACGCTCGCCCTGCCCGCAAACACGACGTCCTTCGTCCTTGGGCTCTTGCGCCCGTCCACCACCGTCGACCTCACCTTCACCGACGCCGCAGGGGCCAACCTCACGGCGACCTTCGAGACAGGACCTGCCCGCATCGCTCTGACGTTCGACGTTGTCGGCAGCCTCGACGTGCCCGTCCTCGCGTTCCCGTTCGGATGCGCGGACCAGCAGAGTCGCCTCGTCTTGGCATCCCCCGACGGCGTCGTACTCGGCGACCTCGACCTGGCGGCGCTGCACCCCACATCAGGCGTGCGACCGATCCGAGGCCTCAGGGCCGACGGCACCGACCGCCTCCTCGCCATCGTCGGCAACGAGACCCTGGCCGAAGTGGACCCTGTTCGCGGCACCTCCGTCGCGACACGACCGGGCACCGTCGTCCACCACGACGTCGTCCGCCACGACGGCTTGTTGTGGGCGCTGACGGCCGAGGTCCTGACGTTTGGCGGCACGGACTGGGTGATGGACGGGCTCGTCGCCGTGCCGTCCGGCGGCGTCCCCGAACGCACGTGGTCCCTCGCCGACGTTTTCACCCCCACGGGTTCCGCGCCCCCGTCCGGCTACTGGGCCGACACATTCGACGCCCCCGACTACGCGCACGCCAACAGCCTCGCCTTCGACCCGAGTGGCCGTCCCATCCTCTCGCTGCACCGCCACGACGCGATTCTCCGGCTGACGCCCGACTTGGACGCCGATCTCCTCGTCGTGGGGTCGCCCGCAAGCGATCTTGCCCCCGGCGACGTCACGCTCACGGGCGTCGTCGACCCCACCTTCGGCAGCCAGCACCACGTCACAGCCGCCTCGGACGACGAGTGGTGGATGTTCGACAACGAAGGCGTCGACGAGGGCGCACGCGCGCTGCGGCTGGACTTCGACGGCGCGTCTGCAGTAGCCGGCGACGTTCGGCCCACCGGCCGCGTCTGCCCCGGCCAGGGCAGCGTCGACGTATTGGACGACGGTACCGTCCTCGCAGACTGCTCGGCCCAAGCCACCTTCATCGCAATGGACGCGGCCGGCATCGAGACCTGGTCGATGGCCGTAGGATGCGCCACCGGGAGCCCGTCGGACGCAACCGTCTACCGCGTCGTGCCCCTTTGGCCGGACCGGGCCGTGGTACCGTGATCGGCATGTCGCGACGGGACGCGGCTGCTTCCCGCGGACCGCGTCCGCAGGCGCCTCCACACCCCGTCACGCCCCTTGCTGAAGGCGTCACCGAGAGGTTGTCATGATCGCGCTCGCCCTCGCCTGCACCGAGTTGCCGATTCCGCCTGCGACAGAGGAGCTCACGTGCCGCGAACTGTCGGTTGCGAGCACGGTCGCCGCCCGCTTCACGCCGCCGGAGGGGGTCGACCCCTACCCAGGCTCCCAACCCGTCGAAAACACGTGGACGGGGACGGTCGTCGAAGTGGGCACCGGCAACGTCCCTGAGGACTGCGGGTACGTCATCGGCGACGATCTCACCGATGCCCACTGGGCACGGCTGGACAACGGCCTGTTGTTCGTGACGACGGTTGGATCCTCGCCGAATCGCTGACGGTACGGGCGGCCTACGGCCAGTTCGACTTCGGACCCACCACGGGTTGGGTCGAGGTGTCCAACCCAGCCGGCGTGCGCTCATTCGTCGGTGAGGCGGGAACCCCCGAGGAAATCGCAGCCCCGCTCCCGCTCGCCACGGGCGACGCGCTGTGTACCGAAGACGACACGTGTGGGTCTTGGAGCGAACACATGCTGCTCGTGGGAGAGACGCCCGTCACGCCGGGAACGTCCGCCGAAGTCGATGGCTTGACCGTCCACGCCGCGGAGGTCTTCCACCAGGCTGACGGCGCCACGGGTTGTCCCGACTGGTTCGTCGCCAGCGCCATCGTCGGCATGGAAGCCCTCTGAGCCCACGGTCAACAGCGGTGGGCTAAGGAGCCTCCGGAGCGTGCCATGACCCTCATTCTCCTGGCCCTGGCCTGCGGCGGCAACGACGACACCGACCCCTCGACAGAACCAAATCCGACGACCGACGACGGCGGCGGCGACCCCGAGGAGACGACGAGCCCCGACAGGCCCGTCCTTTCCGACTGCAGCGCCGAGTGCGAGCTGCACACGACCGGCGACCAGTTCTACCTCTGGACCGTCGGCTGCACGGCGACCGACCCGCAAGGGCCGGAGACGCTCTCGCCGCTCGGCGACCTCAGTGTCCGCAAGGGCGGCTCCGAAATCGCCTCCGGCTCCATCGCCTGCAGCCCGACTGGCGACTGCGGCACGAGTTTCGACGAGGACCAACTCGGCGCGTCCGTCCTCTGCAGCGACGCGTCCTCGACGACCTTCCACTTCACGGTCTACGATTTGGACGGCCACTTCGGCACAGCCGAGATCACCGGCGGGTGAGTCGCAGCGCCGGCGCAGCAGCACGGCGCTTTGCAGCCTGCTAGGCGCGCCAGGTGCCGCTGCGGCCCCCCGTCTTGCTCAACAACCGGATGCCCTCGATGATGAGCCCGCGGTCGACGGCCTTGAGCATGTCGTAGGCCGTGAGCAACGCCACGCTCACCGCCGTGAGCGCCTCCATCTCGACGCCGGTCCGGCCCGTCGTGGCGACGGTCGCGGTAGCAACGACGTCGCCGTCCACCAAACGAACGTCCACATCCACGCGGTCGAGCGTCAGCGGATGGCACAGCGGAATCAGATCGCCGGTCCGTTTCGCGCCCATGATGCCGGCCAATTGGGCGACGGCCAACACGTCTCCCTTCGCCGTTCCCGCCGCGATGGAGGCCTGCGCTGCGGCTCCCAGGCGCATCGTGCCCGTCGCGGTCGCCTCCCGCCTCGTGGGCGCCTTTTCGCCGACGTCCACCATGTGGGGCCGACCGTCGGGCCCAAGATGGGTGAGACTACCAGACATCGTAGGCCCGCCGATTCGCCTCGTGACCCGCAGCGTCGCGTGCGGGGTGGAGCTTGCCCTGCGCGTCGTGCAGGTAGTACCAAAATTCCGAGGGGACGGGAGACACCGCGGCCGCCAGTGACGCCACCGTCGGATTTCCGATCGGCGTCGGCGGCAACCCTTTGCGCAACCGCGTGTTGTAGGGGTCGTCGGGGTCGCGGAGCTTGCCAAGAAATGCCTTCCGATCATTCCAGGCGGCCAATGTGTAGCGGCTCGTCGCATCGACCCCGAGCGGGGATCCGGCGTCCAGCCGCTTGAACAGGATGCCCGCGACGAGCGGACGATTCGCAGGATCTGGCTCCTCGCGCTCCAACAAGCTGGCCATCGTGACCAGGTCGTGCATCGAACGTCCGGAGGTCGGGGGCGGGCGCAGGAAACGCTCGCCGAACGTCTCCAGCTGGCGCTCGATGAGTTCGTCCGCCGCTCCGCGCTTCGGGATGCGGTACGTCTCGGGGTACAGGTAGCCCTCGAGGCTTGTCCCAGGCACCTCGAACGGCACCGCGATGCCCTCGCGCGTCGTGGCCAGCTGGGTGTATCGGCCAGCTTCGTCGAGGCCAGCTTCGGCCAGGGCCGCGTCGATGTCGCGGATGCGCCATCCCTCGATCACCGTGAAGGCCACTTCGTCGGGAATGGGCGCGCCGCACAGCGCATCGAGAACCCCTTGCATCGACATCGTGGGTGACACCTCGTGCCGGCCCGCCTTGACGCAACTGGCATCCGTCCCGCGCAGAAACAGTGCCCACCGCCACCCGGTCAGGGGGACGCCGGCCGCGACGAGATCGTCCTCCAGGCCCCGCGCCGTGGCGCCGGCGGGAACCTCGATGACGACCGGCTCCCCTTCGCCGAGCGGCGCCTCGGGATCCAAACACGCGAATAGCCAGACGATCATCGATCCCCCGCCCACGCCAACTATCGCGATGCCTGCGTTAGCCGCGCACATGTTCGCCGACCGCATTCCCCACGACCCCGACGCCGTCGTCGCCGCGATCGATGCGTTGGACCGCGGAGAAATCCGCGTCGCCGAACCGACCGCCGACGGCTGGGTCGTCCACGGTTGGGTGCGCGAAGCCATCCTCGCCTATTTTCGGCTGCGCGGGATGACGGCGATGGAGGCCGGCCCGCTGCGCTTCCACGACAAGATTCCGGTCAAGGAGAGGCTGGTGGAGCAGGGGGTCCGCGTCGTCCCTCCCGGCACCGTCCGATACGGCGCCTTCCTCGAACCGGGCACCATCGTCATGCCCGGGTACGTCAACATCGGCGCCTGGGTGGGGGCTGGCACGATGGTCGACACGTTCGCCACCGTTGGGTCCTGCGCCCAGATCGGCCGCAACGTCCACCTGTCCGGCGGCGTTGGCATCGGCGGCGTCCTCGAGCCGGCGACCGCCCGGCCCGTGATCGTCGAAGACGACGCCTTCATCGGGAGCCGCTGCGTGGTCGTCGAAGGCGTTCACGTAGGCGCGGGCGCCGTATTGGGAGCCGGCCTCACGCTGACGGCCAGCACCCCCATCGTGGACGTCACCGGCGAGAGCGAGGTCGTGACCCGGGGCGTCGTCCCCCCGCGCGCCGTCGTGATCCCAGGGACGCGGCCAAAGTCGTTCCCGTCGGGCACCTACGGCGTGCCGTGCGCCCTCATCATCGGCCAACGTTCGGCGTCAACCGACCGCAAGACCTCGCTGAACGAAGTCCTCCGGTCGTTCTCGGTCCCGGTGTGAGCCAAGCTCACGTGGCTGGGGGCCTCGCGGCGGCCCTCGTCTCGACCTACGTCGTCGGCGCCGTGCGGCTCACCCAGGCGGGAGCGCCGGCCTTCGAGTCGTGGGTCGGCGCGCGTACCCATCCGATGCGCGTGGCGCTGGGCGGGCATCAGGCTGCACGCATCGAGGCCGGCGAGCTGTGGCGCCTGGCCACCGGCGTCTTCGTCCACGTCGACCTGCTCCACCTCTTTCTCAACGCCACCGCGGTCGCCGTGCTTGGCGGCCACTACGCCGTCCGCGTCGGCGCCTCTCGCATGGCGACGGTCTTCGCCGTGGGCGGCCTCGCAGGTGCGCTGCTCTCACACGCGCTCGGCACCCCGCGCAGCGACGGCGCGTCGGGGGCGGCCTTCGCCTTGGCCGGCGCGCTGCTCGCAGAGCGAACCACCCGCGGCGAGGCATGGAACGACGACGACCGCTGGACCTTCGGGCCC
>SXOB01000066.1 GCA_005776945.1 Pseudomonadota bacterium
ACCTCGTCGAATGGCAGCTACGCGTCGCGGCGGGCGAGGCGTTGCCCGCGGAGCCCGCGCGTTCGGGGCATGCGATTGAAGTCCGAATCAACGCGGAAGACCCGGCCGATCGATTCCGCCCATGTCCCGGTCGCGTCGCACGGGTCACCTGGCCAAGGGGCGACGGCATCCGGGTCGACACCCACGTTTCGGACGGCGACCGGATTCCGCCAAACTACGACAACCTCGTGGCCAAGCTCATCGTCCACGGCAAGGACCGGCCGGCGGCCTTGGCTCGGCTGCGCGACGCGTTGGCCGCGACCAAGATCGAGGGGATCGTGACGAACCTGCCTCTCCATCGCTGGCTCGTCGACACTACGGAAGTAGGGTCGGGGAAGATCGACACGGGCACGCTCGAAGCCTTGTTGGCAGGGGGGACGCCGTGGCCATCGTGAATGTGCGCGCCATCGGGCGCGCCCTCGACGCCGTTCTGCCGGCCGATGAAGCGGCCAGCCAGGCCGCCGCGACCGCGGCGCGCGACGCGGAGCTGCGCAGCAAACTCGCGAGCGCCGCAGAGGGTTGGGGCGCGAACGCGGTGGCCCGCGTACGCGAAAAGGGCAAGTGGCCAACCTGGGAGCGATTGAGCGCACTACTCGACGCCGATCGGCCGTTCTTTCCGCTCGGCAGCCTCGTGAATTGGGGACGTGCGTTTGCCGGGAGTCCGCGCCAGGCCCCCGGGGCGGGTCTCGTGACCGGCATTGGCACGATTGACGGGCGCCATGTCGTGGTCGTGGCCAACGACAACACGGTGGCGTCCGGTTCGTGGTGGCCGCTGAGCGCCGAGAAGATCGAGCGCGCGCAGGAAGTTGCACTCGCGCTCCATTTGCCCGTGATCTACCTCGTCGACTGTAGTGGGCTGTTCTTGCCGGAGCAGTCGCGCTCGTTTGCGGGTCGAACGGGGGCCGGGGCCATCTTTGCGCGGAATGCGCAGCTTGCGGCCGCTGGCGTCCCGCAAATTGCCGCCGTGTTCGGCGATTGCATCGCAGGTGGTGGCTACATGCCGATCATCTCCGATCGCGTGGCGATGACGGAGTCAGCCTACGTCGTCATCGCCGGCGCGGCGCTGATTCGGGGTGCGAAGTCCCTCAAACTCACCTCGCTGGACATCGGCGGGCCAGAGGTTCACGTTCATCAGAGTCGGGTGGCCGACGTTCGAGTTCCGGACGATCCGGCGGCGCTGGCCTGGGTGCGCGAGGAAGTGGGCAAGCTGCCAACCTCGGCGGTCCCATTCCATCGCGGTGGCTGGGAGGTCGACGTCCCGGCCCGGGGCGCCGACGAATTGGGCGCGCTCATGCCCGTCGATCCGCGGGCATCCTACGACGTGATGGAGGTAATCGCTCGCCTCGTGGACGGCAGCCTCTTTCACGAATTCCTGCCCGGAATCGGACGCGAAATCGTGACTGGCGTCGCACGCGTCAGCGGCCTGTGGTGCGGATTTGTCGCGAATCGGCAGGGCTTGGTCGAGGAACCGGGAATCGGTCACAGGCCGGGCGGCGCCCTCTACCGCGAGGGCATTGCCAAGATCTCGACCTTCGCGCGCGCGTGCGGCGAAGACGGAATTCCACTGTTCTGGCTGCAGGACATTTCGGGCTTCGACATCGGCGTTGAAGCGGAGCGGCAAGGCCTGCTGGGATTTGGGAGCAGCCTCATCTACACGAATGCGACCCAAACGGCCCCGCAATTCGCCATCCTGCTACGGAAGGCCTCGGGGGCCGGCTACTACGCGATGGCGGGTCATCCTTACACGCCGGTTCTCCAGCTTGCGACCACGTCGACTCGCCTCGCGGTGATGGAGGGTCGCACCCTTGCCATCGCCGCCTACAATACGAAGTTGGACGACGATTTCGAGATTGCGGCGACCGATCCGGCGGAGCGCGAGGCCATCGCCCGAGGCATGGCGGAGACGGCGGCGCGCATCGAAGCGGACATGGATCCGGTCGCGGCCGCGTCCCGGATGGATTGCGACGAGGTGGTTCCGCTCGACCAATTGCGCAGTTGGCTCGTCGTCCTCGCAGAGTGCGCCTGGCAGACGACCGGCACGCGGCGGGTCCGCAACAGTCGCATTTGGAGCCTGCACGACGCCGAGGTACTCGGCCGCGGTGTCGCCATGGGGGGAGGGCGCAGGGACGCCGTTCGCGACGGCGACCGTCTCACGTCTCCAAGCGTGGGCATGTGGCAGCCGGCAGTGGGTGTGGGGGCGCGCATCGCCGTGGGGACGCGGCTGGGCACGTTGACGACGGCGGGCGTCGTCTTCGACGTTGCGGCCCCTGTGGGCACCCGCGGACAGGTCGCCGTCGTCGCTGACGCCGGTTGGGTCGACGCCGCGATGGCCGTCGTCGAACTCGGCGTATTGGCGGATGGCGCGGCGGAGGCGTCTGCCGACGCGGTCGCTGAGGTCAACGGCGATGTCGTCGTTTCGGCCGAGACGGATGGGACGGTTTGGCTGCGCCCGAAACCGGATGCGGCCGCCCTTGCGCCCGTGGGGGCCGCGGTCGCGGCGGGCGCCCAGCTTGCGCTCATCGAAGTGATGAAGACGTTCGCGCCTGCCCGCTCGCCGGTCGCCGGCGTCGTCACCGCCGTCCTCGTCGAGGACGGCACGGGTGTCACGGCGGGGCAGGGCCTCTTTCGGGTCCGAGCCAACGGTTAGGTGGAACAGGGGGACGGATGCTGGCCTGGGTGACGGTGGCGATGGCCGTGGCCTGCGACGGCGCGACGACGGTCCAACACGTCGTCGACGGGCTCGTCGCGACCGAGACGTCGCTCCGTGGCGGCACGCCGGCGGCCCCTACCTCTGGCGACCTGCTTGAGGCCCTGACGTGCCTCGGTGAGCCGCTGCCGGCGGCGCTGGCCGGTCGGGCGTACCGCGCAGTCGCCGCGGGCCGATTGGAGGACGGGGATCGCGCCGGCGCGATGGCCTGGTTGACGACGGCCGCGGAAGTGGACGGTGGGTTCGCTTACGGCGTCGAAGATGTGCCGGCCGGTCACCCGCTGGCGGTGGCTTGGCGTGTGGCCACCGGGAGCGCGGCCGTCGACCCGGTCGTGGTCGGCGCCCCCGTTGCGGGTCGGCATCTGCTCGATGGTCGGCGACTGACCCGGTTGGAGGCGCGACCCAACCGCCAGCACATTTACCAGACCGATGCGTCGGGCCAGTGGGTGACCACGGCCATCGACGGGGCCGCCTTTCCCTCAGGCAGCGTCGCGAACGCGGGGGGGCCCACGGCTGCGGTGTCGTCCCAACCTGTGGGCCCGGTGGCCGTCCAGCGTCAGCGGCCCAAGGAAAAGACGCCGCTGCTTGTGACGAGTGGCCTCCTCCTCGCCGGCGCGGGCGCGCTCTACGGCGGCAGCTTCGCGACGCGCGCGGCATTCGATGATGCCACGACGACGGATGAGGCCTCGCGGCTACGGACGACCACGAATGCGCTTGTCCTCGGTTCTGCGGCCGTGTTGGCCGCCGGCGCCGGCACCCTGTCGTGGGGCGTCCTTTTGAGCGACCCCGGCCTGTCCCTCGGCGTTCGATTCTGAATCAGCGCGGTCCGCGGCTCGTCCCGTCCGGGTCGGGCGTTTCGCCAGTCCGCCATTCGGGGTATTCGTCGTATTTCAGCGCTCGGCCCCGGACGCGATCGGCCGGATAGCGCCGGGCGGCCTCGGCCAGTTTGTCGGCCAACGCGCGCTCGGGGTCGATGCCGGCGCGGTGACAGAGGTTGAACAGGCAGATGAGGACGTCTCCGACTTCGCCGGCGACGCGCTCTCGACGTGCTTCCTGCGCGGGTTGGGGGCCGTCGTCGGCGCACCAAAGGTAGAGCTCCAGCAATTCGTTGGCCTCGACGGAGAGCGCCATCGCGAGATTTCGAGGTGCGTGAAATTGGGCCCAGTCCCGCTCGTCGGAGAAGGCCGCGACGCGCCCCATCCAATCGTTGAGGGTCACGGTGCTCCCGCGCGGCGCTTGGCCTCGCGAATCACGTCGGCCACAGTGTCGGGTAGGGTTTGCTTGGTGGCGGCGTTTTGGACCATCGACGGCAACGACCCACCGGGGTTGGTGCAAATTCGGTAGTCGACGTGGGTTCCGGTAGGCTGGCCGGTAAACGTCCAGCCGCCAATGTTGATCGTCGGTTCGACCGCGTCGGGATGGGCCTTGACCACCTCGTCATAGATGGCACTATGGGCCCCACCGCGCTCGCCCATCCGGTCCCAGCGCACGGTTGCGCGTTGCTCGGTCCGTTCCTGATTCAGGCGCAGAAACCAGAAGCGGTCCGATGCCATGGTCCAACCTGGAATGTCCAGGTACTGGTAGTATTCGATGGTGGCGCCGCTCTTGGCGAGCACGCGTGATTCCGCAAGGCCGGCCTTGGACCACGTCAGGCTGCCAAGGATGTCCAGGCTGACGTCGTGAAGGGTGCGGAGGGGCACTGAGACCACGGTGTCGCCCCGAAAACAGGGCATGCCCGCGATTTGGGCCTCCCAGACGGCCACGGGACCGGCGTCGGTGGAGCGGGTCGTGAGCGGTTTCCATATGGCCGAGTCGATCTGAGCATGCGTCGGTTGGGCCAGCGCGAGCGAAGCGAACAGAACCATAGAACCCCCGACGAGCGCTAACCGAGACGACCGGCCCGATCGGTCGGCCGTCGCCTCCTCAGCGGGTGCCCCATCCCGACCGAAGGCTCGCGCCGAGCGATACGCAGCTCAGCATCGTCCAGGCCACCCAACCGAGCCACGGCACCTCCGTGGCGAGCCACCACACGACGCTGCCGGCGACGAAAGCGAGCCATCGAGAACCGGCGAGCCGGGTCGCATCGAGGCGCTGACCGACGAGCGTGCACAGGGCGACGCTGCCGAGCAGCCACGCCGACGCCAGCGCCGCCCATAGGAGGAAGGAAACGGGCAGGCCGAGGCCAAGCGTGACGGCGGCGATGAGGATCGACAAGGTTCCAAGGCCGGCGAAGCTCAATGCCCCGACCAACGCCGTGCTCAACGGCGCGCGCTCGGCGGCGGCGCCAATCCGGCCGACCCGTTCGGGCATCAAACCGACGATGAGCAGACCCAGGCCGAGCCAGGTCACCATGCTGAGCAACCCCCCGGCGAGGGCGCCAAGCGCCTGGGTGGCGTCTCGAACGAGGGAACCCGCGGCGCTTGCGGGCAGCGCGTCGCCGACGTCGACATTGAATCCGTCGGCGATGACGTCCACGCGGTCGCCTGCGATGGACCCGCCATCCTCCACTGTCACCCCGCCGAACAGCGCCACGGCGTCACCGGCGACGCTCCCTTGTGGCCCGACGACGAGCTTGCCGCCTACGCTGGTTGCGTCTCCCAGCACGGTGCCTTCCACTCGGAGGTCGGCTCCGACGACGACCGCGTCCTCGACGACCTCCCCGGCCGCAATGAGGAGGTCTTCGCCGATCGTGACGCGCGGTTCCGCGGCCGCCCTTTCCCCGCGCAGGGCGGCGTTCTCGGCCTTCAACCGGGCGACCTCGTTGGCGAGGTCGTCAGCGGCATCCGCTGGCACAGCGTCGGGGGCGGGGTTCGCTTCCGTTGGGGTGCCTTCTGCAGGCGCGCCTTCTGCGGGGACGGCGGGTGCGACGACGGCGGGAACTGGAGCGTCGGCCGGAACCGGGGTCGCGAAGGCGAGGGTGGCGAACCAAAGGGTGGTCATGGGGACTCCGACAGGCGGCGGGCGGCGAGCGTGCTGCCGACGGCGGCAGCCCAAAGGGCGATCCACCCCACCGTCCCCGTGACGGCCAGAAGGCCTGCCAGGGCTTGGGCGGTGGCGCGAGCGACGACGAGGCCGGACGCCAGGTCCGGCACTGGGTTGGCCAGGACGACGGCGACGGTGGCGACCGTGACGCAAACGGCGGCCACCGCGATGGCCGGCGTGTCGACGGCCGGCGCGAGCGAACGATCGGCCAGAGCGGCCGGCGTCTCGGGGCTCGGCAGGGCGGCGAGCCACCGTGTGAGGGGTTCCTCACGCGCAACCCGGGCGCGGCAGGTCGGGCAGTCATCGAGGTGCAGGGCAAGTTCGATCGCGTGCGCCTCGTCGAGGTCGCCGCGGACGAAGCGCACGACGGTGTCGAGGTCGAAGTGTGGACTCACGCGACCTCCAACGCTTCGCGCATTTTCTGACGCGCGCGAAAAATGCGATTCATGACGGTGCCGAGAGGTACGTCGAGGGACTCTGCGATTTCCACATACTTGAGGTTTTCGTAGTGGTAGAGGACGAGGACGTCCCGGTACAGGTCGGGGAGGGTGACGAGGGCGCGGCGGACGCGCGCGGCGGTTTGGGCCTCGTCGACGAGCACGAGCGCGCCAGGTGCCGGATCGATGACCTCGACGGCGTCATCTTCGCGTTTGTGCGTCCGACGCCGCAGCGCGTCGAGGCAGGTGTTTCGCGCGATTCCGTAGACCCATGGCGCAAGCGGGCGGGTCCGGTCATAGCGATCCAGGTGCCGGACGACCTTGATGAGGGCCTCCTGCGCGGCATCGTCGGCCTCCGCCTCGCTCGGCATCATGCGTCGGCAGTAGCGGTGCACGGGTGAAGCCCAGGCACGTGCGACGCGCTCGGGCGTCAGCACGTCGACCGGCTCCGGGGTTGGGGCTCGCGGCGAGGCCAGCAGGATCTCCTCCCGACGCCCTTACGCCGGGTCGAGGTGACCTATTGCAGCCGTCGGGTCGAGGGGGTTGCCGTCAGGGAGTCCAACCGCAGGCGCGGCCCGCGTTTTGCTCCGTCAGCCAGGCTTGAAGGGGTTCGAAGTACCGCATGAGCGGGGCCGCATCCATCGTCCGGGTGCCCGTCATCGCCTCGAGGGCGTCGGGCCAGGGCTGGCTCGCACCAAGTTGCATCATCGCGCTCAGGCGCGCGCCGGCTTCGCGGCTGCCCGCAACCGAGCAGGTATGCAACGGCCCCTCGTGTCCCGCTTCGCGACACATGGCCTCGTGAAACTGAAACTGGAGGATGTGGGCGAGAAAGTACCTCATATAGGGCGTGTTTCCGGGAATGTGGTACTTCGCACCAGCGTCGAAGTGCTCCTCGGTCCGCGGAACGGGGCTTGCAATGCCTTGGTAGCGAAGGGCCAGATCCCACCAAGCCGCGTTGTAGCGGTCGGGCGGCGTCGCGCCGCTGAAGACGTCCCAACGCCATTGGTCGATCATGCGCCCGAAGGGCAGGAACGCGATTTTCGCGAGAGCGACCTGCATCTGCGTGTTGATCACGTACTCTTGCGACTCGGCCACCCCTTCAAGCAGGCCAAGGCTTTGGAGGTAGCTTGGCGTGATGGAGAGGGCGACGGCGTCGCCGATCGCCTCGTGGAAGCCGTCGTGGGCGCCGTCCTGAAAGAGAACGGGCTGGCGCACGTAGGCGTGATCGTAAACGAGGTGGCCCAACTCGTGGTGAATCGTCTGCAGATCGTCCATGGTGGGCTGGATGCACATCTTGATTCGCAGGTCGTCCCGGTTGCCGACGTCCCAAGCGCTTGCGTGGCACTCGACATCCCGATCCGTCGGGCGAACGAAGAGGCTGCGCTCCCAGAACGTCGCCGGCATCGGGTCGATGCCCATCGACGTGAAAAAGGCCTCCCCTGTTTTCACCATCCGCAGGTGGTCCCAGCCTTGCTTCGCGAGGACGCTGTCGACCTCGATGTCGGGCTGATGCGGGTAGGGCTCGACGAGCGGGTAGACATTTTCCCAACTCTGGCTCCACATGTTGCCGAGCAGGTGGGCCGGTATGGTGCCCGTTGCGGGGGCCTGGGTGGGGTACCGTTCGTGCAATTTCGCGCGGACATGGCAGTGCAATTGCTCATAGAGCGGGCGCACCTGATTCCACAGGCGGTCCGTTTCGGCGGTGAATGCGTCGGGGGGCATGTCGTAGCCGCTGCGCCACATCGAGCCAACGTCGCTGAATCCAATTTCGCGGGCTCCCTCATTCGCGAGTTGAACCATGCGGGTGTAGGGCGCACGCATGGGCGGCGACACGGTACGCCAGCCCACCCAAGCGTCCAACAGGGCGTCGGGGTCGCGGCTGGTCGCGAGCGTCCGGCTCAGTTCTTCGAGGTTTCGGCAATTCTCACCCTGGCAGTACTTCCCCTTTCCGTAAAGCCCGGCGAGCTCGGTCTTGAGGCCCGCCAATTCCGCGAGGGCGGCAGGGTCCTTTGGGCTCGGAATCGTCTGGGCGAGCTTGAGGCGGGCCAACTGGCGGGCGACGGCGGGGTCCTTGTCGGGCGTGGCGTCGAAGCGGGCGGCCTCGGGAATCGTCGTCGTCATCCAAGACGCGACCTTGGCGTCCGCGGCGCTGGCCACCGCCTCGGTAGCGTCGTTGATGTTGGTCTCGTAGGCCCAATTCGCCTCGCCCGCCTCCAACCACAGCGCGCGAAGTTCCGTGTCGAAGCGCGCGACGGCGCCGGCGGCCTCGGCTGCGGACGGTGCGGCCGGCTCCGCCGGTGGGGGCGGCGCGGACGAGCACGACAGGGCAAGGCGAAGGGCGATCATGGACACTCCGGGCCGCGCCCCTATCGCCTGGCGGGGCCTTCGCCTGCGTTAGGGGCGGCCCCCTTGGAGATGACGTGGCTATTTCCCGCGCGGACGCCCTCCGGAAGGCCCTTGAAACCCGGATCCTGTTGCTCGACGGCGCCATGGGCACGTTGCTGCAGCGCGTCCCGCTCTCGGAGGCGGACTTCCGCGGCGCGCGTTTCGTTGACCATGGCGTCGACCTCAAGGGGAATGGCGACCTCCTGAATCTCGTACGGCCGGACCTCGTCCGCGGGGGGCACCGCGCCTACCTCGAGGCCGGCGCCGACATCATCGAGACGAACACGTTCACGAGCACGCCGGTCACCCAAGCCGAGTACGGTCTCGAGCACCTGTGCGAAGAGCTCAATGAGCAGGGCGCGCGCCTCGCGCGGGCCGAAGCCGATGCGTTCTCGACGCCCGAACGGCCCCGCTTCGTCGCCGGTTGCCTGGGCCCCACGGGCCGTTCTGCGGGCATGAGCCGCGATGTGGACGACCCCGCCGCGCGCAACGTCACCTACGACGAACTCGCGGACGGGTACCTGCGGTGCGCGCGGGCGCTCGTCCGCGGCGGCGCCGACCTCCTCCTCGTGGAGACGGTCTTCGACACGCTCAACGCGAAGGCCGCGATCTACGCCCTGACGACGTGGATGGAGGAGGAGGGCCTCGACATCCCCATCTGGGTGAGCGGGACGCTGACAGACCGAGCGGGACGCACGCTGAACGGCCAGACGCCCGAGGCCTTCTGGTTGGCCATGCGCCACGCCCGGCCGCTCATGTTCGGCTTCAATTGCGCGTTGGGGGTGGACGATCTCGCGCCCCACGTCGCCGAACTCAGCCCGCTGATCGACACGGCGCTGACCCTGCACGCCAATGCGGGGTTGCCCAACGCGATGGGGGGCTACGACGACACGCCCGACCACATGGCGAAGGTCATCCGTGACCTGGGCGAGCGGGGGCTGCTCAACGTCGTCGGCGGCTGCTGCGGGACCACGCCTCAGCACATCCGCGCCATCGGCGAGGCGATCGAGGGTCTGACGCCCCGGCGCATTCCCGCCCGGCGGGTCGCCTTCGAGTTGGCGGGCCTCGAACCCATGGTCCACCGCCGTGGCGACCTGTTTGCCAACATCGGCGAGCGCACGAACGTCACGGGGTCCGCGGCCTTCCGACGGCTGGTCCAAGACGGGCGCTGGGAGGACGCCGTCGGCGTCGCACGGCAGCAAGTGCAGGCTGGCGCGCAGATGCTCGACGTCAACGTCGACGAAGGGCTCCTCGACGGACCGAGCACGATGGCGCGCTTCCTCCGGCACCTCGCGGCGGAACCCGAGATCGCGCGGATTCCCGTCGTCATCGACAGCAGCCGCCACGAAGTGCTCATTGCGGGCCTGAAAGAGGTGGCGGGCCGCCCGCTCGTCAACAGCCTCTCGCTCAAGGAAGGCGAAGAGGCCTTCCTGGAGGCCGCCCGTCAGGTCCGCCGGTTGGGTGCCGCCGTGATCGTGATGGCCTTCGACGAGGCGGGACAGGCTGACACCGTCGAACGCAAGGTGGCCATCGCAGAGCGCGCGGTCGGCCTGCTGCTCTCCGTCGGGTTTGCGCCCCAAGAAATCGTGATCGACGCGAATATTTTCGCCATCGGCACGGGGATGCGTGAACACGACGGCTACGGCATGGCCTTCATCGACGCCGTCGCCAAGCTGGCGGAACGCTGGCCCGAAGTTCGGACGAGCGGCGGCGTCAGCAATGTGTCTTTTGCCTTCCGTGGCAACGGCGCGGTTCGCGAGGCCATCCACGCCGTCTTCCTTCAGCACGCGATTCGCGCGGGCTTGTCGATGGGCATCGTCAACGCCGGCGCACTTCCCCTCGTCGACGACCTAGAAGCCGACCTGCGCGAGCGCGTGGAGGACTTGGTCCTCAACCGCCGGGCCGACGCCACCGAGCGGCTGCTGGCCGTGGCGGGTTCGCTGAAAGGCAAGCGCGACGGCCCCGACCCTGCGGCCGAGGCGTGGCGTTCCGGCACGGTGGAGGAGCGGCTGGTCCATGCGCTCGTCCATGGCATCGCGGACGATATCGAGGCCGACGTCGAACTCGCGAGGCTGGCGGCCGGCCATCCGATGGAGGTCATCGAGGGCCCCCTCATGAAGGGCATGGGGATCGTCGGCGACCGCTTCGGCGCCGGCACATGGTACCGGCGGACGCGGACGCGGCGGCTACGACGGAGCCGGTCCGGTTGCGGGTGTCACGACCGTTGCGTGCCAGGGCGCCGAGTGCTGTCGGTCGCGCGTGCGACGACGAAGTCGAGCGACTGCGGGGAGTACCCGTTGGGAAGCTCGGTCA
>SXOB01000067.1 GCA_005776945.1 Pseudomonadota bacterium
GCCGACCGCGATGCCATCCGCGCCGTTGACAAGCAGGTACGGAAACCGCGACGGCAGCACGTCGGGCTCCTCGTGCGTCCCGTCGAAATTCGGCGACAGCGGGACGGTCTCCTTGTCGATGTCGATGAGAAGCTCGCCCGCGAGCTTCGTCATGCGGCACTCTGTGTACCGGTAGGCGGCCGCTCGGTCTCCGTCGACGGACCCGAAATTCCCCTGCCCGTCGACCAGAGGGTACCGGAGGTTCCACGGTTGGGCCATACGGACGAGCGCGTCGTAGACGGCGGTGTCGCCGTGGGGGTGGTACTTCTTGAGCACTTCGCCGACGACGCCGGCGCACTTGCTGTGCTTCCGGTCGGCCGTCATTCCCTCGCGGTGCATCGCGGAGAGAATGCGGCGATGGACCGGTGTGAGGCCGTCGCGGACGTCGGGCAGGGCCCGCCCGATGATGACGGACATCGAGTAGTCCAGGTAGCTGGACTTGAGTTCCTCCTCGATACGGATCGGGAGGATGGAACTAGCAAAGGGATTCATCGGGGGGACTCGCTCTTCAGGGGCCGGCCAAACAGCGAATCGCCGATTCGGTCCAGGCCGTCAAGGTCGTTGACGTCGTCGTCGAGGCGGGGCACCTCGACGTAGAAACCAGGGGAGGCCGCCGCACGAAGCGGGCGCAGCCGCTCTGCCTGGGCCGTGGCGAGCGCGGCGAGGCGCCGGTGCGCCATCGAAAGGCGGGCCAGGAGTTGAGCCGCGGCGGTTGGCGGGAGGTCGGCGCCGAGGTCCGCGACGGCCTCACCAAGCGCGCCACGGGCATCATGATCCGTCACGGCGACCCTGTGCACCTGGTTCGCCACGATGCCTGCACGTGGAAGGTCGCGCCGCCCGAGCTCCTCTTGGAACCACAGCGCGACGTCCAAACCGTTGGGGTGGGGCGCCGCCACCGTCACGAAGCCCGTTTCGGGAGCCCGGAGGCGAGCCAGGACGGCCTCGTGGCGCGCCAAGAACCCGGCAACCATGCCTTGGAAGTCCGAAAAGAAGGCGCCGAGATCCGTGACGAAGTCCGCACCGAACACCACGCCAAGCAGGCGCTGCACGACGTTGACGGGTCCCGCGAACCACAACCCCCCGCGCGCGGGGAGGAACCACCCCAAGACGCGCTCGTCGAGGAACCGGACGAGACGGCCGGGTGCCTCCAAGAAGTCCAGCGCATTCTTCACGGGGGCTGTGTCGAGGACGACGAGGTCCCAGCGATCGTCGTCCACGAGATCGTGGAGCAACTCCGACGCCATGTAGTCCTGACTCCCCGCCAGGGTGTCCGCCATGTGACGGTAGACGTGGTTGCCGAGCACCCGGTCCCGAGTCTCCTCGTCGGGCGCCACCTTCGCGATGAGGTTGTCGAAAGCCGCGCGGCTGTCGAGCATCCCCGCCCAAAGCTGGCCCGGACCGGCCCCGGCGATGGCGCGCGGCGTGCCGTCGAGCATGTCCAGGCCAAGGGCGTCCGCGAGTCGGCGCGCCGGATCGATCGTCAACACGACGACGCGACGGCCGAGCCGAGCCGCCCGCAACCCGATCGCAGCCGAGGTCGTCGTCTTGCCGACACCTCCGGCGCCGACACAGACCACAAGGCGCCGTTGGGACAGCCACAGCTCGAGCGGGCTCAGGTCGTCCATTCGACCTCCGAACGCGCTCGACCGACCCGACGCCCAAGCGCGACGGCCACTTCCTGGACCACCTGGGTCGGCGACGCGTCGGGCGCCATCGCGTGTACGGGAATCGGCACCCGCCCACAGCCCGCTTCGATTCCGGCCATCGCCGCGGCACTCGCCGCCTCCATGGCGGCCTCCCAGCGTCCGGCGCGCACGAACTCGCGGCCGGCGTCGCTGAGCGGAGCCTCGGCGAGGCGCGCCAACAACGTACCCTCGTCCTCGGTCATCGTGGGCGGGGTCGCGCGGTTGAGGAAGATCTGGGGCGGACGGGACAACAGGCCGATCGCACCCAGACGTTCGGCCGTCTCGATCGTCTCGCTGACGACCATCTCTTCCGGCAGGGCGACGAGGACGACGTGGGTATCGATGTGCAGGATTCGGTCCCGCAACTGCGCCGCGCGCTGCCGAATGGGTCCGCTGCGGAACAGGCCGAGCGCGGACCGCGTGACGTCGAGCAACGACAACGCATGACCACTCGCCGGCATGTCCACAACGACGAGGTCGTAGCGGGAGGTGTGCTGTTCCACGGCGGACAACGTGACGAGTTCTCGGCTTCCCGGCGTGAAGTCGAGGAAGCGGGCGAGGGCCGCGTTCGACAACACCGCGCCAACGAGGCGACGCGACGGCACCACCCGCTCAAGAAAGGCGCCCAAGGCCTCTTGCCAAGTCAGGTTGGCGACATCGAGGTTGGGCCGCACCGAGACGGGCTCCCACGACCCACCCGCCCCGAAGATGACGGGAAGCGAAGGGTGCTTGGCATCCACCTCAGCGAGCAGGACGCGGCGGCCTTCGGCCGCGGCCAACATGGCCAGCGCGGAGGCAAAGGTCGTCTTCCCCGTGCCCCCTTTGCCGGTCACGAGCGCGAGGCGGCCGGCGAGCAGGCCCGCGATCTCGGCCCGATCGTCGGACATCAGATGTCGAGGTTGCGGACGTCGAGCGCGTTCTGCTGAATGAAGTCGCGTCGCGGCTCGACCACGTCGCCCATGAGCACCGTGAACATCGTGTCGGCCGCAACGACGTCGTCGACCTCGATGCGGTGGAGAATCCGCACCGTGGGGTCCATCGTGGTCGACCAGAGCTGCTCGGGGTTCATTTCCCCCAGACCCTTGTACCGCTGGACTTCCCAGCCCCGCTGCGCGAGACCCAACATGGCTTCGAGCAACTCAGCGTAGCTGGTGGCCACGCGGTGGGCGTTGCCGGCCGAAACTGTCGTTGGCAACGGGCACGCTTCGACGAGCTCGGCGTGGAGGACCGTGAGTTCGGAGTGTTCGCCGAAGCGGTCCGCAACGCGCACGGTGCGCACCTCGCCAAGCTGCTCGATCTCCACGACGAGGACCGGACCCGCTTCGAGCGCAACGGAAACGAGGCGCATGCCCGGCTCCAACTCCGCCACCCGGCGCGTCAGGCCCGCTTCCAGCCCAGCGCGGACGACGCCTCCGCTTTCGGCCAACAAAGCTTCCGCAAGGGCCCGCGGAACGCGACGTTCGATCCGGCGAAGCCGGCGGCCGAGATCGGCGACCTGTTCGGCGAGCAGGCGGACGCGCTCGGCTTCGAGTGGAGCGCGGCCGTTGGGCGTGACCGTCACCGCGGTGGGGACGGCATCCAGGAAGAAGCGCTCCTGGGCCGCCTCGTCGCGAAGGTAGCGCTCTTGGCGCCCCTTTTTCACGCGGTACAGCGGCGGTTGGGCGATGAAGAGGTGGCCAGCCTTGACCACGTCCATCATCTGGCGCCAGAAGAAGGTGAGCAGCAACGTCCGGATGTGGCTGCCGTCGACGTCGGCGTCGGCCATGATGATGACGCGGTGGTAGCGGAGCTTCTTGAGGTCGTAGTCCTCGCCGACACCGCAGCCGAGCGCGGAAATGATGGTTCGAACCTCGTTGTTCGACAACATCTTGTCGAGTCGCGCCTTCTCGACGTTCAGGATCTTGCCACGCAAGGGCAAGATCGCCTGGAACTTGCGGTCCCGGCCCTGCTTGGCCGAGCCGCCGGCGCTGTCTCCCTCGACCAGGTACACCTCGCAGAGGGCCGGGTCGCGCTCCTGGCAGTCCGCGAGCTTTCCAGGCAGGTCTGCGCCGTCCAGGGCCGACTTGCGGCGCGCGAGCTCGCGGGCCTTGCGAGCGGCTGCGCGGGCGCGGGCGGCCTCCAGCGACCGGCCGACGATCGTGCGGGCGGGGGCCGGATTCTCTTCCAACCACGCGCCGAGTTGCTCGTTGACGATCGCCTCGACGATGCCCTTGACTTCGGAGTTGCCGAGCTTCGCCTTGGTCTGGCCCTCGAACTGTGGCTCGGGGACCCGGACGGACAACACCGTGGTCAGGCCTTCGCGGATGTCCTCACCGGCCAGGACGACGCCTTTGAGCACCTTCGAGGCCATCGCGGTCGCGTAGACGTTGATCGTGCGCGTGAGCGCCGCACGGAAGCCCGAGAGGTGGGTGCCGCCGTCGACCGTGTGGATGTTGTTGACGAAGCTGCAGGTCGTCTCCTGGTACGACGCGCTCCACTGCATCGAGCACATCACCTCGACGCCATCCCGTTCGCCGCGCAGCACGACCGGGGGCGAATGCAGCGGCGTGCGCCCGGTGTTCAACCACTCGACGTAGCTGGCGACGCCGCCTTCGTAGGCGAAAGTCTCGGACCGGTCGGCGCGCTCGTCGACGAAGCGGATTTGAAGACCAGGATTCAGAAAGGCGATCTCGCGCAGGCGCGTGGCGAGCACGTCGTAGGAGAAGTCGACCGTCTCCTGGAAGATCGACGCGTCCGGCCAGAAGCGAACGCGGGTTCCCCGGCGCGGCGCTCCATCGGTCCGCTCCGGAGCGGGGCCGGTGTCCGTCAGCTTGGTCACGGGGACGCCGATCGCGTAGCGTTGATGCCACGCCCGGCCGTCGCGCCACACCTCGAGATCCAATTTGGCGGAAAGCGCGTTGACGCACGACACGCCGACGCCGTGCAATCCGCCGGACACCTTGTACGCGCTCGCCTCGAATTTTCCGCCGGCGTGCAGCACGGTGAGGACGACCTCGGCCGCCGGACGCCCCTCTTCGGGGTGGATGTCGACCGGGATGCCACGGCCATCGTCGGCGACCGAGCAGCTGCCATCGTCGTGCAGCGTCACATCGATGGCGCGGCACCAACCGGCCAGCGACTCGTCGACCGAGTTGTCCACGACCTCGTAGACGAGGTGGTGGAGACCGCGCTCGCCGACCGAGCCGATGTACATCGCCGGCCGCTTGCGTACCGCCTCAAGCCCCTCGAGAACCTGGATGCTCGAAGAGGTGTAGTCTCCCGCCTCTCCGACCCGAGTCGCCGTCGTCATCGCGCCTCTCGTTGGACCGCCTGCGGGGCGGTCGCCGAACACGCGATCCTATCTGGATCAGGACCCCTGGTCGAGGGCGATCGGCTCGTTGCCGCGCAGGTCCGAAAGGGCGACGCCGGCCTGCATGGTCCACAGGCGCGTCTCCCCTTCCGGAAGGTCGCGCAGCCACCGCGCATCCGTCGTCGACGCGAACACCTGAGCGCCCAGACCCTTGAGCCGGTCCACCAATCGCGCGGTTCGGTCGCGGTCGAGTTCCGATCCTACGTCGTCGACGAGGAACACGGGGACGTCTCCCCGTTCGGCCGCCGCGCTGAGCTCTGCGAGCTTGAGCGCCAACACGACACTCCGCACCTGGCCACGGCTCGCCCAGTTGCGAACCGCTCGGCCGTCGAGTGAAAGCTCCACATCGTCGGTCTGGGGACCGACGAGCACCATCGTCCGCCGCCGCTCTTCGGCGCGTGCGGTCGCCAACGCCGTCGACAAGGCTTGCGCACGCGACGCGACGCCGTCCCCCTGGGCCGCCGTGCGCAGCCGCAGCGCCAGGCGCCCCGTGCCCGCAAGGGCCGCATGGTGATCGGCGACATGAGACGTCAGGGCCGCCACCTGGCGGGCGCGCGCCTCGCACAGGGCCGCGCCCGCGTCGGCGAGCGCACCGTCGAGCGCGTCGAGCACATCGTCTGCAGCCCCAGACCGCAAGGCGGCCCCTTTGTGGTCGAGCAGGCGTCGCACCCGGTTGACGCGGTCGAGGTGGGCCGGCTCCGCCGTGAAGGCAGCCCGGTCGAGGTACCGACGGCGAAGCGCCGGTTCACCGCTGGCGACCGCGATGTCGTCTGGCGTGAAGGCCACGCACCGCAGCGCGCCGAACCACTCCCCGAGATCCGAGACCTTGGCCGCGTCCCGCGTCAGGTTGCGCAGCGGCCCGGCGACCTCGAGTTGCAGGCGCGTCGCGCCAATGTCGCTGCGCACCTGCGCCTCGGCCTTGGCCGTCGTCGCCCCCCACTGGATGGCGTCCCTGAGCCTATGGCCGTGGATGGGCTTGAGCGTCGAGAGCGCGTAGACGAGCTCGAGCACGTGCGTCTTGCCCTGCCCGTTATTCCCTTCGAACACGACGAAGGGGGCGTCGACGTCGAGGTCCAGAGGCGCGAGATTCCGCCAATGGACCGCCGACAGCCTTCGGACGATCAATCCAGCCGCATCGGCATGACCACGAAGAACGCACCGCTCTGGTCGGGGTCGCGCAACAGGCAGGGCGCAAGCGCGTGGGCCATGTGGAGCGTGACGCGCTCGCTCTCCAGCGCTTGCAGGACATCATACAGGTAGCGGGCATTGAAGCCCGTCACGAGGTCTTCCCCTTGGTGCGCGATGGGGAGCGACTCCTTGACCTCTCCGCGGTCCGCATTTTGGACGTCGATGCCCAACTCCTCGGCCCCGAAGGCGAAGCGAACGGCCCGCGACCGGTCCTGAACGACGATCAAGACGCGCCGCAGCGCACTCATCAGGTCTGCGCCGCGCGCGGTCACCTCGTGGCGGTGGTCCGTCGGCAACACACTTTCGTAGTCTGGGAACTCGCCGTCGAGCATCCGGAACCAGAAGCTCGCGCCAGGCCGGCTGACCCGGATGGCCTGGTCGCCAAATGCGATCTCGACGTGGCTGTCGTCGGTCTCGAGCAGGCGGCGCAACACGGTCAGCGCCTTGCGGGGCACGAGCATTCGGTGGGGAACGGCGAGCGCACCCTCGACCGGCGCTTGAGAGGCCGACAACCGATGTCCGTCCGTCGCGACCATGCGGAGATGGGACTGGCCGTCGACGGTCACCTCTTGAAGGTGGGCGCCGTTCAGGCCGTAGCGAACTTCATCGGTCGAAACCGAAAAGTGGGTCTGATCGATGATCCGGCGAAGGGCAGACTGTCCGATGCGGGCCGTCGATCTCGGATCGAACGGCGGAAGCGGGGGGTAGTCCTCCGCTGGCAGTCCTGGAATGCGGAACACGCTCTTGCCAGAGCGGACCTCGAGCCGCCCCGAGGAGACGCCGAGGCGAACCGTCGCCTCCGGAAGCGCCCGAACGATCTGGAACAAGTTGGCGGCATCGACAGCGAGCGCACCGTTGGCCGTGACGTTGGCCGGGGCGTCACCCATGAACGCGATTTCCGTGTCCGTGGCCGTCATGCGCAGCCCTTCGCCGGAGCGAGCGTGCAGCAACACGTGGGATCCCACAGCCGTCGTGCTTCGGCGCTCGACCACACCCTGTACGTGGGCCAGTCCTCGGCTCAATTCGTCGCGATCGATGTAGAGGTCCATGCACGCCCCGGCGGCCCCTATCCAGACGAACTGCCGGTCGCGATGCCTGCGACGGGGCAATCTCCCGGGCCCGATCCGGCCTCCGGTCGATTTGTTCGCCCTACGTCCGGATCGAGATCCATTGGAGGATCAGATCGGATCGAAGTCGATAGGTCCTGTGGAGCGTGTGGATAATCTATCTTCTTGGCGATCAATGATAAGATTTCGCCAGACGTTCCTGTGGACGATGCAGTGGATATTCTCTCTCCGCTGGGGAGAACCGTAGCCACGCGGGCGGCATCGTCGCCTTCCCACACCTTGTCCACAGCCTTTGTCCCCAGGTCCTGTGCAGAGCCTTCAGCGCCGGGCGAGGATCTGCTGCTCGAGGACGCGGACGCGCGTGGCGAGGTCGTCATCGACCTTCAGGTCGGACTCCACCTTGGCGACGCCGTGTTGGACGGTGCTGTGGTCGCGGCCAAACTCGCGGCCGAGCTCAGGGAAACTGACGCCGCAGTGGCGTCGAGCCAGGTACATCGCGAGGTGGCGTGCACGGGTCATCATCCGGTTGCGTTTGGGGCCCGTGATGTCGGCCGACCGGACGCCGTGGGTTCGTGCGACGGCTTGGATGACGACGCTGACGGGGACCAGCCCTGGGTTCGCCTCCGCGTCGGCGAGGAAGCGGACGCCGGCCTCGGGCGGAGCGTGCAGCGCGCGCAGCGCCGTCCACTTGTTGAGCAGGCCTTCCACCTCGCGGACGTTGCCCCGCCCGCGGGTCGCGATGCGGTCGGCGACGTCGGTCGGGACGGTCACGCCCATGGCGCCGGCCTTCTTGTGGAGAATGGCGAGCAGCGTCTCCCGGTCGGGAGGCTGGACGTCCACGGGCAGGCCGCCCTGGAATCGGGTCCGCAGCCGCGGTTCAAGCTTGTCGATCGCGGCGGGCTCCACGTCGCAGCTCAGCACGATCTGGCGCCCGCTGGACACGAGCGCGTTGAAGGTGTGGAAGAACTCCTCCTGCGTTCGGTCCTTGCCGGAGAGGAACTGGATGTCGTCGACGAGAAGGACGCTCGCCCGCTGGCGGTACTTCGCGCGGAAATCGTCCATTCGCTTGTCGCGGAGCGAGTCGATCATCTCGTTCATGAACGCTTCGGCGGTCACGTAGAGGACGCGGGCGCCGCGGTGCCGTTGGGCGACCTCGTTGCCGATCGCGTGCATGAGATGGGTCTTGCCGAGGCCGGTGGGACCGTAGATCGTCAGCGGGTTGTAGGCGCGGGCGGGGCCGTCGGAGACGGCCTGGGCGGCAGCGACGGCCAGCTTGTTGCATTCGCCCACCACGAGGCTGGCGAAGGTGTAGCGGGCGTGAAGGCCCGATTCGGGGGCGACGCAGTCGTCGTCGATGATCGGCAGCTCGGCGGTCGGATCGTCGGCGGCCTCGAAGTCCACGGTCGGCAGGTGGCCAAGCACGGCGCGGAAGGCGGCCTCCAGCGGCCCTTGGTAGTTCTCCAGGATCCAGTCGGCGTAGTACTGGTTGGGGACCTGAAGCAGGACGCGCTCGGGCGTCCAGACGGTCGGCGTGGTGCTGCTGAACCAGATCGCGACGTCCTGGTGGCCGATCTGCTCACCGACGTTCTGCAGCACCTGATTCCAGCGGGAGACGGCGTCCATGGGGGCCCGACACCCTAACGAATGGAAGGGGTGAGGCCACCGGAGCGTCGCGGGTTGCGGGCCCCTGCCGCTCCGATTACCGGCGGCTGCCGCGCCACAGGGCCCCTACGACGGGCCGGGCGATCGACGGAGAGGCGATGAAGCGCACGTATCAACCGCACCGCATCAAGCGCCTGCGGACCCACGGTTTTCGGGCCCGGATGAAGACGCCGGGTGGCCGCCGCGTGATCAACAACCGGCGGAGCAAGGGCCGCGCGCGGCTCGCCGTCACGACGCCGAACAAGCGCCACTGATCTCCCTTCGGAGGTCCCGTGGACCCCGGTGTTGGCTGGGATCGATCCCGGCGGTTGGTCCGATCGGCCGATCACGAGCGCCTGCGTAAGACCGGCCGCCGATGGCCCGGTCGTCACCTCGTGGCATTGGCGGCTCCCGCCGAGCTCGGCTGTGCTCGGGTGGGCTGGGCGATCTCGCGCAAAGTGGGTGGCGCCGTGCAACGCAACCAGGTCCGGCGTTGGCTGCGCGAGCTGATGCGGCACCGGTATGGAGCGCTTCCCGTGCTCGATCTCGTGTTCATCGCGCGGCCGGGCGCGGCCACCGCCGGACTCGACGGTCTCGCGCGCGAAGTGGACGGGCTGCTGTTCGCGCTTGGACGCGCGGCGTGACGTCGATTCTGGTCGCCGGCGTGCGCGCATATCAGTGGGTGCTTTCTCCCTGGTTGCCGCCGGCGTGCCGCTTTGAACCGACCTGCTCGCACTACGCGATCGGCGCCCTGCAAACGCATGGACCCGTTCGCGGAACTTGGCTGGCCACCTATCGACTGCTCCGTTGCCAGCCCTTTTCCCGCGGCGGCTACGACCCCGTCCCGCCCGTTGGGATCGCCTGATGGACCGCCGCACGACGATCGCCGTCTTGCTCATGCTGGGCATCTGGTGGAGCTGGGTGTCGGGGCAACAAGCGCGCGTGGAGGCCGACGCAGCGGCGTCCGTCGCGGAGACGGTCGCGGCCGCGGCTCCGCCGGCGCCTCCCGCTCCGCCCGTGGTTCTCGCCGGTCCTCTGGCCGCGTCCAAGGACCTTGAAGGGTGCGGGATCGCCGCGCAGTGGTCGCCCGTCGGCCCGAGGCTGAGCTCGGCCGAGCTCGAGCGCTGGAAGTCGCCGTTCGTCCAGGTGCCGTGGTGGTCCTACGCCTGGGGCCGGCTCACTGGCAGCCTCTCGGGCCCCTGGCAGCCCTACGGTCCGCCGCCTGGGCGAATGATGGTGCTCGGCCCGAAGGCCGAGGCGCTCGGGCTGTCGTTGGGCGGTTTGGCCCTGGCCAACGCCACGGAACACGAAGGCGGATGGCGGGCGACGACGCCGGACGGCCTCGTCGTCGACATGGCGCTGACGCCCAAAGGCACCGGCCATGCCTGTCGCCTCGCCTGGCACGTCGAAATCGCCAATCCGTCGGGCCGTCCCTATACGGGGCCGGTCGAGATCTCGCTGCACGACGTCGTTCCCGTTGCCGGGGGCGGCTTGCTGTCGGGCTACGTCCCGACGATGGTGCCGGTGGCGTCGGTCGACGGCGGCGTCGAGCGCGCGGACGCGGCCGCCATCGTGGACGAGCCCTGGTCTCCCGAAGGGACCGTGGCTTGGTTCGGGCTCGCGGACACCTACTTTTCGGCGCTCGTGTTGCCGCGGGGCGACACGCTTCCCGGCGCCGTGACCTTCGACGGGAAGGCGATCGACGACACCCACACCTGGGCCGGGGTCCGCTGGAAGGCGGACCTCGCGCTGGCGGCTGGGGCCAGCCGTGCGCTGGACTTCGATGTGTTCGTCGGCCCGCTCGATCCCGACGTCCTCGTCGAGGTCGACAAGGACCTGACCGAGCTCATCGATTTCGGTTGGTTCGCCGTATTCGCTTGGCCCCTGGCGTTTGGGTTGCGCCAGCTGCACGGGCTGACGGGCGACTGGGGCCTGGCGATCATCGCCTTGACCTTCGTTCTCAAGATCATCTTCTACTGGCCCACGCGGTCGGCCTTCCTGGCTGGCCAGGCCATGCAGGCCGTGCAGCCCGAGATGAAGGCGCTGCAGGAGCAGTACAAGGACCAGCCCGAAGAATTGAACCGGCGCATCATGGAGTTGTTCCGTGATCGCAAGGTCAATCCGCTTGGCGGCTGCCTGCCGATGTTCATCCAGATGCCGGTCTGGATCGCGCTGTACAACGTGCTTCGCAGCGTGGTCGACCTGTACCACACGCCCTTTCTCTACCTGCAGGATCTCTCGGTCGCGGACCCCTACGGTGCGCTGCCGATTCTCGTGATCATCGCAATGGTGATCCAGCAGCGTTCGATTCCGCTCGGCAACATGGACCCTGCTCAACAGCAGGTACTCCGCTGGATGCCGGTCATTTTTGGCGTTTTCTTCTTCGGGTTGCCATCGGGCCTGATGGTCTACATGTTCGTGAACACCACGCTGTCGATGGCGCAGCAATGGTACATGAAGCGCGGCACACCGGCCTTGGGGCCGCAGACCGCTACGGGGAGTGTCGGATGAGCGTTCCGGATGGTGCGGTGACCGCCGAAGGCAAAGACCTCGCGCGGGCGATCGCCTTGGCGGCAGAACAATTGGGTGTCGACGTGGAACGGGTGGGCCACAAGCTCGATCTGAGCCACTTCCGCAACGCCGCCGGGGGCCCAGTTCCCCGGACCACGGTGAAGATCCTGGCCTGGGTTCGCGCCGAAGGCGAAGCGGCGCCGGTTCGGCGGGCCGAAGCTCCGCGCGACGACGCGCCGCACGAGGATCGTCCCCGTCGCGATGACCGTCCGCCCCGCGAAGAGCGCCCCCCCCGTGAGGACCGTGGACCGCGTTCGCGCGACGACCGTGGTCCCCCCCGTCGCGGAGGCGACCGGCCGCGCAGCGACCGGCCGCGCAGCGACCGTCCCCGCGAGGATCGTCCGCCCCGCGAGGATCGTCCCCGCGAGGTTCGTCCGCCCCGCGAGGATCGTCCGCCCCGCGAAGAGCGCCCCGAGCGCGTCCGCAGCCCGGCCGCGGGCACGACGGAGGCCTCGGAAGCCGCCGGCACCTGGTTCACGACGCTGCTCGGCCACATGGGTCTGGTCGGCACGGTGGCCGCGACGGGAGAGGAAGGACGCGTTCACCTCGCCGTGTCGGCGGACCGCGCCGGACGCCTCGTCGGCAAGCGCGGCGCCACGCTCGGCGCGATCCGTCATCTGCTTGGCCTCGGTCTCACCACCCGCTTCGGTGAGATGGTGGTCGACGTCGACATCGCCGACGATCGTCCGGCCGAGGATCGTGGACCCGTTCGCGAGCGCCGTGAGCGCAGCGACCGTGGGGATCGTGGCGACCGCGGCGACCGCGGCGATCGTGGCGATCGTGGCGATCGTGGGGGCCCCCGTCGCGACGCGGCCGATGCCGACCGCGGCCGCTACGCGCCCGAGAAGCTGCAGCAGCTCGCCCGTCGCGCCGCTGAGCGCGCGATCGAGACGCAGAAGCCGATCACGATCAACCTCGAGCTCAACTCCTACGACCGCCGCCTCGTGCATCTCGAGATCGCGGAGGTCCCGGGCGTGCGCAGCCAGTCGGAAGAGCGCGCGATGACGGACGAGTCCGGACGCGAAATCGTCCGCAAGTTCGTTCAAGTGATCCCAGAGTAAGCGCCATGGGCGACGACGTGATCGTCGCCCTGGCCACGCCTGTCGGACGATCGGCGCTGGCCGTCGTCCGACTCACGGGCGACGCCGCGATCGCGGTGGGCCAACGGGTGTGTGGCCGGATGCTTCCTGCCCGCCGGCCCGTGTACACCCGCTTCCGGGATGCCGAAGGCGCCTTCGACGACGGCCTCGCGGTTGCCTTCGTCGGCCCCGGGACCGCGACGGGCCAGGACGTCGTGGAGTTGAGCTGCCACGGGCAGCCCCTGATCGCCGAGCGGCTCGTGGGCGCCTGCCTCGCCGCTGGGGCGCGGATCGCGCGCCCGGGCGAGTTCACGCGTCGAGCCGTGGAAGCCGGCCGGATGGACCTCATCGAGGCCGAGGCCGTCGACGCCCTCATCCGCGCCGATACCGCCGAAGGGGTGGCGCTTGCGCGGGCGGGGCGCAACGGCGCCATCTCGGCCCAACTCACCGCGTTCCGGGCCGAGATGATCGGCGCCATCGCGGAGTTGGAGGCGCGGCTCGATTGGCCCGACGACGGCCTGACCTTCGAGGACGACGACGCGCTGTCCGAGCGGCTGCGCGGGATCGCGGCGTCGGCGGACGAGGTGGCGGATGGCTGCGAGGTGGGTCGCCGCATCGTCGAAGGCGTCACCGTGGCCCTGGTCGGTGCCCCCAATGTGGGCAAGTCGAGCCTCTTCAATGCCCTGGCGGGCCAGGCGCGTGCCCTCGTTCACGATCGCCCAGGGACCACGCGCGACGCCGTCGAGACGAGGATCCAACTGGGGCCCCTCGCCGTTCGGCTGATCGACACGGCGGGCGAGCGGGAGGCGGACGAACCCGTCGAAGCGGCGGGGATCGCGCTGGGCCGGCGCCTGGCTGACGAAGCTGATCTGCGCCTCGTCGTCGTTTGGGCGGGGTCGCCGCCTCCACCCCTGGGTCCGCGCGATCTCGGTGTGGCGAACGCCATCGACCTGGGCGGGCGCGTTGCGGATGGCCTCGTCGGCGTGTCGGCGCGCACGGGCGACGGAGTGGCGGGGCTGCGCGAGGTCATCGTCGGTCGCCTCGTAGGCGCCGTTTCCCCCAGGTCGGGATCGCTACGCTTGGCGAGCGCGCTGCGCTCGCTCTCGGCGGCCGCCCGCGGGGCCGCAGAGGCGCTCGCGGACGCCGGTCCGGCCGCGGCGGCCTCGGTGGCGACCGACGGGTTGACCGCGATCGATGAGGCGGGCGGGCACGGAGCGCGGGAGGCCATCCTCGATGCCGTCTTTTCCCGCTTCTGCATCGGAAAATGAACCCCTGAGGTTAGGCGCCCGCCGCGAGGAACTGCTGCGCGCCCTGTTTGTCATGGATCCGCTCGAGCGGATTGGCCTTACGACCGACAGCACCTTCGCCATGATGGCTGAGGCGACAGCCCGTGGGCACGACGTTTGGATGGCGGAAGCGTCGGCCCTCGCCCTGCGCGATGGCCGGACGGTAGCGTGGGCGCGCCAAGCACCGGCCTTTCGGGACCCCTTGCGCTTCGAGCCCGGTCCCCCGTCGACCCTCGAACTTGCGTCCTGCGACGTCGTCTTCATGCGCAAGGACCCCCCGATCGACGCGGCCTACGTGCTTGCGACGCACCTGCTTGAGGGGGCCGGCACCTTGGTCGTCAACGACCCCGTGAGCCTGCGGGCGCTCAACGAGAAGTTGTGGGTGGCGACGAACTGGCCCCACCTGCAGCCGGAGACGCTCGCAACGTCGCGGCGCGAGGCGATCGTCGCCTTTGCGGAGGAGATGGGGACGCCGATCGTGCTCAAGCCCTGGAATGGCAATGGCGGGCGAGGGATCGTCGTGACATCGGCGTCGGATCGCAACCTGCCCGCGCTCATCGACCTTCTCACGACGGAGGGGCGCGAGGCCATCATCGCCCAGCGCTACCTGCCAGAAGTGGCCGACGGGGACCGACGGATCCTGCTTTTCGACGGCGAAGCCATGGGCGTCGTCAACCGCATTCCAGGGGTGTCCGATCACCGTGCCAACCTGCACGTCGGCGGTCGCGCGGCCGCCGCGGACCTCCGGCCCGTGGACCTCGCGATCTGCGCCGAGATTGGGCCCAGCCTGCGCGAGCATGGCCTGCTCTTCGTCGGCATCGACGTGATCGGCGACCGATTGACGGAGATCAACCTGACGTCTCCAACGGGATTTCAGGAATACGCGCGGCTCACCGGGGTCCATTTGGAACGCGACTTGCTTGACCGGGTCGAGCGGCGGGTGGGGTCCCGATGACGATGGCTCTTCTTGCCGCCATGGCCTCCTTGGCCGAGGAGCCGGAAACGGAGTCGCTGACCGGCGGCAAGGTGCCCGCGCTGCGGACGCCGGCGGCCGAAATCGAGGCGCAGGAAACACCGATCGACGCCCTTGTCGGCCTCGATGCCGACGAGATCGCCAGCCTGCCATGGGATCCCGAGGTGTACCTTGGTGCGCAGGTCCTCGACCTGCCGGTGGACCTCGTGGGCCGGGTGCACCAAGGTGTCCACCGCCTCTACGAACGGAACTACGAGGGTGCACGGTCGGCGTTCCGCGAAGTGGACGCCCAATGGCCGGGCCTCGCGATGGGCGCCGTTGGCGAAGCGCTCGTTTGGCAGGCGAAGATGCTCGAGAACTTCGATCTGCGCTACGAAGCGCAGTGGGCCGAAGCGAGCAAGCGCGCGCGCACCGGTCTGGAGGCGGGGCTCAAGGTTCCTGGCCGCGACGCCTTCGAACACCTGCTGCTGACGGGTGTCGTCGGCATCGAGTCCATCCATTCGATGCGCAAGGGCAACTACCTGCCGGCGCTCCAACTCGCGTTTCAGGCCATGGACCACGTTCACGAGGCCACAGAACTGGCCCCGAAGTTCCCGGACCTCAAGCTGGCCGACGGCATGTACAACTACTGGCGCTCGGTCGTGACGCTGACGAGCGACCTGCTGCCGGACTTCACGGACCGTCGGGCCGAAGGGCTGGGCCAGATGCAGTCCGTCGAGCGCGACGGCGTCTTCCTTGGCCCGATGGCGACGCTGGCGCTGACGTTCTCCTACGCGGAGGCCGGCGAGACCAAGGAAGCCCTGGGCGCCGCCCTGCGCAACAAGGAGCGGTACCCACACAACGTCATCAACAACCTCGTGACGGGTTCGCTCTACGGGTCTTCGTCGCGGCACGAGGCGGCGTTGGCCGTCTACGCCCAGGTCCTGGAGACCGACCCGTCCAACCGTCGCGTTCACTACTGGCGCGGCGTTGCGCTGCAGAACCTCGGCCGCCTCGATGAAGCGTTGGTGGCCTACCGCACCTACGGCGCCTTCGACGGGTTGGAGAAGTGGCAGGCCGCTGCGGTGGCCTACCGTACCGGCCAGATCCATCAGAAACAGGGTCGGCTGGTCGACGCGGAGGCGTCCTTCAAGGCCGCGGTCCAACTCGACGGCCACGCAGGCGCCAAGCGCGCGCTCGCCAAGCTCAAGGAGCGTCAGGCGCCAGCACCGTGATGCGGATGCGGTGAAGTTCGCCGTCGGGTCCGGTGAGCGCGATGTCGTGGGCGCCATGGGCGGTGGGAACCCACACCACGTCGGGACCTTGTCCGACGGCCGTGCCGTCGACCGTCCAGCTCACACCTTCACTTGGGGGCGCGCTTCGCAGGTGGACGGCGCGCGATTCCGCGGGGTCGCGGGGGTCGATGTAGAGCGTGGTGCCGTCGGCCGGGAACACGATCGAAGGTGACCCGCCGGTCGCCCACTCGGCGAGCTCGGGAGGGAGGGCGACCGTTCCGTCCGCTCGATGCCAAGCACACGGTTCAAGGGGGACGTTTGGTGGGAACGCGACGGCGATGGGGCGCCCACATGCCGCGGTGGGGGCTCGACCCGAGAGGGGGCAGACGTCGCGATGGACGAGGCCATGGTCAGGCCAGGGGCCCCCGTCCCCCACGACTTCGTCGAGCAGGGTCGCCCACAGGGGGGCGGCGCCAGAGACGCCGCTGACGGCGCCCATGGCGCGGCCGTCGAAGTTGCCGACCCACGTGGCGACGAGCCACTCGGGGGTGCCGCCGACCGCCCAGTTGTCCCGATGGCCCGATGACGTTCCGGTCTTGACGGCCGCCTTGTAGGGTCGGTCGAGGACCCCGTCGATTCCGAAGCCGGGAACCCGCGCAAGGTCGTCGGAGAGGGCGTCGAGGACGAGCGCGGCGGCGACGGGGGCCAGCGCCGGCGACCCGGTGGGTTCCGGTCGGGGGACGAGGGTCAGTGGACGCGCGACGCCCCGGTTGAGCAAGGCCGTCCACGCCGTCGCGAGATCGACGAGGGTGACCTCCAGGCCGCCGATCGCGGCGCCAAGGCCGGCGTCCATAGGGCGGTCTCCGGTTTGGAAACCGAGCGCAGTGAGCCGGGGCAGCAAGGTCGCGAGGCCGACGCGCTCGGCCACGTCGATCGCGGGCAGGTTGAGGGACGACGCGAGCGCGACGTGGGCGCGGACAGGACCGAGCCACCGGCCGGTGTAGTCGCGCGGAAACCACGTGCCGTGGGGGGTGTCGAAGCGGCGCGGGGCATCGGCGAGCGCTTCGGACGGGGCCAAGAGGCCCCGCTCATAGGCGAGGCCATAGATGAAGGGCTTGAGCGACGATCCCGCCGATCGGCGGGCGCGGGCGCCGTCGACGTGTCCCTGGGGCCGGTCGAAGCCCGCGCTCCCGACGTAGGCCCGGATTTCGGCGGTCGGCACATGGACGATGAGGGCGGCGGCCTGGTCGACATCCCGGCCGCTCAGGTGATCGACGGCGTCGCGAACGGCCGCTTCGGCCATCGCCTGGAGCGTGGCATCCAACGTCGTCGGCACTTCGGCGGGTCCGTTGGGCGCCCAGAGGCGTGCGGCGACGTGGGGCGCAAGGGTGGACGCGGGATTCCGGCGGACTTGTAGGGGCTCGGCGACCGCTGCATCGGCCGCCGCCGCGTCGACCCAACCCAACTCCCGCATGCGCCCGATGACGCGATCGCGGGCGGCGCGAGCCGCATCGGGGTGTTCGCGGGGGTCGCGGGCGCCGGGGTGTGGCAGTGCGCCAACCAACATCGCCGACTCGGCGAGAGACAACGTGGGGACGGGCTCGTCGAACCAGCTTCGCGCAGCCGCGGCGACGCCTTGGGCGCCGGCGCCGAACCAGGCGCGGTTGAGGTAAGCCTCGACGATCTCGTCCTTGTCGAGGTGGACTTCGAGGTGGACGGCGCGCCAGCTCTCGACGAGCTTGCCAAGCCAGCTGGGCCGCCGGCCGTAGGTGGCTCGGGCCAACTGCATCGTCACCGTGCTTCCGCCCTGGACGACGCGGCCGGCGCGCAGGTTGGCCACCGTCGCGCGCCCCCAGGCGAGGGGGTCGACGCCGGGGTGCATCCGGAATCGGTGATCCTCGGCGGCGAGGAGCGCCGTGACGAGGTGCTCGGGCATGGCGTCGAGCGGCACCCAATCCGCGGCGCCGCGGTGAGGTGGTCTGCGCTCGGCGAGTGCGCGGCCGGTGCGGTCCCGAAGGACCTGCCCCTCGATCGTCTGCGCGGGGGGCGGGCGGACGAGCGAGATGGCGAGGGCCCCAACCGCCAGGAGGGCGGCGGCCGCGAAGCGCCTCACGGCTGCGCGGCGGCGATGGCGAGGGTCGAGGCCGCTGTGCGCCCGAAGTGCTCGGGGTCGTACATCGCCTCCGCCGTCAGCGGCGGGTGGGCGAAGGCGCCGGGGGTCGTCGCGCGCGCCCGGTAGGTGAACGTGTGCACGCCGGCCGGAAGGCTCGAGGCGTAGAGGTGGACGGCGTCGTCGCGCAGCTCGACGTGGTCGAAGGCGTACGACGAGTAGCGCAACGGCCCGTCGGATCGGTCGCCGCCTTGGTCGGCGTCCATCTCCTGCGGGGCGGCCGACGTCGTGGCCAGCGAAGGGTCGAGCGCCTCGAGGCCAGCTGGCAACGGGTCGACGACGGCGGCGTCGCGGCGGCCCGTGGGGGTCACGACCCGAAGCGTGACCTCGAGCAGGTCGCCGCGTGCGACGGGCCCGGGCTCCCGGCCGACCTGTCGGATCGAACGGAGGACCGTGAGTCCCTCGTCGCGCGGCAGGACGGGTTCCGGGATCACGGCGAGGCGCATGCTCGCGTAGAGGCGGCCGCCGTCGACGTCGAAGGTGACGGCGCCGTCCTGCAGATCGGCCAAGGGGATCTCGGCGCGGGCATGACCGCCGACCGGGATGGGCGCGTCGAAGATCGTGCGCCCGGCCGACCGGACGCGTGCCTGGATCCCGCCCGCGCCTTCGAGACGCTCGGCGTAGGACGCCAGCGCGGCGAGGACGCCGGCCGTCGCCCGGGTGTCGTGCCATCGGCCACCGACGCGCGATTGGGCGAGGTGGGCGGCGAAGCGGGGTGCCAACGGTGGCGACGGCTCCGCGGCCATGAGGGCCTGCAGCGCGGCCGCCGTCGACAAATCGTCGGATCCCCAAAGGGCCGCCCAACGGCCGCCCCGATTCTCTTGGACCTGGGCCGTGGTCGCGTCGACGTAAGTGGCCGCCGAGATGCGGCGTGCCAACTCGGTCGTGCGCGCGTCCGCACCCGTGGTCCGTGCGATGGCTTCGAGGAGGCGCGCCGTACTGAGGATGCCGAAGTCCTGGCGGTGGCCGAACAGGACGTTGTGGTGGCCGGCGTCGCCATGCCCGGCCCTCGCGAGGGCGGCGGCGGCGAGGGCGCGGCCGTTCCAGGTGACGAGGGGTTCGCCGAGCGCGTCCCGCTCCAGCGGGCCCGTGAGCCACTCGCGAAGCCAGCGGGCGTCCCGCTTCAGACCGTCTTCGTCGATGGCGTAGCCGGCGTCGCGGGCGGCGGCGGCCACCTCGATCGCATAGGCCGTGCCCATCGGCGACGCACGCTCGGCCCCAGGCCAGTAGCTGAGGCCTCCCTCGGGGCGGCGGAAGCCAGCAAGGTGGTCGAGGCCGGCGCGGATGAACGTGTCGAGGGTCGCGGCGGGCGTCTGGATGCCAGCCTTTTCGCGGATGCGGCGGGCCGTCAGCGCGGCCAGGGTGCGCGAGGTGACCTGTTCCACGCAGCCGTGGGGGTAGGTCAGCAGGTAGTCCACGCCGTCGCCAGCTCCGGCGAGTACGGTGGGGGCGAGATCGATGGTCAGACCACCGCGATCTTGGCGGACCGAGCGGGGGCGCGCGACGACCTCCTCGGCATGGTCCATCGTCGTGGTGGCCGTCGCAGTGACGTCCCAGTCGACCCGGTCGACGACGGGGATCGTGAGCTCGACGGCGTCGCTGTCGCCGCCACCTTCGGCGCGGAAGGTGATCGCCGCTTGGCCGGCCGTGGCGGGGGTCCAGGTGAACGGGACCTCGACGGCGCCGTGAGCGGCGAGCGCCACGGTGGCGGGCGACCCGTGAACGTCGACGCCGCTTGCGGTCGCCGTCACCGTGACGGTGCGGGCGCGGCCGGCGTCTTCGTGCAGCACGACGCCGGCGTGGGCCTTGTCGCCGGGGCGCAGGAAGCGCGGCATCGCGGGCCGGACGAGGAGCGGTCGGGTGACGCGTACCTCGGCGTCGTCGGAGCCGAACGCGTCTTCCCCGGCGTCGACGGCGGCCATGATGCGGAAGGTGGTGAGGTTGTCGGCGAGCGTGAAGCGCGCGACGACTCGGCCGTCGGGGCCCGTGCGCAGGTCGGGCTGCCAGGTCGCGGTCGTGACGAAGCGGTTGCGCGTGCCTTTGCCGTCGCCCTCGCCGCCCCCGCCGCCGTCGGGTGCGCCCTTGGTCAGGTAGGGCGCGCGATCGAAGACGGCGACGCGGTTGTCGGCCGTCTGCACGGACAGGTCGTGAGGCGCGTGGAACGTCTCGAAGGCGTCCGGCGTTTCGTAGGCCGTGAGCGACAGGACGCCCTCGTCGACGGCCCACAAGGTGACGCCAGCGTTGGGCACGGGCTTGCCGCCCCGCTGGACCACGACGTCGACGACGACTTCGTCGCGCGGCCCGAACACCGTCTTTTTGGGGACGACCTCGACCGTCAGATGGGCGCCTTCGGGGTCGATGGCGAGGGGCAACATCCCAACGAAGGCGGTGGGCCGACCCTTGTCCGGGCCGTCCTGGGGTGGCGCCCCTTCCACGGCGACGACGGTGACGACGACGTTGGGCGTCCACGCCGGATCGAGCGGGATGTCGACCGTATCCGCCGTGCCCTTCAATTCCCGAACTTCGGACCAAAACACCCCTTCCCGTTCGACCGTGATCCAGGCGCGCATGCCGACCCGCGGCGTGGGGATGAGGACACGGGCGGTGTCTCCGGGTGCGTAGCGGGCCTTGTCGGCGACGAGGGCGAGCGTCGGCGTGTCGGACATCCGCCAGGACACTTCGCCCTCGCCGATCGTCCAGATCTCGGTTTCGGCCTCGAGCGCGTGGCCGGCCCCGTCGGTGGCGCTCAGGAGAACCGTGTACCAGCCCGGTTTGGGCGGCGTCAGCATCACGGCGCTGGCGCGGCCCCCGACGCGAACGTCGGAAACGGCCACCTCCTCGCGAACCTCGTTCTCGACCCACTCCCAACGGCCGTCCATCCGCTTTTCGCGGGCGCGGGTCCAGTGGTGGCGCACCATGCGCAGCGTGCCGGACAACGTGCCGGTGAACGGTTTGCCGTCGGGCGTCACGGCCACGAGCTCGAAGCCTGTGGGTTCGCCGGCCTTCGGCAGCCGGGAGTTCGCCTTCAACCCGACGTAGGCCTTGCCGGGGTGGACGAGGACGGTCGTGCGGTTGGCGACGGTCCGCTGGTCGATGTCCGCGACCTCGGCCTCGATGGTCCATCGGGCCGGACTGGGGCCATGAGACTCGGCGAGGATTTCGCGCTGGAAGGCGCCGCCGACGAGCTCGGGGACGGTTTCGCCGCGCTCGACGACGCTGTGTTCCTCATCCCAGCGGAAGGGACCGAAGCGGAAATCGTCGAAGCCCGGCGGGTCGAAGTCGGCCGTGTCCGACCAGGCACGGACGGTGGCCTCCCCTTCGGTCAGCGGGGCCCCGAACAGGTAGCGGGCCGCGCCGTGGGCGATCATCGGATCGCCCGCGACGGCCTCGGCCGGTGCGGAGATCTCGACGCGGAAGGCGGGCGCTCGGTAGGCCCGCGTCGCAACGATGGCGCTCAGCGTGCGCTTCGATGGGCCGTCGAGGATGACGTCGAGCCAGCCGTCGCCAAGCCGCATCGTCGTTGGCAACGTCGCCTCGAGGTCGAAGCCTCCGCGGTCGTCGAGCTTGCCTTCGCCCTCGGCGAGCGCGGTGTCGTCGACGTCGCGGAGTTGCCAGCGCACCGGCAGGCCCGCCTCTGGCCGCGCGATGCCACGGCCGTTCGCGTCGCGAAAGGTGGCGCGGGCCCAGACCGTGTCGCCGGGCCGGTAGACGCCGCGGTCCGTAAACAGGCTGCCGCGCATCTCGGCGCCGTCGTCGTCGCCGCTTTGCCAGATGCCGAATTGCCATGGCGCGAGCCCGTCGGTCCATTGGCTGTGGACGACGCTCGTGTCGGCGCCCTTGCGGAGGACGGCAATGACGTCATCGGACCACCAACTCCGCGGCGCCGCGGGTTGGCCGGGCAACACGGCGACCCCGGAGGGGTCTGTCTTCGCGGTGCCAATGGGTTTGCCGTTTCGGTACCACGCGACGTCGACGTCGGAGACGGGTTGGCCCGACGCGAGCGTCGTCGCCCAGACGCGGCTTTCGCCTGGCGCAACCTTGAGGGTGGCGCCAAGATCCGTGACGATCAGTCCGGCCGAATAGCCACCGAGGCGGTGGCCCTCCTGATTCTTCGCTGAGGACTCCAGGCCGACAGCGACGGTGCCGCGGCCTTCCGTGAGCGCTGGGGTGAGGTCGACGACGGCGAGGCCGAGGCGGTTGACGTCGGGCGGTTCAATGCGCCACGGCGAGGCGGAGCCAAGGCGCTCGTGCCAGGGGCTGCGGTCGAAGCTGCTCTCGATCCATGGCAGCAAGTCGAAGGTGGCTCGGCGGGCGGTCAGCGGGTCGGCGTTGATGTGGCGGAAGGGGTACGCGAGCGGGTTGTGGGCCGGGTAGATCCGCAGGCCGTCGTCGGCGTCGATCCGGGGGCGGTAGTCGCCTGTCGTGAAGGTCTTGGTGACGCCTTTGTCGAGGCGTTGACCCCAGGCGTCGACCGCGCCCGCAGCGAGGGTGACCGTGTACTTTGTGCGCGGCGCGAGGCTGACGGTGGTGCCCCACTCTCGTGTCGACCAAGAGTCGCTTGGCTTCTCCCACGCGAGCGGAGGCGGCTGGATGTCGAGGACGTCGCTGATCGCGCTGAGCGGGGTTCGCGTGGCGAGTTCAACCGCGAGGTAGGCGCCGGCCGGGTCGGGCAAGCCGTCGAGGCGAACGTCGACGATGGCGGGCAGGGGAACGGTCTGGAATGCGCTGCGCGTGGGAGCGTCTGCGGTCAGAGGTCCTACGGCGCGCCATCCGGGCTTCAGTTCGAAGACGCAAGCGGCCGCGCGCGGCGGGGCGGCCATCCACGTGACGGCCCGCGCCTCGGCGGCGATCGGCGCTGGCAGCGGCAGTTCGGCGCCGTCGCAGCGGAGCGACGCGAACGGCGCCACCGATTCCGGCGTGATGGGCTGGGATGCCCATACGGTGATCGGCAAGGCGGGGTCGTGCTCATCGGCCCCGTCGGGGGGGAGGACGTTGCGGACGTGGGGGCGCTCGGTCTCGAACGTCCAGCGGACGTCCTGCGTGAGCGGCGTGCCGTCCACGGCGGTGGTGCCCTTGGCGACGAGGCAGGTGGTGACCGTCGCGTCGGGCCACCGTCCTCCTTCCGGCAGGAAAACCGCGGTCGTCGTGCCGGCCCAGCGGGCGACACCGGGGACGGGCGGGTCGCAGACCAACGGCACGGCCGCATTCATGTCGTCGAGCGCGCCCAACGCGACCATCGGCCGGTCGAAGATGACGGACGCCTGCAAAGCTCGGCGGCCGACGCCGATGGGGGACACGGCGAGGACCTGGACGCCGTCGCCGCTGCCGCCGGGAGGCGGGCCGCCGTCGCCGAAGGTCGCCGTGGGCAGGTAGGGCGCCGGTGCGGGCAGGACGGTGCCGGCCTGTTCCGCCGCGGCGAGGACGCCCTCGGGTGGCGGTTGGGACGAACAGGCGAGCCAGGCGAAGGCGAACATGGGGCTCTTTAGCCGGCTGCCGCGGAAAGGCGGAGGTGGGCGCGCCGCGTGGCCCGGACGCGTAGCCTCAGGCGTCGACGCGCCAACGGAGGCGTTCGCCCCCGCGGAAGACGCGGACGGGGCCGGCGCGCGTCGACCAAACGTCGTCGGGCGTCCAAGGCGTAGGCCGCAAGCGGGTCGCGGTGGTGGCTACGGGCACGCCGTAGAATTGGGCGCCGGCGGTGGACGCGAAGGTTGCGAGGTGGTCGAGCGCGCCGGCCTCTTCGAAGACCTCGGCGTAGGTTGCGAGCGCGGTGGGGGCGTTGAACACGCCGGCCGCTCCGCCGTCGGCCTCCTTGCGGTGCACCGGGTGCGGCGCGCTGTCGGTGCCGAGGAAAAAGCGGGGGTCGCCGCGTGTGACGGCCTCGACGAGCGCGCGGCGATCCGCCTCTGTCTTCACGACCGGCAGGCAGTAGCAATGGGGGCGCAGGCCGCTCCGGAACAGGTCGTTGCGGGTCCAGACGAGGTGGTGAGGCGTGACGGTGGCGGCGAGGCGGCCGGACGCGTCGGCAAGCACGAGCCGGACAGCGGCGGCCGTCGACGCATGTTCGATGACGACGCGTAGGGTCGGATGACGTGCCCGGAGCGGACTGAGGACGCGCTCGAGGAAGGCCTCCTCCCGGTCGAAGACGTCGACCTCGGGGTCCGTCACCTCGCCGTGCACGAGCAGCGGCATGTCGGCCCCCGCCATGGCGGCAAAAACGGGGTCGAGGGCTGCGATGTCGGTGACCCCTTGGGCGGCGTTCGTCGTCGCGTGGGCCGGGTACAGCTTCATCGCTTTCCAGGCGCCGTCGGCGTAGCCGCGGAGCACCTCGTCGGGGCGCGTGGCGTCGGTCAGGTAGCCGACGGCCACGGGCGTCACGCCAGCTGGGGCGCACTTCCGAAGGCGGTCGGCGTAGGCGCTGGCGTCGCCTGGCGTCGTGACGGGCGGCGTGAGGTTCGGCATCGCGATGACGCGGCCAAAGGACGCATGGGCCGGCAGAAGGTCGGCGGCGAAGTCGCCGTCGCGGAAGTGGGCGTGCCAGTCGTCGGGACGCGGGATCTCGGGCGTCACAACGTGCTCAGGACGGCCTCCGCCGCTTCGATTTCGACGGAGTCTCCGGCTCGTAGAGCGAGAACGGCGTCGAGCGTGCGCGCGATGGGGCTGGTGGGCGCGATGCCGCCGGTGCCGTCGGCCCGAGACGTCCACGCGATGGTCTCGTTGGCCGCCAAAGGAGCACCGACCGGCACGATGGCCGCGATGCCTTCGGGAAGGTCGATGCGGACGGTGTCCAGGCCCGGGGAGCCGTGGGTGCCATCGAAGCCGACGACCGCGGTCCGGGGCAAGGCGGCAATGGCCGCGACCATCGGCTCGCAGGCGCCCGACGTCCCATGATTGACGAGCGCGACGACCGGCCCGTCGTAGGTGAAGGGCGGCGCGACGATCTCGAGCAGGTCGAGCGGGTTGTCGGGGTCGCGCTCGAGCTGGCCCGTCGCTCGGTTCGTCCACGCCTGGTACATATAGAAGGTCGGGACGGTGAACAGGCCGGAAACCATCGCGGCGCCGGCGGTCTGGTCGTCGCCGTCGCAGCCGCGGAAATCGACGATCGCGCCGGGAACGCCGAAGTTCTGGAAGTTGCGGAACGCATCCTCGGCGGTGTCGACGGTGGCGGCCGCCGCGAGTTGAAGGTGCAGGAAGCCGAAGCCCGACGGCAGCAGGGTGAATGTCACGAGCTCGGCGGGGTCGACCAGGTCGATCGGACTCGTGAGTTCGAGGCCGGCGTAGCCGTCGTTCTCGGCGTGCAGTTCGGCCGTCCTCGGCACGCCGCCAGCGTCGAGGAAGCCGAGTTCGGCCGTGGCGTCGACGGGGCCGCGCACGAGGAGGCGTTCGGCCAGGCGGGCGCGGCCAACGTCGGTGGCCGGCGGGCGCTCCCCCCAGATCAGTTCGACACCGGCGAGCGCGCCAGCGATGGGTTCGCCGTTCCAGGTCGTCACGGTCGTTCCGACCGTCACGCTCGCATGTTCCGCGCTGCCGCCAGGCAGGATGGCGCTGACGACGACGGCGCCGTCGTCGAGCGTGTCGATCGCGAGCCCGTAGGAGCCCGCGATGTGGGCCGCCAACTGGCCCTGATCGGGCCCGACGAGCGACACGCGCCCGTCGGGAATGGCCCAGAGGTAGCGGCGCACAGCCAAGTAGTAGGCGCCAAGGTCGACGGTCGTTTCGGCCGTGGCGATGGCCGCGGCGGCGGTGTCGCCAAGCGCGACGAGGTCCACGCCTTTGTGGTCGGCCACGGTGTAGTTGGCCTCAATTTCTGCGCGGGCCAGAGCGAATGCGTCGGACCAACCGAAGCCGCTGAAGTCTTGGGCCGTCGGGTAGACGAAGCCCGACGGGATCGTGCCGTCGGTGCCGTCGGTGGTTGCCGTATCCGTCGGCGTTGGGGGCGGCGGCGGCGGGACCGTGGTGTCGGTGTCCGTGTCGGTGGTATCCGTCGGGGCCGTCGTGTCGGTGGGAGGAACGGTTCCGTCCCCGTCACCACAGGCCCAAAGCGTGAACAACCAGGGGGTCATGGCGGCTCCCGACCCGTGGCTAACGCGGCTCCTCGAATCGAAGGCGGTGCCCACTGCGGCGCGCCTTGGTCTTGAGGTAGGCGAGGTTGTGGGGATTGGACGGCAGCTGGTGGGCCAACCGTTTGGCGACCACGATTCCGTTTCGGCGCAGCTGGCGCACCTTGTCGGGGTTGTTCGTCAGCAGCGCGATGCTGCCCACGCCGAGTGCGCGCAACATGTGGGCGGCGGCCGTGTAGTCGCGCTCGTCGACGCGGAAGCCGAGCGCGAGGTTCGCGTCGACGGTGTCGAGGCCGCCGTCCTGCAGCGCGTAGGCGCGAATCTTGTTGGCGATACCGATGCCGCGGCCCTCCTGGCGCAGGTAGAGCAGGATGCCGGTGCCGCAGCGTTCGATCTCCGCGAGCGCGGCTTCGAGTTGGTCGCGGCAGTCGCAGCGCAGAGATCCGAGCGCGTCGCCCGTCAAACACTCGCTGTGCATCCGCACGCGGACGTTGCGAGCGCCGCGCACATCGCCCTTGATCAGCGCGACGTGATCTTTGCCGTCGACCTGGTTGGCAAAGGATGCGATCTTGAAATGCCCGAAGCGCGTCGGAAGATCGGCCATGGCCACGAGGCGCACCCGCAACGGTTCGAGGGTGGGCGACGTGATTTTTGGCAGCGCGCCCAAGGGGCCTCCGTGGTCCCTCGACGTAATCACGGTGGTCGGCGGGACGAGGCCTCGGGGCGCGTTTCTTCAGTCGGCGGGAGGGCCCGGGCGCGCCCGCGGTGTTCCCAAGGCGGCGCGAGCTGTCGCAAGAGACGCGGCGATGGCCGGATCGTCGACGGGGCCGATCGCGAGGTCGGCCGTGCGCGCGTCGGCGGCGAAGGCGGCCGGGTCGGCTGGATCGGCGGTCCACGCAACGGTGACGCCGTCGGCTTGGACCCGGACGGAAGGATGGGCGAGGGGCGAGCGTCCGCCAGCGAGTCGAACCTGGAACGGACCCACCGTGAGTCGGAAGGGCAGCCCTTCGGAGGCGGCAGTCCAGGGAAGGCGGCCCCCCTGGGCGCGGGTCGTGGCATCGATCAGGCCGGCCAGGGCCTCGTCGCCAAGGGGCCAGACGATGGTCAACGGGCGCGTTCGGCCCGCCAAGTGGTGGAGCAGGGAGATGAGCCCGCCGCAGGCCCCCGGGTGGGAGCCAGGCAGGACGAGGCCGATGACGTCATGGGGGTCCCCGCTCAGCGCCCATGCCGTCCCCTCCCCCGCCCCGAGGATCAGCCGAGCCCCCTGGGTGGCCAGCACCACGCTTGGCCCGGCCCGAGTCGCCGTGAGTGCGCCGAGCTTCACCGGGTCACGACAATCTTGCCGATGGTCCCGCCGCGCGCGAGCGCGTCGTAGGCCTCGGGAAGGGATGACCAGGGAAAGAGGGTGACGGGGACGCGGCACCCGTTGGCGGCAACGAAGGCGACAAGGTCCTTCAACCCCTGGCGGGATCCGACGAAGATGCCGTGCAGGTGAAGGGTCCGCATGACGATGGGCAGCAGGTCGAGCGGCGACTGGTGGCCGTCGAGTACCCCGACGAGCGCGATGTGGCCGCCGTTGCGCACCGCGGGCAGGGCCGACGCGAGCGCCCTGCCGCCGGCAACGTCGACGACCCGGTCGAAGGGCCCCGCGCGGCCTACGGCGTCGTCGCGAGGAATCGCGGTCGCCCCCAACCCTTCGAGAATGCGGCCGCGCGCGGGATCGGATGTCGCTACCGTCACGTTCAATTCCATGGCCTTGCCAAGCGCTGCCGTCCAGCAGGCGACGCCCCCCGTTCCCCAGGTCAGGACGCGGTCGCCCGGGCGGGGCGGGCCGCCCACATGCAGCGCAGACCAGGCCGTCAGCGCCGCGCACGGCAGCGTTGCCGCCGTGGCGTCGTCGATCGCGTCTGGGACGGACACGAGATCGTCGGGGAGCGCCAGGCTGAGGCTCGCCGCGACGCCTGGCGTGCGGCAGCCGAGCGCGCCGCGAACGACCTGGCGCGACGGATCGCCAGAGGGGTGGCCGGGCGCAAAGGCCGTGACGGCCCGCGAACCTGCCGCAGGGCCGTCGAGAACGGTCCACACGGCGTCCGACAGCGGGACGATGGGCAGGGTGGCGCCCGGATCGTAGCGTCCGTCGGCCACCATGAGGTCGCGGTGGTTCAGGCTCGCTGCGCGGAATTGGAGCCGAACGGCTCCGGCGCGCGGCTCGGGGTCGGGCGCTGCGACGGCTTCGGGGCGTTGTCCGAAAGCGCGAATCTGCCAGATGTCCATGGGTCGCACTCAGCCGATGTGGCGAACGACGTCGGCTCGGGGCATGTACCGCGCGGAGGTGAGCGTGTGGTACGGACTCGGGCTCGCGAGCCTGATCGCCTGTGGCGATGACACGACTCGGCCGACGGACGATCCGACGGATTCGGATGCGCCGCCGACCACGGGGGAGCCCCCTTCGGACACGGACGATCCGACGGACCCGCCGACCGGGACGGACACGACGACCGATCTTCCCCCCGAAGGGCCGCCGCCGCCGACGAGCCTTGGCACGGCCCCTCACCGAATCGACGGCATCCAGAGCTCGGGCCAAGTGGGCCAAGTCGTCGCCACGTTCCCCGACATCGACGGTGATGGCGACGAGGAGATCCTGTTCTCGGTGCCCAACCTCGACAACGACGCTGGCGCGGCCCTCTCGGTCGGCGCCGTTCAGCTCGTTCCCGGCGGCGCCATCGGCGTGGCGGAGACCCCCGATGTCGTCGTGTCGACGATCTTCGGCGAGAACTCCGACGACCACCTTGGGCAGGCCATCGTCGACGGCGACGTCGATGGCAACGGCAGCCCCGACCTCATCATCGGCGCGACCCGGTTCGGGACCGCGTTTTCAGGCGACGTGGGCGCGGTCTACGTTTCCTACAGTCCGCTGCCAGTGGGGGAGTCGCTTGTGACCTCGGCCGGCCACCGCCTCTACGGCCTGCTCGTCGAAGATGAAACCGGCGCGGCGATTTCCGTGGGAGATATGGACGGAGATGCGACCCTCGAAGTGGCCCTGGGGGCGCCTGGGATCGACATCGACGACTACGTGACCGAGGTCGGCACGGTCTTCATCTTCGACGAGGGCATGCCGTCGGTCGGTCTCGTCGACAGCGCACCCGGCAGCATCGTCGGCGTGCAAAGCGACCAGTTGGGCAAGGCGCTGGCCGCGCCGGGGGACACGAACGGCGACGGCGTAGGCGACCTGTGGATCGGCGCGCGCGACCGCGGCTTCAGCCTCGAAGGCGAAGCGCTGCTGTTCTATGGACCCCTCACGTCCGGTACGCGCGATTCGACGACGGCGGACGTCATCATCACGGGCCTCATCACGGCGGACGCAACGGGCAGCGCGGTGGTGAGCGCGGGCGACATGACCGACGACGGCTTGGGCGATGTCTGGGTCAGCGCGCCAGGCGCCTTGGGCGCGAATGGCGAGGTCTTCCTGGTGCCCGGCGGGTCGGTCAGCGGGCTGCGGGACACCAGCCCGATCCGCCTGCGCGGCGCGGCGCTGAGCAGCGCGGGCTCGTCGATAGCCGGCGACGCGGACCTGGACGGCGACGGCGGCGGCGACGTGGTGGTCGGGGGAATCACCGAGGGTTCGGCCGGCCTCCTCGGCGGCGCGGTCTGGATCGTGCTCGCGCCCGAGGACGGGACTTCGGACCTCGATGACGTCGCCTGGAAGTGGTTTGGCGAGTCCGAATTCGATCAGGCCGGAACGTCCGTTGCCATTGGCGAAGTGACCGGGGATGGGGCCATGGATGTCCTCGTCGGCGCCATCGGTCGCGACCGAGGCCTGAGCGACGTGGGCGCTGTCTACGTGGTGCCAGGCAGCTGGTAGCGCTCAGGCCCGCATGTGTTGCAGATGGGGGAGCAGCTCGAAGGGGTCGGGAGCGACCTCTTCGCCGCGTTCTGTGATCCGTGAGGGGTGGATCGTGCCACCCATCTTCGAGGCCGCCGCCAAGTACGGCACCTTGAGCGGCTCGATGCCCATGAGGCGGCAACAGGTCGCGTCGACGGCTGGCAGGTTGTCGCCCATGACGAGCACACCCATGGGCTTGGCCGTGCCCATGATGGGCCCGTCGCCTTCCATGCCGATGATGCCGTCGACGATGCCGAAAGCGGGCCGAACCGTCGACCAGAGGTCGAGGATGCTCCGGTCGATGCCGGCCCAGTGAAGGGGGTTCTTTGGCCACCCGTAGATCGCGGACGGGACGACGCCGAACAGGTTCTTCATCGTGAGCGTGGCGCCGGCCCAATGATGGACCTTGAGCTTCGCGAGGCTGACGACGAGGTCGGCCTGACGCACGGCCGCCGCGATGCGCAACTCCCCGAGCTTCGTCAGGTTGTGCACGAGGGTGGACGGGACGCCCGGTTCGAGGTTCAGGTCGACGAACGGCACACCCACATCGTCGAGGAGAGCGCCGAGACCGCTGTGTTCGAGGAGGTAGTCGGTGTCGCGGAAGTGGCCGGGCCCCTCCCCCACCGTGACGGTAGCGGCCCCGAGTTGGCGCATCGCTTCGGCTGCGGCGGCGACGAAGCGCACGTCGGTGTTGATCGGCCGGCCGGGATGAAACTCGACGAAATTGGGTTTGAGCAGGACCCTGGCGCCGCGCACCGCGGCCTTGAAGTCGGGGAACGCGTCGATGCCGCGGCGCAGGACGTCGGACAGGTTCACGTCGTAGGACGTCGCCTTGGCGGTGAACACGGTCGCTTTCGGCTGCTTGCGGCGCGCGTGGATCACGGCGCCTGTGAGGCCGCCAGCCGTGGCGAGCGCGGCGCCGGCGAGGCCGCCGAGCAGCAATTGGCGGCGATCAGGCAAGGGGGACCCCAAGGAAGGGGTGCGGCGCGCCAGCGCCGGCGATGGCGGCGAGCGCGTCGACGTGGACGCGGCCGGTCAGGGCGCCGTCCGCCCGCTGCCGCGCGCCAAGGGCTGCCAGCCACGGCGCGACGTCGCGGCCGTGCCTGAGGCCGGCGAGCACGGCGAGGGCGAGCGCGTAGGCGCTGCTGCGCTCCGTGAGGTGGGCGGCGAGGCGGTCGAGCGCCCGGTTGGCGACGTCGCCGGACGGCAGGGCCAGCAGCGCGATGGCCGTGCTGTGGGGGTAGGAAGGCAAGTCCTGGCCCAACGCGTCGGGGCTGCCGAAGTTGTAGCCGCCGTCGGCGCAGGCGCGGTCGAGGAGAACCTCGCGGCCTTGGTTCACGCGCGCGTGGCCCCCGTGGCCGGCCGCGCAGAGGCCGACGATGGCCCAGGACGTGGGCTCCACCCAGGAAAACGTGCCGGGAACCCAGCTCCAGCCGATGAGTTTGCCGTCGAAGGTGCCACTCGTGTTGTCTTCGATGGCCTCGCCTTTTGCGGCGAGAATGGCGGCGACGGCCCGTTCTCGGCGGGCGTCTCCGTCGCCCGGCGCCACGGCGGCGGGGACGAGGGTTTCGGCCCAGCCAAGGTCGCGGTCGAGCCAGTCGAGCGGCGCCGGCAAGCCGGCGGCGACGGCCATGAGCGTCGGTTCTGCGGCGGGCTCGGCACCCGGGCCGTAGCCCCACGCGCCCGTTGGGGTGCGTGCGTCCGTCAACCAGGTGCGCAGGCGCTCGAGGTCCACGGGGACCGCTATGCCGGCCGGGGCCTACTTGGCCGCTGCGCGTTCGTCGTTGGCCGCCGCCGAGCGGTGCCCCTGCCAATCGTGGCGGCCCGCGAGGCTGGACCGGCCCACGCTGGCGCGTAGTTCATCGGCGTTGTCGGCGAGGGCCCGGAATCGCTCATCGACGAGCGCGCGCGCGTTCGCGGCGAACACGTGCGTGAGTTCGCGTGCGCCGTCTGCGGCGGGGTCGCCACGCCGGGCCTTGTCCGTGGCGTGGACGACGGACGCGACGAGGACGGCGATCTCCATCGCGATGTCCACGGTGCGGAAGAGCAGACCCTGGCGGCGTTCGAGGCCGGCCTGATGGCGGACCATGAGGTGGAACACCGTGCGCGCGAGGCGCCGCGAGGCGGCGTCGGCCCAGCGAAGATGCGGGGCGAGGTCGCCGAAATCTCCGTAGCGGAAGGCGGCGGTCCAGCCCATCCACAGCCGGGGGTACCAGCCCGCGTAGAAACGGGCGATGCCGGGCAACGCGGCGAGCTTCTGCCCCCAGGTGGCGCCCTTGGCGAGGAGCGGTCCGGCAACGGCAAGGTGCTTGTCGACGAGTTCGCGCGCCATGAACAGGTGCATGATCTCGCTGCTGCCCTCGAAGATGCGGTTGATGCGGCTGTCCCGCATCATGCGCTCGAGCGGGGTCGTGACGAAGTCACCCCTGGCCACGAGCGACTCCTCGGTCTCGTAGCCGCGGCCGCCGTGAATTTGGATGGCCTCGTCGATGACGGTCCAGCCGCGGGTGCTCCCCCACTCTTTGGCCGTCGCCGCTTCAAGGCGGATGTCGTAGCCCTCGCGCGCGGCCAACTCCGTTGCGAGGTGGCACCAGGACTCCATCGCCCACACCGTTGCGGCCATGTCGCCGAGCTTGTGGGCGACGGCCTCGTGTTGGCCGACGGCGGCGCCCCATTGCACGCGTCGTGCGGCGTACGTCCGGCAGGCCTCCAGCGCGCGGCGGGCTCCACCCAGGCAGGCAGCAGGCAGGCTCAGGCGCCCGGTGTTCAGCGTGACGAGCGCGATCTTCAGGCCCTCGCCGGGCTTGCCCAACCGGTCAGCTTCGGAAACGCGCACGCCGTCGAGGCCAAGCCAGCCGTTCTCGAGCGCGCGGAGGCCCATGAAGCGGCAGCGCATCTTGACGCTCATGCCTGGCGCCTGACCGGAGACAATGAACGCGTGAATTTGGTTCGTCTCGGCGTCGCGGGCCATGACGATGAGCCAGTCGGCGATGGTGCCGTTCGTGATCCAGAGCTTTTCGCCTTGGAGAATCCAGTCGCCCTCGGGTGTCCGGCGGGCGGTGGTCGCGAGCCGCGCCGGGTCCGAGCCGACGTCGGGCTCGGTCAGCGCGAACGCGCTGATGGCGCCCTTGGCGAAGAGCGGAAGGAAGCGCTCCTTCTGGTCGTCGGTTCCGAACAGGGTCACGGGCATCGGGACGCCGATGCTGTTGTGGGCGCTCACGAGGGCGACGAGGCTCCCGTCGTAGCGGCCGATCAGCTCGACGGCCTTGCAGTACTCGGCATGGCTGAGGCCATGGCCGCCGTATCGGGTAGGGATTTTCAGCGCGAAGGCGCCGAGGCGGCGAAGCCCGTCCAGCACGCGCTCACCGTACTGCCCCTCGGTGTCGATGCGCGAACTGTCCACCTCGTGGAGAAGAAAGCGCTCGAGGCGGTCCATGAACGCGAGAAATTCGGGCCGCGCAGGGGTGACCGGCCAGGGGTTGATGTAGTCGACACGCAGGGTGCCGAGAAAGAGCTCCCGTAGGAAAGCGCGGCCTTTCCACGACTCGCGGGCGCCTTCGGCGAGGTCGCGGGCTTCGTCGGCACTTGCGTTGCGGGCGTCCACCAGGGCTCCAATATGAATGCCCATTCATTCACCCATCTTCTGGTGAACCGCAAGGGGCGACGCGCTGGTTAGGCGCGACAACCCGTGGAGGTCCCATGAGGACGCCAGCAGCACTCCTCGCTGCCTTGACTGCTTGCAACGAGTTCGACATCGCAGGACGAGAGCCCGAACCGGGCGTGCCGGCACCGACCGTGCCCGACCCACCGGTCTACACCGGCGACTGTTCGCTCGACCCGCAACCTGCGGAGTCGACGGATCTGGATGACGCCTGCGGCACGACGGAGCCATTCAGCGGCTTCGAACCCGTCGTGGACTGGGAGGCGGGCCCCGGGGAGAACTGTCGCGCCACGGTGGCCGTCGGCGACCTTGACCAAGACGGGATGCCGGAAATCGTGGCCTCGTTCTCGGGTCTGCTTCCGGGCTCGCCAACGGACCTCGTCGTCCTCGACGGCGACACGGGTGCCATCAAGGCCCGGATTCCCGCAAGCCTCGGCTACGGCAGCAGCCCCGCGCTTGGGGACCTGGACGGCGACGGGACGGCCGAAATCGTGGTCGTCGCGAGTTTCGGCAGCGACCTGCCCTTCGGCGACGGCGACTACCGCGTCGCCGCGTTTTCGGCGTCGGGCGAATTCCTCTGGCAGTCCATCTCGTTCACGCGCGACGACTTCGACTACGCGACGGCTCCCGTACTCAGCGACATGGACCACGACGGCCTCGTCGAGATCGTCGCCGGTCGCGTCATCTTGAATTGGGATGGGTCCGTGCGCGGCGTGGGAACCCACGGTCGCGGCTCCTGGGGCATCGCACTTGGCGTCAGCGAGGCCGCCGTGTCCGCGGTCGCCGACATCGATCTGGACGGCGAAGAAGAGGTCATCGTCGGCGACGCCGTCTACGCGATCGACGGGACGGACAAGTTCTTCAACCCCGCCGCATGGGACGGGATGGTCGGCGTGGCGAACCTCGACGACGACGCCGAGGGGGAGATCGTGGTCTCGTCGTTCAACACGGTGCGCGCGGTGGACACCAACGGGACGGTCCTCTGGGGCCCATTTGATCTCCCAGATGCGAACATCACGTCGCCCCCGGCCATCGGCGACATCGACGGCGACGGCATGGCCGAGATCATCGTGGCCGGTGGCGACCGCGTCTGGGCGCTCAACCACGACGGGTCCGTGCTCTGGGACCGTCCGGCGACGGACATGTCGGGGGCGTCTGGCGCGTCGATTTTCGACTTCGAGGGGGACGGCAGCCCCGAGATCGCCTACATCGACGAGATCCAGATGCAGGTGTTCGACGGGCCCACCGGCGCGACGAAGTTCAAGACGTCAGAACACGCGTCGGACACCATGATGGACTACCCGGTCATCGCGGACGTCGATGCGGACGGGCACGCCGACATCGTGTTCGGCCACGCGAACTACGGCGTTGCGCTCACGGTCTACCGCGACGTCTATGAGCGCTGGGTGCCCACGCGGTCGGTGTGGAACCAGCACGCCTACAGCATCACGAACGTCGAGAGCGACCTTTCGATTCCGCTGGAGGCTGTTCCCAACTTCCTGGACAGCAACCTCTGGCATGGCGCGAAGGCGCTTGGGGTTTTCCACATCCCCGAGGCGCTCGGCGTGGACCTCGCGGGCGAGATCCTCGACGTCTGCGACGACGCCTGCGAGTTTGGCGTGGTCGCGGTGCTCGTCCGCGTGCGCAACATCGGCCCGGGCGAGGTGGAGGGGCCCATCAACGTCGCCCTCTACGGCGTCGAAGACGGCGTCCAGACCCTGCTTGGGACCGCCGTCGTCATGGAGACGATTCCGTCGGGAATGACGTCGGCGTCCTTGGCGATGGAGGTCGACGCCGCGCTCGTCGACGACATGGACGAGCTCGTGTTGGTCGCGGACGAAGATGCGACGGGGTCCGGGCATGTTGACGAATGCGACGAGGAGAACAACAGCTGGGTGGCTCACGATCCGTTCTGCAACTGATCTCGGGGACCGGCATGCATGTCGTCGTCGTAGGGGGTGGTTTTGCGGGGCTCGCCGCGGCCCAGGGGCTGGCGGGCCAACCCGTCCAGGTGACGGTCGTCGACCGCCGCAATCATCACCTGTTTCAGCCCCTGCTCTACCAGGTGGCCACGGCCGGCCTCGCGCCATCGGACATTGCCGAACCCATCCGGGCCATCCTGTCGCACGCACCCAACATCGCCGTTCGGCTGGCGGAGGTCGTCGGCATCGATCTGGAGAGTCGGCGCATCCGCCTCGATGACGGCGTGGTCCTTCCCTACGACCGGCTCGTGCTCGCCGCCGGGGTCCAACACGCCTACTTTGGACACCCGGAGTGGGAGGCCGTCGCCCCGGGCCTCAAGACGGTGGCGGACGCGCTCGACATGCGGCGCCGCATGTTGCTCGCATTCGAACACGCTGAATGGTGCAACGACGAGGTCGAGCGGGCGGCGTTCATGACCTTTGTCCTCGTCGGCGCGGGTCCCACGGGCGTGGAGCTTGCGGGCGCAATCCAGGAGATTGCCCTTTGGACGTTGCGCAGGGACTTCCGGAGGATTGACCCGCGGACGGCGCGCGTCGTGCTCATCGAGGCCGGGCCGAGCGTGTTGCCGTCCATGGACCCTCGGTTGCAAGAGGCCGCCCTTCGCCAGCTGAGCCGGATGGGCATCGAAGTTCGCTTGGGAGCCCGAGTCACGGAGGTGGACGCCCGGGGCGTCACGATCGGAGGCGGTGAGCGAGTCGCGTCGCGAACGGTGTTCTGGGCGGCGGGTGTCGCTGCGAGTCCGCTTGGGGCGGCCTTGGGCGCTGCGCTGGACCGCTCAGGACGGGTCCTCGTGACGGGCGATCTCTCCGTCGAGGGGCACCGTGAGGTCTTTGTCGCTGGTGACCTCGCGTCGGTCGAGGGCGTTCCTGGCGTCGCGGCCGCCGCGGGCCAGATGGGGAGACTGGTCGCCGCCAATGTCCTGGCCGACCTGAAAGGACGTCCTCGAAGCCCCTTTCGGTACCTGGACAAGGGCCAGCTCGCGACGATTGGGCGCTACCGGGCGGTGGGCCAGGTGGGCCCGCTGCGCCTCAGCGGCCCTATCGCGTGGCTGCTCTGGGTCTCGGTCCACCTCTGGTTCTTGGTCGGCTTCCGCAACCGCTTGCTCGTGTTCACGAAGTGGGCGGTGGCGTGGGTGAGTTGGGAGCGCAGTAGCCGCCTGATCTGGGGACGAGAAGGCGGTTCCCGTTGAGCGCTCGCTGGGGCCGGTACACGCTCGAAGAGCGCATCGGCGTCGGTGGCCAAGGCGAAGTTTGGCGCGCCGTTCTGGAGGGAGAAGCGGGATTTCGGAAGGCGGTCGCCCTCAAGCGTCTGCGTCCGGAAGTCGCGAATTGGCTGTCAGCCGCGCTGATCAACGAAGCCCTCATCGGGGCCCGGCTCGACCACCCCAACGTCGTGACGGTCCACGAGCTGTTTCGCGAGGGTGATGAGCTGATCTTGGCGATGGAGCTGCTCGACGGAGAACCGCTGGACCGGGTGATCGCGCGACACCCCCACGGACTCGAGCCCGGATGGGCCGTCGACGTCGTCGCACAGATCGCGGCGGGCCTGGCCTACGCCCACGGGCTGACCGACGAGGGCCGCCCCGCGCCGGTCGTGCATCGCGATCTGAAGCCTGAGAACGTCTTCGTCACGAAGACCGGCGCCGTCAAAATCCTCGATTTCGGCATCGCCGTAGGGGCCAAAACGCAGCGGACGACGGCGCCAGGCGCGACGAAGGGCACGGTCGGCTTCCTCGCCCCCGAGTTGCTCGACGGCGACGATGCGACCCCGGCGTCGGACGTGTGGGCGCTTGGCGCATTGGCCTACGAGTTGGCGCTAGGTACGCCGCTGGTCCCCGACATGCCGTTGATGCACGCGTTGGCGCGCATCCAGACCGCAGACTCCGCGGCGCTCGGAGACATCGTCGGCGACCGGGTCCCCGCACTCGGACCCATCGTGCGCGGCTGTCTGTCCGTCGACCCCCTGTACCGACCTTCGGCAGGTGAGTTGGCCGTGCGCCTCCGCCGGTCCACGTTGGACCCCGTGCCTGCGTCGGCGTCCTCGACGTGGACGCCCGCGCCGGCCGCGGGACCCTCGGCCCGCACGACAAGCTCCATGGGCCGGGAGTGGACGCTGGCCGTGGTCGCCTTGTTTGGGGCGGGCGTCGCTGGAACGGTGGGTGTGGTGTTGGCCGTCTCCGCCGCCCTCGTCGTCGTGGACAACCGGAACGACGCACGAGACCTGAAGGTGTGGATGGCTCGTCGTGACGAAATCAACTCCTTCATCAGCCGCAAGACCACTTACGCCGATTTGTGCGACCTGATCTCAAACGAGGCTCCCCGCGAACTCCCCCAGTACCCCCTTTGCGAGAACGTGGTTTCTCCGCAGCTGGCGGAGAAATACCTGGGGCGGAAGAGAAAGTGAGTCACCAGTAGAGCGGGCGCTCAGCCTGCCTCACCCCGACGAGAGGGATGAGAACGGGCAGAAGTAGGTCGCACACGACCTCCGTGGAGAAGGTCGTGAGGCTCGGGCCAAGCCGGGAACCCTCGGCCAGGGCCTGGTGCAGCAGATCGGGGTTCTTGGTCATCCAGGCCTTCACGAACTCCTCGTGGTTCTTGAGTTGGGCGGGACTCACGTTGGCCAGCAAGGGCTCCCGAGCGGTGAGCGCCTCGGCCAAGGCGTAGGTCAAGAAATCCATCTGGGTTGCCGTCGGTAGGTTCTTCAAGGCTATCTCCAGGTTGACGGGGGGTGGATAGGGAGGTGTCTCACGGCAGGCTTGTAGGGTGCCTCCTCAGGACCTTTGATGTTTAGGTCGCCGAGCCGCTCGTCCGCCTCGACGCGACCGGGCGGGTGTCGCCCGACGGCCTGCTCGCCGAGGTGGCGCTGGACCCTCGACGCGCCTGCGCCTGCGGCCCGACGTGGCCTTCTCCCCTCACCCCTGCGTTCCTCATGGGCGGCTTGCGACGGCGGACGACCTGTTGGCGAGCCTGGAACTGGCGTCGCGCGAGGGCGCCCTCGAGTTCAGCTGGAAGGAGGCGTCCGTTGTCGGCGACGACGTCGTGTTGGCGTTGGCGCGGCCCGTACCGGAGGTCGAGGTCCTCCTGTCGTCGGCCTACTTGGTCCCTGCCGAGGTCGCGCGGGATGGCTGTGTGGCTCCGACCCCCCAGGCGGTGGGCACGGGGCCGTGGCGTCATCAGCCCACCCAGGGCGCAGGGTTCCGATTGGAGGCCAATCTGGAGCACCCGCGGGCCCCTCGGGCGGACGTGCTCGAGGTCGTTGGGATCCGGGACCCCGCGGAGGCACAGCGGGCGATCCTGGCGGGGACGCTCGACATTGCGCGCCTCTCCTCGGACGAGGTCCTGACTTCGGGGTCCGATGGCGTGACGTTGGCGGCCGGCACTCCGCTGGCCCCCGGAATCGTCGCGGCCGTGGGGGCGGTCGAACCGCGGGACTGTGCGCGCGGGCTCCTTTTGTTCCGGGACGGCCCGAATGCCCTGCATCGCATCGAGGAACGGCGAGCGCTTGCGATGGCCCTTCGGCGCGACGAACTCGACGACTTGCCTGTGAATGCCAGGTTCAACGCGGGTCGTCGCCTGCTTGGGGGAAGCCAACTCGGCTACGACCCCGGTCTGGAGCCCCTTGCGGAGGACGCCGACGCCGCGCGAATGGCGTGGGCGGGGCGGACGGCGCCCATTCGTGTGGGTGCCTACCCCTCCGATGGGCCGCTGATTGCGTCCATCGCGGCGCAAGCCGGCGACGCTGGGATCGAGGTGGTCGAGGTGGAGTCGCTCAACCAGACGCTGGAGCGGCCAGCGGTCGACGCCTTTTTGGGCGTTCTCTGTGCGCCAGCTTGGGGGGACGAGGCGCTGTTCCTGTTCATGGGTTTTGGCGCCGACCTGCGTCGGCTGTCCTTTGGCAGCGAGCGGACGCAGGCGGCGCTCGAGGCCTTGATGTCGGCGCCGGATCGGAGCGCTCGCGCGGTCGCCTACGCGGAACTCGAAGCTTCCATGATGTCGGACCTCGGCTTCATCCCCATCGGGAATATGGGGCCCGAACACCTCACGCCGGCCTGGTTGGTGCGCGAGGACCTCGACGGCTTCGTGGTTCCGGGCTCACAGACCGTCAGCGACGGCGCCCAGTTGCTGTCTACGCGCGGGCGCTGAGCCGGCGTCGCCGTAGGAGCGCGAGCGCGGCGAGGGCGAAGCCTGGGGCGTTGGGGACCGTGGCACAGCCCTTGGTCTCGCCCACGGGCTCCCCTGTGTTCGGGGTGGGCTCGGGGACCTCACACGGCGCGAGATCGGCGCCGTCGCAGTCCTGGTCGACGCCGTCGTCGCACACTTCGGGGGCACCTGGGAACGCGAGCGCGGAGGCAGGGTCGCAGTCCGCGCAGTCCAGGGCGCCGTCGCTGTCGCCGTCGGCGTTTTCGTCCGCCGCGATCGTGCCGTCGCAGTCGTCGTCGACGCCGTTGCAAACCTCGGGCGCCTCGGGGAAGCGAGCTGCGTTCGCGTCGTCGCAGTCCGTGGCGTCGGCGACGAGGTCCACCGGCATGTCGCAGCGCATCTGACCCACCGCGAACCGGTCGCCGAATCCGTCGGCGTCGACGTCGGGGAACCACGCGCTCGCAGGCATGTCGAGAACGCCGTCGTCCGTCAGACCGTTGCAGTCTTGGTCCACCCCGTCGCACACCTCCGGGCTCGTGGGAAAGATGTCGCTGCGTGCGTCGTCGCAGTCGTCGTCAAGGGTGACGTGACCGTCGACGGCGTCGGCGCAGCTCACGACCGGGGTCGATCCCACGGCGCCGTGGCCATCGGCGTCGGCGTCGGGGAACCACCACCAGGCGGGAATGCCGTCGTCGACGAGCAGGTCGCAGTCGTCATCCGCCTCGTTGCAAAGCTCGACGGCCCCGGGGAAGACCGCCCCGTTCGCGTCGTCGCAGTCCGTGGCGTCGAGCACATGCCCGATGGGCGGTTCGTTGCACGACAGAGACGGGGTTCCGGCGGGGTCCCCAAAGCCGTCGCCGTCGGTGTCGGGGTAGTAGGAAAGGTCGACGACATCGTTGTCGACGTCCTCGTCGCAGTTGTCGTCGATCCCGTTGCACCGCTCGGGCGCCTCGGGGTGAACGAGGGGGTCGCCGTCGTTGCAGTCGTCATCACTGGGCCAGCCATCGGCGTCGCCGTCGGTCGGGTACGTGACCTTGAGGTCCATCCGGTAGCTGTGGTCGGACGGCTCTTGGACGAGTTCCGAAGGGACGACCGGGTCGTTGCCAGAGCCCGTGAACAGCGAGCCCGAGCAGGTTCCCCACGGGAAATTCTGCGGCCCGATCTCGTCGTAGGCGTAGCCAACGCCGGGGGAGTCGATCCAGATGCCGATGGCGTACAGTTCGCCGGCCAACAGGGGCACGCCCTGTTCGGGGCTCTCGGCGATTCCGGTGCCGAGGTCCGGCGACCAAGCCGGCCCATTCCACACGAGCGACCAATCGTCGCCGCCCATCCACTGGTAGACGACGGGTCGCAGCTCTACCGCGACCTCGACGAATGCGTAGGGGCCGACGGTGACGAGGGTGACGTCGTAGTCCGGCTGGCAGACATCGAGTTTGAGCGCGAGTTGGGCGATGGCGGTCGTGTCGTCGCCGCCCAATTCGAAGGTGCCGGTTTCGAGCGCGAACGCCGAGGCGGCAAGGGCCCAGATCATGGCAGGAATACCATGACTTCTTGGGCGTTGTTGTCGTAGTCCGTTTCGGCGAGGAATTTCTGGGTGTTCAGTTCGATGCGCAGTCGGTAGGTGCCGCCTGGCACGTCGGTCACGTCGATGAACTGGCAGTCCAAGTAGGAATCATAGACGTCGGAGAAACCCGCGGAAATGCCCTGGTAGCCGCAATGATAGACGGCGTCACCGAAACCGACGCCTGGGCTCCACGGCTCGAGATCCATGAGGCAGAATGCCTGCTTATGGCCGGGCGCGACCGAATTTCCTTCGGGGTCGAGGAGCGAGTACTCGGCGTAGGAATCAAAGTGGTAGTGCCCGTGGCAGTCGGACCAGACGAAGTGCGGGTTCCCAGCGGCCTCGGGATTGCCTAGGAAGAGGTCGCCATCGCCGGTGTTGGGGGTTTGCGTGTCGAAGCGAAGCAGGCGGCGCTGGCCTGAGGCGCCGACGCAACCCTCGATGAGCTCGCAGCTGTCCTCGGCGATGTCCTTCCATTCGATCTCGAGGCTTGCGGCGAGCCGGTTGGGCTCGACCCAGATGTCGGCGAACACGCAGGTTTCGCCGTCGCACGTGGAGCCTTCTGGGCAGCAGTTGCCGATGCCGCACTGGGCTCCCGGCAGACACGTGTCGAGGCAGGACTGTTCGCCGCCGGGGTGGTCGTAGCACCACTGCCCTTCCTCGCAGCTGTCGCAGTGGCAGGGGTCGCCTACGCCGTCGCCGTTGCGGTCGGCCTGGTCGACGTTCGCCGTGGTCGGGCAGTTGTCGCACGCATCGCCAACGCCGTCGGCGTCGCTGTCGAGCTGGTCAACATTCGCGGCGTCGCTGCAATTGTCGACCGCGTCGTCGACCAAGTCGATATCGACGTCGAGGAAGCCGTCACAAGCGTCGCCCATGCCGTCGGCGTCGGCGTCGAGCTGGTCGGCGTTGACCACACCGGGGCAATTGTCGGACGCGTCCATCAGCCCGTCGGCATCGCGATCCGATGCGGTCGGATCGTACGGCGTGGTGCCGGCAGGCGGCACGGTGTCGGGCGTGAAGGCGTCGGGTTCGGTGGTGGTCGCACCGCAGGCGAGGACGGACAGAAGCAGTGAGCTCATGTGCTCGACTATCGCGAAAGGCGTGGACCCGGGCTAAGGTAGTGGGCCGAGGTGGATGATGCGTACGTGCGTGACCCTTGCGTTGTGGATGGCAGCGGGCTCGGCCCAGGCGGAGACCGTGTTGGTTCACTACGGCGCGGGCGGCCCCGGGTACGGGTTTGCCAACGCCGCGAGTGAGGCCGCCCTCAATCTCGGCCACACGGTCATTCTGACGGACACTCCGACGGAGTTCGAGACGGCCTTCGATGCCGGCGGCTTCGACGTGCTGGTGGTCGACGAATGCCTTTTCGTGTTGTCCCCCAAGATCGAAAGCCGCATCGAGAGCTGGGTTCTCGGCGGTGGTCTCGCGATCTTCAACTTCTGGGACTGGTCGGGCTTCCCCTCGCTGGAGACCGCCTTCGACGTGTCGGGTGGCGTCGCGATGACGAACCCGCCAAGCATCGTCGCTGCCACAGGCGCGAGCGTCGACTTCATGGCCGACGTCACCGGGCCGTTGGTCGGCGATCCGCTGTTGCTCACGGACGGCCTTGAGGTCATCCCGGGCCCCGCCGGTGAGACCGTCATGCGTTCAGGCGATCCGGTCACTGGAAGGTCGCTCACCGTGATCACGCTTGGCGGCCAGGCCATCGCCGGCGGCTGGTGCAGCATGGAGATGACCGGCCTCGACCTCGACGGCGACATGGTCCGTGACACCACTGAGATCTTCGAGGCACAGTACGCCTTCCTTCTCGACACGGACCGCGACGGGGACGGGTACCTGACGAGCGACGGCGACTGCGACGACAACGATCCGACGGTTCACCCCGACGCCGCCGAGCTTTGCGACGGCCTGGACAATGACTGCGACGGCTCGCTTCCGCCCAACGAAGCCGACGGCGACAGCGACGGTTCGCCCAAATGCATTGACTGCGACGACGCGAATCCCGCGGTGAGCCCCACGTTTGTCGAGTTGTGTGACGGCGGCCTCGACAACGATTGCAACCCGCTCACGATTGAGGGCGCCGACGACGACTTCGACGGGTTCACGACCTGCGAAGGCGACTGCAACGACCTTTCCGATGCGGCGTTCCCCGGCGGCATCGAAGTCTGCGACGGCGGCATCGACAACGACTGCAACCCCGCCACGGACGAGGAGGCAGACTCCGACGACGACTTCGTGCCGGACTGCTTCGATGTCTGCCCCGATGGCGACGACATGGTGGACCACGACAGCGACTTCGTCCCGTCGGACTGCGACATCTGCCCGTTCGACATCGCCGATGACAGCGACGGCGACACCGTGTGCGACAGCGATGACGTCTGCGATGGTGACGACGACCTCGTCGACACCGATGGCGACGACCTGCCGGACGCCTGCGACAACTGCCCTGTCGACGTGAACGTCGACCAAATCGATGTCGATGGCGATGGCCACGGTCGCAGCTGTGACTGCGACGACGACGAGGACGCGATCTACCCTGGCGCCGAGGAAATTTGCGACGGGTTGGACAATGACTGCGACGGCACGGCCGACCCGGAAGGTGTCGGCGGTGCGGTGGACTGGTACGAGGACCTCGACCGCGACCAATTCGGTTCCGGCGACCCGGTCAACGCCTGCGAGCCGCCTGGCGATGATTGGGTCGACGAGGGCGGCGACTGCGACGACAACAACGTCGACATCCATCCCGATGCAATTGAATTGTGCCAAGGCATCGACGACGACTGTGATGGCGACGTCGACGAGGATTGTCCGCCGGCCCCTGGTGGAACGGACACGCCGGACGAGGACGCGAGCACCAGCGAAGGTTGTGGCTGTGACCACACCGGCACGCCGACCTGGGCCTTCGGACTGGGCGCGCTCGCCCTGCTCCGTCGCCGGCGGTGATTCTGACCTTGGGGGCGGCGGCCTTCGCCGACCCCATCGCCCTTCGGGGACCGCTCGACGCCCCGTCACTGGCCGCGGGCTTGCGCTCGGCGAGCGTCGCTGTGCCCGTGGGGGAGCACTTCTCCGTCGCGCTGGACGGTCGGTACGCGCTGGACCGCATCGGGGGCTGGGGCGCTTGGCGCCCCATCGTTCCGACCGAAGATGGTGTATGGCGCCTCGATGGGGTGCTGGCGGCAGGTGCTCACGGCGATCCGTTGACAGGAACGCCGGGTGTGGACGCGATGGTGGGGGTCGCCTTCGGGGCGGTCGGCCAACGTTGGACGGGGGGCGTCGGTTTGGCGGTCCCTGCCGCCCTCGATCTGCCAAGCGGCAGTTGGTCGGTTCCCCTGCTCGCTGAGCTTCAGGTCGGCGTGCGCCTCGGGCCGGTCTGGGTCGCCGCCCGCGCCGCGGGCGGGCCGACATGGGCCCGGGGCGAGTCCATGGTGACGACCTGGGAGCCGGCACTATGGGTCGGGTACAAGGGCGGAGCGGATGCGGACAAACCCTAGCAGGCTGCAGCAAAGCGCCGTCCTGCTGCGCCCGCGGGGGCACCGTACCTCTGGCACGGTCGCCGTACGCTCGGTACGGCTTTCCTCGCCCTGCACCCCGTTCCTTGCGCGTTCGGGCGTTTCCTGGCCGCCGGCTTGGGATCCCGACCGCGCGCCAGGGTGGAGTCGACGCAGTTGGTGATTGGAATTGCAGGTGGCAGTGGCTCGGGCAAGACGACCTTGGCCCGCGCGTTGGTTTCGGCCCTTGGCGACCGCGGCGCCATGATCTCACTCGATCGGTACCATCACCCTGTGGCCGCAGACGAAGCGTCCACGGCCAATTTCGATCGGCCCGAGGCCTTGGACCTTTCAGCGGCGGCGGCCGACGTGGCGCGCCTCGCGACGGGCGATGTGGCGATGGTGCCGGTGTACGATTTCGCGACGCACAGGCGGCTGGCTCCGCAGGGGGTTGGGCCTGCCTCCTACGTCGTCGTCGAGGGGCTCTTTGCCTTGTGTGAGCCCATCCTCACGCACGTCGAGTTGGGTGTTTATCTGGAGGTTCCTGATGACCTCCGCCTCCTCCGCCGGCTGCGCCGCGACCTCGTCGAGCGCGGTCGAAATGTGACCGAAGTGCTCGATCGCTACGAACAGATGGTGCGGCCCAACCACATCGCCGTCGTGGCGCCGAGCGCCGCACGGGCCGACCTACGTTGGACGGGCTCCATCGAGTCGTGTGTCGGCGAGATCCTCGGACGCCTTGGTTTGCCAGACCGTCGTCGCGAGGCCTCGAGCGACGGGCTCGCAGGCGGCTAGCTCCTCTCGGTCCGGTCCACTGAAAGGGTGCCCGCCAGCCGAGCGCCGGGCTCAACGTCGAGCCAAGCCGTGGTGACCGTGCCGCGGAACCTTGCCGTCGCCTCGAAACGGACGCGTTCGGTGGCGACGATGTCTCCGTCCACCGTACCGGCGACGAGCACCTGCGGCGCCTCGATGCGGCCGTCCACCCGACCCGACTCGGCCACTTCAACCCAATCGGACGACCGGAGGTTTCCGCGGAAGGCCCCAGCGATGTGGGCGGGCCCGTCGAAGGTGGCGTCGCCCGCCCAAGCGCCATCGGGAGCGAGCCAGCCCGCGGGATTCACGCGCGCAGACGCGTGAGCAGGCGGTCGAAGTCCTCGGCATCGGCATATTCGATGACGATGGAGCCCCCTCCCCGCTGGCGCGGTTTGATTTGGACCGACGTGCGAAGGCTGTCCTGCAGGGTGCGGACGGCCAGGTCGAGGGCACGTGCGCGCGCCGCGGCGCCGGCCCGTCGTGAGGGTCCCGTGCGGACGGCGTCCGCCACCAACTTCTCGACCTGGCGCACGTTGAGGCCGTGAGCGACGATGCGCACGAGCATACGGCGGAGGTCGCCTTCGTGTGTGAGTGGCAACATCGCTCGGGCGTGGCCCGCGCTGATGCGTCCTTCCCGGACGGCGCCACGCACGAATTCGGGGAGTCGGAGGAGTCGGACGGCGTTGGCGACGGTCGCTCGGTCCTTGCCGACGCGCAAGGCCACTTCGTCTTGCGTCAGGCCGTGGTCCGCTGTGAGTTTGGCGTAGCCGCGGGCCACCTCGATGGGGTCGAGGTCCTCGCGCTGAAGATTCTCGATGAGCGCAAGTTCGAGTTGTTCCGCCGCCGTAGGGGCCTCACGGACCAGGACGGGCACCTCGGCGAGGCCCGCCAGAGCGGCAGCGCGCAGGCGTCGCTCGCCGGCGAGCAGGATGTAGGCGCCCTCGTGGCGCCTGGCGACGATCGGCGACAACATGCCGTGTTGGCGCAGGCTGGCCGCGAGCGAGCGGAGGGCCTCGTCGTGGAAGACCTCGCGCGGCTGCTCGGGGTTGGGGCGGATTTCCGCCACGGGAACGGTGCGGACCACCGCGCGGTCGGACGCCCCGTCGAGCGCGAGCGCGTCGTCCGGAATCAGGCTGGCGAGGCCGCGCCCGAGCGCCTTGCTCACATGGCCCCCGACAGGGCGGGCGCGCGATGGCGTGAGGCCCACTCACGCGCCAGCGCAGAGTAGGCGCGGGCGCCGGCCGAACGCGGGTCGTGTTCGATGGCCGTGCGGCCGTGGCTGGGCGCCTCGCCGAGCCGGACATTGCGGGGGATGACGGTGGCAAGCACGTCTTGGCCGAAGTGCTCGCGCACCTGCTGGTCGACGTCGCGGCACAGATTGTTGCGCGGGTCGAACATCGTCACGACGATGCCGCCGAGTACCAGGTCCGGGTTCATGCCGCGGCGAACCGCCGACAACGTGCGCAGCAGGTCTCCGAGGCCTTCGATGGCGTAGTACTCGGCTTGCAGCGGCACAAGGAGCGTGTCGGCGGCAGCGAGCGCGTTGAGGGTGAGCAAACCAAGGCTCGGGGGGCAGTCGATGAGAATGTCGTCGAAGCGGCCCCGAACATCGGCCAAGGCGCGGCGGAGGCGCCGTTCGCGGCCATCCTCGTCGACGAGTTCGATTTCAGCGCCCACGAGGTCGCGCGTTGCCGGGGCGAGCCAGAGGCCCGTCGGGCGGACCTCGGTCAACGCGTCGGACAGCGGGCGAAAGTCGAGAAGCGCATCGTAGATGCCAGGCAGCCCCTGATCCCGGGAGAAACCTAGGCAGGAGCTGGCATTGCCCTGAGGGTCGAGGTCTACGAGGAGGACCCGACGGCCCATCGTGGCAAGGGCGGCAGCGAGGTTGATCGCGGTGGTGGTCTTGCC
>SXOB01000068.1 GCA_005776945.1 Pseudomonadota bacterium
AGTCGGGCGGCCAGGTCGGCGACACGGGGTCGTTGGGTTCCTTCACCGTCCAAGACACGACCGCCGCAGCGGGCGTCTGGCAACACCGGGGCGTGGCGGGGGCTGCGCTGGCCGTCGGCGACGTTGTGGAGGCCCAGGTCGACGTCGAGCGGCGGGACCGCACGCGCCGCAACCACACGGGAACCCACCTGCTGCATGCGGCGCTGCGAGCCGTCCTTGGCGCTCACGTCACCCAGAAGGGGTCGCTCGTGGGTCCGGACCGCCTGCGCTTCGACTTCTCCCATCACCGCGCAATGACGCGCGACGAGGTCGAGCGCGTCGAAGACCTCGTCCTAGGCGAAGTGCTTCGCAACACGTCGGTCGCCACGAGCGAGGAGGCCCTCGCGGATGCCGTGGCGGGCGGCGCGAGGGCGCTGTTTGGCGAGAAGTACGACGATCGGGTTCGGGTGGTGCGCGTCCCCGGTTTCTCGACGGAACTCTGTGGTGGCACCCATGTCCGCGCCACCGGCGACATCGGCCTGCTGCGGATCGTAGGCGAGTCCGGCGTCGCGGCGGGCATTCGACGCGTCGAAGCCCAGACAGGCACAGGAGCAATGCGCCACCTTCGCGCTTTGGCGGGTCAGGTCCAGGGCGTCGCGGAAGCGCTCAAGACCTCGCCGGATCGGTTGGGCGACGCCGTGACGCGGCTGCTCGACGACCGACGCACCCTCGAACACGAACTGGCAGCGATGCGTGGGGCCCAAGCGGCTTCGCGGGCGGCGGACCTCGCGTCCTTGGCCGTCGATGTGGGCGGCGTCAAGGTGCTGGTCGCGCAGGTTGAGGGCGACCTCAAGGAAGCTGCCGACCGCGTTCGCGAGCAACTGGGGACGTGTGTCGTGGTGTTGGCCGCGGTGGCCGACGGGCGCGGGACACTCATCGTGGCCGCGTCCCGGGACCTCGCCGCCCGCGTGCACGCCGGCCGCATCGTTGGCGAGGTCGCACCGCTGATCGGGGGCCGTGGCGGTGGTCGACCCGACTTGGCGCAGGCGGGTGGCCCGGATGTTTCCGCCTTGGCGGCGGCCTTGGTGCGCGCCGATCAACTCGTTCGTTCCGCCTTGGGCGGGGAGGTCTCGTGAAGCTCGAATCCAGTCGTGTGATGGTCACGGGTGCCGCGTCCGGCATGGGGCGCGAGTTCGCGCTGCAGTTGGCGCGGTCGGGTGCGCGGGTCGCGGCCGTGGACATGGACGACGCCAAGCTCGCTGCCCTGGTCGAGGAGGGGGGGGGCCGCATCGTTTCCTACCGGTGTGACGTGTCCGACGAAGCGGCGGTGGTTGAAACGATGGCCGCAGCGTCTGCGGCCTTCGACGGCCTCGACGGCCTCGTCAACAATGCCGGCATCTTCCGCGATGGGCTGCTCGTGCGCCCGGACAAGGAGACGGGCACGGTCAAGCGGATGACCATGGCTCAGTGGAACGCGGTCATCGCGGTGGACCTGACGGGACCGTTCTTGTGTACGAGGGAGTTCGCGGCTCAAGTCATCGAGCGCAAGATCCCTACGTCGGTCATCGTGAACGTCAGCTCGGTTGCGCGTCACGGCAACCCTGGCCAGTCGAACTACTCGGCGGCGAAGGCGGGTCTCGTGGCCGACACGAAAGTTTGGGGCGTGGAGCTCGCTCGCTACGGAATCCGCGTCGGGGCCGTGGCACCGGGCTTCGTCGACACACCCATCCTGCAAGGCATGCGTCCCGAAGTGCTCGGCAAGATGCTCGAGGGCGTGCCACTGCGGCGCGCGGCCTCCACGACCGAGATCTGGCAGGCCGTGCGCTTCATTTTTGAATGCGACTACTTCACGAGCCGCTGCATCGACGTCGACGGCGGCCTGACGATCTAGCAGGCTTCTGCAAAGAGGGCGAAACGCTCGCCGGCGTGCCGGGGAGCGTGATGACCGGCGCCGTCCGACGCGAGCCCGCGAGGGCCCCGGGAGGGCGGACTAGGTGCCGCCCTTCGCCTTGTACTTCTCAGCGGTTTCGAAGAGGACGGCCTCGAGCAGGCGCGCCTCCTGGTCGTCGAGATTGCCTTTGGTCTTCGCCTGAAGTGTCTGCAGAAGTCCGATGGTCTGTTGGGCCATCGACAGGTCGATGGGGCCGGCCTCGGGGCCCTCGCCAAGAGACGACATGGCCGACGTGGCCAGGGACACGACGAAGGACGAAAACGTCACCTGCAGTTCGGCCACACGGCCTCCAAGGCGACCAAGCTAGGGACGGCCAAGGGGGTCGGCAAGCGCCCTCGGGCGATTAGGGGGGTGGCGATGTTCGTTTGGCTTGCCCTGTGGTTGTCGGTCGTGGATGTGCAGGCCGCGTCCTCCAAGGCCGAGACGCCTGCCGAGTCCTATGAGCGCGGCCTGAAGCTGCTTCGGCGGGGCTCGACCACGAAGGCATTGGAGGTGTTCAACCGCCTCCGCAACTTCCATCGCGACGATCCGGTGTCGCTCAAAGCCCAGCTCGCAATTGCGGACACCTACTTCAAGAAGGGTGACTTCGAGCTGGCGCGGGTCGAGTACGAGGAGTTCGCGGCCTACCATCCGCGGCACCCCGACATGGACTTCGTGACTTGGCGTCTGGGTCAGTGTGTCTGGAAGGACGCGCCGGAATTCGCGGGGCGGGATCAGGGCTTGACGCGAAGCGCGCTGAATGCCTGGGCCGGTTTCGCGACGCGGTACCCCGAGAGCACCTACGCTGAAGACGTGGCGAAGGCTGTCGAGAAAGGCCGCGGCCGGCTTGCTGCGAAGGAGCTGTTCGTCGCGCGCTTCTACGCCCGCAAAGACGCCTGGGGTGCCGTGGCGCGGCGGACGGAGTCGGTCGTCGAGCGGTACGCGGACACCGATTCCGATGAGGAAGCGCGCGCGCTGCTGGCGGCTTCGCTGCACGCGTGGGGCGAGGTGGAGGGAGCGCAGCAGGTTCGCACCGAGCTCGCCAAGCGCCATCCGGACGGGCGCTGGATCGGCTGGACCGATCGACAGCTTCGGTGCCCGCCCGGGGTTCGCCCCGTTGAGCCCATCTTCGTACGCCCCTACCGAGTCCGGGCGCAGGATCTCGCAGGCTTCTGACATGGGCCTGAGCGCCGTTGCCGGAAGGGTCTCGCCGCCATAGTGACGGCGGTCGCGCATCGGAGGACATATGTCTCGTGGATTCGTCGTTTTTGGGCTCGCCCTGATCGGTTGTGGAGGTGACGACGGAACTGGACCCGGTGGGACGGACGGCACGGATTCCAACACGGGCACCTGTGACACGAACCGGCTCGACGCTGATGCGACCTTTCCGGCCACCGGCGCCACCAACGCGTACTACCGCACGACGGTCGAATTCGGCTTTGTCGAGACTGAGGCCACGGCCACGATCACGTTGGCGGACTCCGCTGGCGCCGACGTCGCCGGCACGAACGAAGTGATCGAGGGCACGCGCGTGGTGTTCACGCCGGCCGCCCCGCTCACGCCGGGCGCGACCTACGCGGCGACGCTGAACTGGAGCTGCACGGCCGTGACGTCGACCTTCACGGTCAGCGACGCCGGCGACCCCGTTGGTGGCGGCGATGCCCTGGTCGGCAACACGTACTCGTTGGACCTGGCTTCCGGCCGCTTCATCGAACCTCCCGGGGTCGGGGACATCCTCGAGACGTTCCTCACGTTCGAGCTCTACCTTGGCGTGGAAGCCGCTGGCGCAGCGGATCTGACGTTCATGGGCGCACTCGCGAACGCCGACGGAACCCAAGACGTGTGCACCGAATCGATCATCTTCCCGGTTCCGGCGGACTTCACGGACGACCCTTTCTTCAGCGTCGAATCCGACAGCCTCCCGGTCGAAGTTGAGGGCGTTCAGGTCACGATCGACGACCTGGTTCTGTCGGGCGCATTTACGCCGGACGGCTCAGCGATCCGCGGCGGCGTCCTCGCTGGCAGCATCGACACGCGCACGCTGATGGACGTCCTCGAGATGACCACCGAAGGCGGCGTCTGCGACCTGCTTGCGACCTTCCTCATCGACTGCGAGCCTTGCACGGACGGTTCCGTGACGTGCCTCACCGTCTACGTCGACGACATGGACGCCGAGATCGTTCCGGGCCTCACACTCCAGTCGGTGACGGCCGCAGACATCGAGGCGAATCCGGAATGCGTTGCCCCGGACCCGACTTGAGGTGGCTGGTCGTCGGTTGCGCCCTCGGGTGCGCGACCGGCGTGACGCCAACGACGGATCCGGCACACTCCGTCCACGACTCCACGCCGACAAACGGAGGCCAAGGGACCTCGCCAACGGGATCGACGGGAATCCCGGGCACGACTCCCAGCCCTACGCCGCCCCCAACCGATTCGGCCCCTTGTACTGCGACCCTTTTGGGGAGCTTGCCTGGGGATGGCGATACGGACCTGGCGGTCGACCAAGACGTCCTGATCACGTTTTCGGCTCCAGTGGCCGAGGCCGACCTCTTGGTCTCCAGCGCCGTAGCCGCCGTGACGGTCAACTTGGCCGGCGACGGCCTTTCCGCCAATGTCGCCCCGGACCCAGCGTGGCCGGCGGGCGGGACCGTCGAGTTGGACGTCACCGTCTGCGACGTGACCTCCACCCTGACCTGGACCACGGCGGGGGACGGGCTCGATCCCAACGTCCTCGTCGGACGGACCTACGCGATCGAGTACAGCAGCCTGGTCTGGGTCACGCCCACGAATGCGGACATTCTCGTCCCAGACATCGACGCCATTGCCCTTCAGGTCACGGCGGCCGATGACACGACGCTCGATGCGCTCGTCGGAACGGCGACGCTCGACGGAGCCGCCCTGGAAGCCGACTGCGAAACCGTGCTCGACGCGGGCAGCGGCGACTTCTCGGACAGCCCAATTGCCAGGGTCGGTCCGGTGACGTTGACGATTCCTGCCGGCGCCGTCGACATCGTCATCGAGAATTTCGAGGCCGAGATGGCGTTTGCGTCTCCAGCAGGGGACGAGATCCACGACATCACGGTTTCCGGACGCATCGACACCCGTGAACTAGGTCTAGGTAGCTGCGTGTTGGTCGCGCTCTTTACCGGTGGCACGTGCGTGGCCTGCACCGATGGCGCCCTGCAGTGTCTGGATGCCGTCGCGGAAGCCTCGATTGCCCCTTGGGAACCTGCGCTCGATCTGTCGGCCTGCCCTTAGCAGGCAGTGCACCGTTGCGACGGCGTCTGCAGCGGCCTGAGAGCGTGCCGGGTTGACGCGAGGCTGACGGACGGCCCGCGCGAAGGGGATAGAACGCGTTCTCGCGGGCCTGCTCGCGTGGGGGGCCCGGATGGCGACCGCCATTGCGACGACGGATCCGCGCACGGTCGCGCCGGCGACGGCGTGGGAACGGCCCGTCGTGAGGCTCCTCGTCGACCCGCGCGACATCCACTTCGTGCGCGTGGCGGCCCGGCTCGCGGCCATCGTCTGGACCTGTTCCCTGCTGCTCTTCCTTCTTCCTTGGTCCGCCGTCGCCGTGTTGGGCCCGATCTACGTGGCGTGCCTGTTCGTCTTTGGGATGGGCCGGTTCATCCTCATGCTGCATGCCGTGAGCCACCGGCCGCTGTTCCCCAAGCGCCACCTCATCTTGGAAGCGCTGATTCCATGGACGTTGGGGCCCTTTTTCGGGCAGACGCCGACGTCCTTCGCCGTGCACCACATTGGGATGCATCACCGGGAAGACAACCTCGAAGGGGATCTTTCGAGCACGTTGGCCTACGAGCGCGACAATCCCTGGCATTTCCTACACTATTGGGCTCGATTCTGGTTTTTCGGGCACCTGCACCTCAGCCACTACCTGTGGAAAAACGGTCGGACGCGCTTGCTACGGAGGTTGTGGGTCGGCGAGACGGCTTGGCTTGTGGGCGTCGGCCTCCTGGCGTGGCTCAATCCCGTGGCGACGACGTTCGTGTTCATCCTGCCTCTGCTGTTGATCCGGACCCTCTTCATGACGGGGAACTGGGGCCAGCATGCGTTTGTGGACATCAACAACGCGGACGACCCGTTCCGCTCGGCGACGTGTCTCACGAACACGCGGTACAACCACAAGGCCTACAACGACGGCTACCACATCGTTCACCACATCAAGCCGTCCCTGCATTGGACGGAGATGGCGACGTGGTTTGAAGAGAACTGGGCGGAATTTGCGGCTCACAATGCGGTCGTCTTCCGCGGCGTCGCGGACAATCAGGCCGTGTTTTTCCGGTTGATGACGCAAGACTACACTTGGTTGGCTGAGCGCCTGGTCGAGTTGGGGGACCCGCGTCCGGTGGAGGAGCGCGTCGCGTTTCTACAGGAGCGGGCGCGACGGACCCGTGGGCGTAGGCTCGGCCTCCTCGAGTTCGCTCGCTGAACAGTCCGCGGCCCGCGCGGTGGTGGCGAAGTCGGCCGGGGGTCGCGAGGTGAAGGCCATGGCCCGCCCGCCGGACGGGTGGGCAAAGTGCAGGTGCAGGGCGTGCAGCATGGGTCGCTCGCCGTCCGGCTGCAGCGTGGGTGCTACGGTCTTCGGGGGCGTTCGTCCACGGGCGTACAGGCCGTCGCCGAGCAGCGGGTGTCCCATGGAGGCGAGATGAACGCGGACCTGGTGAGTGCGGCCCGTTTGCAGCGTGCACTCGACCAGGCTCGCGCCGACGCCGCGACTCCGGACGCGCCAGTGGGTGATTGCGCGGCGACCGTCGTCTCGGACGGCCTGTCGGAGGCGGTCGACTGGGTGACGGCCGAGGGGCCGGTCAAGGATACCTCCGTCGGCCGACGGCGTGCCGTGAACGAGGGCCAGGTAGATCCGGCCGGCGCTGTGGTCGGCGAATTGCGCGGCCAGGCACCGATGACTCAGGTCGTTGCGCGCGACGACGATCAGGCCGCTCGTGCCCTTGTCCAGGCGATGGACGATGCCTGCACGTTGTGCGCCGCCGACGGCGGACAACGTCGGTAGGTGGAACATCAGCGCGTGGACGAGGGTGTCGTCCCAGTGCCCGGGGGCGGGGTGGACGACGAGACCCGCGGGTTTGTCGACGACCGCCAAATGGTCGTCGACGTAGACGAGGGTCAGGGGCAGGTCCCGCGCGACGGGCAGGTCGGCCGGACCTGCAGCCGGTGCGATGTCCACATGCAGGTCGGCGTCGACCTGAAGGCTGACGCGGGTGGCGGGCCGCCCGTTGAGAAGGACGCGGCCTTCCTTGACGGCCGTCGCGGCTGCAGAACGCGACAGGTCTGGAAAGGTGGCGGCAAGAACCACGTCGAGTCGGCCGGCACGCGCCGTCCGCCCGGTGATCGTCACCCGGGGAACCTGCGCATGTACCCAGTGACGACCTCGGCCTCGTCGAGTTCGAGCACGCGAGCCATCTCGCGAACGTAGCCGCGGACGAAGGTTGTGCTCGGCAGCGACTCGAAGTCGTCCCCTTCGACGGCGACCAAGTAGCGCTGGGCGATGCGCGTCGTGTCGGACAGCGCGTCGAGGGTGACGCCGCGCGCCTCCCGGACCGCGCGCAGGAGGGCGCCACCGAAACCGTGGCGATCGAGCAAGACGGCAAGTTCGTCGGGTGACGGCCCCACGGACTTGCGTGGGTCCAGAACGATGACGCTGCTGCCGGTGCCGTCGACCGTACGGAGCGCCGGAATCGGTGTGCGGCCCGGCACGGGGAGCGGCGTCGGCGCTGGCATGGGGCCCCGGCTGGGTGCCGCAACGGGGGTCGCGGCAACAGGCGCTGGCGCGGGTGTCGGAGCGCCCAACATCGCAGGCACGCGCGGTGAGGTGAGGTCCTCGTCGGCGGGGACGAGGGTGGGGGGGCCGTCAACCACCGAAGGGCCGGTGGGTAGATCACCCATTTCGTCGAGATGCGTCAGCGCCCGTACGAGGCGAACGGCGGCGGCCGCGGCAGGGTGCACGAGCGTGGATGCGACCTGGTTCCACAGGCCGCTGACTTCGCGATCGGAGGCGGCCCATACCAACATCGCGTCGTAGCGGCGGCGCCGCAGGGGGTCGCGCAGCGCGAACCAAGCTTCATCGAGGCGAGACTTCAGGACGTCGATCGGGCCGACGTCGCCGCCGGCATCGGCGGTCGCTTTGCGGCGCTTGGCAAGGCGGGCTGTGGCCGCGGCGTAGGCGGAGCGAAGCGCCGGCAAGGGAGCTGTCGGGTCGACGCCAAGCTGTTCGTAGAATCCGCCGCTCATCGGGCCGGTCCTACCGCCCCGCCATGGCGGCGGCCACCTCATCGGCGACCGCGGCAAAGTCTGCGGACGACAACGTGCGCACGTCGAGCACGATGGCGTGGTCGGAGACGCGGGCGACGATGGGCTTCGGTGCCGTTCGGAGCCGCCGGCTGACGCCTTCGACGTCGGGAGAGGGAATGGAGACCGCCCATCCGGGCAGGGGCGTCTCGGGCATTGAACCACCGCCGGAGAGGCCGTCGGACGCGATGACGGTGTTGGGCACGCCCCGGTTCGCGAGTTCCTTGGCCAGAGCCGCGGCAAGGCCCGCCAGCTCTGCTGCCGTCAAGGCGAGCGCGTTGGCCGCAGGGGGGCGTTCGCCGCGTTCCCAAACTGCGAGGGTGGCGTCGAGGGCGGCCAGCGTGACCTTGTCGACCCGAAGGGCACGGTAGAGCGGATGTTTGCGAAGGGCCTCGACCAGCGTGGCCCGCCCCAGGATGAGGCCGGCCTGGGGCCCACCGAGCAGTTTGTCGCCAGAGCAGCACGCGAGGTCGACGCCAGCGGCCAGGGTTTCGCGCAGTCCTGGCTCGCCGGGGATGCCGTAGAGGTGGCCGCTGCCGACGTCGTCCACGAGCGGGACTCCCGCGGCCTTCGCCGCCTGGGCCAGGGCCGAGAGGGCGGGGCGTTCGGTGAACCCGACAATGCGGAAGTTCGACGGATGGACGCGCAACCAGAGGGCCGTCCCGGGGCCTGTCGCCCGGATGTAGTCGGCCGTACGCGTCCGGTTGGTCGTCCCCACCTCGCGCAGGGTCGCGCCGCCGCTGGCGACGACATCGGGGACACGGAACGCCCCCCCGATCTCGACGAGTTCGCCGCGCGACACGACGACCTCGCGGCCAGCACCGAGCGCCGTGAGTGCGAGCAGCACGGCGGCGGCGTTGTTGTTGACGACGAGCGCGTCTTCACAGCCCGTAAGGCGCTGGAGGCGGGCCACGAGGCCGGCGGCGCGCCCGCCGCGTCGACCCGTGGCGAGGTCGATTTCGACCGACGACCAGCCGGCGGCGACGGCGCCCGCCGCGGTGATGGCGTCGGCGTGCCACGGGGCGCGGCCGAGGTTCGTGTGGAGCACGACGCCGGTCGCATTCCAAACGGGCACAATGGCCGGACGCGCCCAATTTGCGAGTTCGTCGGCAATGGCGCCGACGAGGTCCTCCGGCGCTACTCCACCCTCGCGCATGGTCCGTCGAGCGCGTTCGAGGACTGTCCGAATGGCCGCGCGGCGTAGCTCGTGGGCTGCATGCGCCAGAGCCGGGTGACGCAAGAGGCGATCGACGGCGGGTAGGGCGCGTTGGGCGTTCGACTGAGGCATGGTGAGGCCGGTGATAGAGCCGAAGGGGGTCCGTTGACCGCGCTTCTGTACTTCGTGGTGGCGGTCTTCGTCGCTGCGCAGGCGACCCGGGCTTGGTGGTCCGACCGCGACGACCTGGCGCGCAACGCGTTGCTGACCCTCGGCTGGACGCTTGCCCTCGCCTACGCCGGCTTTGCGATCAGCCTCCTGCCCGGCCTCGGCGGCTTTCGGTCGCTCTACATGTTGGCGGGTGGGTTCGCCCCGTCCGTTGCACTGTGGGCTGTGGACGAGATCCTGCGGCGGCCAGGTGAGGCGCCTTCCCGTGACGTCCGGGTCTGGGGCTGGGGGACGGCCTTCGTCATTCCGCCGGCCGTGGTCGTGCACCTCGCGGCCTACGGCACGGTGGGGGGCGCGAGTCCGGCGGAATTGGTGGCCGGCGGCTGGGGCTTCCTTGGGCTGTACCGGGTCGTGGACAGGATTGCGGCGGCGAGGCGCGCAGCCCGATGGACGGTGGCGCGAACCCGGCTGGGCTGGTTGCTGGCGGTCGTCGTGGGGGCCGCCGTCGCTACGCTGGCCGAGCATCTTGGCCGCAACCTCGGCGAACCGATCGACGCCGTGGGTCTCAGCCTGAGCCAGCGCGACGCTGCGCTTCAGGGCCTCATTCCTCCGTTTTCTCCGGTCCTGGCGGGGCTCGCGATCCACTTGCTGCACCACACGGTGACCCAAGCCCGGTTGCCTGACCCGCACGAACTGCTGGCCAAGGGGGCAGCGCTCGCAGCGGCCACGGCCTTGCTCGGGCTCGTCGACGGTCTGACCTTCCTCTGGGTCGACACGTTCACGCTCTACCCGTACCACTCGACCTACCAGATCCTGCTCGCGAGCCTCGTCTTCTTGGCGGTCTACGACCCGTTGGTCCGGGAGCGCATTGCCGCGTGGTTGGGTCGAAGACTCAACCCTGGGGCGTACCAACTTGTCGACGCCGTAGGTGAACTGCGGCGGGAGCTGCCGGCGCGCATCGATCGCGATGAGGTAGCAGACGACCTTGTCGCCGGGCTGCACGGGTCTGGCCGATTCGCAGATGTGGCCCTTTGGTTGTGGTCAGGGGACGACGGTGGCTTTCGCGTCGCCGCCTTTCGCGGTCGCGAACCCCCTCCGCTCGTTCTCGCCGAGGGGAGTTTTACGGAGCCGTTCGCTCGGGGACAACGTTGGCTCATGCGCCCCGTAGACGCGGCGCGTTCGCGGGATCCGCGACTGGATCTGCTGGAAGAGATGGGGGCTGATGCAGCATTCGCGATCGTACGCGGCGATGTCGTCTTCGGGTGGCTGGCCGTTCGGGACGACGCGTGGATGGATGCCCTGGGTTCGGAGGAATTGGTGGCCTTGCGCGACCTCATGGACGCCGTGGGCCTGGCCCTGGCGAACATCCGCGACTTCCAAGCGCGCGAGGAAGCCCAACGCCTGGCGGCGCTCGGAACGATGGCGGCCGGCCTTGCTCACGAAATCCGCAACCCTTTGGCCGGGATGAAGGGCGCCGCGCAATTCCTGTTGGCCGAGGACGTCGACGCCGGCAGCCGCGAGATGCTTGGCGTCATCGTCCAGGAGACCAACCGCCTCGACCGCGTCGTTTCCCGCTTCCTCGACTACGCGCGACCGTTTGAGTTGAGCCGAGAGCCCGTGGACATTGACGCTCTGGTGGCGCGCGTACTCGTGTTGGCTCGGGCCGACGGCGTGGCGCCGGGAGTGGAAATCGTCCACCTGCCGGATGGCCGCGGCTTGAGCGTCAGCCTCGACGCGGCGCTCGTCGGCCAGGTCGTCTGGAATCTCGTTCGCAACGCGGTGGTGGCGGTAGGGAACAAGGGGCGGGTCGTCGTCCGGACGACCGTTCGCGACGGAGCGCACGAGCCCACCGTCGAGATTGCAGTCATCGACGACGGGCCCGGCATCCCTGAGGAGATTCGCGGGCGGCTCTTCCTGCCGTTCGCTACTACCCGGGCGCGCGGGACGGGCCTCGGCCTCGCCATCAGCAGCCGCATCGTGCGGGCCCACGGTGGCGAGTTCGTCGTCGCATCCACGGTGGGCCAGGGGGCGACGTTCACCGTGAAGCTCCCTGGGGGCGCGTTGCCGGCCGCCGCAGCCGTTTAGCGGGCCCTCGAGGGTGCCTTTGACTTCGTCGTCGGACCCAACTGGCCTTTTTGCGGCAGCCTGCTAGCTAGGGCCATGGGGCAGCGTTCGCGGCAGAGCGTGCCGGATCCCTCGGCCACGATTCCCACGATGGGGGCGGACGCGCTCTGGGATGCCGCGCGCGCTGACCTCCTGGACCGCGCCGCCGCCGGCGACTCCAAGTACGAACGTGTGGCCACGCCCGCGCCGGCGAGTGCCGACGACCTTCGACGATGGAATTCGGCCAGCGGACGTTGGGAGGCGACGGCTGAGGGCGTGCCCGACCCGACCTACGTCCCAAGTGACACCACCACGCTGCAGAATCCAGACGTGCGATTCGATTTTCCGGACGTCGTTCAAGACGAGCTTCCCGTGCCACCGCCCGATCGAATCAGCACCCCGCTGGCGTTGGCGGCAGCCTTGCTCCTGGTGGTCGGATTCGCGCTGGCGGCCTTCCTCGGACTGGGGTGAACGTGCTGGTGTGGGTCCTTTGGGGGTGTCTGGCCATCGAGTTGCCGCCGGAGCCCAACTGCAATTCGCGGGTCTTCGGGTGGCCCGACGCGGACGGCGACGGGGTCGGCGACGCAGGTGTGGTCTACGTCGGCTGCAATTTGCCCGACGGCTACGTCACCGTTCCGCCGCCGGACTCCGAACCGGAGCCGCCCACAGGCAGCGACGGAACGACCACGCCGACCGACACGGCGACGACGGACACCGGCCTGCCCACGACGCCTGGGACGACGCCGACGGGGACCGACACGGGCGCGCCGTGATCGACGTTGATCCTTACGAAAGCGGCATGACCCGCCGTATGGGCTGGGTCGTTCGCTGGTTCGGGTTTGGGGCCACGCTGCGCGGGGTCCGCGTCGATGCGGGGTCCGTCGAACGGATCCGACAGGCGGCAGCAGCCGGGACCGTGGTCTATGTCCTCGATCGCGCCCGTCGGCTCGACCACCTCGCGCTGAACCACGTGCTCAACGAGCGCCGACTTCCCATTGCGATGTGGACCGCGTTGGGGACAACGGGCTGGTGGGGGCCGTTGGGGAATGCCTTGCGGGGCGCCGGCCGGCGCCTGGTGGCGCGGTTGAGTGGACAACGTCCGCCCGATCCGATCGACTCGGGTTGGCTGGAGTCGCAGGTGCGGTTCGGCCATGCGGTCGCCATCAGCCTCGACGTTCGGGGAGATGCCGCCCTGCGGGCGACCCTGAAGGCGGCCGGTGTACGCCCGGTCACGTGGTTGCCCGTGGCCGTGTTGTGGGACCGGGGTCCGCGCGACGTCGGCGTCGTCCAGGAACTCGTGTCGGCAGCCGAGCCGCCCGTTGGCTGGTTGGCCGAATGGTGGCGGGTGACGACGGGCCGTCATGGCGGGGTGATCACCGTCGGCGAAGGCCTCAACGCCAAGGAGGTCGCCGATCGATTCCCCAAGGACCCGGCGCGAGCCGCGCGGCTGCTGCTGCACCGGGCGCTGCACGCCGAGGAGCGCGTCGTACGCGGGCCGCGGCTGGTGCCCTACGCGGCGATGCGCCATCGGGTCCTCGACAATCCCCCGATGCGGGCCTTCGTCCGCGAAGAGGCGATCCGCACGTCGCGGTCCGTGACCGATGTCGGCGAGGCGGTCGAACGCGAGTTCAGACGCATCGCGGCGCACTTCCGTTGGGGGACCGTCCGTTTGCTTGCCGCGATGTTGCGGCCGTTGTGGAATCGGGTCTTCTCTGGCATTGACGTCCGCCCGTCGGACCTCGAGGCGATTCGAGCGTCGATGCGGCGGGGCAGCGTCGTCGTCGTCCCCTGCCACAAGTCCCACCTGGACTACCTTCTTCTGTCCTGGGTGTTCTTCGAGTACGACTTGATGTTGCCGCACATCGTGGCCGGCAACAACCTCGCGATCTGGCCTATCAGCACGTTGTTGCGCGGCGGTGGCGCCTTCTTCATCAAACGCCAATTTGGCGACGACCGCGTTCACCCGACGGTCTTTGAGCGCTACCTGCGGGAACTCGTCGCGTTGGGCTACCCGCTGGAGTTTTTCATCGAAGGGGGGCGCAGCCGCACGGGGCGGTTGATGCGGCCCAAGTTGGGCGTGTTGTCGATGGTCCTTGGGGCTGCGGAAAAGCGGCCGCGGTCCGAAGGCCACGACGTCTTGCTCCTCCCTGTCGCGATTGCCTACGAACAGGTGGCCGAGGCCGATGCCTATGAGGCCGAGCTTGCCGGCGCGGCCAAGCAAACGGAGTCGGTGGGGCAACTCGTGCGCGCCCGCTCGATCTTGTCCCGGCGGTTCGGCCGGGTTGTCCTGCGCGTCGGCGACGCCGTCGACCTGGGGCAAGTGGTCGACGGGACGCCGGATCAAGCCACATGGTCTGAGCGGTCGGACGTCGACCGTAGGGATGCGACCCAGGCGTTGGGGCTCAAGGTCGTCCACAGGATCGGGGCCGCGATGGTGGCCACGCCGGGCGCACTCGTCGCGGCGACCCTACTCGTGCACCATCGCCGAGGGATCACCTCCGACGTCCTGGTCGCCCGATCTGCGCGGTTCGCTGCTTGGGTGGAACGCTTGGGCGTCGAGCGGCTTGGCGGGTCGCTTGACGCGGCGGTCGCCATCGCGCTCGATCGCTTCGTCGGGGCACAGGTGGTCGACGTCGCGTCGACGCCGTCAGGTCGCATTTGGGCCGCACGTCCGGGTCGCCGGCTCGTCCTGGACTACCACAAGAACCAGATCCTCCATCTGTTTTCCGGCCCGGCCATGGTGGCCGCTGCGATTCGGGCGGTGGGTGATGCTGGAGAGGTCGAGGCTCTGGCGGGACCGCACGGATTCGTTCGTGACGTTCTCGCGCGCGACCTCGTCGCCGTGGCCGAACCCGGCGTGGCCGCTGGCCTCGCTGCCTTGCAGGCTCACGGGGCTGTGGTGGTCAAGGGCGACACGTACGAGGTCACGGATGCAGAGCGGATGGCGGAGGTCTGGGCCTGGATTGCGGACCTGTTGACCGCCGTGGACCATGTGGCCTCCAACGCGGCGATTCTGGCCGAGGTCGGCGGCGACATTGGCCGCTTCATCCCTCGCGTCGTCGCTACGGCGTCCGACGACGTGTCGCGCCCCGAGGCCCTGGCCGCGGTGCCTCTTGCGAGCGCGGTCGCGTCCCTTCGAGGAATGGGGATTCTGCCGGGGGCAGGCTACGCGGTGGACGAGGCGCGCGTGGCGGACTTCCGCGGGCGCTGGGGGCCGATGTTGCGATGAGCCGCGCGGACGAGTTGTTCGGTGGCGAAGAGGTGCCGCGCCCGCGGAGCAGGCAGGTGGGGCTGTGGGCTGGGGCCGCGTTGGTGGGCTTCGCGCTCGGGTCGGTCTGTACCGTCCTTCCGGGCCTTGGGGCATCGCTTGCGGCCTGGTACGTCGCGTCAGCCGACGAAGAGCGGCTCGCCAACGGCTATTTGGCGGAGTCCTGGAAGCCCCAGGTGGGATTTGCGCGCGTGGCGACGACGGTGCTCGTCGCCCTTGGGTGTGGCGCCGTCATCGTCCAACTTACGGTGCTGAGCAAGACCGACCTTTACGACGCCATCGTGTCGGAGGCGGCGACCGTCGTCTTGCGTTGGCGCGGGCTCGTGTCGGACGACCCTGCGGCCGGCGCTGGCAGCGTTCCCTAGCCAGCTGGTGGTCAGCGGCGGTCGGGCCAGGCGTCGCAAGAGCAGATGAGGTTGCGATCGCCGGCGGCGTTGTCGACGCGACCGACGGTCGGCCAGTACTTCGACGCGCGCGTCGACGCGGTGGGGAAGGCGGCCGTCTGCCGGCTGTAGGCGTAGGGCCACTCGGCCGCCGTCACGCGGAGCGCGGTGTGTGGGGCGTGTCGGAGCGGCGACGCGTCGGCCGAAATTTCGCCGAGCTCGACGGCCCGAATCTCCTCGCGGATGGACAACATGGCCTCGATGAATCGGTCGATCTCCGCCAGGGGCTCGGACTCGGTTGGCTCGACCATGAGCGTTCCCGCGACCGGGAACGACAATGTCGGCGCGTGGAAGCCGTAGTCCATGAGGCGCTTGGCAACGTCTTCCGCGGTCACGCCCGCGGCCTTGAAGGGGCGGAGGTCAAGGATGCACTCGTGGGCGATGAAGCCTTGGCGTCCCCGGTAGAGGACGTCGAATGCACCCTCGAGTCGCTTCGCCAAGTAGTTGGCGGCGAGGATGGCGTGTTGGGTCGCGCTGCGGAGGCCGTCGGGCCCCAACATCGCGATGTTCGCCCAGCTGATCGGGAGGATGCTTGCGCTGCCCCAGGGGGCGGAGCTGACCGGGCCGTTCGCGTCCGATGCGCCGTTGTTCGGCCCTACGACGGGGTGGCCCGGTAGGTAGGGTGCGAGGTGGGAGCTTGCGCAGATGGGGCCCATGCCGGGGCCGCCACCGCCG
>SXOB01000069.1 GCA_005776945.1 Pseudomonadota bacterium
CGAATCCCCGATTCGGCGACGAGGGTAGCGATGGCGGCGCCAATCGCAAGATCGCTTGGCCGTCCGAAGAGGTTGGCACGGAGCCGGCCCTGCCGGTCGATGAGGACGAGTGACGGCGTTCCGCGGAGTCCGTAGCGGCCCATCGTCACTGGCAGCGGGCCGCCCGCGGCGTGGGCGTCGACAGCCACTGGGAACGGAACCCGGTACTCGTAGAGGAAGGCGGCGAGGCTGACGGGCGTCATTGCCTAGTGGTGCTCGAACACGCTGTGCAGGCCGATGACCGCCACGTCCGCGGGGTCGAAGGCATGGTGGATGTTGGCGGCTTGAGGAAGGCCGTGAATGACGCAGCCTGGGCACAACATCTGGAAGGCGTGCAGCGCGATCACCTTGCCGGCGAGGGCGTCGAGCGAGGTCGGGGGTCCAAACCAGCGTGCGACCTCCCAAGGGGGAGCCTTGGGTGCATGGGCGGCCGGCAACAGGGGAACGCGGTCCATCGGGGAGCCTCGTCACGGGGGGGGCTGGATGTGGCCCCCTATGGCGGGCCCCCTGGGGGCGGCGGGTTGTCCGGTGCGTCGACGGAATGGGGATCGATGGCCAATGCGGCCGAGCGCCAGTCCGCAGCCTGCGGGCCGCCCGCCTCGGCCCCGACGGCGTAAAGGGCCGCTGAGCGGTAGGGCGTCGCCAGGACCGCTTCAACCTCGGCGCGTGCGCCGGGGGCGTCGCCGTTGGCCAAGAGCGCCGCGGCCAGACGGGTGCGGACCGAGCCGTTGGGACGGACGGCGACGTCCTTCCGTGCGAGTTCCAAGGCGAAGGCGGGGTCGCGCGCGAGGAAGTGGTCGAAGGCGTGGCCGCTGGCCGCCGTCGGGTAGCGGCTGAGAAGGTCGCGCCAGCCCGCTTCCGCTCGCGCCGCCAGGGCGTCCGCCGATTGGATGTCCCCGGCGTTTCTTCGGCTCTCGGCCAGGGCATCGAGGAACTCAGGGGCCCCGCCCGTCGAGTCGATGACGGCCCGCCAGGCCGCTTCGGCCTCCGCGATTCGGCCCATCTCCGCGCGCACTTCGGCGAGGTGTTCGATGACGAGGTACCAACCTGGGAAGTGGAGGTCTGCGGCCAGGTAGTGGCGTTCGGCCTCCTCCCATCGGCCGCGATCGAGCGCGATGAGCCCGCGCTGCAGGTCGAGCCAGGCGCGCGTGTTCTCGTCCTTTCCGTGCACGAGGGTGTCGCAGGTGTCGAGCAGGGCGTAGGCGTCGTCGAAACGCGCTTCCCACCATGCGAGTTGGACGTGACCGTAGGTCGCTGGCAGGGACGGGCGCAGGGCGAGGGAGGCATCGTAGTGCGTCCGAGCCGTGGCGTGGTCACCCCGTTGGAGGGCGACGTCCCCACGTATGCGCGCGATTTCAGCGCGATCGGGCTCGTCGACGAGAATACGGCGTTCATGGGCCGCAAGGTGCGGCTCGACCCCATCGAGCCGATGGAGCGCGAACTCAAGCCGGGCGGCCGACAGATGCGGCCCCGATCCCTCGGGCGCGATGGCGAAGGCGGCCACCAGGGTTTCGTCGGCGCGGATCCAGTCGGCGAACCGACCGGTCAGGCGCGCGCGACGTTGAAAGAGACCCGCCAGCTCTTCGCGGCGGGTCCAGTCGTTGTCATGTTTCGCAATCAGCGCCTCGGTGCCCGCGATCTCGCGGTCGAGGCCCTCGGCAGCCGCTACCGCCAGGGGCGCAGCCGCCGGCTCGACGCCCACTTCCGTGGGCGCCGGTGGGGCGGCTTCGGGCGGCGGCGATCCGCAGCCCATCGATGAGGCGGCCCAAGCGGCCGCCCAACCGAGGCGCATGGCGACTACTGCGCCGGCGCCAAGTACGGGAACGCGCCAGGGAACGTGACGTCGTTGGCGGCGGGATTGACTGGCACCCCTGCGAGCGTGGTCACGCCATGGACGGTCAGGTCCAGCAGGATGAGCGCGAGGGTGACGTCGATGACCTGGTCCTCGAGCTTGCGGCCGTTGGGGAAGCCCGCTGTACCCAGGGTGTCGACGGCGATGGCGTCGGGCACCACGAAGGGTGCGGCCTGACCGACGCAAGCGCTGGTGGCGCAGGGAGTGAGGCTCAACGCCATCAGGTCGTCGTTCAACGCGGTGTGCAGGAAGTCGATGTTGTTCGTGATTTCGTCGACGAACGTGCCCGCGGCGTCGTCGGTCGGGTCCGCAGCGTTGTAGTCGTCCTTGGACGTGATGACGGCCGTGGCAATGGCGGGCATGCCCATCCGGTCGACGCGGGTGTAGGCCGACGGGTCGTCGCTGGCGAACGCGTACCCCGACATCGAGGGCACGGTGTCCGTGCCATCCGTCGGCATCGGGTCGTCCGTCGGCTCCGGCGTGGTGTCGGTCGGTTCCGGCGTGGTGTCCGTCGTGTCGCCGTTGTCACCGCAGGCGATGAGCAGGGGCAGAGTCAGAATGGTGATTCGCATGGTGTCTCCTACTTCCGACCGCTGGTGGCCCAGAGTTTGAACGAGGTCGCGCCCACCGCGGTTGCGTCCATCTCGAATACGAAGGCATTGACGTTCTTGCCCGCGAAGCTGTCGCGGCTGCTGTCGAAGGACAGAGCGGCGGTCGTCAGCGTGTCGCCAAGACCCTGGAAGTCGAAGAAGAACGGGTCGTCGTAGACACCCGCTGCGGCCGACAGCCCGGCGCCCGCGTCGAGCGTGGTCTGGACGGCGCCTTCGGTGACGGCGTCGCCGCCGGGAATGCCCGTGAACTGGACGCCCCAGGCACCCATCGTGTCCTCGCCGAAGCGGACCCAGACGTCTTTGTCGGCGACGCTGTCGGCGTTCGTGTCGATGTGAACGCCATAGATGACGTCGGCGTCGAGCGCTCCAAGCGTGCCCACAGGGTCGGCGCCGGGACCGCCGAAGGTCACGATCACGACGACCTTCCCGTCGTTCTTGTGCCAGGTGTAAACGTCGTCGATGTCGGCGATGTGGTCGGCCTTCGTGCCGGTCGCTTCGTTGTGGTCGGCCGCAAATGCGGTCCCGGTCCCCAACAGACCGACGGCGAGGGCCGCACGGAACAGGTGGTTCATGTCGTCTCCTTGAATGCCTGATTTCCAGGTGAGGGGTAACGTAGCCCAACGAAGCCCGAGGCGCCCCTCCCGTACCCGGCGTTCAAGTCCGCATCGCGGGTCGGAAACACGAGGTGGAGCGGTCGGAGAAGGGTCACGGTGGTACTACTTAGGTAGTGGCGCCACGGATCACACGGGGCGCATTTTTTTCGCGCGGCTCTGGGTTCAGGGGGCGAGCGGGTACAGGTCGTCGAGAAAGATGGTTCGCCCAAGGAGGCGATCGCCGCTCCACTTCACATCCCAGACGACCTCGCCATCGGGCGTGAGTTCGCGCACCCGTGGGTCGGTGCCCGTATTGTGCAGTGTGTTGCCGTTCGGGAGGCGATGCGCCTCACCGGCGTTGGCCGCGTCGATGCCGTCCCCTTGCCCGAACGCCCAGATCTGGGTGAGCGTTTGCGTTGCGTCGTCGACGATGTACTCGCGGACGAGCGCATCATCGTCGCTTGGCGACAAGTGGGATGACAAGAGCAGCGTGCCTTCGGGCGTCCACGTCGTTCCGTGCTGGTATTGGAACGCAGAAGTCGGCAAGTCGAACGCGTAGGACTGCGGAATATGGCCGAACCAGCGGATCTCTTCGCCCGTGGTGCCGTCCACCTCCAGCACGAACGTGTCATCGGTGGGAAAGGACAGCAGGAAGCGGTCCGTGGCGGGATTGTAGGTGATCGAGTTCGTGTGGCACCAATCGTCGAGGCCCAAGGAGTCGTAGAAGGGCTCACATTCCCAAACCACCGACAGCGTGCCGTCGGGCGCGATCTTGCGAAGGACTTCGGTTTGAAAGCCGGTCGACGACCCCCATACGATCGAACGGTCGGGCATTTCGATGAAGCAGTGGTGCATGCCGGGCGCGTCGATGACCTGGGTTTCCGCGCCGTCGAGCTTCATGCGGTGGATTTTGGAACCGTCCCCGCCGTCAAACTCGGACCAGAAGGTAGATTGGTCCCACAAAATGTCGTTGTCCTGCGAGACCTGCAGGTAGATCGTCATGTCCTCGTTGATGCCGCGTTTCGCCCACACGACGCGGCCCTTGCGGTCGAGGATGAACATCCAGTACTTGCCGGGCGCCCAGCCCCCCTGATCGTTGTTGATGCTCCCAAGCAACCACTTGCCGGTCGGTTCTTGTTGGGTGGGGTCGTCGGCGACGATCAAGGGAAGTGGAAGGGGAGGCATGACGCCTGTGGTGATCACCACCTCGGGGCTCGCAACGCCCGTCGACACATCGGGAATCACCCGAACCGTGACGGGCAGCGCGTAGGGGATGCCAAGCAGGAGCACCTCAGCGGGGCCGGCCGGCGTGTGGGCGTCGGGGCTTGCGTGCCATTCCCCGAGGTCGAAGCTGTACTCCACGCGGGCCGTAGCGTCGGCGGGCTGTTCCCAGGACGCAGTGACGAGCGATTCGATCGTAGGGTGCAGAGCCAGCGTCACGACGATGGGCTCGTCGGGCGTGGGTGGGGTGGTCGGAGGTGGGGTGGTCGTTGGTGGGGTGGGGACGGTGCCGGTGGGTCCGGGAGGCGTGGTCTCGTCGGGGACTGGATCCACGAAGGTCGGCGTGTCGGTGGTCGCAGGGTCGCCGCAGCCGAGGAGGGCGGCGCAAACCAGCTGCAAGTGGTGTCTCGAGCCTCTCATCTTGGGTACCCGCCTGGGGGCGACGTAACTTCGGCGGTGGCCGGCTAGGGCTCGTCCAGCGGGGCCTCGTCGGCCTGGGGGCGTGGACCGAGGTGGATCGCGCCAATCAGATCGAGAAATAAGTAGGCGTTGGGGCCTGCGGAATCCGGCATCACCGCCACCGAGAGCTCTGCTCCAAGCGACAATACGTCGCCGCCGACAGGGGGCGCGACGCCGAAGCCGAGTTCGGCCCCCGAGCGGTGGACGATGCGGGGCGCGATGCCCGCGATGGCGCCGACGGGATCGTCCTTGACGACGTCCCAAGGGGTTTCGTGGTGATGGGCGAAGCCGCCGCGAAGCCAACTGGCGGGCGTCGTGGCGGCGCGCAGCCCGAAAAAGACGGCCCCGAGCGTCCGCGTCTCGGCCGTCGCGATCAACTCGCGGGCGCCTGCTTCGAAGCCCACGATCTTGAACGGGGTGAACGCGATGCGCCCCACGGCTCCGGCCCCGAGCGAGGGCAGTCCGGCGGTCGCGGTGGCCCCCGCGATGAGGTGGACGGGGGCGTCGGCCAAGGCCCAGGTCGCGGCGAGCCAGGCGATCATTCGGGCACGAACACGGCGGTCACCGAGAGGTCGGCGCCTGGCGCCGGGGTGATGAGGGCGTCCAACGTGACGATGTCGCCCTCCCAGCCAGTGAAGACCCAGCCCGACTCGGCCTTGGCTTCGAGGTGGAGCGGAATGGCGGCGTAGAAGCGTCCGACGAAGGGGGCTGCGACGTCCTGGGTGGACAGGCCGATGTGTCCGGCCCCCGCGGGTTCGACGTCCACTGTGACCGTGACGTCGTACGCGAGGCCAAGCGCCGCGCGGACCTGCTCACGGTAGGCCGGTGTACGACCTCCCGCGTAGGTGCGCGCGCCGTCCATGGCGGCGTCCCAGCCCGCCATGGTGCCGCCGGGGCACCACCGGTCGAGCTGGCCCGGCATCGCTGGCTCGACGCGAGCGCCCATCGCGTTGAGTTTTGCGAGGGCCGAGGTGGGTTCGAAGCTCGTCGCCATGAGTTCTGCGGCGGTGAGGGCGAAGTCGGCGACGAAGTCGGGTTGGTCGAAGGCGGCGCCGCTCGGCATACCGGTCCACGTGGTGATCGACACGTTCGTCAGCGTGTCCGTGTAGAGCCAGGGCCAGCCGTGGCCGATGTCGTAGAGCATCCAGCGGAAGGCGCCGTCGGCGGTGCGGGGTCGCCAAAGGCGGAGGTTGTTCGTGCCGAAGTCGCTGTTGCCATACCAGGTGGCGGCGACGAGCAAGGCGGCGAGGTTGTCCGTGTCGACGGCCGCGTCGAAGGCGGCCCAATCGGCGGGGTCGGAAAGGTCAGACGAGGCGACGAGGTCGTTGAGGGCGTCGAACGCGACGCCGTCGCCGGCTTCCACCTGCCAGTTTGGCTCGTGGGTCCAGCCGAGCTCGAGCTGGTCGATTTCGTCGGCCTCGACGGGATGATGGGTGGCGACGAAGTCGGCGTTGAGCCGCTCCCGCATTTGGTAGAGTCCCCAGTAGGTGCCGTTGAGGAACACCTGGACGGGCTCCCAGGCCTGACTGTCGAATTGGGGCAGCTTGACGTCGTCGAGGTCGCGGAGCCACTCGGCCGAGGTCGCGTCGAACAAATGGGTCGAGCACCAATCTCCGCCGTTGTGCAGAACGAGGCTGGTGGCCGACGTGATGGGCTCGCGCGGGAAGGGGGCGACGTCGAAGTCCTCGTCCAGGTAGGCGCTGCGCGCGAGAAGGCGGAGTCCGCGCTGATCAAAGGCCCGGGAATACCCGCCGTGAATGGCGATGCCTGCGTCTTGGCTGAGCAGCAGGGAACCGTCGGCTTCGAACAGGTCGACGTGCAACTGCCGTTCCCAATCCTCCCAGAAATTCGCCCCGAAATAGGGATACCAGGGTTCGTAGTCGGCGGGGTCACCGTAGACCCAGATGCCTCGTTCATCGTCGAAAAAGTCGACGGGGTCGACGATCAGGCTGACGACGCGAAGGCCGGGATCGAAGGGGCCGAGATCGGGCAGGTAGGTGGCCGAGACGGGTTCGCTTGGCCACAAGCCGTCGACAAACGTCCGCACGCGAAGGACGGTGGGCGAATTCGCCGCGGATTTGGGGCCTTCGACGAGGGGGCTCGATTCGTTGGGGAGGCTGCCGTCGAGCGTGAAGCGCGCGGTGGCCCCGGCGGGGACGATGACCTCGATGGGGTCGGCGCCGACGTACCCGGCGGGAGGCAGCGTCGGCGGCGGCGCGTAGCCGGGAAAGTTGGACGTCGAGTTTGCCGCGTTGGGCGTGGGTTCGATGAAGAATGCCCAGGTCGTCGGATCGATGCGGCCGATGGCGTCGTCCGGTGGCACGTTCGTCCATGAGATGGCGTCGGCGAGGCAGCCGTCGGGGGCGATGAGCCACACGGAGCCCGAGCGGGAGTCGAGGCGGAAGGAGGTGTGCATTTCGCCCGGAGGCGCCCCCAGCGGAGAGCCCCGCTTGCCGCTCGCAAACGCGACCTTGGGGGCGTCGGACGCGAGCACCCATCCGTCGAGGACGTCGGCGGCGCCGCCTTCCGACAGGGCCCAGCCCGCGAGGTCCACGGGTCCGGCCCCGACGTCGAGGGCGACCTCGATCGTGTCGACGACGGAGCCTTGCAGGTCGCGGGCGCCGGTGACGTTGCCTGGCACGACTTCGTTGAGGACGACGGGCGGCCAGAGGCCGGGCAGGCAGGGGTTCGTCGGGACTGTCTCCTGGCTGATCGACGGTGTGGCGACCGTTGGGACGGTCGGGACCGTGGGGGTCGGTGACGTCGTCGTGGGCGCCGGAGGTCGGGGCTGGGTGGTCCCGTCGTCAGGGAGGGTGGGGGGCGGGGTGCCGCAGGCCAGCCACAGGATCCACATGGGGGCTACGTAGCGCGCAGGGCTCATCAGGGGCGCGACGGAGCCCCATCCGCGTGCCCCTCGATCCGTCGCTGCCGGAATCCGAATTTGCGACGCCGTGGACGCGGCGTGGGATCGAGGTTGGCCGCTCCTGCGCTTTCTTTGCGACGCGCTCGAATGGCCGCTCTGAAGCGCGGCCCGAGGTGTCGCTACGCCCCCGTGCGCGGATCGGGGCCAAACCGCTCACGTACGCCACGAATGGAGCCGCGGAGGAGGGCCTCCAACACCTCCATGTCGAGGTCCGACAGCCGCTTGAAGTAGAGGCAGGACTTGCCCATCTTGTGGCGGCCGAGTCGGCCGCGAAGGACGGTTTGCTCCTCGTCGTCGGCCAACACGTAGAGCACGAGGTCCGACTGACGCACGGCAAAGCCGGCGATCGGCCATTCTCCTTCGCGTCCTGTCGCGTACTTGTACTTGTAGCGGCCAAACCCCACGATGCTCGGGCCCCACATCGTGGCGGTGTCGCCCGTCACTCGCTCGAGGAGTGCAATGAGCGCCTTACAGTCCCCGACCTGGGTGCCCTTCGCGCGGGTGGCGAGGTGTTCGGCGACGTCGGCCGTGGTGGGTTGCGTCTTCATCGGTGGCGTCCCCCGTCAAATCTAGTCTGTGGCGTCGGGCTCACACGAGGTTGAGCACGCGGAAGGTGTTGAAGGACGATGCGTGGTAGCTTCCGAATGGCCCGGTGGGACCGAAGCCGTTGCGCGCGTAGAGCCTCAGGGCGGCGTCGAAGGCGGGCGCCGTCCCCGTTTCCAGGTAGACCCGTCGGTGGCCGCGAGCCCTTGCAGCGTCCAGGGCGGTCGTCAGCGCGAACTGCGCGACGCCTCGACGCTGCCAAGCTGCACGCGTCCTCATCGACTTGAGCTCGGCCGCCTCCGCGTTCAGCGTCTGCAGGGCGACGCAGCCGCAGAGATCGTCGCCCGACCAGACCGTCCAGAACGTGACGTCTGGGCGACGCAGGCGCTCGATGGCGTGGGCGAACACGTGGCCCGGCGGCGACGCGGACGCCATGCCGGCGAGGTGCTCGGCGACGAGCGCTTGGACGTCCGGCGCGGCGAGGTCGTCGATGTTGGCGACGTAGAGCACTGCGCGGGGCTAATCCCATCCGCCGGCAGCCTTGGGCGCGGCGCGGGGGGACGGATGATGGCCTTGGGGGTCGGAATCGGGGGCGGCTTGGGGGCAATCGCCCGTCACGGGTTGACCGTGGGTGCGGGTCCATGGGCGACCGTCGCCGTCAATCTCGTTGGATGCCTGGTTGCTGGCTGGATGGCGGGTGCGACGCCGCCCGAACGGTGGGGGACGGCGTGGCACTTGGCCGCGACCGCAGGCTTTCTTGGCGGCTTCACCACATGGTCTTCCTTCGCGGTCCAAGTTGCGGCCCGAATCCGCGCGGGGGATGGGATGGGGGCCGCCACGCTTGCCGGCGTCACGGTGGCGGCGTGCCTTGTGGCTGCGTCGGCCGGGCTTTGGCTCGGCGCCCAGCGAGGGGCCTGACGATGCCACTCTCGACGGTGCCGTACACCCTGCCGCGGCTTGGAGATGGCTCGCTGATCGAGGCCCTTGGAGAGCGGCTGGCGATCGCGCAGCGCCGACGCACGGTTCGACAGTTCTCGACGGACCCCGTGCCGCGCGAGGCCATCGAACTCGCCATCGCCGTTGCCGGCACCGCGCCAAGCGGCGCGCACCGCCAGCCTTGGCACTTCGTGGCGATCGGCGACCCCGCGACGAAGGCGGCTCTGCGCGAGGCCGCCGAGGCCGAGGAGCGCGTGTTCTACGAGCGACGCGCGACGCCTGCGTGGCTGGCTGCCCTCGAGCCCCTTGGAACCGACGCACACAAGGCGCACCTGACGGATGCGCCGTGGGTCATCGCGGTCTTCGGCGTCACGCGCGAGGCCGACGGGGAGCCGAACTACTATGTCCAAGAGTCGGTCGGCATTGCCGTCGGCATGCTGCTCGGCGCCCTGAACGACGCGGGTCTGGCGACCCTGACGCACACGCCGTCGCCGATGGGGTTCATCCGACAGCTGCTGGAGCGGCCGGAACGGGAGCGGCCGATGTTGCTGATACCGGTGGGTCACCCCGCACACGACTGCCAGGTGCCCGACATGGGGCGCAAGCCGGTGTCGTCTATCGCCAGCTTCCGGTGAGGGACCGTCAGCCGCGCCAATCAGGCGTCGGGTCCGTTAGGGCGCCGCCGCCGAGGGAAGGGTGCAAAAGCTGATCGCCGGCATCGTTGAGTTTCGACGCAAGCTTCGCCCGGCGTACCGCGAGCGTTTTGCCCACCTGGCCCTCGGGCAGTCGCCAGACAGCTTGTTCGTCGCTTGCTCCGACAGCCGCGTCGTCCCCAACCTCTTTGCCTCCACGGAGCCGGGCGACCTGTTCGTCGTCCGCAACGTTGGCAACCTGATCCCGCCGTGTGACGCCAACGGGTCGCCGCTCGGCGACAAGTCCGAAGGGGCGGCCGTCGAGTTCGCCCTGGACGTGCTCGGCGTCAAAGACATCATCGTTTGTGGGCACTCGGAGTGCGGCGCGATGCGCGCGGTGCTCTCTGGCGAGATTTCGGACCGCAATCCCAACCTGCAGGACTGGCTGACCGTCGCCGCCCGCGCGCTGCCGCGCCTCCACGCCGGCGAAGGCGACACCGACCTGTCCGACATGAACCGGCTTTCGCAGCTCAACACATTGCAGCAACTCGAGCACCTCGCCAGCTACCCGCAGGTCGCCGCGCGCTTGGCCCAGGGGACCGTCCGGTTGCACGCGTGGTGGTTCGACCTCCACCAGGCCGAGGTGCAGGCCTACGATGCTGCCCGCGGCCGCTTCGTGGTCCTAGGCGACGAGGGCTGACCTCGCCGCCAGACCGTCACGGGGCGGTGCAGTAGTCCGGGAAGCTCAACGGAAGGCCACCCAGGTACGGCTCAGGCGCAATGCCGCGCGAATGGTCGCCGAGGAAATCCATCACCCATGGCCAGAAGTCGCTGCTCAGGCTGTGACCGAGGCCGTGGTTGCAGGCGACGACGTACTGTCCGTTCGTGGTCAGCATGTCGATCATGTCGTTGGCCAGCAGGTGGAAGTCCTGTTCGACTTCGATGTCGGTCTCCCCTCCCCAGACCACGAGGGTCGGCGGCGCGGCTGTGGGCGCGAACGGCGTGAGGATGCCGCCAGAGAGCGGGGCTGCGGCCGCGAGGACGTCGGCGCGATGCGAAAGCAACGCTCCCGTCATCAGCCCGCCGAAGCTCATGCCGGTGGCGTAGACGCGATCGGGATCGACGGTCCACGTAGCCGAGGCACAGGTGAGCAGGTCGTCGAAAAGGACGATGTCGACGTTCGTGTCGGGCGTGCCGAAGGTGTCCCACAACGTCGAGCCGTTGCTGTCGAGCCCCTGGGGCACGATCAGGATGACGCCGCGCTCGGATGCGTAGGGTCGCAGGTCAGAGCTGCCGTCCAGTAGGCTCGCGGGCGTTCCACCGAGGCCGTGGAAGGCAAAGACGAGGGGCCAGGCCACGGCCGGATCGTACGGCTCAGGCAGCACAACCTCGAAGTCCCGCAGCTCGCCGCCGGAGAGAAACCCCGTGTTCTCGCCATCGGTCAACGTGGGGCAGGTCTCGATGCGTGGAATCGTCGGAACCGTCGTGCCGCCGCACCCGGTCGGTCCGTCGATATCGCCATCCCAGGTCGACGCTCCAAAGGTGCTGCCAGTCAGGGGGAGCCCCATCGACGTGATTTCGCCATCGACCGTTCCGCAAAAGGTGCCGTCGGCTGAGACCGCGGCATGGAGCGTGAAATCGACGGTGACGTCGCTGCCAGTGATCGTGTAAGCGCCAGGAATGAGGAGTTCGTCGATGGCCACGACGAACGCACCCGTCTCGTCAATGACGATGGGCCCGACGGTGGTCAGGTCGTCGCTGACCTCCGCCACAAGCGAGACGCCCCGGATGGTGACCGTGTCCAGGACCCCCGCGGCACCGGTGGTCTCGATCTGAAAGGGGACGGCCAGCCCGCCAAGCGGGGCGACCGCGAGGTTGAGCAGCCAGACGCCCGTGGGGGTCGGGCCCACCCACGGCGACGTCAGGGCGTCCGTGCTGTTCGCCGTGCCTGGGGTTGCAGGCGTGGAGGGCGAGGTGTCTTCGCCACACGCGACGAGCAGCAGGACCCACATGTCATTCGCCGTTGAAGGCGATGACGACCTGCGTACCCGGCTGACTTCCCGCCAGGACCGGAGCGAAGGTCAGGCCGGTGGCCGTAGCGGAGTACGTGAAGATCGGCGCGGCCGGGATGATGAACAAGGCGCCGGCGGCGGCCGAGGTCGGACCCG
>SXOB01000070.1 GCA_005776945.1 Pseudomonadota bacterium
GCCCGACGAGCTACCGGACTGCTCCACCCCGCGCCAGCCCCCGACAGATAACGCCCGAGCGGCGTTCGTCAAGCCTTGCGGCGCGGCCGGGCATGCCCTTCGGGGCGCTTGTGGCCCGCTTGACGCGCAGGGACGCCCGACGCGATCTCCTTGAGGCGGCGCACCTCGTCCCCCGTCAAGGGCCGCACCTGCCCACGATCGAGGCCTCGGACCGAGATCGTCGCGAAGCTCTCGCGGCGCAGCTTGCTCACCGGATGTCCAAGCTGCGAGAACATGCGGCGGACGAGGCGGTTCCTTCCCTCGGTGACGGTGACCTCGATCCAGGCGTTGCCCGTCGACGTGTTGCGAACCAGGCGGCAACGGGTGGGGGCGGTGCGCCCGTCTTCCAAGAAGACGCCGGTCCTGACGGCCTGCAGGTCGGTATCCGAAGGCGTGCGGTAGCACTTGACGAGGTAGCGCTTGGGCACGCGGCGCGACGGGTGAAGCAGGCGCGCCGCCGTCTCCCCGTCGTTGGTCAGCAACAGGGCACCTTCGGTGTCGAAGTCGAGCCGGCCGACAGGCTCGACACGCACGCCGAGGCTGCCGAGCAACTCGTCCATGTCGGACCGGCCCTCCGGGTCGCGACGGCTGACAAGCACGCCGCGCGGCTTGTAGTAGAGGAACCACCGGATCGGCGGCGGCGGCGGGAGGGGTTTGCCGTCGACCAGGATCCGCGCCGTGTCAGGGTCGACGAGGACCACGCCACTTGCGGTCTCGCCGTCCACCTTCACGCGCCCCTCGGCGATGAAGCCTTCGGCCTCTCGGCGGCTGGCGACGCCGCGTTCCGCCAGCACCCGAGCGAGCCGCACGCGTTCCATCACACCCTCCGGAGGGCCGCGGCCCTATCCGACCTCGCCGATGGAGGGCAGCGCTCCGAGGTCCGGCAGCTGGAGAAGGGTAAGAAAGCCGTCCGTCGTGCCGTAGGTGGCCGGTCGGCCGATCTCGGCGCGACGGCCAACGGCCCGCACCAGGCCATGACCAAGCAGCCAGCGCAAGGGTCCGGCGCTGTCCACGCCCCGCAGGGCGTCAATCTCGGCGCGCGTGATCGGTTGTCGCCACGCCACGGCCGCCAACACCTCGAGCGCTGCCCGTGAAGGCCGGATGGGGGCGACGTCGCGCCACTTGGCGACCGCACCCGCCGCTGCGGGTGCCGATCGCATCAGCCACCCACCGGCGACTGCAACGACCTCGACGCCCCGGCCGACCGAGCGCGTCGCCAGGACGCCAAGCGCGTTCTCCACCTCCGCCTCGGCCAACTGCAACACCTCGGCGGCGCGCCGGCTCGACACCGGCCCCCCGGCCGCGAAGAGGATCGCCTCCAGGTCCGTCAGCAGGCCTGGGCGAGCGTTCGCCATCAGCGGCAGTTCGGGGTTCACCGCAGGTCCGGCGAAAAAGCGCGGTGGACGTCGACAGCGTCCGGTCGCGCGAGCAGGACGACGTCAACCGGCCCCCAAAGGACGCGGCTGGCGAGCGACAACCACCCCAAGCGCGCCATTTCAAGGACGCCGAGAAACAGGGCCACCCGACGCGCTTTGGCAGGTTCGTCGGCCCAAAGGGCACCCAGCTCGGCGCGCCCACCCAGCCCGAGCAGCCGGGCGAACAACAGCCGGCACGTGCTCGGAAGGTCGAGGATCGGTTCTTCTGGCGTCGCAACTGCCGTCGGGCGCCCACGCAGCAGCAGGTCCCCGTAGATGGCGAGGAGGCCGAACGCGTCGATGCCAAGTTCCACCCTCCGGGGGCCCGCGTCGCCAACGTCCGGCTCCCGAAGGAACACGTCGCGGCCAACACGTTGCAACCCGTCCAGACGGTCGGCCTGGCTGCGCAGAAGCGCATGGGCCTTGAGTTGAGCCACCAGCACATCGCGAGGGTCAGGGGCGTCGTCGTCCACGGCCATTGGCGCGCGCGGCAACAGGTCCAACGACTTGAGGTGGACGAGCGTAGCTGCCATCACGAGGTGGTCGCCGGCAATGCCAAGATCCAACTCGATCATATGGTCGAGCGCCTCCAGGTAGGCGGCCGCCACGCGCGCCATTGGCAGCGCGCGGAGGTCGATGCCTTCGCGCTGGACGAGGTGCAGAAGCAGGTCGAGGGGGCCGTCGAAGACGTCCGTGTGGACGACGAAGGCCTCGTTCACCCGACGCGCATCCGGCGCAGTCGGCTCACGGCTTCGATCCGCTCCTCTGCGAGGCGGTTGCTCGCGCAGATGGTCGTGATGCCCTCGGCCTGGGCCTTGTGCAGGATGCGCTTGACCGTGTGGTAGATGTTGCCGGCGTCGTCCATCGCCTTCTCGGGGCCCCATCCGTGCAACTCGGCGTGCACGGAGATGAGGCCACCTGCGTTGATCACGTAGTCCGGAGCGTACGTGATCCGCTTTTCGGCGAGGCTCTGGCCGTCGACGTCTTCGTTGGCCAACACGTTGTTCGCACCGCCAGCGATGATGGGCGCGCGAATCATGCCAATCGTGCGTTGGTTCACGATGCCGCCGATGGCACATGGCGCCAAGACGTCGCAATCGGCAGAGAAGAAGCCTTCACCTTCGACGCCGGTCGCGCCCCAGGTCGACACGGCCGCCGCGACGTTCCGCGCATTGATGTCCGCGATGATCAGCTTGGCGCCGGCCTCGTGCAGGAACCGGGCGAGATGCCGACCGACGTTGCCGTAGCCCTGGATGGCCACGGTCCGACCCGCGGGGTCGGGGCTGCCGTAGGTGACTTCAAGACAGGCCTTGATGCCGTTGAACACGCCCCACGCGGTGTACGGCGACGGGTCGCCGCTCCCACCGTGGTGCTTACCAGCGCCCGTGACATGATCCGTCTCACGACGGATGTGGTTCATGTCCTCGACGTTCGTGTTCATGTCCTCGGCGGTGATGTACCGGCCGTCGAGGCTGGCGACGTGGCGGCCAAAGGCCCGGAAGAGCGCCTCAGACTTGATGGAGGGGTCGCCGAGGATGACGGCCTTGCCACCGCCGAGGTCGAGGCCGGCGACGGCCGCCTTGTAGGTCATGCCGCGCGAAAGGCGCAGCACGTCGCGCAGGGCGTCGGCCTCGCTGGCGTAGTCGTAGAGCCGCAGACCGCCGAGGGCGGGCCCAAGCGCCGTGTTGTGGATGGCGATGATGGCGCGAAGGCCCACGTCGTCGTTGCGGCAGAACAGCACCTGCTCGTGCCCCATGTCGCCCATGTCTCCGAAAATCATGCCGGAACCCTCATCCGCCCAACAGCGGACGGCTCCGCTAACACCCACCCGCGGCCGTCGCGGCGGATTCACATGGGCTTGTCTATTCTCGGCTGACGCCGAATTGCCTCATTAAACGCCAGAAATTCGTTCTCAACAGACCAGACGCACGGGCGGCGACGGCCACATCGCCACCCGCTTCGTCCAGCGCTTGGCGAAGGTACGATGCGGTGAAGTCGGCCACCACCTTGGCGCGTGCAGCGGCGTACGTACCGGTCGGCACCGCCGTCGCCGTCACCGCTTCGGCCGCAGCCGGCGCCTCGGTCTGGATGGGCAACGGCAGGTGGGCAAGGCCCAACTCGCCGGCGTCCCCTACCGCAAAACACGCCTGACGCATTGCGTTGCGCAGTTCGCGGACGTTGCCAGGCCACAGCCACCGCTCGAGGCGTCCGATCACCTCGGGCGCCACGGACGTCACCCTGTGCCCATCGATGTCCCGCCAGTGGGCGACGAAGGCGAGCGCAAGCAGTTCGATGTCCTCGACCCTCGCGCGCAACGGGGGCACCTCGATGCCGAACACGCCGAGCCGGTAGAACAGGTCCTCGCGGAACCGGCCCGCTTTGACCGCAGCGGGCAAGTCCACGTGGGTGGCGGCGATGACGCGCGCGTCCATCGTTCGCTCGGGCCCGCGGTCGCCGACGCGGCGGTACGTCTGGTTTTCAAGGAGGCGCAGCAGGCGCGCCTGCAAGTCAATGGGCAGGTCGCCGATCTCGTCCAGGAAGAGGCTGCCGCCCGCCGCGGCTTCGACGAGGCCCGCGCGGGACTCGACCGCGCCCGTGAACGCCCCTTTGACGTGCCCGAACAGCTCGCTCTCGACGAGGTGGGCGGGAAGCGCACTGCAGTTGATCGCGACGAACGCACCCCGGCGACCAGAGGTCTCATGGATGGCGGCCGCGACGAGTTCCTTCCCAGACCCGGTCTCGCCGGTGATCAGGACCGGCGCCGGCGTGGGCGCCACGCGTGCAACGGCCCCAGCGACCGCGGTCATCGCCGCTGACCGGTAGAGCCCGGGCCCCAGCGCACCCGGCCGCGGCCCCGGCGATGCCATCCGGCGGTGGGCGTCCAGGCTCGCCGCGAGGAGGCCAAGCAGCCGCTCCCAGTCGCGAATGGGCCGAGGAAAGAAGGCGCGCGCGCCGGCAAGCAGCGCATCGCGGGCCTGGGCTACGTCCCCGTCGGCCGCAAGGACGACCCACTCCGTGGACGGAGCGATGCCGGCGAGGCGCCGGAGGCCCGCCGTCCCCAACGCGGTCCAATCCGCGAGGACGACCGGTGGTGGACGACGCTGCAGGATCGCGGCGGCCAGGTCGACGCTCGACGCTGCCGTCGCCCCCCAACCCAGCCCCGCGAGCACCGAGACGAGCGAGGTGCGCACGTCGTCGTTGGGCTCGAGCACCATCACCGGTTCGCTCGAAGGTGGAGCGCCGTCGGCGGACGGCGGATCGTCGACGTCTTCGACCCAGGCGTGCTTCACGCGGCCACCTCAAACGGAGCGGCCCGAGGAATCGCCGCTTCAAAATCGTGGCGGAAGCCCGCACATTGCGCCGCTACGGCACATCCCCGACACAGATCGGGGCGAACGAATCGCACACGGCCAGGGTTCCACAACGTCGGCCCAGCGCCTGCCGTCACCACGACCCGATTGGGCCACGCGGCCATGCGACCGAGCGCATCCGGCACACCCGCGGCGCGTAAGACACACGCGGGTGGGCCAAGGACGACGGGATCGGCGCCAGCCGCCGTCGCATCGTCCAGGCGCCGAACGACGCTGTCATCGGCTTCGCCGGGCGCCACGACGAGGACGGCGTTCGTCCCTGGAACGGGCACGTCGGCGGCTTCGAGGACGGCCGTCGAGGAACGGCCCGAAACCGAGGGTCCCAAGCGGTGATCGGCGCCGTCGAACCCCTCCATCGCGCGGCGCGAGTACACGCCGACGCGTTCGGCGCCCCACACGCGCGCCTTGGCCGCCAGGTCCGCGATCGGCCCCAAAGGCTCGACGAAAAGGATCTCCCTGGGCGGATCCTGACGAAGTGAGGCTCGCAGTCCCTCTTCAAGGGCCGCTTCCACATCCTTCGCGCTCAGCGGTGGCGACGGCGGCAGCGACGGGTCCCAAGGCGGCAACTCGCCGCTCCAGCGAACCTCGAGCACCGTGGGGGCGGGCACCGCTCCCGATGAGGTCCAGCGGATCAGGCGTCCTCCGACGTGGCGTCCTATCCAGCCTCGCCGGACCGGCCCGAACGACGGGTGACCCGGCGGTCTCCAACGGTCAGGGATAGCGGCGCCGCCATGATCCTCGCGCTTTTCGCCGCCGCGTGTGCGGACGCTCCCCCCGAACGGCCCGCTTCATTCGTGGACCCCGAATTGCGCGGCGCCCCCAACGCGATTTCGCTGACCGATCGCCCCGCAGTCTGGGACGTGTCCGGCGTCGTGCGAAGCGAGGTTGGCAACACCGAGGGCGCGGTGGAACTCCCGATCACCGAAGCGAAGGTCGGCGCCAAGCGAAAAGCGATGACCGAGACCTGGGTCGCCACCCTGCCATTCAACGTGGGCAACGACGCCCGCAAGGCCGCTCCGCGCGGCATGGTCGTCCGCGTCGACGACGTCACCGTCCCCTTCCGTCCCGACCCCGAGTACCGGCCGAATGCGCGCTCGTACTCGGTACGCGACCGGACGCTCACGCTGCTCTGGCCCGTGCCCCCCAAGCGGCTCACGATCGCCTGGCCCGAGCTGAACCGCAGCGTCGACCGGCACGATTTGGCCGCCGTGGCCGACGTCAACGTCGCCGCACGCGACAAGCTCACCCTCGAACGCGTGACGCGGAATGGCCTGATGTTGCCTGCCCCCGCCACGGCCACGTGGACCATCGACGTGCCCGCCGGAAACCCGTGGTTTGAAGCTTGGCTGGCGATGGAACCCGCACCCATGGAGAGTCCCGCGATGGATGGCGCGACGTTCGTCGTGGACGTCATCGGGCCCTCCGGCAGCCAAGAAGTGGGCCGCAAGGCGGTGCCGACGGGCCGTTTCGAGTCCATTCGGTGGGATCTGACGGCGTGGGCCGGCCAAACGGTGGACCTGAGAATCCGATCGGAGGCCGGTGGGTCGCCGCTGTTCGATTGGGTCTTCGTCGGCGCACCCACGGTCGCCGCCAAGCCCGCCGCGCCGCCACGGACGATCGTCGTCATCGGACTCGACACGACGCGCGCAGACAAGCTGGCCGCCTGGGGCGGCCCGCCCGAACTCGCGCCGGAGCTCAACGGGATCGTGTCGACGTCGACGGTGTTCACCCACGCCTTCACCCCGGCTCCGCGCACGAGACCCTCGTTTCGGGCCGCGACGACGGGCCGGGATCCGCTGGAAGCCGTGGGGGCGACGAACATCGGCCAGGTCTTCCGAGAGGAGGGCTTCGCCACGGCGGGCATCGTCGCCAACATCCACCTGCAGCCCCGATTCGACTTTGACGACGGCTTCGATCTGTGGTGGTTCGACGGCACGGCTCGCGCCGACGAGCAGGTCAACCGAGCCCTGACCTGGCTCGACGACCACCGGGACCGCGACACCTACCTGTTCCTTCATTTCATGGATCCGCACATGGGGTACGGCGCGCCAGGTGGGTGGCGCGACATGCACATCGCCGACCCCGACCCCACGTTGCCAGAGCAATTCAGCCGGTGGCAGGTGTTGGCCTGGGACGCCAAGGGTGAGATCGACGACCGGCGCAGGGCCCACATCGAGGGGCTGTACGACGGGGAGATGTCCTTCCTCTCCCGCGAACTCGGTCGCCTCTACGAGGCGCTCGACTCCCGCAAAGGCCCCGGTCTCGTCGTCATGCACAACGACCACGGCGAGGAGTTCTGGGATCACGGCGGCTTCGAGCACAACCACGCCCTGTGGCCCGAACTCACGCGCGCGATCCTGCTCTTCCGCTCCGGCCCCGGGCAATCTGTCGCTCAACAGTTGACGTCGCCGGCGACCCTGACGGACATTGCGCCAACCCTCTACGGATTTGCCGGTCTCGCCGACCCTCCCGTCACCGACGGCCGCGACCTCAGCCCCCAGCTTCTCTCCGGGCAGCCAGACCCGTCCGATCGCGACATCGGGGTCGCCCACCTCCGGTACGGAAAGCAGCAATGGGGCGTCGTCTACAAAGGCCACCTGCACGTGCACCACACGGCCTCGGGTCAAGAACAGCTCTTCGACCTCGCATCGGACCCCACCGCGATGCGCGACCTTGCAGCCACCGCGGACCTCACGCCCTACCGGGAGGCGCTTGGGCGAGCGCATCGGATGGTCGTTGGACCCGGCTGGCGCATCGACGTGGACGCCCGCGGCACCCTCAACCCGAAGCCATGGGTCTTCGAACTGCCTGCGCCAGCACTTGCTGCCGGGGTCATCGATCCCGAGGCCTCGATCGACGACCCCGCGAACCAAGAATGGGGTGAACCCCCGCGCCGCGTGCCGGCCGAAATCGGCACCGTGGCGATCGACGGCACCAAGATGACCTGGACGCCGGGCTCGAACCCGCGCGCCGGCATCCTGTGGGTCCGGTTTGCGCTGCCCGTGGGTGTGGACGGCTTGACGGTCCACCACGGGGAGAACGCCGTTCCCGTCACGCCGGCGCCCGAGGGTCAGGCCATGGCGACGGCAAACTGGAGCCGACTCGGGTTCCGGCCCGGCTTCGTCATCGAGGTGCCCCCAAGCGAAGCCGAGCGGATTCGCACGAAGCGTGAGGCCGCCACTGCGGAGGAGATGAACGCGCTTGTGGAGCTCGGGTACATGGACGAGCACGAACGAGCGCCGCATTGAGCGGGCGCCTGGAGCGTTTCGGGAACGCGCTGCCGGAACCCGCGGCCCTGTTCGCGCTCGCGTTCATCGCCGTCCACCTGCTCAGCGCCATCGGACCTTGGCCGACGGTGATGGACGCGTCGGGAGCGACGGTCGTCGTCACGTCGTTGTTGACGCCCGACGGACTCGCCCAGGCCTTGACCCGCGCCGTGTCGAACTTCGTCGCCTTCCCACCCCTCGGCGTCGTCCTCGTGATGATGTTGGGCGTTGGCGTCGCCGAACAATCGGGCTTCGTCGCCGCGGCCGTCACCCCGCTCATCACGGCCACCCCGCGCCGTTGGCTCGCGCCCGCGACCGTACTCGCCGGCATCCTCTTTCACGTCGCCGCCGACGCGGGCTTCGTGCTTCTGTTGCCCCTCGCCGCCGCAGCCTGGCACACCGCCGGCCGCCACCCGCTCGCCGGCATCGCCGCGGCCTACGCCGGCCTCAGCGGCGGCTTTGCCGCCAATCTCGTGCCCGGCCCCATCGACCCGATCCTCGCGGGCCTCACGGAACAGGCGGCGCGAATCGTCGACCCGGCCGCATCGGTGGGCCCGCTCGCAAACTGGACGTTTACGGCTTCGAGCGCCCTCGTCCTCGTCGCGGTGGGGGGCTGGGTGACCGACCGCTACGTGGAGCCGGCGCTGGCGTCGCGCGAGATCGCACCGCCGACGGCCCTGACCGAGCGCGCTGCGAGTCCCGCTGGCGGCCTTCTCGCGCTTGGCGTCGTCCTTGCGCTTGCCGGTGTCGCCATCGCCATCCCTGGCAGCCCGCTGCGCGGAGAAGGCGACAACCCCTTGGCGCCCAACGCGCCGTGGCTGCGCGCCGTCGGGACCCTCCTTGCGCTTGGCCTCGGCATCGCCGGCGCCGTCCACGGCCGCGTGCACGGCACCTTGCCGACCCATCGCCACGTCGTCAGCGCGATGGCCAACGGCATGACGCAGATGAGCGGCTACCTCGTACTCGCATTTGCCGCGGCCCAGTTCCTCGACGCCTTTGACCGCAGCGGCATCGGACGATGGCTCGCGATCGGCGGGGCACAAACGCTTGGCCAACTGGCGCTGCCCGAACCCGCTCTGGTCGTCGTCATCGTGATCGCCGTCGCGTTGCTCAACCTCGTCATCGCGAGCGCGTCGGCCAAGTTCGCGATCGTCGCGCCCGTCATCGTCCCCATGGCGATGCTGCTCGGCGTCGATCCGGCGACGACGATGGCGGCCTTCCGCGTCGGCGACGGCGTCACGAACGTGCTCACGCCGCTGATGCCCTACGTGCCGCTCGTGCTCGAACTCGTACGGCGTTGGTCGCCGACCGCAGGCACCGGGACCTTGTGGGCACTGATGTGGCCGTACAGCGCCTCATTCGCCGTCTGCTGGACGGCCTGGCTGCTCGTCTTCGTCGCGGCGGGATGGCCGCTTGGGCTGTGATGGACACCGTCCTGTTCCTGCGCGGCATCAACGTCGGCCGAGGGCCACGCGTCGCCATGGCCGACCTACGCGCGCTGCTCGACCGCCTCGGCGCCACGCGCGTGCGCACGGTCCTGAACAGCGGCAACGCGCGGTTCGACCACGTTGACCCAGGGTCCCTCGAACGGGCCGTCCACGACTCGCTGTTCCAGCAAATCGGCGCACGCATCACCTGCCTGACCGTGCCGACCGCCACGATCGCAGAAATCATGGCGACGACACCGTTCGCCGCTGCCGATACCGCGGTCCTCGTGGCCTTCGTCCGCAGCGGCGGGGCCTTTCCGACCGTGCGCGGGACGGGCGCCGGGCCCGAACCCGTTGCGGAGACCCACGGCGTCCGCCAACTCCACCTTCTACGGGGCCAACTGGAAAGCGACGTCGCGACCACCTGGCTCCGCTGCCCCGACCTCACGACGCGGACCCGAGCCACGTTGGCGCGCATCCTGGCGTCGTAGATCGGAGATCAGGGCGTGGTGACCTGACGACCGCGCCGGAACACCCGCTCCAGCCATCGCGTCTGGACGGCCACGAGGACGATGCCGACCGGCAACACCGCCGCCGACTGTTCGAGCGTCGTTTGGCCCGCAACGACAAGCAGCGCCATGACCGAGCCCAGTTGTACACCGGTCAGCACCTGGGCGATCGCGTATGCGGAAGCGATGCGAGTGCCGTGGGCAAGCAGGATCATGGGAACCTCCGTGCCCACCAAACGGACGGAAGCACCACAACTTTCGGGCGGAAATTTTTTTCCGTTGCGCAGCCCGTCAGGGCGCGGCGCGCTCGAACGGATCGAGGCGGCGGAGGCCCGCGCCATCGATCAACGCAAGGTCAGCCGCGGTGTCCGGATTCGATGTCGTCAGCAGCTTGTCGCCGTAGAAGATGCTGTTCGCGCCCGCCAGCATGCACAGCCACTGGGCCTCGGCATTGAGGCGCTCCCGACCGGCCGAAAGCCGCACGCGCGTGCGGGGCATGAGGATCCGAGCGGTGGCGATGGCGCGCACCATGTCGGTGGACGACACGGGCGCCTGCCCTTCCATCGGCGTGCCGTCGACGGCGACAAGCGCGTTGATGGGCACCGATTCGGGGTGCTGAGGCAGGTTTGCGAGCGTCGCGAGCAAGGAGCACCGATCTTCGACGCTTTCGCCGAGACCGAGGATCCCGCCGCAACAGACTTCGATCCCCGCCTCGCGGACGTGCTGCAGCGTGCGCAAGCGATCGTCGTAGGTCCGCGTCTTGACGACGTTGCCGTAGTGCTCGCGGGAGGTGTCGAGGTTGTGGTTGTAGGCGGTGAGGCCAGCCTCCGCGAGCTGACGCGCCTGGTCGGCGTCGATCATGCCGAGCGTGACGCAGGCCTCCATCCCCATCCCACGCACGCCCCGAACCATGTCGAGCACCGCGTCGAAGTTGCGACCCTGCTTGGGTCCGCGCCAGGCCGCACCCATGCAAAAGCGCGTCGCACCAGCGTCCTTGGCCTTTTGGGCCGCCGCAAGGACGTCGTCGACTTCCATCAAGCGCTCGGCGCGCACCGAGGTGTCATGACGGGCCGACTGGCTGCAGTAGCCACAGTCCTCGGGGCAACCACCCGTCTTGATCGAGAGCAGCGAGCAAAGCTGGACCGCGTGGCCGCCGTGCGTCTCCCGATGCACCGTGGCCGCCTGGTAGACCAGGTCGAGCAACGGTTGGTCGTGGATGGCCCGCACTTCTTCGACGCGCCAATCGTGCCGCTCGTCCAAGGGACCTCCGAGCGCGGCGCCTAACGGGCGAGCAGCCAGCCGCCGACCGCGAGGGCAAGACCGATGCGCCAAACGGCAAAGACGCCAAGTCCGTGATGGCTCAGCCAGCCCACGAGCCATCGGATGCTCAGGGCTGCGCTGATCCACGCCGAAATGAAGGCGACGCCGATGGCCTCGGGGCCGTAGGCCGCCAACAGCTCGCTTCCGTGTTTGAGCGCGCTGTAGACTGTCGCCGCGGACAACGTCACAAAGCCGAGCAGGAAAGAGAACTCGACCGCCGCGGGAAGGCTGAGGCCCAACCAACCCGCCGCCAAGATCGTCACCAAGCTCCGCGACGTCCCGGGCCAGAGCGCGAGGCACTGGGCGAGGCCGATGGCGACCGCTTGGCGCCAGTTGAGGGACTCCAGCGATTGGCCCCCGTATCGACCGGACACGGCCCAAATGGCGACACCGCCGACAAACCAAGCGACCACGACGGGCCAGAGCCCGACGAGCAGCGCCTCCACGGCGTCGTCAAAGGCGAGCCCGATGACGGCTGCCGGCGCAAACGCGAGCACGAGCAGGGTCAACAGACGGCGGCCCGCGACGTCTCCCCCTGTCACGCCGGCGAGCACGGACCGGAATCGGTGGGGGTACTCGCCGATCACGGCGGCAATGGCGCCAGCCTGGATCACGATGGCGAAAGCGCCGCCTTCGGCGCCTTCGATGCCCATCAGGTGTTGGGCCAGCAGCAGATGTCCCGTCGAACTGACGGGCAAGAACTCCGTGATGCCCTCCACGACGCCGAGGATGGCGGCCTGGAGCAGCGTCATCCGCGTTCCGTGGCCGCCTGCAACAGCGCCATGAGCTCCTTCTCACGCAGTCGCAGCGCGGCAGCCGACGCCTCAGTCGCGGCAGCCTCGCGCTGCAATTCCAGCAACTCCCGAACGAGGGCCTCCACCGCCCGATCGCGCGGCAATGCGGCCACAATGTGCAGCGTTCCGCCCGTCTGCCGCGTCGGCCGGGCCACCGGCTCCTGTGAAATCGTCTTCGGGCCGACGGCGACGGCGGCGACCTTCGGGGACGCCATGTCGGTGTCGGGTACGACCAGGTAGCGGAAGCCCTGCTCCGTGAGGGCCGTCAGAATCGTCCATTCCTCTTTGATGCGGGTTTCGGAATCGGCCGGAACCCGGGACAGCGCGTACTGGTGCTTCTGCCCGCCCGAGCCGAGGTGGTGCACGAAGCGGCCGGCGCGCAGGACGTCGAGCGGGACGTTCTCCTCGTCCCCGTGATGGCTCGGTTCAGGGTCCTTCCGACCCTGCCGACGCAGCACGAAGACGCCCGTGCCGTCATTCATCTCGAACTTCAAATCGAAGGCCTGGTTGGGCCGATCGTTGCGGATCCAAACCCGAAAGGCGTCCATCAGGTTCCTCCTGTGACGTGGCGGCGGATGAGGGCGGGAAGGCGCGGGACGGCCGACTCCACGTGGGGTCGGGCTTGGGCGCGTAGTCCCTTGTAGGCCCGGGCGACTGTCGGGTGCTTCGACTTGGCGGCCCGCGCATCGGTCACGGCGAGCAAAGCGTCGGCGACCTCGCGCGCCCGGGTGCGAAAGTACCGGTCAGGATCCCCCTCTCCGACGGCGCGATCCCAGTGGGGATCCAGAGCGGGCGCAAAGGAGGGCAGCAGCGCATTCAGCGCGTCCTCGACGAAGTCGGGACGGACGGCGCGCATCCCCTTGAGGGCCGCGCGGACCGCCATCCCCGAAAGGCCCGACTTGGTCGCGGCCTCGGCGTCGACGAGGCTGGCGCCGTCGACCGCGAGCTTGCGACGACGGGCGGGGTCCGCGACTACGTCCACGAGCCCACCCATCCATCCTCCCCGGCGTTCATAGCCCACCGACTCAGGCATGGTCCCGGAGCGCGCCCTCGACAGCGCCGCGAATGGCCGTCCAATCCGCTCCAGACTCGCGTTCGACGGTGACGAAGTTGCGCGACGTGAAGATGGCCCGCACACCACGCACACCGACGAGCGCATCGCCGAGCCGATCCCCGCGCTCGCCGTCCCCTGGCCGACGCGATCGGGACGAACCGAGATCCCGATCCAGGACGAACTTGAGAGCGTCGGGATTGGGGGTCGCCTCGACGTGGATTGCGGGCGGGTCGCCCGCGGGTCCCAACGCATCGAGGGCGCGGTGAAGGGCGGGCTGCAGGCGGGTGCGAACCCGTCGCAGGAGGTCTCGAATCATGACGGGCCCCTATCTGGCTGCTGGCGGGGGAACGGCCGTGCTACCTCGGTCCCAGGGGAAGCGTGCCTCAGGCCAAAATCCAGGGCCCTGTCGTTGATCGAGCCACCGCTTGGCAGTTCGTGGGCGACACCGACGCCCTGAATCGCACCGGAGGCAACGGGGCCGTGCGCGAGCTGAGGATCGAGCCCGACGGCAACGGTGGGTCGCGCGTCGTTGGCGAGATGGACGGCCCGATGGGCACCCGGATGCGCTTCGAGGAGATCGACAACGCCTGGGTCGAGGGGCGCTTCTTCCGCCAGCACCGCGTCTTCGAAAAGAGCCCCGCCATTCGCGAGAGCCTGTACGTCGCCGAGCTCGTCCCCACGGGCGACGGTGTCGCGCCGCACCTTCGTCTCGACCTCGAGGCCGCCAACCCGCTGGCCTACCCGGCCATCTCGCTCGCCGTCCGGCAGATCGGGACCCGCTGGCAGCGCGCTGCCAACCGCCTCGTCCCCGCGGCGACCGGCCCCTCCGTCGACCCTCGCGTCCTGCCCTCCGCCGCGCGAGACGCCTACGATCGCTGGGCCCCACTCGTCGATCCGGCGCTCGCCGAGCGGGTCTGGACCCATCTCTGCCTGGCGCCCCATCTCGAACTGCAGCGCATGCGCGTGTTCGGTTTGGCGGACGCCTGGAGCCTTTCGCGCAGGGACACGGCGAACGCGGCCCTCACCGGCGTCGAATCGGGGCTCTTCGAGCTCTACTGGTCCGTCCGTTGCGACCGCTGCTACGGTCAGGTCGCGAGCAGCCCCATCCTCTCGGACATCGCAGACCACGCGGCCTGTCCTTCATGCCGAATTGCCGTGGACGTCGACCTGTCGACCAACGTCGAGTGCTTGTTTGCGCCCCACCCCGCTGTCGTCCCGCGCATCGAGGAGACGTTCTGCTCGTTGTTCCCGGCGGGTGCCCCCGAGCTGCACGGCAGCTTCGTCCTGCAACCCGGGTCCGAGCTCAGGGAGGCGATCGCGCTCCCGCTTGGTCGGTGGCGGGTGGGCGCTGGCGGCGATGCTCCCGACCTCGACGTGCACGTCGTCCCCGATGGGGCCACAACCACCGTCGACTGGGAACCGGGAGCCCGCGGCGAGGTGCGCGTGGGGCCGAACCAAGAGCTCGTGGCCCGGAATCCGACGAAGGCGCGCACGCGCCTTCAGCTCATCCGCGGCAACGGTCGCGACGACGCGTTGATGGCGACGACGCTGACGACGATGCCGACCTTCCGTCGCCGGATGGGGCATCAGGTCGTCAGCCCGACGACGCGCATCGCGACGCGCCGGGTAGCCCTGCTGTTCACCGATCTGTCCGGCAGCACCGCGCTTTACGACAATGTGGGCGACGCCGAGGCCTGGGCCTTCGTGCGCGACCACTTCGAAGTGCTCCGCACGGCCATCGAGGCCCACCAGGGGCACGTCGTCAAGACGGCCGGCGACGCCGTGATGGCGGCCTTCGACTCCGCGGGCGACGCTCTTGCTGCGGCGCTGGACCTTCGGGACGCATTCGCGACCTGGGTCGTCTCTCGGACGCTCCCCGAGCCCGTCGGCATCAAGGTCGGCGTGCACGTCGGCCCGGCCCTCGTCGTCCATTCCGAGGCCTGGGGCCTGGATTGGTTCGGTCAGACCGTCAACATCGCGGCTCGCGTCCAGGGACAGGCGGGCGGCGGCGAGGTGGTCTGGACCTCCGCCGTGCAGGAGAGCACCGACGCCGTCCGCCTGCTCGCGGAGCGCGCCATCGAGCCCGATTCCCGTTCGGCCACGCTCAAAGGCGTGTCGGGCACGATCACCTTGTGGTCGGCGTGAGCTCGCCGGCCGACCCTTGGACGGACGCGACGGGGCTGGCGGAGGCCGTCCGCAACGGCCAAGCGACCCCGAAAGAACTGGTAGAGGCGGCGCTCGCGCGCCGGGACGCCACGCGGTCGCTCGGGGCCTTCGTCCATGACCTCGACGACACCGCCCGCCGGATGGCGGACGGACCCCTGCCAGACGGGCCGTTCCGCGGGGTTCCGATCGCAATCAAGGACTTCGACGGTTTCGTCGCCGGCCAGCCATTTACGGCGTCTTGCGGGTTTCTCCGGGGTTTCGTTCCCGACCGGACGTCGCCCGCGATCGAGCGCTTGTTCCGGGCCGGGTTCATCCCCATCGGCCGGACCAACTTGCCGGAATTGGCCCTTCTCGGGACAACGGAATCCGCCCTGCGCGGACCCGCCCGAAATCCATGGGATCCGAGTCGCTCGTCTGGCGGTTCCTCGGGAGGCAGCGCAACGGCCGTCGCGAGCGGCGTCGTATCCGTCGCCCACGGCGGCGACGGTGGCGGCAGCCTGCGAATCCCCGCAGCTGCGACCGGCCTCGTGGGCCTCAAAGCGACCCGCGGACGCATTTCTGTGGCCCCCGACGGAGAAGGTTGGGGCGGCTACGTCCAGTGGGGCGTCCTGACGCGGACCGTGCGCGACACGGCCGCA
>SXOB01000071.1 GCA_005776945.1 Pseudomonadota bacterium
GGGCCGACGAGGCACAAGATGGGACCCTTCATGTCCTGCTTGAGCTTTCGGACGGCCAGGTACTCGAGGATGCGCTGTTTGACCTTCTCCAGCCCGTGGTGGTCCTCGTCGAGGATGACCTCGGCCTCGTTGACATCGAAGCGGTCCTTGGACGAATTCGACCACGGCAGGTCGTTGAGCCAATCGAGGTAGGTCCGGCTGACGGTGTACTCGGCGGCGCCAGGGCTCATGCGACTCATGCGCTTGAGCTCCTTGTAGGCGATGTCTTCGACCTCCTTTGGCATGCGCGCGCGCTTGATGGAGCGCTTGAGCTCCTCGAACTCCTCTTGCCGTTCGTCGACCTCGCCGAGTTCCTTCTGGATCGCCTTGAGCTGTTCGCGCAGGAAGTACTCGCGCTGGGCCTTGTCCATCTCCCCTTTGACTTCCGTCTGGATCTTGTTGGACAGCTCGAGGACTTGGATTTCCTTGTTCAGGAGGGCGACGACCTTCTGCATGCGGTCGTGCACGCCGAAGGTCTCAAGCAACTCCTGCTTGTCTTCGGCCTGAATGTTCAGGTTGCTCGCCACGATGTCGGCCAGGACACCGGGCTCGTCGATGCTGCGAACAAGGAAGTTGGCCTCCGACGGGATCTGAGGCGACAGGTCGATGATCTTCTGGGCCAGCTCGCGGAGCGAGCCCATCAGCGCCTCGGCCTCGGGACCCGCGGCCTCTGGCCGAACGACCTCGAGCTCCGCGCGCAGGAAGGCGCCCGTCTGCGTCCAACGCTTGACCTTGGCCCGCGCCAAGCCCTGAATGATGACGTTGAGCTTGTTGCCGGGCACCTTGACCATCTTGAGGATCTTGACGATCGTGCCGACGGCGTGGAGTTCTTCAGGCTCGGGGTTCTCGGTCTTGGGGTCGATCTGAGAGAAGATGCCGAGCAGCTTCTCTTCCGTGCCAAGGGCCTCCTCCACGGACTTCACGGACTTCTTCCGACCCACGTTGATCGGAAACGCCAGCACTGGGAAGATGACCGTGTTTCGAATCGCGAGGATCGGCACTTCCAGCGTGTCCGGCAGCTGGGTGCTCGCAGGGTCGGGCGTCTCGATCGACATGAGTCCTCGGGGGTGACGGTGTGGCGACCTAGCGCGCCAGCACCCTTGGTAGACACCCGTTTCGGTTCGTCACGTCCCGCCTTGATGATCCTTGCGCCCATACCGCCGACCCGCCCAGGTGCTGACGATCGCAATCGCCAGAGCAATCGCGGCGACTTCGCGCCAACCGACCATCATCTCACCACCCTCCGAGCGACGAGATCCGCGATCGTGTCCGCGTCGACCCCCGCCTCCAAGAGCGCCTCCGCCGCGTGCTCGGAGAGTCTCGGAACGGTCCCATCGAACCAAGTCGCGTCGGCCAACGGCGGCCGTATCCAGGTCACGCCGCCCACCGTGGCGACAGCCCCGCGCGCCAGGTGTTGGGGGTGGCCGCCCACCTCGCCGATGCGCGTCACCGCGACACACGTCGCGCTCGCGAGCAGGGACTCGATCTCCGACCGCGACCGGGTGGCGCACCATGCGGCGATCGTCGCCCGATCCACCGCGCCGACGACGCTATGGAGGCGCTCGAGAAAGTGCGGCTCCAACGCTCCGATGCTGACCCAGCCGTCCGACGCCTCATAGGCACCGTAGGCGGGCAGTCCGCCGGTCAGCCACTCCCCGCCCGGCACCGGCTCCGCGCGGCCCGCCCCGGCCATGGCAAGCGCAGGTACCACTGCGGCCAACGCCGCCTCTCCGAGGCCGAGATCGAGGAGGTGACCGCGCACTGGCCGCCCGGCCGCCCGTTCGGTCGCTTGCGCGGCCACGGCTGCGGCGACTCCGAACGCGGCTTGGTGCCCCGCGAGCACGTCCGCGAGTTGGACGGGCAGCGGCATGGGCCGCTCCATCATCGCGAGCGCCCCGCTTGCCGCGACGTAGCCCACGTCGTGCGCCGACCGATCGCGCCATGGGCCCGTCTGCCCCCAGCCCGACAGCCGGGCCACGATGACGCCCTGCTCGACCCAGGCGGCAGGGTCGCACCCCATCGCCTCGAGGACGCCCGGACGGAAGCCCTCCAGGACGACGTCGTGAACAGCCACGAGCCGCTCCAGCACCCCCGCGGCCTCGGCGTGGCGGAAGTCGAGGGCCAAACTGCGCTGCCCCCGTGCCAAAGAAGCAAACCAGGCGCCGGCCCCGTCGACCTCGGGGGGCAGGCGACGGGTGGGCTCCCCCGCGATGGGCTCCACCTTCAAGACGCGGGCGCCCTGGCCCGTCAACATCCAAGACGCGATCGGTCCGGGCAGGAGGCGCGAGAGGTCCAGTACGCGCAGGCCCGACAGCGAGGTCATGGGCCCGCCTACCCTAGGGTGCGAACGCTTGCCCGGCTTGCGTCCGTCGACGCCCCGGCTACGGCGCCAAATGACCCCCAGCGCCACTGTCTTCGTCGTCAGCGACGGCACCGGCATCACCGGCGACAAGGTGATCCACGCCGCCCTCGAGCAATTCCCCAACCACGGCGTCGACGTTCGCCGCGAATCGGGAATCACGACCGAATCGGCCCTGGCCGACGTCATCCGACGGGCCGCCGGCACTCGCGCCCTGGTGATGACCACCCTCGTCGCGCCAGCGATGCGGTCCGCGGCCGCAAAGATCGCGCGCGAGCACGGCGTCCCCCACGTCGACCTGATCGGCGACCTCGTGACGGGCCTCAGCAGGTTGCTCCAGATGGAGCCCACGGGTCAGCATGGCCTGACCCACCATGCAGGGCCAAGCTACTTCCAACGGGTGGAGGCGCTGGAGTTCACCGTTCGCGCGGACGACGGTCAGCAGCCTCACATCCTGCGCCAGTCCGACATCGTCCTGCTTGGCGTGTCACGGACAGGCAAGACGCCTCTTTCGACCTATCTGGCCCAGATCAAGGGCTACAAAGTCAGCAACGTCCCCATCGTCCTCGATCGACCGCTACCGGCAACGCTCGACGAGGTGGACCCGCGACGTGTGGTCGGCCTGACGATCGACCCATCGACGTTGCAGTCGATCCGCCGTACGCGACTCGCCGGCCTGCAATTGTCGGGAAAGGGTTCGTACGCCGAGCGCGACTACATCCTCGCCGAACTCGAATACGCCGAATCCCTGTTCCGTTCCCATCCGCACTGGCCTGTGATCGACGTCACCGATCGCGCCGTCGAGGAGACGGCCGCCATCCTCGTGGACCTGCTCCAAGAGCGCGGGGTGACCCCGACGTCGATGGCCCGCACCTAGCAGGCTGCTAGGCCCCATCCAGGCTACAGCCAGTCGGGCAAACCCCCAGGCTCGCCTGTGATCGGCACGACGCTCGACAAATACGAGGTCCTGCAGAAGCTCGGTGAGGGCGGAATGGCCACGGTCTACCTTGGCCGACACGCCACGCTCGGCCGAGAGGTGGCGATCAAAGTGCTTCATCCCCACCTCTCCTCCTCCGCACGCAACCGGAAGCGCTTCGCCGCGGAGGCGCGCGCGATCGAGCGCCTGCACCACCCCAACATCCTGGAGATTCACGACTACAGCGGCATCGATGCAAGCGACTGCTACATCGTCACCGAGTACGTCCACGGAACGACGCTGGCCGCCCTGGTCCGCGATCGTGGCCGTCTTCCCTCCGAGCTCGTCGCTCGCATCGGCATCGCGCTTGCGCGCGCGCTGGCCTACGCCCACCTGACGGGCATTCTTCACCGGGACATCAAGCCCGAAAACGTGATGGTCCGCCCCGACGGCGTGGTCAAACTCATGGACTTCGGAATCGCCCGATTCCTCGACGAGTCCCACGTGACGATGACGGGCGCGCTCGTCGGTTCGCCGGCCTTCATGAGCCCGGAACAGGCCACCGAGGGGACGCTCGACGCAAGAAGCGACATCTTCTCCCTTGGAACCCTACTTTTTCACCTCGTCACCGGCCACCTTCCGTTCTCTGGAAGCAACCCAAGCGTGATTCTGCGCAACGTGATCGAGGGCCGCCGCCCGAGCGTCCTGGAGCTGGCTCCCGCTGCGTCCGCGCGACTCGCCGACGCCATCGAAAGGGCGATGTCGCAGCGGCCCGAAGACCGCTTCGACCGGGCCGACGATCTCGTCGAAGCCCTGTCTGCCTCACTCGCCGAAGTGGGGATTCCGCCCGCCTCGGATTCGTTCTCGCTCACAAGCTACCTGGCGGACCCCGAAACGTGGGAGCGCGGCTTGGACCGCCACCTGCGCGACAACCTCCCTTCGCTTGGCCGCATTGCGCTCGATCGAGGCGACTCGCTCGACGCGCTGCGGCTCTTCAACCGCCTCCTTTCGATCGACGAGGGCAACGCCGAGGTCCTTGCTCTCGTCCAGAACCTCCACTCGGCGCCGCCGCGTCCGGCAAGGCCCTGGCGCGTGCGTGTCGCCGCTTTGGCCCTCGTGGCGGCCGCAGGCGTGGCCGCCTTGGCCTGGTGGGCGCCCGACCCCGGCCCCGCTGCACCTGCCCGATCCTCCGTCGCGGGAGAACGGGCCTCCGTTGCGGTGGCCCCATCTCCGGCGACGCCTCCGCCATTCGCTCCGGCCAGTTCGTCCGTTTCAGCGCCAGTCCCTCCTCCGGCGGCCGCCGCACTGGCCTCGGCGCCTCCAACGGTCGCGACGAGACCGGCAGCCACTGTGGCCCCGACCCTACCGCCGTCGCTGCCAACGGAACCCGCCCGCGTCCGCTTCGTGAGCGAGTGGCCGGCCACCGTCTACAAGGGCGACGTCCCCCTCGGCGAGATCCGCCGCAGTGAGCCGTTCCTCCTTGCCCCTGGCCTCCACCGGCTCGTCGCCAAGGGCGACGCGATCGTGCCTCTGGCCTTCGACCTGGAGGTGGCGTCGGGACAGGAACTCGAACGCGTGTTGTCGCTCGAACCGCGCCCGGCAAGGGTGCGTTTCGACGCGACCTGGGACGCCAACTGTGTGGCCTCCGTCGACGACGTCGACATCGGCCCGCTCGCCGGACTCAGCTCGGTACAGGGCGAAGGCGCCACGTGGCGAATCCTGGAGGTCCGCGCACCCCAACAACCCCACGTCGTGGGCGTCCGGTGCGGCGGCTCCACGACCACTCGGCGTTGGGAGCGCTTCACCCGGACCGACGTGGTCTTCCCGTCCCGCCAATGACCGCGACGTCATTGCCCCGATTTGGACCGGCGAGCGGACCGCCCATGCCACGCAAGCACGCTGGAAGCTGGTTGAACAGCATTTGGCACGCATGTTGCTTGTTGCCGTGCATGGGCTGCCTCTACACGGAACCTGCGTGGCGCGAAGACATCAACGAGGCGCCGGAATTGCTCAGTCCGATCGATGACGGCGACGGATTGCTCCTCGACTTCACCACCGTTTCGTACCCGGCCGCGATCCTCGTCCGCGAGCGAGACGGCGACCAGCTCCTTTTCGATTGGTCCTACCCGATCGACAAAGAGGTCGAAATCGTGATCACCCCGGGCGACCCCGAGTGGTCGAGCAGCCTCACCTTTCTTGACCCTGCCGACCCCGACCTCGACGGTGCCAGCATCGAGGTCCGCGTCTTCGACGAAGCTCGGCCCGCCAACGTGATCCAGGTTGCCTGGACCATCGTGAATCGCACGGAGGAACCATGATGATTCTCCAACTCCTGGCATGCGGCGGGGTCGAGATGGACCTCGCGCTGGCCCACTCGGGAGCGTTGCCTGCCGATGAAGGGTCGGGGGCCGGTGCGGACACGCTCACGATCGACGCCGTGCCCACGGACATCCTGCGCGACGACGGGTCGATCCGCGCGCTGCCAATGACACTCATCACGATCACCGACCTCAGCGACCTCGAGGACTTGGGGACACTCTCGCTCACGTCGCCGGCCCTGCTCACCGGTCGCCTCATCGGGTCGGACGTGGCGCCATGGCGCGACGCCGTGCTCCCCGCTGAACCCGTCGCGGTGTCGGCCGCTGTGACGTGGACCGTGCCGGGCGCCCGTCTCCTGGGGTCCGCCCGCGCCGACGCAGACGGTATCTTTGAGGCCGTCGTTCTCCCTAGCAACGACCTTGGCGTCTTCAGCATCGTTCCCGACGACCCGGAAGTGCCCGTCTTGTCTGAAGAGCGTACCATTCGCGGCGACATCGACTTTGACGCCATCGATCTCGGCCTCGGCGTTGCGCTTTGGGGACAGCTCAGGTTTGGGGGCGCGTCGCCCAACGGCGCCCTGGTGACCGTGACGGACGCCCGCGGCGTCACATCCGCGCCGGCTGTCGCCGACGAAGACGGCTGGTACTTGCTGCGCGTCCAACCGGGCCCCGTGACCGTCACGTCCCTGGGCCGACCCGCGGGTCTCGACCCGGTCCTCCTCGTGGATGTCGAGGTCGACGCCTCTACGGGCGCCGCGGTGGACTTCGACTACGGCGTCGTGCCCCTTGCCGACGTCAGCGCTCGCCTCGAATCGGAGGGCAAGGGCATCGACCAGGCCACGGTTCGCTTTGTGTCCGAGAGCCTTGAAGGCTTCCCACCGTCGGCGCGCATGACCGTCGATGCGTTCAGCGCCGATGGCCGTGTCAACGCGCGCCTCGTTCCAGGCAACTGGCGTGTCGAGATCGAGCCGGAAGCGGCGGGCCACCCAGAGGATGACGTGGCCCGCATCGTCGTCGGTGACCTGATCGTCCCGCCTACAGGCGATGTCGATTTTGGCACCTTGGAATTGGCCGCGGCCACGACCCACACCGGATTCGTCGCTGACCCCGAGGGCAATGCGTTGGCGGAAGCCGCGATCACCTGTACCGAAGGTGGCGACACGCCGCGGTCGTGGCAGGCGACCACGGCGGAGGATGGCAGCTTCGCGCTCGCCGCCCCGGGCCCCCTTTTGTCTTGCGCCGCCACGCCGCCATCCGATCGCACCGACCTGCCGCTCGTCCGCTTCAGCCTGTCCGACGAGGCCGGCGGAGGTCTCGTTCAGCTGGTCCCCGAGCACATCGCGACCGGCGTCCTCGCGCTCGACGACGCGCCGGAGGCCTTCGCCGTCGTCGAGATTCGCAACGCGGCCGGCGATTTGCTCGGCTCCGCCAACACCGACGAAGAGGGCCGATTCAGCATTCCCCTTGCGCCCCTCTGACGCACGACGCTCCGCAGCTTATTGGTCGCCCGTGTGGATCTGCGTTGCCCTTGCGGCCATGGCCCAGGAACCGGCGGAGGCCCCGCCAAGCGTCGAGGTGATCGACGAGGGCTTCGCCAACGCGCTGACGGAGGCGACGCGCGCCTACCTGCGCGGTCGGCATGACGAGGCGATTGGGCTGCTGTCCTCGCTCCGCGTGCGCCTTCAGCACGGCGAGTTCGTCGACCCGGCCCTCGCCGCGGAGACCCTCATCTGGCTCGGTGAAGTGCTCTACAAGACGGGCCGCTCGGACGAAGCGCGCGCGGTCTTTCGCGAGTTGCTCGAACGTACGCCAGAGTGGCCCATCAACGAGTACCAACACCCTTCGGACGTCGTCGCCGTCTACTATGACGTCGCGCGACAAGTCCGAGCCTCCATCGCCGTTCGGCCAAGCGAAGCGCCGCCCCCACCCACGCCTCGCGCGCCGTGGTGGGTCGCCCTCCCCTTCGGCGTCCCCCAAGCGCTGCAAAAGCGTCCGGTGGCCGCCACGACCTTCGCGGTCCTCGGCGTGGGCTTCACCGCGACGTCAATCGCCTCGTCCTTGCACCTGGCCGAGGTCAACGTGAGCAACGACGGTCACCCCAACGGCTGGACGGCGGACGAGGTCCCCACTCGCGTCAACACCGAACGGTACGCGGTTCAGTGGCCGGCAACCGCTCTGGCCTACCTGACCTGGGCCGCGGGTTCGCTCGAGGCCCGAGCATCTGCGCGCAAGACTCCCGTAGGCCTCGGGGCCTGGGGGGATCCTCACGGCGCCGGAGTCGTTGTGGCCGGGCAGTGGGGCGCTCCGGCGCGATAGGCGTGACCATGGCCTTCCTGCGTGCCGAACACGCTCTGCGCAAGTCGATGCTCGAGCACGTCCTCCGCAAGCCGCTCACAACCCTGGGTCGGGCGGCCCAGAACGACCTCGTCTTGGACGACCCTACGCTGGCTCCGACCGCAGCCAGCGTCATCCGGACCGGGAGCACGTGGCAAATTGCGGTCTCCGACGCACGTGCTGGCGAGGTCTACGTCAACGGGCGCCGCACGCGGTCGAGCCCGCTGGTCCCCGGCGACAAGATCCTGCTTGGCGCCTGGCAACTCGTCTTGCTCGACGGCGAGCCCGAAGCCACGCCAACGGGCGAACCGCCAGCCACCCTCGGCGTGCCAGAGTTGGAGGCCCTCGTCGAGTTGTCCAGCGAAATGCTGAAGGACACGACGCCCGCCCGACTCTTCTCCGCGCTCCTCGCCGGCCTCGTTCGACTGACGCGCGCCGAGAAAGGCTTCGTCATCGTCCTAAGGGACGGCATGCGCCACCTCGCCGCGAGCCACAACACCGGCGACGAAACGCTCGATATGTCCTTCGTTTCGGACACGATCGTCGACCAGGTCGTAGAACAACTGCGGCCCATCATCGTGAGCGACGCCCTGCACGACGCGCGGTTCGGTCGCGCCCGCTCCGTGGTCGACCTGAAACTGAGCAGCGTGATGGCGGTTCCGCTGATTTACCGACGGGACCTGCTCGGCGTCATCTACCTCGGCAACGACCGGGTCACCGACTTGTTCACCGAGCGGGACCTGACGTTGCTGCGCATCTATGCGGCCCAGGCGAGCCTCGTCGTCTACCATGCGTTGACGCTGAACCAGCTGCAACTCGACAACAAGAATCTCCGGACCCAACTCGAACAATCGAGCCAGGGGGAGATGTTGGGCACCTGTGCGCCCATGAAGCGCATGTTCAAGGTGCTGCGCCGCATCGCCCCGACCGACGTCTCCGTACTCGTCCTCGGCGAGACGGGGACGGGTAAGGAGCTCGTCGCCCGTGAGCTTCACAAGTTGTCGGGCCGTTCGAAGGGCCCGTTCGTCGCCATCAATTGCGGGGCCATCCCCGAAAACCTGCTCGAATCCGAGCTGTTCGGACACCGCAAGGGCAGCTTCACGGGCGCGATGAACGACAAAGTCGGCAAGATCGAGGCGGCCCACACGGGCACGCTCCTTCTCGACGAAATCGGCGAAATGCCGACGAACCTGCAGGTCAAACTCCTGCGGGTGCTCCAGGAGCGCATCATCGAGCGCGTGGGCGACCTGAGCGGCCGACCCATCGACATCCGCGTCGTCGCCGCCACAAATAAGGACCTCAAGGAACTCATCGAAAAGGGCCAATTCCGTGAGGACCTTTTCTATCGGCTCAATGAAATCGCCGTTCAGCTGCCGCCCCTGCGCGACCGCGAGGACGACCTCGTCGTCCTCGCCCAGTATTTTCTCGCGCGATGTCGCGAAACGTACGGCAACACGCGCATCCAAGGGTTTACGAATCAAGCGTTGACGGCGATGAAGGCCTACTACTGGCCAGGCAACGTCCGCGAACTGGAAAGCAGAGTCAAAAAGGCCGTGATCATGAGCGACCACGCGCTGCTCAACCCCGAAGACCTCGGCCTCGAGGGCGGCCTCAAACGTGAGGTCCTCCCGCTCGCCGAAGCCGCCGAGGAGTGGAAGGTCAGCTACATCCGCAAAATCCTCGAAGCGAACGGCTGGAACAAGGCCCAGACGGCGCGCGACCTCGGCGTCGACGCCCGCACGATCTTCCGGTACGTCGAGAAGATCGAAGGGGCAGAGTAGCTGATCCGCGTCGGACTGACGGGCGGCATCGCCTCTGGCAAGTCGGCCGCGGCCGCTCGACTTCGCATGTGGGGTCTGCCGGTCCTCGACGCCGACCAGGTGGCCCGTGGCCTTACGGCCCCAGGCGGTGCCGCCCACCGCGCCGTCATCGAGGCCTTTCCCCACGCGGTGGGAGCCGATGGCAGCCTTGATCGCACGGCCCTCCGCCGCCACATTGCGTCCGACCAAGCGGCCCGCCGCCGACTCGAGGCGCTCACCCACCCGCTCATTCGCAACGCCATCGTGGTGTGGCTGGAGGCCCAACGGGAGCAGGGCCATCGCGTCGCCGTCGTCGAGGCCGCCCTCATCGTGGAGGCCGGCCAGCGGGCGGCCTACGACGCGCTGCTCGTCGTCGCGGTCTCCCCCGACGTCCAGCGCGCACGTCTGCAGGCCCGGGACGGCACCGACGACGCGACCGCCGCGGGCCTGATCGCCGCCCAGGCGCCCCAAGCGGCGAAGATCGCCGTCGCGACCACAGTCTGGTGGAATGACGGCGACCTCGAGGCCCTTCACGCCAAGGTCGACGCCTGGGCGAGGCCCTTCGCTACTTCAGGAGCAGCGACTTGAGTAGGTCCTCGGCGCCCGCCGTGTGGCCAAGGTCGACGAGTAGGGACGCGTAGTCAACGAGTTCCCGGCCCGTCACATCGCCTTCGGGCAGGTGGACGACGGCCATTGCAAGTGGGCGCACAGCCTCGACCAACGCATGGGCGAGACCCATGTCACCGGAGAGGACTGCGCTTCGGAGTAGTTCGAACCAGGACATCCGGCCCTCCCCTCATTTCCGACCCACGGGTCAGTTTGAGTCTAGACGACGAACGCGCCAACGTCCACAGGATCTTCATCGGCCACTTGGTGGGCCCCTGTTGGGCACTTTCGGGGCCTGGACGGCGCGCGCACGAAGGCGGCCTGGGGGCGCCAGCAGCCTGCCTAGCCGTCGGTCCACCGGCGAACGTCGGTGAGCGGCCACGTGGGCCCGGGGAACGTCTCCAGCAGGGTCACCGACGCAAAGCCGTCGGCGACGGCTCGGCCGTCCGTGCTCGGGTCCTCCGCGAAGTCCAAATGTGGGCCACCGATCCAGTAGTAGCTTGCCCCACGCGGGTCGTGGCGCAGCTCGACGAGCGGTTCGTAGGTTCGGCGACCCAAGCGGGTTGCCCTCAGCCCGCGCAACGCGTCGCACGCACGATCGGGCACGTTGACGTTCATGTGCTGGTCGGCCGGCAGCGGTTGTTCGATGACCGCGCGCACGACGCGTCGCGCGACGGCGACCGCCGTTTCCCAGTGTGGGGGCCGGTTGTCGCGTCGGGCCAACGAAATCGAAATCGCTCGCACCCCGTGGAGACACGCCTCTCGCGCTGCCGCGACGGTGCCAGAGTAGAACACGTCGTTGCCGAGATTGGCCCCGTGGTTGATGCCGCTTACGACGAGGTCGGGCGGTGTCGGCAGAAGGTGATGGAGCGCGAGGTACACGCAGTCGGCGGGCGTGCCAGACACGGCCCATCGGCCGGGTGCCGTCCGGCGGACGCGCAGCGGTTCGCGCAGCGTCAATGCATGGCTCTGCGCGGACTGTTCATGTTCCGGGGCGACGACGAAAAGCTCGCCGATGTCCGCCAACCCTTCGGCCAGGGCGGCGAGGCCGGGAGCATTCCAGCCATCGTCGTTGGCCAGCAGGATGCGCATGCGGGCGGCTATCGCGACATGCGCGTTACCCGCCGCGTCGGAGGGACGATGGACGAGCTGGCCCAAGCGGTGAATCGCGCGATCCGCGAGGTCCCCGACTTCCCTCGCCCCGGCATCCTGTTCAAGGACATCACGCCCGTCCTGGCCGACGCCAAGCTCTTCCGCCGGGCGCTCGATTGGATGGCGACTGACGTCCCTCCCGTGGACCGCATCGTCGCGATGGAAAGCCGCGGCTTTCTTTTCGCCGCCGGGCTCGTCGACCGGCTCGGCGCCGGCCTCGTGCCTGCGCGCAAGCTCGGGCACCTGCCCCACGAGACCGTTCGCACCGACTACCACCTCGAGTATGGGTCCGCGACCCTCGAAATCCACGCCGACGCGATTCGCCCCGGCATGCGTGTTCTCGTCGTCGACGACCTGTTGGCCACCGGCGGCACCGCCGTCGCTGCGATCGATCTCATCCAACGGCTCGGCGGCGAGGTGGTTGGCGCCACCTTCCTCATCGAACTCGGCTTCCTTGCTGGGCGCGCACGGTTGGGCGTCCCAGTGCGCAGCCTGGTCGTCTGCTGACCCCGTCCGCCTAGCGTGCTTCCCCTCCTCGCCCTGTTGCTTGGAGCCGAACGCCGCACTCCCGTCGTCGAAGCCGTCCATGCGGCCACCCCGGCCGTGGTCACGATCGCGACGCAGACGGTCTCTGCCGGGGGCCCCTTCGGAACGTCGAGGCGCGGGGAAGGCGTCGGCAGTGGCGTGATCGTCGACGCCAGCGGAGTTGTCCTCACGAACGCCCACGTCGTCGATGGCGCGACCTCGATCGCGGTGACGACGGCCGACGGACGGCGATGGAATGCCGAGCCGATGGCGCTGGAACCCGACCTCGACCTCGCCGTCCTTCGGCTCGAAGGTGCGTCAGGACTCCCCGTCGTCCCCATGGCCGACAGCGATGCGCTCCTGCTTGGCGAGACAGCCATCGCGATCGGCAACCCCTACGGGCTCGGCCTCACGGTGAGCACCGGCGTGGTTGCGTCCATCCGACGCGACGTCGAGGTCCGGCCCGGGCTGTGGCACAGCTACGTCCAGACGGACGCCGCGATCAATCCCGGCAACAGCGGCGGCGCCCTCATCGATCTCGACGGGCGCCTCATGGGCATCAATACGGCGATCCGCGCCGACGCCGAGGGCATCGGCTTCGCCATCCCGGTCAACCGCGCCGCCAAGGTCGTGCGCGACGTGATGGCCTACGGCCAGGTGCGCGCCCCCTGGCTGGGCTTCGATGTCCAAGACGTCAGCCCCCGCCGTCTGGTCGGCACGCCATTCACAAAGGGGGCACTCTGGGTCGCGGCGGTCCACCCAGGCGGGCCCGCCCAACTTGCGGGCGTCCAACCCGGCGACCTCGTCGTGGCCGTCGACGGCCGTCCCGTCGCCTCGCGCGCCGACCTCGAGAACTTCCTGGCCGACCGCGGCCCCGAGGGTCGCCTCGCCGTCACGGTCCTTCGGAGTGGCGTGACCCTGGACCCGGTGCTGACGACGACGCTGCCGCCTCCTTTGATCGGCCGCTACGTGGTCGACAAGGTCTGGCGCATCGGGCTTCGCGAGTCCGCCGACGGCCTCATCATCAGCTCGGTCGACCCGACGGGCGCGCTCGCCGGCCTCGGCGTCGCCGCGGGCGACGTCCTGTGGGGGCTCGACGGCCAACGCATCATCGGCCGCGCGACGCTGGATGCCCGGGTCGGGGCCGCCAAGGCTCGCCACCGCCCGTCGGTGCTCCTCACGGTCGCCCGAGGGCGCGTCCGCGGCAGCGCCGACGTCCCCATCGGAGCGGCGCGCTGATTCCGTTTCAGGCGCCAAGCAGGCTGCTGCAAAAAGGGCGAAACGCTCGCCGGCGTGCCGGCGAGCGTGATGACCGGCGCCGTCCGTTGCGAGCCCGCGAGGGCGCCCGATCCCGCAAGGAACGGGGTGCAAGGCGAGGAAAGCCGTACCGTGCGTAC
>SXOB01000072.1 GCA_005776945.1 Pseudomonadota bacterium
AGACCGCAGTTTTCAAATTCTCGAGGGTCGTGGCCGGCCTTCTGCTGACCACCGAAGCGATGATCGCCGAAAAGGCCAAGGACGAGCCCGCGCCTTCGCACGGCGACGACGACTAGCCGCGAGCCGCGTTGGCGCGGCTTGTGCGAGCGAGAGGCCAGAGGTCTCCCGGGATGCCGGCGAGCCCTCTGGCCTTTTCGCACCAGCCTGCTAGCCGCCTGCCTTCGGAGGCCCCGCCTTGGCACGGGCTGCTGCACTCGCAGTTGCCGTCATCGCGGTCAACCTGGCCGCGGCACCCTACGACTGGCACGCGATCTCCTGGATCGCGTACGCGCCCTTCATCGCCGCGACGATCGATCTGCAGCCTCGTCGGGCCGCGGCCGTCGGCTGGCTCTACGGCGTCGTCGCGACCGGCACGCTGTTCAGCTGGCTCGTCGACACGATCGTGCTCTTCAGCAACATCCCAGCGATCGGTGCCTGGGGCGTGCTGCTGCTCTTCGGCATGGCGTTCGGGTCGCCCTACGCCCTGCTTGGAATGGCGCCCGGCATCCTTCGCCGCAGGCTGGGATCGGGCTGGGTCCTCGCATTCGCCGCCACCTGGGTCCTCGTCGAGTATTTGTGGAGCTTTATCGTCCTCTTTCCATACTACCACGGCGTCACGCTGTGGCGGTTCCCGGCAACGCTCCAGATCGTGAGCGTGACGGGCATCTGGGGACTCAGCTTCCTCGTCGTTTGGGTCAACGCCGCCGTCGTCGAAGCCGGGTCGCGTCGCATTTGGGGACCCTTGCTCGCACCCGCGTGGACATGGGTCGCAGTGACATGCTGGGGCGCGTGGCGTGTCACCGAAATTGAACGCACGCTGGTCAACGCTCCGACGGTGCGACTCGCACAACTACAGACCGAAGTGGGGATGGTCGAGCGGATGGCGGGTTCCAGCTCCGACATCTTCGCGGACTGGTCTTCGCTCACCGCGGCCGTGCCTCCAGGCGCAGCCGATCTGATCGTCTGGCCTGAAGGGGGCTGCCCCTACGACATGAACGCGGGAAAGGCGGCCGACGCCGTCGCCGAAATGGCCCGCCGGACGGGCGCCGCGATGGTCGTCGGCGGCGGCACGCGCCAGCGCATCCCCGACCCCGCCATGGGTGAAGACCGCGTGCGGCACTTCAACAGCGTGTTCTTCCTCGACGCTACGGGGAAAACGCTCGGCCGGTACGACAAGATGGTTCCGCTGCCCTTCGGCGAGTACCTGCCGCTCGCCGAGACATTCCCCATCCTCGCCGACTGGATTCAGGGCCCGGGGAACTTCCGCGCCGGTACCGTCCCCGTCGTCGCGGAACTCGGGGTGGCGAACGTGGCGGCCCCCATCTGCTACGAGGCGATCCTCGGAAGGTTCTGTCGCAATTTCCCGACCGCCGATCTGCTCGTCAACGGCACGAACGACGCCTGGTACGGAGACACGGCTGGGCCGCACCAACACGCGATGCTCGCGGCGATCCGGGCCACGGAGCTTGGCGTCCCGCTCATCCGCTCGGCCTACACGGGTGTCTCGTTCGTTGTGGAACCCCACGGCCACGTGCTCTACGAGACCGACCTCTTCGAACGCGTCGCTCGCATCGTGACCGTGCGCAAGGCGCACCTGCCTACCCTCTACGCCAAGCTTGGCGACTGGTTCGTCGCGGCCTGCGCCATCGGGCTCGCCCTGTCCTGGCGGCTGTCATCCCAGACACCCGCCCGCCGAGCTCCTCATGCGACCCCAAAAGGGGGTGCACTCGGGGGCGGGTGCAAGGATGAAGGCGATCCCAAAGGACCACCAGCCCCGGCGCGCTAACGCGTAGGCCTCTTACGGACGGCCCCGAAGCCCCCCAACCGGTCAAGGCGGTGTCATCCCGGCCCCCGCATGCAAGATCTCGTTGCAGGCGGGCCGAACCGTGCGTAAGCTCAGGGTGTGGGAGGCTCACCTCCCTTGCGAGTCAGCTTCCCCTGCCGGTTACCCACAACGCACAGCTCTTGCGTCTCCTCCATCTCCAGCGGTGGCCTCCGGCAGGGGAAGCTCTCACACCGCAGAATACGGAACCCTGACAAGGCAGCCCAGGTCAGCGACGCCTCCCGGGCCGTAGCCGCCGATGCTCAGTCCGGTACGCAGTCGCTCAGCGACCAGGTGTCGCAGACCGCCATGGCGCCGCCACACGCACACGGGCTGTGCCCGCCGTAGACGGTGCCGGACTCGAGGCCGAGGCCCGCACCCGGGCATTCCCGCTCGTCCGACCCATCGACCCACACGACGACGTTGTAGTTGCCGCACGGGTCGCAGTTGTCGGAAGCCGGGCTGCCGTCATTCGTGCAGACGATGTTGCCATCTTCGCCCTCGCCGCCAACGGCCAGCGTCCAACCCTTGTCCAGGCACCACTGCTCGGCCACTTCGGAGCATGGGATGCACGCGATGTCCGTACCGTCGCAATTCTGGTCGACGCCGTCCTCGCACACCTCTGGGGCCGCGGGGAAGGAGTCGTCGTCCAAATCGTCGCAGTCCTCTTCCAGCGTCGGCAGACCCCATGTCGGACCTGGCGGGTCGCACAGAAGGGCGGAGATCGGACCTGCGGCAAAGCCGTCGTTGTCGGCGTCCTCCTGCCAAGCGATCGCCGGCCCAAAGGCGGGGTCGAAATCATCGCAATCGTCGTCGTTGTCCACCAAGATGCCAGGCTGGTTGCACGCGAGCACAGGGACGAGAACAAGGCGACCGAACCCATCGAGGTCGTTGTCCGGGAACCAAGGAACGCGTGTCGCGAGGTCCAAGCTGGGGTCGCCGTCGTCGCGAAGCAGGTCGCAATCGTCGTCGACGAAGTCGTTGCAGATTTCCGTCGCGTTCGGATGGACGTCGCCTGACGTGTCGTCGCAGTCTCCGGCGATCGCCACCTGGCCAACGTCGGCGACGCAACGGAGTTCTAGGGACGCCTCCCATCCGAAGCCGTCGCTGTCGTCGTCGTCGAAGAACTCGGTCGCCGTCCGGGGGTCGAGGTCCCCGTCGAGGTCGTCCGGGAGTGCATCGCAGTCGTTGTCGATCCCCCCGTCACACACCTCGATCGCATCGGGAGCCACGAGCGGATTGAGGTCGTCGCAGTCGACCCCAACGGACTCGAGCACGTATTTGACGCCTGGCCGGGTGCAGGTCGGAGCCGTGGGCACTCCGGCACCAAAACCGTCGGCGTCGTCGTCGTAAAGGTAGACGAGCGGTTCGCCTTCGCTCGCGTCGTTGTCGTCGCAATCGTCGGGGTTGTCGACGTAGTTGACAGGCGCCGTGCACGCCTCGGCGGAGAGGGCCGGGTCACCAAAGCCGTCGCCGTCGCGGTCAAACCAGAACGTCGACCGAGTGCTGACGTCAAGGCTCGGGTCCGAATCGTCCTTCAGAACGTCGCAGTCGTCGTCAATCTCGTTGCAGACCTCGGTCGCCGCCGGCGAAATCGCCGCGTCCAGGTCGTTGCAGTCCCCGGCGTCCAGCACGAAGCCCGGTTCCAACTCGCACAGTCGCAGCAGCTCGCTGCCATCGCCGAAGCCGTCGGCGTCCGCGTCCATGTACATCGAGAGAAGCGACAACGGGTCGAGGCTCGGGTCGTCTTCGTCGACGAGCGCGTCGCAGTCGTCGTCGACGCCGCCCACACATGTCTCTACTGCGTCAGGGTGGACGAGCGGGTCCGCGTCGTTGCAGTCGACGGCCAGCCACGGGAGCGCCTCGCCTGGCAGCGGCAGATCACAGGTTGCGGGCAGCGGCACGCCTGCACCAAAGCCGTCGAGGTCCAGATCGGGCAAGTACGCGACGGCCTCCCCGACATTGTCGTTCGTGTCGTCACAGTCGAGGTCGTTGACCACCCAGCCGGCCGGTACGATGCAATCCTGCCGCGAAAGCAGGGGGTCCCCAAGGCCATCGCCGTCGGAATCGCGGAAGGAGGTCGTCTCCGTCAACGGATCGACGGACGGGTCGTCGTCATCCGCGAATCCGTCGCAGTCGTCATCCAAGAGCGCGTTGCAGATTTCGGTCGCCCCTGGATTCACGTCCGGGTTGGACGGGGCACAGTCGCCCTTTTCCGCCGAGAATCCCGGAGAAGCGGAGCAGCCGATCACGCCGCCCCCGGTTCCATAGCCGTCGAGGTCCGTGTCCACGTAGAACTCGGACAACGTGCCCGGGTCGTTGGACGGGTCGTCGTAGTCGATCAGGCCGTCGCAATCGTCGTCGATCCCTTCGTTGCAGACCTCGTCACCGCCGGGATGGACGTCGGGCAGGGTATCGTCGCAATCGTCGCCGCCGTACAGGACTGAGTCGAAGCCATCGGCGTCGGCGTCACATTCGCCGCGACACTCCGCATCCGCACAGTCGACGTCGCTATCGCCGTCGTTGTCCCGACCGTCGAGGCAAACTTCTGGACATTGGCCGTCGCAGTCGACGTCGACGCAGTCCACACCGCCGTCGCCATCATTGTCGCGGCCGTCCTCGCACGTCTCGGGGCACCCGCCGTCGCAATCCGCGTCCTCGCAGTCTGTCGCGCCGTCGCCGTCGTTGTCGCGCACGTCGAGGCAGTCTTCGGGACAGCTGCCGTCGCAGTCCGAGTCCCAGCAGTCTACGACACCGTCGCCATCATTGTCGCGCACGTCGTTGCAGTCTTCGGGGCAACTGCCGTCGCAATCCTCGTCGGCACAGTCCAGCTCGCCGTCGCCGTCATTGTCGCGGCCGTCCGTACAGGCTTCCGGGCACTGGCCGTCACAGTCCGAATCCTCACAGTCCACCGCGCCATCGAGGTCTTCGTCGATTCCACCGACGCAGGCCTCGGCACAGACGGCCGAACAAGCGACGTCATCGCAGTCGACGTCGCCGTCCAGATCGTCATCCACGCCGTTGTCGCAGATCTCGGCGCGGGCCCCGGGGCCCGTGGGGTCCGTGGGGCCCGTTTCGTCTGGACCGCAAGCGACAGCGACCCAAAGGGTCAACAGGCGCATCATCCGACGCTCACAGCGTTTGGAGGTACGCGATCACGAGTTCGACTTGCGCCGGCGTCAAGATCGACGTCTTGCCGTGCATGTCGCCACCGCCACAAACCGGGTCCGTGAACCGCTCGAGCAGCGTGGGGGCGCATCCGTCGTGCATGAACGGTCCGCGACCGCCGATGCCGATGAGGGGTGCGGTCTGGACCGCGTCGCCTTTGCCGATCTCGACGGTCTCGTTGTTCGTGAAGGAGGGGCCATAGTGGCATTCCGCACAACCGACGGCCGGATTCTCGAACAGGCCCTTGCCAACCGCGATGTCGGCTTCGGAGGCCTGGGGAATCGTGCGAACGGGGACGATGCCCTCGAGGAAATCGAGGATCGCCTCTTCGCCGGACACGCCGAGCGTCACACCGCCCATGCGCGTGACGAACACTTCTTCGACGAGCGCGTGCATGTCGGACAAGTCGCCGTCCCAGTGGAACGGCTCGGTGCCGCGGAGTCCGACGGCGAGCGCCTGGGTCCGACGTGGGCCGATGCCGAGGAAGCTCCACACGTGCCCGTCTTCCTGGCCTTCAGGATGGCAGGACGCGCAGGCGAGGTCGCTCGTGGGCGCGCTGTGGAAGGCCTCGTACCCAGCCGAACGACCCGCCCCTTCCGAGATCGGAACCAGCGTGGCGCCGCGCGCGACGGCGAAGGTCTCCGCCGATTGGGTCACCATCTCGCCATTCGGCAGGTAGGCGATCGCCGCCAAGGAGCCAGCCAGCGCGCTCGTGGTGCCGCCGAAGGTCATGCACTCGCCAGTGCGGGTCAGGACGTCCCAACCGAATTGCGTGATCTGGGTCGTCGAATCGTAGGCACCCGCGACGACGTCGACGCCGCCAGCGTCGATGAAGAAGTCGACCGGAAGCGGAACGTCCGTGATCGCGCCCGACGACTCGATCACCCCGGTATGGGCGAACTTGGTCACCGCCGAGTGCATGATCGGCTTGCAGCCGGGGCCCGCATACGGGTCATCGACGGCGTTGAGGTTGATGTCGTTGACGCGACCGCGCTGATGCATCGCCACGACGCCCTGACCGTCGGGGTCCGGCAGCATGCGCCAGGCCACCGTCGGAGCAAAGGTGTCGGCCCCAAAGGACCAGTCGGGCGGAACCATGCGCTCGATGATCGTGCCGTCCTTGCCGACGCGCAGCACTTGGGCGGACCGCATACGCGAGATCCACATCCAGTCGCCTTCGAGGACGATGTCGCGAAGGTCGTTGTCGATCAGGAGATCGGTCAGCTTCTCGCCGGTGGCCGTGTCGAGTTCAACCAGTTGGCCCGAAGCGCAGGCGACCCAGATGCTGAGGCCATCGGGCTCCACGTCGATGCCGCGGGGCTCGAGACAAGCGTCCCAGACGTCGAGCACGCGGCCGCCGAGCGCGTCGATGACCGCCACTTGGCCGGTGCCGCGCAGCGACGTGTAGACGACGTCGTCGGCGAGCGCATCTTCCACGGAGCGGAAGGGCATCGCGCCCGCCTGCAGCGAGATCTCGGCCGGCCAGGACTGGTCGCCGTCGAGAATCATCATCCGGTCGCCTTCGGGGTCGGCCGCGACGATGGCGCCGGCCCGCGTGACGAGCAGAGTTCCACCGACCAGCGGCCGCTCGTTGTCCTCGACGGCGATGACGACGGGAGGCTCCTCTTCCACCGGCGCCGGCGGCTCTTCCACGGAGCCCGTGTCTTCGACGACGGGGGGGTCTTCCACGGGCGGGGGCACCGTGCCGTTCGTGCCGTCATCTTCGACGGGCTCCGTCCCTTCGGTCGGCAAGGTCGGCACGGGTGCCGTGGTACCGGCCGGCGGCGCAACGGTTCCGTCGTTCGGAATCTCGCCCGGGTCCTGGACGTCGCCGAGGCCAGATTGGCCGGCGTCGCACGCGGCGAGCGCCGCGGCCAGAAGAACGAAGGAGTGGGGACGGAACATGGTTGGTCTCCTGGCCGGATGCGATGACCTCGCCACCCTCCCACAGACCATCGGCCTAAGCAAGCGAATTCTGCGTCCGAGGGCCCGGAAGTTAAAAAATCAGCTCGCGGGCGTTGAACGCCTCCCGGAGGCCACCGTTTCGCGGACGACGACGCCCCCAAGTTGACCGATCAGCGCGGCGGGCAGCGCTTGTGCGCCCCACGGAGGTGCGACGTGAGCCAAGTCAGCAGGCCCACCCACGACGATCCGGCCCGCGGTTGGTAGGCCAAGCGACTGCGCAGCGACCCTCGTCATCCCCGAAAGGACTTCCGGCACCGTCAGGCGCATCGACACCGCCGCAAGCGTCATGCAGGCCCAGGGATCGACCACCGGGGAACTTCCAGGGTTGAGGTCGGTGGCGACCGCCATAGCGACGCCGGCTTCGCGCAGGCGATCGACCGGAGGCGAAGGATCGCGCAGAAAGGTCATTGCGCCCGGCAACATCGTAGCCACGCAGCCGGCCGCTGCCATGGCCGCGATTCCAACGTCGTCGATGCGCTCGAGGTGGTCGCACGACGCCGCGCCCAATCCTGCGGCCATGGCGGCCGCGCCCGTCAACGTGACCTGCTCCGCGTGGATCCGTACGCCCAAACCAAGCGCGCGAGCCCGCAAAAGGATGGCGTGCCCCTCCTCCACGGTGAACGCACCGCGGTCGACGTAGACATCGGCGTAGTCGGCCAAACCAACCACCGACGGCAACATCTCGTCGATGACCAGTTGCACGTAAGCGGCTCGGTCCCCTCGGTATTCGGCGGGAATCGCGTGGGCGCCAAGGAACGTAGGTACGACGCGGACTCCAGCGCGCCTCCCGGCCTCGCGGGCGACCCGCAGAAGGCGAAGCTCGGTGTCCAGATTCAGTCCGTACCCGCTCTTGACTTCCATCGTCGTCACGCCGCGCGAGCGCGCGGTTCGCAAGCGTGCAACGGCCAGTTCGAGGAGCGCGTCTTCGGTCGCCGAACGCGTCGCCGCCACGGTGCTCAGGATGCCACCACCCTGCTCCAGGATTTCCGTGTAGCTGACGCCCGCGAGCCGCTGTTCGAATTCTTCGAATCGGGAGCCGGCCCAAACCGCATGCGTATGCGAGTCGATCAGACCAGGTAGAACCAGGCCGCCGCGACCGTCGGAGGCGCCGGGCACGTCGGGCGCATCGCGGTCGGAACCCACGTAGACGATCCGGTGACCCTCCCATACGACCGCGGCGTCGCGCAACATACCGAGAACGCCCTCGCCGACCGAGGGATCCATCGACAGCAGGCAATCAATTCCGCGGATGGCGCCGAGCGTCACGAGCGGCGGCCGTCCTCCCGAATCTCGCGCCCGGCGGCGTCCAGCCCGGCCGCTTCGAGGGCCGCGGCGTCCGCTCCCTCGGGGATCTGGCGCGCGGCGACGTCGATCGGCTCGTCCTTCTGCGCATTCTTGAAGGCCCGCATCCCTTTGCCGAAGGACTCGAAGACCTGAGGAAGGCGGCCCGGCCCAAACAGGACCAGCACGATGACGAGCACCAGAACGAGCTCGGTCGCGCCAAGCCCACCCAACGCGGCGACGACGGACATGCGCCCTCCCACGGCCCCCGTGTAACTGGCTGCGGGCCCGCGCCGCAGTCGGTTCGTTCCGTGCTGCCTTACAGGCGTGCCCCGGGTGGGATCACAGCGCCCTTGTTCACGATGACGATGCCGTCCCTGACGACGTAGTTCTCGTGTTCCTCGTCCGGCCGGTCCCCGCCGTGAATGACGGCGCCGGCACCGATGCGAGCGTTCTTGTCGATGATCGCGCGACGGATCGACGCACCCGCACCGATGCCCAACGGCGGCAAGCCGCGCGCCGCCATCGCCGCGCGCCGGTCGTCGACCTCGTAGAAGTCCGCCCCCATCAGGATGGCTTCCGAGATTTCCGCACCGGGATGCACGACGCTGCGCAATCCGACGACAACCCGATCGAGGCGCGCGCCATCGAGGAGGCAGCCCTCCGCAAATAGGCTGCGTTCGACCTGGCAGTTGCGCACCATTGTCGGAGGCATGAACCGAGGCCGCGTGTAGATCGGCGCAGACGGATCGTAAAATCTGAACCTTGGTTCAGTTTCGCACAACATCATGTTTGCCTCGAAGAACGCCGCGATCGTTCCGATGTCCTCCCAATACCCGTCAAAGACGTGCGCCGCGACGGGCCGGCCAGCCCGCACAGCGGCCGGCAGGATGTCCCGTCCGAAATCGGTGGGTTCGCCCGAAGACAACAGGTCCTGCAGGACGTCGATCGAAAACACGTAGACGCCCATGGACGCGAGGTGCGTGCGGTCGCCCGTCTTCCAACGCTCGGCCATTTCGGCGGGAATGGCGAGGTGCGAAAGGTCCTCGGTCGCCGCCGGCTTCTCGCGAAACGCGCGAATCCAGCCCGCGCTGTCGGCGGCAAGAACACCGAACCCGTCGCATTCCTCACGGCGCACGGGAATGGTGGACACCGTGATGTCCGCGCCCATCTCGTCGTGCGTGGCCAGCAACTGCCGGTAGTCCATCCGGTACAGGTGGTCGCCCGAAAGGATGAGGACGTTCTCGACGCCCTCTCGATTGAGGCGGTGAAGGTGCTTGCGCACAGCGTCGGCGGTGCCTTGGAACCAGTCGCCGCTCGCGTCCGTCTGCTCGGCCGCGAGGATCTCGACGAAGCCGTTCGTGAAGGGGTCGAATCGGTAGGTTCTGGCGAGGTGGGTGTTGAGGCTGGCCGAATTGAACTGGGTGAGCACGAAGATCTCGCGCAGCCCCGAGTTGATGGCGTTGCTGATCGGGATGTCGATGAGGCGGTACTTCGCACCCAACGGCACGGCCGGTTTCGCCCGCATCGCCGTCAAAGGGTGAAGGCGCGTTCCGCGTCCGCCCCCGAGCACCACGGTCATCGTCCGGCCGGACAAGGTCGCCACGATCCCCCCGTCCGACGACCGTACCATCCGCACCGCGAGCCGTCGCCCCACAGCGTTACCGCCCGTTCGTGATCCTCCGCCTGCTCGGCCCACTTGGCGCCCTCGGCTGCTCCACCGTCTGCGTCGGCCCCGACTGCGCCGATGCCCTGCCCGCCGCGTCGGCCGTCGCCCACCGCGGCTTGCCCCTCTTCGGATCCTCGGACGCGACAGTCGACGCATGGGCGTCGTGGGACGGCGCCGTCACCGACGGCTCCGAATGGCGTCTGGCCTCCGACGGCGAGGTGCTCCTTGTCGGCATGCCCGACGTCGGCCAGGTCGCCCGGTTGCCGCTGCGCGAAGGCTCCGGCGACGCGCTGCCGCTGCAGCGATGGGCGGCCCCCGACAGCGCACTTGGCGCATCGTTGGCTGTGGCCGATCTCGACGCCGACGGACGGTGGGACCTCGTCGTTGGCGGCCCCCGATGGGATCTCGAACGGGGTGCCGTGGCCGTCATCTACGACGCTGCCGCCACGGGCTCGGACTCCGCCCTGCAAGATGTCGCGACCACCCTCCTCACGGGGCCCACGAGTGGCGACGGCCTCGGCAACGCTCTCGCCGTATGCGCAGACCGGACCGGCGATGGCCGCCCCGAGTTGCTCGTCGGCGCATCACGGCTCAGCGGGCTGCCAGAGGTTCCCGACCTCGCCGGCGGGGTCTTCTACATCACCTCGGAGGCGCTGGCGGCCGCCAAGGGCACGTCCGCAATCGTCGACCACGCGACCGTTTGGTGGGCAGATCAGGTCGGCGCGGCCGCCGGCACCTCGGTGTCCTGCGCCGCCGACGCCACGACCGACGGCCTGCCCGACCTCTTCATCGGGGCGCCCTTTCACGGCTCCGACACGACCACCGGCGACCAAGGGCGCGTGTGGATCGTCGACGAGGCCGAAAGCACCACGCTCGACGCCGCGTCACGCACCACGATCGACGGCCCGGGCGCCTCGGCCTGGGCCGGCGAGGCCCTCGTGTCCTGGGAGGACGCCACGGGCCCCCGGCTCGCAATCGCGACTCCCGGAGCCTCGGACGGCGCCGGCGGCGTGTACGTCGTCGATCCCCGATCCGCGCGTTCCGGGGCGATCTCCGCCCTCGTCCACATCGACGACCCCGACGGCCTCACCCGGCACCTCGGCCGCGGGCTGACGGCCGGGGATCTCGACGCCGACGGCACCTTTGAACTGGTTCTCGGCGCGCCAGACTTCCAACTTGGCCGCGACGGCTACGACACGGGCCGCGCCTGGGTCTGGTCCGGGTCCACCCTTGCGACCTTGCGGGGCAACCAGCCGCTCGCCGACGCCGGTTTCAGGGTGGACGGCGACGACGCCTTTCAGCGCGTGGGGGCGCGTCCTGTGGTCGTCGACCTCGACCCCGACGAGCTTGGCGCCGACCTCCTGCTACCTTTGCGCGCGCCCGCCCAGCCCTAGCCGGCTGGCGCTACCCGGCCGATGGCACCGACAGCGGACGCATCATCTCCTGGAGGAATGGCACGTGCGGCTCCAGCTGCGCGCGGCCCCACCGGATCGCCGTCATCGCGTCGCGGAGGGACGGGACGAGGTGAACCGGCGACAGCGTCTTGGCCAACGGCACGTAGAGGTGCGCGTAGTCGCGATCTCCGTCCACGTTGGCGCTGCGCACGAGCTGTTGAATCGGGAACCAAGCCGGGCGCCGGGGATCTGGCGCAAAGCAGTCCAGCGCCAAGACGAACGCGTTGCGTCGCCCGAGCCGGCCGGAACGCACGGCCTCCCAGCAGGCCCGCGCCGGCACATTCTGCACGATGCCACCTTCGCCAAGCCTCGCCACGCCGAACCTGGCGTACAGGTCGTCGAGTAGGCGCTTCATCCGCGGGTCGTCACGAATCACGTCGTAGTGGATGATCCCAGGAATCGACGAGGAAAAGCCCGCCGCGTCGAGCACGTCGAAGTCCTGGGTGCCCGGCGTGTGACCGAGGATGAGCTCGATCAGCGCGTCCCGTCGCGACGCGAACTCGCGCAAAAGGGCGAGGCCCTTGAACACCGCTCGAACCCCGGCCGTCGTACCGCCCCGCGCGACCTCGTCGTCGAGGAGGTGCTCGTACCAGGACAGATCATGCTTCAATGCGTCCATCGTGATGCCCGTCACGACGACAAGGAACGGGATCTCCATGTCGCTGAGCCACAGGCCGCGCGAATCGTCGTCCGTTCGGAACAACTCGCCGAGCGCGCCCCGAAGGTAGAGGCGCAGCGTCGCCGGCAGGCCGTATCGATTCTCGGCATTCAAGGCTCGGAAGACGCCCGTCCAGGACAACCTCCGCGCCGCGGCGACAAGCGGCGCCATGTCCCAACGGCGTCGCCGCGCACGGAACAGGCCCATGAGGCTACCGATCGACGTGCCGGCCATCAAGTCGGGGGTCAGACCGGCCCGATCGAGGACCTCGTAGCAGCCTGGGTAGACATAGCCGGCTCCGCCGCCGCCTCCACTCGCGACACACAGCGCCCGGGTCGTGACCTCGGCATCGAAGCTCGGCGCGTCAACCGGAAGGTGCTCGAGCACGGCCTCGCGCAGGGCGACGGCGCGTTGGGTCCAAGCGTCGACCTCCCCTCGCCATGCCCTCGGATCCGGCGCATCGGCCAAGCGCTGGACCCACGTGTCCGCCGCGGCCCCGGCGAAACGGTCGAGCGGCCCGGCCACGTCGACGTCGCGGTCGTCCACATTCCGAATGACATCGAGGCGCGCGACGGACAACACGTAGCGAAGCCGGTCGACGTGGGGGTCCCGAGCGAGGCCCACGCTCATCGCGCCACGAACGAGGCCCACCTCGGCTTGTTCGAGCGCCAGGCGGCGGTTCAAGCGGTCCCCCGAAGCGCAACGGCAGGGTCATCGACGACCTCGAGCTGCCAGGTGTCAGGGAGCAACGATTGGACCTCGGGCCAGCGGAAGCGACGGTCGACGAGCAAGACGGTCCCACGGTCGCTTTCCCGTCGCACCAGCCTCCCCGCCGCTTGGACGACGCGCGTAAGCCCTGGGACGAGGCTCGCGTAGCGAAAACCATCGCCGTAGCGCTGTTCGTAGTACCGACGCAGCAAGTCGCGCTCCAGGCTCACGGGCGGCAACGCGGGGCCCACGACGGCAATCGCGGCCAGCGCGCCGAAGGGCAAGTCGATTCCCTCCGCGAAGAGGCCCCCGAGCACCGCGGCGGCGACGACGCGTTCGCCGCTCGTCAACCGCGCGATCCAGGCGTCGCGCTGTGGCTCCGTCATCCCCGGCGTCTGCACGACCCAGGCGCGATCGGTGAGCTGGATGCGGCCAACCAGGTCGTCGAGCATCTCGAAGGAGGAAAAGTAGAGGGCGACGTTGCCGTCGACTGCGGCGACGAATTCGCTGAGAACCTGCGCCGTCCTCGGCGCATGCGCCTGCCGATCCTTGAACGCCGTACTGATCCGCGCGGCGACGAGAACGCGCAACGCGTCCGGAGCAAAGGGCGACGGCGCGCGCACTTCGTCGACCCCCTGAAGGCCGAGCGATTCGCTGAAGAAGTTCGCCGGACGCAGCGTCGCGCTCGCAAGGACGACCCCGCCGAGGCGACGCATCACCGGCGCGAGGACGGGCGCCGGGTCGAGACACACAAGGCGAAGCGTCGCTGACGGTCCGCCGCGCCCAAGCGCAACCCGGTGCTCGCCGATGCCTTCGACGAGCGCCTCGTGCAGCCGGATCACCTGGCGGGCCACCTCGAGCCAACCGTCACGCTCTCCTGGGGCAAAGGCCGGGGCTTCGGCACGCGCAAGCCCGTAGGGCATCATCGACGCCGCGACCGCCTCGGCGAGGTCGCTCAGGGCGTCGCTTGCGAGTTGCATCTCCCGCTCGTCCCGCGATCGGCCTGCCAACGCGCCAACGCGGTCGGCCACGGCCATCGCGAGGTCCGCGACCCCTTCGTACCGGGCCCCGGCAGCCTCCAACCGATCGGCGGCCGCCCGCGCCATCGCCGCCTCGAGGCGAGGCGAAGCAAAGGCCCGCGCCCGATCCACGAGCTGGTGGGCCTCGTCGATCACGACGACCCAATCGCCCGCAGTGTCGTCGAACTGCGACCGCATCCGAACCGACGGATCGAAGACGTAGCTGTAGTCGCCGATGGCGACGTCGCGCGACGGCATCACGTCGAGCGCGAGCTGGTAGGGGCACACTTCGACGGTCCGCCCCTGGTCACGGATGCCTTCTCGCCGCCACACGCCTGCCGCCTCGCCCAGCGCCGGGACGAGCCCCGTGGCGCGCAGCTTGTCGTGGTACCCGTGGGCAAAGGCGCAGATTTCAGGGCGGCAAGCGACGACGTCGTTGAGGCACGCCTTTTCCTTCGCCGTGATCTGCAAGCCGCGAAGACCGTGCTGAGCGAGCCGGGCGACGGCCGCGACGACGGGCTCCTGCTGGGTCGTTCGCGCCGTTGCCCAGAACACCTGCTTGTCGCGGGCCAACGCGTGTTGCAACACGCCATGCAGGACGGCCGCCGTCTTTCCGGCCCCGGTGGGCGCCTCGACGAGGACGGGGTGACCCGCGTCGAGGCCCCAGGAAACGGCCTCGGCCATTTCCCGTTGCCCGGTTCGCCAGGCATCGTACGGCCACGTCACCCGCGTCTGACGGCGCTTGGCCATCCAGGCGATGCGGCGATTGCGGGCCTCCACGAGTTCGACGAGGCGCCCGCGCGCCTGGGCCGCCACCCGCGCGCCGTCCAAAGGCACGCCGAGCACGTGGTGGGAACCGTCGACGAGGCTGACGAAGACGAGGCGGCCAAACGGATCGGGGTGCCGGGCCTCCGCCAACATCCACAGGTACAACTCCAGCTGTTCGACGTAGGCGCCCCAGTGCACGAGCGTCGTTCCCATCAGCCGGCCCGCATCGAGCAGCGTTGTCTTGATCTCCTCGACGACCGTGCGGCCGTCTTCGCTCGTGAGGCCATCGACCCGGCCTTGCAGCTCGACGGTCCAGTCGCCAACGGCAAGTTGATGCCGAACGCGCACCTCGGGCCGGTAGGCGGCGTCCTCGGCGGAGCGCTGAGCTTGCAGCACGACGTGGGCGTCCCGCCCCGCCTCCAAACGGTCCACGTCGGCGCGAACCGTCTCCAAGGTAAGGTGACCCGTCCGGCCGCCCTCTTCGACGAGGTCGCGCACCGACAGGCTCAGGGTGCGCGTGGCGTCGTCAAAGCGCATGGGGGCTTCGCGCCTAACCGCGCGGCTGGCGCAGGGGGCCGTGGGCTCGTAGACGGCCCCATGGGCCGGGTCGTCGTCACCGCAGGAGGCACGCGCGAGCCCATCGACGACGTGCGCGTGCTCGCCAACACCTCCACGGGCGAGATGGGCCACCTGCTCGCCGAGTCCTTCCTTGAAATGGGCCACGACGTGGTGCTGCTGACGTCGGCACCAACGGCCCTTCCCCACCGGCCCTGGCGCACAGCGGCCGAGCTGGAGTCGCTGCTACACGACGTCCTGACGGAACCGGTCGACGCCGTTCTGATGGCGGCCGCCGTCGCGGACCACTCTCCCGTCGCGACGGCGGGCAAGCGGTCGTCCGACGCCCCTACGGCGACCATCGAGCTCGTCCGTCGGCCCAAGATCTTGCCAACGCTTCGCGCCAAGATCGGCCCCACGGCGAGGCTCGTCGGCTTCAAACTGCTGTCCGGTTCCACGCCGGAAGCTCGAGCCAAGGCTGCGGCTGCCCAGCGCGCCATCGGCGTCGACGCGACCGCCTGCAACGATGTCACCGATTGGATCGACGGCCGTCACCCGATTCACTGGCACGACGCGAGCGGATGCCGCACGATGTTTGGCGACAAGCGCGGCGTCGCCCATCAGATCGCCCGGGCAACGCTGCCGCCGTTGTCCACCCGCGTGGCGGTCGACGTGGCGTGGTTGGCGAATCCCCATCTCGCCCGCCAATTCCACCTGCGGACCGGCCAACCCGTGACGTGGCCGGGCGGCGCCCTCGCCACACCTTCGGGCCTCAGCGTCGCCGGCCGGAAGGCGGGCCCGTTGCGGTGGGAGGGCCAAGGCCTGACCGTTTCGGCCACGATGGGCAAGGCGGCCATCGCCGCCCTCGCCGGGTGGGCCGACGCCAGGTGCATTCCTCTGGTCGGCCTCGACCTAAGCGCGTTCGGATTCGAACGCCTCGGCTGGCCGCCGAACGCACACCCCGACGTCCGACGGGGGGCCTCGGCCCTCTTGGTCCACACCGCGTCCGGCCAGGTCCTTCTTGGCCGACGCCAGACACCGCCAGTCGGCATCGCGCCGCCGGGAGGGGCCTGCCTGCCGGGTGAGGACCCCGTCGAGACCGCCCGGCGCGAGCTGTGCGAGGAGACGGGCATCCAGGTGGACGGCCCCCCAGCCGCGACCCTCGTGGTACCCGCGCCGGGAGACCCGCCCTGGCGCCTGACGGTGGCGCTCTGGTTCGTGGAGGACGCCCAGAAACCGAAACCCACTCCCACGTTCGCGGCCCGGTGGGTGCGGGGCGCTGGAAACGGCGCTTTGCCGGGCACGTTGCGCGCGCTGGATTGGCTGCGCGCGGGGGCGCCATGATCGCGCAATGGCACCGACGCCTGGCCGCGATTCGCGACGCTGGGCGCTGGCGGCAGACGAAGGTTCTGACGCCAACGGGCCCCACGACGGCCCGCCTCGACGGCCGGGACGTCCTCGTCGCATGCAGCAACGACTACCTTGGCCTCGCGTGGGCCCACCGAGACCTCGGCGCCGGCGGCGGCAGCGGGTCGAGCCGCCTGATCAGCGGCAGCCGGCCGATTCACGAAACGCTCGAGCGCGCGCTTGGCGACGCCTTTGGCGGGCAAGCCGTGCTCTTTCCAAGCGGATGGCATGCCAATTTGTCTGTGCTTGGCGCCGTCCTTGAGGAAGGCGACCGGGTGGCCAGCGACGCGCTGAACCACGCGTCGCTGATCGACGGGCTGCGCCTCGCGCGTGCCAAAAAGACCATCGTGCCCCACGGCGACGGCGCCGCCTGGCCTGCGGACGTCGCTGCCATCGTGACGGAGGGGCTGTTCTCGATGGACGGCGACCTCGCCCCGCTTGATGCTCTTCCCGCCGGGCCGCTTCGCATCGTCGACGAAGCCCACGCTGTCGGGTGCCTCGGCCCCGGCGGACGCGGCGTCTCCGCATTGCTTGGCGCGCGTGCCGACATCGTCATCGGCACCTTCGGCAAGGCGCTGGGGGCGTCGGGCGCGTTCGCCGTCGGCCCGCCACCCTTCGCCGACCTCGTCCGCAACGTGGCCCGGGCCTACATCTTCACGACGGCCCCGTCCGAAGGAACGGCGGCGGCCGCCCTGGCAGGATTCCAACGTGCCGGCCGCGACGACGAACTTCGCGCCCGTCTGGCCACCGTCTCCGGCGCGCTTCGGGACGGATTGCGCGGCGCGGGCTGGAACGTACTCGGATCCGCACACATCCTCTCCGTGGTCCTTGGCGACGACGCCGTCCCCACCGCGGCCAAGCTCCTCGACCGCGGCGTCTACGCGGCCGCCATCCGCTGGCCAACGGTTCCTCGGGGCAGCGAACGCATCCGCTTGTGCGCCAGCGCCGCCATGACCGACGCCGACGTCCAGCAGATCCTCGACGCCTTCGGCGCCGCCACCCTGGACTCACGATGAACGACCTGGCCGCCCTCGACCATCGCCACCTCTGGCATCCGTTCACCCAACAGTCCGAGTGGACGGCCACCCCGCCGCTCATTGTCGATCGCGCCGAAGGGTGCTGGCTGATCGACGTCGACGGCCAGCGCTACCTCGACGGCGTTTCCAGTCTCTGGACGAACGTCCACGGCCATCGCCACCCCGTCCTCGACCGCGCGCTGCGGGACCAACTCGACCGCGTCGCCCACAGCACGATGTTGGGGCTCACGCACACGCCCGCGATCTTGCTCGCGGCCAGACTGGCCCAGGTCGCGCCGCCCGGTCTGACGCGGACATTCTTCAGCGACAACGGCTCCACGGCCGTCGAGGTCGCGCTCAAGATCGCGTACCAGACGCACCGGCAGCGCGGCGACCTCGGCCGCACCCACTTCGCCGCCCTCGACGGCGCGTACCATGGCGACACGGTGGGCGCGGTGTCGCTTGGTGCCATCCCCCTGTTTCACGCCGCCTACAAGCCGCTCCTGTTCGACGCCGTCGCCCTGCCCGCGCCGGTCAACGCTGGCGGTGACGAAGAAGCCCGTTGCCTACACGCCGCGCTCGACGCGCTCGACGCCGTGGGGCCCACGCTCGCCGCCCTCGTCATCGAGCCGCTCTGTCAGGGCGCCGCCGGCATCAAGCGCCACTCCCCAGCCTTCGCAGCTGCGCTCGCCGAACGCGCCCGGAAACACGGCGCCTTGGTCGTCTACGACGAGGTTGCCGTCGGCTTCGGGCGGACGGGAACCCTCTTCGCGAGCGAACAGGTGGGCGTTGCGCCGGACTTGCTCGCCGTCGCGAAGGGCCTCGGCGCCGGGTACCTTCCCATTGCCGCAACGCTGACCACCGAGGCCGTCTACGAGGCCTTCCTCGGCCCCTTCGACGCCTGGCGCCAGCTCTTCCACGGCCACACTTTCACCGGGAACCCGCTTGCGGCTGCCGTGGCGCTCGCATCGCTCGATCTGTTCGAAACGGAGGGGACGCTGCAGCGTGTCGCAGCCATCGAGCGCCGCTTCGCCCGGCGCTTCGAGGTCTGGCGGACGTCTCCACGTGTGGCCGACATCCGACAGCTCGGCGTGATCGCCGGCATCGACCTGCTTGCCGCCGACGGCTCAGAAGCGCCGCCGTCCGCGCGACTCGGCCACCGCGTCGCGATGGCCTGCCGCCGCCACGGGGCCATCGTCCGGCCGCTAGGCAACACGCTCGTCCTCAACCCGCCCCTGTCGCTGTCCGACGGCGAGGCCGATCTGCTGCTCGACGCCGTCGAGGCCGCCCTGCGGGAGGCGCCGTGAAGGGGCCGCCCTGGCCGCGCTTTGCTGGCCCCGATGAGGGCCAACTCTGGCTGGCCTGGCTCATCCGGCTGCGCTGGGTCGCCATCCTCGCTCAGGTCGTCGTGGTGGGGTTCACCTTCGAGTTCCTTCCGCCGCCCGCCCTGCCGTGGATGGCGGGCATCGTCGCCGTCCTCGTCGCTGCCAATTTGGGCGCAATGCGGGAACGCCGGGACCGGGTTCCGCCCGAAGGGCTGCTGCTCGTTCAACTCGTCATCGACGTCCTCGCCCTCACCGGCTTCCTCGTCCTCAGCGGCGGTCACGGCAATCCCTTCACCGCGCTGTTCCTGATCCACGTCGCCATGGGCGCCGTCATGTTGTCCCCACGCCGGGCCACGGCGCTCGCAGTCATTGTCGGCGGCTGCTACGCGCTGCTCTTCACGACGCGATGGCGGCTCGACTTGTCGGGCCACGCAGTTTCCGAGCAGACGCTGATGCAGGTCGGTCAGGTCGCTGCCTTCGCGATCACGGTCGTCGCCATCCTCGCCTTCGTCCTCGGCGTCGCCAACAGCCTTCGGGCCCACCGCCAGCAGCTGCTCGAAGCCCGCGACCGGACCGCGCGCACCGACCGCCTACGCTCCGTAGGCGCGCTTGCCGCCGGCGCCGCCCATCACATCAACACGCCGCTGAACACGATCACGTTGCGCCTCAGCCGGCTTGCGCGCCGCCACACGGACGACGCCTCGCGCGGCGACCTCGACGTCATCCGCGACCAGGTCGAGCGCTGCAAGGTCGTCGTCGAACAGTTGCTGCAGGGCGCCGGCGACCCCAGCGCGTCGGGCCTCGACCACTGCCACGTCGGCCAACTCGCCGACGAAACCGTCCACTTGTGGCGCCAAGGCGCCGGCGTCGACGTCACCTTCGACGACAGCAGTGAGGACGCGACCATCGAGGTGCCCCGCGTCGCGTTCGCCCATGCGCTCATCAATCTGCTCGAAAACGCGCGCGAGGCGCAGGCCGAATCGGGGGCCGACTCGCCCATCGACGTCCGGGTCCGCCGCCTTCTCGATCGCGTCGAAATCGACGTGGCCGACCAAGGCGTCGGCATGCCGTTGCGGCCGGACCAGGTGGGCGAACCCTTCTACACGACGAAACCGAGCGGTACGGGCCTCGGCGTCTACGTCGCGCGCGTCGTGGCCGACGGCGCTGGAGGGGGCCTGCGCTACGCGGCGAACGGCCCGCAAGGGACGGTGGCCACCTGGTGGTTCCCGGTGGCTGGCCAAACGGCCACCTGACGGCGCGGCCAACCTCGTCCGTCCGCGCATCATTTGGACGCGTTGGGCGGCCGACCGCCCGCGTTAGGCCGGCGACCGCCGGAGGGGCCATGTATCCCGCACCGCGCCGACTCCTGGTCGTCGATGACGACCAGGCCTTCCGCGAATCGCTCGTCCTCGAGTTCCAGGACCGCGGCTACCACTGCACCGGCGCCGCGGACCACCGGTCCGCCTTGGCCGCGGCCGCGATGCAGCGGCCTCAGTACGCCGTCATCGACCTCCGCCTCGGCGGCGAGCGGGGCCTCGAGGTCCTCCGCGACCTCGTCGAGCGCGTCCCCAGCCTCTGTGCGGTCGTGTTGACCGGCTACGGCAGCGTCGCCACCGCTGTAGAGGCCGTCAAACTCGGCGCGCGCCACTACCTCACGAAGCCGTGCGACCCCGACGACATCGAGGCGGCCTTCCTCCGCAAAGAAGGCGACCCCACCGTCGACGTCGCCGACAGCCCGCTCAGCCTCGCGCGGCACGAGCGGGAGTACATCGAGTACGTCCTCGCCCAGACCGGCGGAAACATCTCGGAAGCGGCACGCCGCCTCGGCCTTCACCGCCAGAGCCTGCAGCGCAAGCTCCGTAAGTACCCGCCCCGCAAGTAGCGGCGGTCAGTTCACGCGTTCGAGCAGCACGGCGACGCCCTGGCCGACACCTACGCACAACGTGGCGCAGCCGCGCGTCGCGCCAAGGCGTTCCATCGCGTGCATGAGCGTCACGACGAGCCGCGCGCCCGAACACCCGAGCGGATGCCCAAGCGCGATGGCGCCGCCAAGGCGATTCACGCGGTCGAGCGGCAGGCCGAGCTCCCGGACGACGGCCAACGACTGGGCGGCGAAGGCCGCGTTCAGCTCCCACAGATCGACGTCTCCAATCCCCCAACCCGACGCAGCCAGCGCCTTGCGGACCGCGGGCACGGGCCCAATCCCCATGAAGCGCGGGTCCACGCCGGCCGACGAGCAGGCGACGATGCGTACGCGCGGCGCCAACCCCTGGGCTCGGGCGGCGTCGGCGTCCATGAGCAACAGGGCCGCTGCGCCGTCGTTGAGCGTCGAGCTGTTGCCGGCCGTGACGGTCCCGCCTTTGCGGAAAGCGGGCTCCAGACGGGCCAACTTCTCCATCGACGTGTCTCGCCTGGGGCCTTCGTCGGCCGACACGAGCGTGGCCTGTTTGCCGGGGGGGAGGACGCCGACGATTTCGGCGTCGAACCAGCCGCGGTCTTGGGCGGCGATGGCGCGCCGGTGGGATTCGAGCGCAAACGAATCCTGGTCCGCGCGGGAAATCGCACCGCGTTCCGCGAGGTTCTCGGCCGTCTCCCCCATGGCTTCCAGCGGGAACATCGCCGCCATCTTCGGGTTCGGGTACCGCCAGCCCAAGCTGGTGTCCCACATCGTGGGGTTGCCCGTCGCCGGGAGGTGGGGCCCGCGCGGAACGCTGTACGGCGCGCGCGACATGCTCTCGACGCCGCCGGCCACCACCGCCGTCATCTCGCCGCAACGGATGGCGCGCGACGCGGCCACGACGGCCTCCAGCCCCGACGCACAGAGCCGATTGACGGTGACGCCTGGGACGGTCTGGGGCAACCCCGCGAGCAACGACGCCATCCTGGCGACGTTGCGGTTGTCCTCGCCAGCCTGATTCGCACAGCCGAGCACGACCTCGTCGACGGAGCCACCATCGATGCCTGCCCGCTTCACGACTTCGCGCACGGCGATGGCCGCCAGATCGTCGGCGCGCACTCCGCTCAGGCCACCCTGGAAGCGCCCAATCGGGGTCCTCACGCCCGCCACCACGACCGCGTCAGCCATCCATCCTCCCGTGCGCCGCTATCGCGCAAAGGTTGATCCGATCCCCGCATCACTCGGTACGGTGGGTGAGGTCCCGCTGGATAGACATGCCGCGTCTGACATGCCCATCACCGAGCCGACCGACGCCGAGCTGCTCCACGCCATCGGCGCGTCCAACGACCGGGAGGCCTTCCGCGCGTTCTTTCGCAGGTGGGCGGGTCGGGTTCATGCCTGGGCATTGCGGTCCCATCCCGACGCGGTGCAAGCCGACGAGGTCGTGCAGGACGTCTTCCTGCGCGTCTGGCGCCACGCTGCTCGCTTCGACCCGGCGCGCGCCGCCGTCAGCACCTGGCTGTGGACGGTTGCGCGCAATGTCCGCGTCGACCGGATGCGGCGAGACCACCCGCGTTGGCTGGACCTCGACGACGTCGTCGCGCCCACCGAACCCGAGGCCAGCCCCGCCTACCAAGTTGAAGCGGCCCAACAGAGTGCCCGCGTCCGCGACGCCGTGGCCGAGTTGCCGCCGGACCAACTCACCGTGTTGAATCTCGCCTATTGGGAAGGCCGGACGTTGAGCGAGGTCGCCACCGTGACCGGCGTGCCGCTTGGGACCGTCAAGAGCCGCGTAAGGCTCGCTCTGGAGCGCCTTCGTGCGCGGGTGGACGGCGAATGAGCCACTGCCCGCCGGAAGAGTGGCTGTTCGACGTCGCGACCGGCGCCGACGCGTCGTCCGTCGCCTTCCTCGTGGCTTGCCACCTCGAGCTGTGCCCGGCCTGTACACGGACGGTCCGGGAGCTTCGCATTTCCGGCGGGGAGCTGTTGGCGGCGCTGCAGGACGGCCCCACCGAGCTGCAAGACGTCGAACGGGCGCTGATGGGGCGGCTCGACGGCGCACCCACCGCACCTGTCGACGTCCCGTTCGATCCCGTCTTCCCGCGACCCGTGACCGCCTGGCTCGGGCCGTCCGCGACGGCGCCCTGGCGGCGGATCGTCCCCGGAATCCAGCGCATCGATTTGGACCGCGGGTCGCGCACCTTCCTGCTTTGCTTCGCCCCAGGGGTCCGCCCCCCCGCCCACCGCCACGTCGGCCTGGAGCGAACGCTCGTGTTGGACGGCGGCTACCGCGACTTCCGCCACGGCGAATTCCGGCGCGGATTCGTCCAAATCGTGGGCGACGAGGTCCACGAGCAGGTGATGGACGACGACGGCTGCATCGCGCTGTTCGTCAACGACGGACCCCTGATCCCGACGACCTGGCTGGGCCGGGTCGCGAGTTGGTTCGTCGAGACCTGATGTCCCCCGCGAAGGGGCGTCGCAGTTAGCTCCCGCTCCCATGTTCTGGCTGCGACTCCATCTACGCATCGCGTACAGCACGGAGATCGGCGCGGCCACGGCCTACCGAGGACACGCCGCCGCGACGCGCGAGCCCGTCGTCGCCGCCCTCGTTCGGTCCATCGAGCAGGACGAGCGCCACCATCGCGCCGAATTGGGCGAGCTGCTCGAACGCTACGACGCACGGCCCTTTGTGTGGCTCGATCATCTCTACACGTTCATCGGCACGTGCGTCGGATGGGGCTGCCACTTCTGGGGGCCTTGGGCGTCGGCGTTTGGCGCCGCCCAATTCGAATTCGGGGGCATCGCCGACTACCGACGCGCGGCGCGCGCGGCGCGGGCCATCGGAAATCCGGACCTCGTCGCCAAGCTGGAATCGTTTCAGGCCCAGGAAGCTGCGCACCGCGCGTTTTTCCTGGATTTGGCTCGGGCGACATTTCCGATTCCGTGGGTGCAACGGCGGCCGCTCGACATGAAGCTACATCCGTTGGTGCGGGCGCAGGGCGGCTGAGCCCACGCGCCCCCACCCTCCGCGCTAAACGGCGCCCCCACGGAGGGTCCATCATGACACGCATCGGAGTGCTTGGCGCCGGGACGATGGGGCACGGCATCGCCCAGGTCGCCGCCCTCGCGGGCCAGACCGTCGTGCTCGCCGACCGCGACGTGAACCTCGCCGCCGCCGGCGTCGCCAAGGTCGCCAGCTCGCTCGCTCGCCTCGTCGAGAAGGGCAAGCTCTCGGAAAGCGACCGCGCGGGCGCCCTGGAACGCCTTCGCGCCGGGACGCCCGACGAGGCCGCCGAAGGCGCCGACCTCGTCGTCGAGGCCGTCCCTGAGCAACTCCCGCTCAAACACGCCGCTTTGGGGCGCGCCGCCGACGTCGCCGGCCCCCGCGCCATCCTCGCCACGAACACGAGTTCGTTGTCGATCGCCGCCATCGCGGCGGGTCTGCCGGAGCCCGGACGCGTCGTCGGCACCCACTTCTTCAATCCCGTCCCCGTCATGGCCCTGCTCGAGGTCGTGGTGGCCGACGGGACCCGCGACGACGTCCGCGACACCGTCGTCGCCTGGGGCGCACGCCTCGGAAAGGAAGTCATCGTCGTACGCGACACGCCGGGCTTCGCGACGTCGCGCCTCGGCGTCTGCCTCGGGATGGAGGCCATCCGCATGGTCGAACAGGGCGTCGCCTCTGCCGAGGACATCGACAAGGCCATGGTCCTTGGGTACCGTCACCCGATCGGCCCGCTCCGGCTGACGGACCTCGTCGGCCTCGACGTCCGCATGGCCATCGGCACCTACCTGGCCGGCGCGCTCGGCAATTCCGCCTTCGAACCGCCCGCCCTCATGCGGACGATGGTGACCGAGGGACGCCTTGGTCAGAAGGCCGGAAAGGGCTTCTACACCTGGACCTGAAGGGCGCGCCGGAAGGCCCCGACCGCTGCCAGACCGCCCTCGCCAAAGAAGGCGCCGATCGCCGCGATGCCGTAGGCGCCGCGCAACGAGTCGGCCTGCGCTTGCGTCACCCCGCCCAACAAGTAGACGGGACGGCCGCCTGCCCAACGTAGGCAGAGGTCCGGCCCAAGCGGCACGCGCGCGTCCGAGACCTTGGTCGGCCAAACCGGCGACAACGTGGCCCAGCTGGAACCCGACGCGAAGGCCGCGTCCAACGCCTCGAAGGAGTGGCACGAACGCCCGTCCCCCGGCCGGAGATCGGTGGACGACCGATGAACCGGGGCGTTGTGCAAACCCGCACACCGACCGTGCACGATCACCCACGGCACCCGTGCCCGCAGCGCGTCCAACCACGCGGCAACGTCGCCGGCAGCCAAATCCGGTTCTCGGACGAGCACCCCGTCGATCCCCGCGTCACCCAGGGCCTCGGCGCGCCGCAAATCGGCGACGTCCGCCCTCCCTGGCGTGATCGCGAGTAGGCGGGTCAACGCACCATCAACCCGTCGACGGGTGACGACGCCGTCGCGTAGAGCTTGCGCGGGATGCGGCCGGCCTCGTAGGCCCAACGACCGGCCTCCACACCCGCACGCATCGCACGCGCCATCATCACCGGGTCCTTCGCCCCGGCCACGGCCGTGTTGAGCAGTACGGCATCCGCGCCGAGTTCCATCGCCAGCGCAACGTCCGACGCCGTCCCGACACCCGCATCGACGATCATCGGGACCGACACGGCTTCGCGCACGAGCATCAAGTTGACGGGGTTGCGGATGCCGAGGCCCGACCCGATGGGCGCCGCAAGCGGCATGACCGCGGCACAACCGAGGTCCGCCAACCGGTGGCACATCACGGGGTCGTCCGTGCAGTATGGCAGCACGACGAAGCCCTCGCGGACGAGAATGCGAGCCGCTTCCAGCGTGCCTTCGGGGTCCGGGAAGAGGGTCTTTTCGTCGCCGATGACCTCGAGCTTGATCCACGGCGTCTCGAGCAGCTCCCGGGCGAGCCGGGCCGTGGTCACGGCGTCGTCGACGGTGAAGCAGCCGGCCGTGTTTGGCAACAAAGCGACGCGCTCCCGGTCGATGAAGTCCATGATGTTGGAGCCCCGCGGCGCGTTCAGATCCACGCGGCGCAGCGCCAGTGTGACCATCTCCGTGCCAGACGCCTCGTGGCAGGCGGCCATCGTCGCGAAGTCCGCGTACCGGCCGGTGCCAAGAACCAGGCGAGAATGGAATTGGCGACCGGCGATCGTGAGCACGCGCCCTCCCGAGCGCCGCCGCCTATCCCCCTTTGCGCACCCACCCGACGTGGTAGGGACGCGGGCCGGAGGTTGTCATGTTCGTCGCCCTCACCCTCGCCCTCGCCTGTGGCGGCAAGGTCAAACCCCGCGAGTCCGTCGTTGGCGCCGCCGAGCGCGCCGCCGTCTGGGGTGTCGAGGCCGCGTCGGGCGCGATCTACACGGGCCCCGCGCGCACGACCGCCCCGATTCTACCGGCGATGGCCTTTGGCATGACCTGGGACCTCGACTTCGCGTTCGGAGCCGACGACGACACGATCTCCCGCATCGAGCTCGGCCGCACCGCCGGTCCCGACGGCCGCCCGCGCTGGTTCGTCGTCGAGACGGACGTGGACGGCGAACAGACCCTCCTCGTCGAAGCATCCACCGTCGACCTCGTGTTTCCCGAGGCGCCCATCCGCCGCTTCGCGACGACGATCGACGTGGAAGATGCCTCCGACGACACCGAGCTGCGCGTCACCGCGACCTGGAAGAACCGCGCCGGCAAACCCGTGGTCGCCACATTCGTCAGCGGCCACCCCAAGCCGATGAAGCACCGCAACGCCGTCGTGGAAGGCCAGGCCCGGAACTCCGCTCTGGTCGCGGTCGACGTCGCCGCAAAGACGTCGGCCTTTTCGGCCAGCGTCGACGTGGACGGCACGAATTTGCGCGCGATGCGACTCGCGGGCTTCGTCCCCATGCAATTCGCGATGACCCAAGCGACCGGAGGCCTCGCCACCGGCAGCTGGTCCCAACGCCCGGGTTCGGTCGCCTTGTCGGAGGCCGCGACCCTGACGTGGATTCCCGCGGAAGCGCCCACCGGGGCAGCGCCGGCGCCCGCGCCCGCACCTGCACCTGCACCTGTCGGGGACCCCGTCGCGTCGCCGGCCCCCGTCGCCGCGCCCGCACCCGCGCCCGTATCGGCAGCGACAACCGCCCCCGAGGTCGTGGCGCCGCCCCCGCCGCCGCCCCCGCCCGCGTCGTCGTTCGAAACCACCCACCTGCTCACGTCGGGCCACCGCGTCGTCCAGCCCTGGTCGGTCACGCCGACCGCCTCGGGACTCGTCGCGACGGCCACGAGCGCCGAGCGTACGCTCGTCTACACGTTCCGCGGAAACGAAGAGACCGTCGAGTTGTCGTCGATCTCGTCGACGCCGACGGGCACGACGATTCCGTCGGTCTCCGTCGAGTTCGCCCCGGCCCTTCCCGACCTTCGCCGCCCCTTCGAGGGCACCGCGACGGCCCGCTATGTCATCGACGTCAACGGCAGCCGCGGCCACGCCACGGGCCGCGTGGAGAGCCGCTGGGATGGCGACGCCGTCTCGCTGAGCTTCCTGCCTGACGCGCCGTCGTGGACCGTCGACCGGCCGCTCGTCAGCACAATTCGCATCGCAGCCGACGGGTCGGTCGAGTCGTCGACGAAACTCGCACGGTAGCGGACGCTTGGCGGCTCAGAACGAGAACAGGACCTCGTCGTAGCAGGTCCCGTCCTCGATCTCCTCGCAAGACGAGCTCGCGAGGCAGCGACGGTGGTCGTCAAAGGCGTCGATTTGGGCCTCGTCCTCCCAGTCTTCCAAAACCGCCCGCTGGTCCAGGCAGGACTCCTCGCATTGCGCGAACGCGACGCGCTCGGTGCCCAGGTTGCCGCAGTCCAACAGTTTGTGGCAAACCTGACCACAGGTCGGTGTACACCCGCCCGCGAACAGCGCGGCGACGACGACGATCAGATCGGGGCGCAGAAGCCGCCGTCCAGTGGGTCGATGTTGCTGCACCCGGACTGCGATCCGAGGCTCGGCGCGTACTCCCAAACGCAGTCGATCCAGGCCGCGGCCTGCTGGTCCGTCTGCAGCACGGGCCGATCGTTGGCCGGGTAGCGCAGATGCGGGTCGTAGCACTCCTCTTCGCCGGTCTCTGGGTCCGGCGCGCACAGCCCGCCGGGGTGCTGCAACGCCGACTCGCAGGTCGCGACGCAGTCGGAGATGGCCTCGTCGTCGGTACGACCGGCCTGGTTGATGTCGCACTCGGACGCCTCGTAGACGTGCCGGCAAGTGGTCTGGCAGTTGTGCGTCGTACACGCCTGCAGCGCGGCCACGGCCGCGAGGCCCATCAACGTGCGCAAGCGTCCTCCCGATTCGCGCGCCAGGCGCTCGGCGACCACCCGGTAGGCGGAACGGTCGGCGTACGCGGGGGCTGCGGAGTGCCCACGCGGCCCCTTTCGGGCGCCTTCGGATTGCCAGATGCGCGGCTGTCGGACATCGTCGTCCCCCAGGGCCCGCCCGCTATCGCGTCCGCGGCCTTCGAGCAGCGGGCCCGCTAGCCGGTCTGAACGACGACGCCCTCGCGGACGACGAAGCCCGGCGGCAGCGACGCCGCCACGCGATCCACGTCGCCCACCTTCCAACGACGCTGGGCGAAGGCCGTGGCGACGCGGACTTTCAGCCGATTGCTGTCTTCGGACGCGTCGACGAGCCGTGCCTCCAGCACCTCTCGGCCGCGGGCATCGCCCTGGCCAAGGATGGCGCCGACCGACGCACATCGCACACCTTCGTCGAAGTCCCCGATGTGCTCCGCCGCCGCCGCCAAGGCGCGCGAGTCTTTGCGATCGGCGAGCCAGGTCAACAGGTCGAACTTGCGCTCGGCTTTGAAATCGCGGCGTTGCGCCTCGACGACCAGCAAGTCGAGCACGAAGTCCATGGCCACGCCGGCGCCGTCGAGCTGTTCCAGCAGTCGAAGCGGGAAGGTCACCTGCCGGCACCGCTTGAGATGGGCGCGGACCGCGCGCCCAACCTTGTCGGTGCCAAGTTCCACGAGGTGTTGGTAGACCCGGTCCTTTTCCTTCTGATCCAGGATCTGGTGCTCGAGCGTCATGTCGAAGCGGGTGAGCAGAGCCACCACGGCCTTCGGTGTTCCGTTGCTGACCAGCCACTCCGTGACCGACTCGCGCTCGTCGGCCGGCTGCGCCTTGTCGGTGAGCAGGCGCTGGCGCTTGGCAATGCGCGCCTCTTCGCCCATGAACCAGTCGAACATTTCGTCCTCGCGGCGCGGCGTCTAAGCGCAGGACGGCCCATGGCAAGCGCCTTGCCCCATCGCGCCGCGCTGCGTTACCGACCCCGCGCTTGCGGAAGTGGCGGAACTGGTAGACGCGCAGGGTTCAGGTTCCTGTGCCGAGAGGCGTGGGGGTTCGAGTCCCCCCTTTCGCATCCCCTCGAGCGGATCGTGATTCAGACCGCCAGGCACCCGGACAGTGGTGTCGCGGTTTCGCCGGGCGTTCCGCTCCCAACCCCGCTACAATCCGCTGACAAGGCCGTACGTCAGCGGTGGCACGCCGCTTGCACCCCGACCGATTGGAGGCGCGATGCCAAGGCTGATTTTCATCTTGGCGTGGACAGGCTGCGCAGTCAGCGGCGAGTGGCGCCTCGACACAGCCACTACATTCGACGCAAGTACCGCCTCCACCGACTCGCCTCGGGACACGTACGCCTCGCCCCCCCCGCCCGAGGTCGAGGCCGACCGGCTCGGGCTGCCTCCTGCGCAGACCGACGTCTACGTGTTCATCGCGAACCCCGACTACGACTCGGTCACCCGCGTGAACGTCAACACATCCGAGGTCCGGACCACCCCGGTCGGGGTCCACCCGACTGCGGTGGCCACGACGTCCGACTACCGAACCTCGGTGGTTTTCAACGAAGGCGACGACTCGGTCAGCATCATCGACGCCGCCACCCTGGATCAACGGGTCGTCGACGTCCGGGCAAATCTCAACCACCTCGAATTGACGGTGGACGGCCGCTGGGCCCTCCTCTGGCGCGACGCGTTTGCGCCAGACGCCGACGAAACCGCCGACGGGCTCGTCTCCTACAACGAAGTCTCCTTCGTCGAATTGGCCACAGGGACGCACTGGCCCATCGTCGCCGGCTACCGACCCCGCCAGGCGCTCGGCACGCCCGACGGGCGCTCGGTGGCCCTGATTTCCGACGACTACCTCACGCTGGTCGACGTCTCGGGGAACGAGCCCCTCCCCACCCTGATCCGGTTGGAGCCCGACGACCTGACACCGCCGGCCGCCGAAGAGGCCATTCTGGACCCCTCGGGCACGTGGGCCATGGTCCGGCAATTCGGCGCCACCGATTTGTTGTATGTGGACCTCGTCAGCCAGGGCCTGCAGCGGGTCCCCGTAGGCGACAACCCGACGGACCTCGACATGGCGCCTGACGGCCGCGTCGCCGCAGTCGTCGCCCGCGACGATCAATCGATCTGGATTCTCGATGCCGCCGACCCGCTTGCACCCGCCGACGTCGTCACCCTTCCCGCGGGCCTCGAAGCCGGGCAACTCCAGTTCGCATCGGACGCCAAATCCGCCGTGTTGTACACGACGGCCTCGCTGATCGATCGCTACGCCGTGTGGGACGTCGATGCCGGCACGGTGACCGATCGATCGCTCGTGAAGCCTGCCCAGACCGTCAGCCTTTCGCCCGACGGCGGGACATTGCTCGTCTTCCACACGCTCAGCGACGCCCCCGGGACCGAGGCCCCGTTCGCAGGCGAGTGGGCCATGTCGATGATCGCGCTCGACAGCTTCGTCGCTTCGCCGCTCGTCCTTCCGTCCGAACCCACAGGGTACGCCCACAGCACCGACGGCTCGCACGGCTACTTTGTCATGGACGGCGAACGCAGCCTCGTCCGCCTCGACTATGCGACCCTGCTCAATCAGGAAGTTGCGCTGAAATCCGTGCCCGTGTTTCTCGGCGTGCTGCCGGACCTGACGCCGGGCGACCCCGATTCCCCGCGCACCTGGGTGTCCCAGGACCACAGTTTGGGCCGGATTTCCTTCTACGACCCTGACGACGGCGCGCTCGAAACGCTGACCGGCTTCGAACTCAACAGCGGAATCGAGGAGTGACCATGCGCGCCCTTTACGTCTTGGTTCTGCAATCGGGTTGCGGCGCGTCGTACGACCTGGCCATGGGTGAGGCGAATTCCTCGGGGTGGTCCGCCACCGATGCCGGCGACTACGGCGCGCCGTCCATGACCACGAGCCCGCCTCCGCCGGAGGACGAGTCCGACCGCCTCCGCAGCGTCCCCGCCCAAACCGACGTCTACGTGTTCATCGCCAACCCGGACCGCGACACGCTCACCCGCGTCCACGTCGCCACGAGCAGCGTGGTCACGACGACCGTCGGCGTCACACCAACGCTCGTGGTCACCACCCCCGACTACCAGACCGCGGTCGTCCTCAACGGCGGCGACGACACGATCAGCCTCGTCGACGCACCGACCCTCGATCAGACGGTCGTTCCCGTCCGCCCGAACCTCAATCGCCTCGACCTTTCACCCGACGGGCGGTGGGCCATCGCCTGGCACGACGCATTTACCGAAATCGAAGAGGACCCGCCCGAAGGCGTCGTTTCGTTCAACGAGGCCAGCCTCGTCGAGGTGGCCACCGGCCAGCACGTCCCGATGATCGTCGGCTACCGGCCCCGGTCCGTCGCGTTCACGGCCGACGGCCGACTCGCGGCCCTCATCAGCGACGACTACGTCGCGGCCATCGATCTCACGGTCGGCAGCCCGACACCGAAACTCATCGAGCTCGACCCGGGCGCCATCGACCCTCCCACCGCCGAAGAGATGATCCTCGACGCGAGCGGAACGTGGGCCTTCGTCCGCCAGTTCGGCTCCAACGACATTCGCGTCGTGGACCTCATTTCGAGCGATGTCGGCTCCGTGCCCGTGGGCGCGAACCCCACCGACATGGACCTCACGCCCGACGCCGGCCAGGCCGCCATCGTCGCGCGAGACGCCGCCGAATTGTGGCTGCTCGACGCGGCAGACCCCTACGCGCCCGCCGAAATCCTCGACATTCCGCCGGGTGCGGAAGCGGGCCAGGTCCTGTTCGACGCCACGGGCCAAACCGCGGTGCTCTTCACGACCGCCGTGGCCGTGGACCGCTACGCGACCTGGAATCTCTCCTCGGACGTCCTCGTAGAGCGCGCCCTCGTCAAGCCCGCCGACACGGTCACCCTGGCACCAGGTGGCGAGACGCTCGTCGTCTTCCATTCGAAGACCGATGCGCCGGAAACCGACCCCGCCTTCCAAGGGGAATGGGCCGTGTCGATGATCGACCTCGGGAACTTCGTGGCCAGCCCCGTCGTCCTCCCCTCCGCCGCAACCGGCTACGCGCACAGCAACAACGGCGAGCTCGGCTACTTCATGATGGACGGCGAAATGACGCTCGTCCGCCTCGATTACCAGACGCTGCTCTTCCACGAAATCGCGCTCCTGTCCGAGCCCGAGTTCCTTGGCGTCCTGCCCGACCTCGACCCCACTGACGACGACCAGCCGGCCACCTGGGCCAGTCAGGTTCACGATCTGGGTCGCATTTCCTTCTATGACCCCGACGACGACACACTCGAAACGCTCACCGGATTCGAACTCAACGCTGGTATCGAGGACTGATATGCGAAGAATCTCTCTCGTACTGTTGCTCGCCGCGTGCCGCGGGTGGGGCAACCTCCCCGACCAAGACAACGTGTACACGGGCCCCTTGTGGGATCCGAACGCCGTCTGGTCCACCCCCGACGGCTTGTACCTTTCGCTGCCCGCATCCAAGGGGCTCGGTCTCCTCGACCCGGCGACGGGCAAGCTCGAAAAGGTGGTCCTCGAAGGCGATGTCGACGTGATTCGCGCAGCGCCCGACGGCGAACGGCTGGCCGTTTTCACCGACGAACGGGTCTGCAAGGATCCCGACGGCGAGCTCGAAGACTGCGACGATTTCACCGACAAACGCCGACTCGCCGTGGTGCAAGGCGGTCGCGCCGAAGTCACCGTCGACATCTCCGAGGGCTGGAATCAGCTCACCTTCACGCCCGATGGACGCACCGCGCTCCTCAGCATCGACACGACGCTGCTCGATGACGTCGGCGCCGTGCTCGACCTCACAAGCCTGCTCGCCGTCAACCTCGACGACGGCGCCAGCGCCACCGTCCACGTCGGATTTGCCCCCGACGAATTGCTGTTCACCACTTTGCCCGACGGGACGAACGACCGCGCCGTGGTCCTCGCCTACGGGGAAGTGGCCGTCGTCGATCTCATGGCGTCCCCGCCGATCCGTACGGTGAGCTTCCCACTCGTCCTGGACCCGGACGACATCGCGGTGCCGAGCGACGTCGTTCTGACGCCAGATGGCAATCACGCCATGTTGTCGATCGCCGGCGCGACCGAATTGTACATCCTCGACCTGCTGAATCCCAACATCAACATCGTCGATCTGGACGCGCCACCGGTCGCCATGAACGTCAGCGCCGAGGCCGACAACACGCTCATCGTCAGCACGAGCGCCAGCTCGTTCACCTTGGTCGACCACCAGTTCTTCGACGCGACGGTCATCGAAATCGACGAGCCCAAGAGCGCCGTTCTCGACGGCGGGGCTTTCGACCTGCTGTGGTCGCCGAAACAAGGCCAGGACGTTCTGCGCGTGGACCCGTTGACGGGCGGCGTCGTCGAGTACCGCCTGCAGACCGCGCCGACGCAGCTCCTGCTCAGCCCCACCGAAGAATTCGCCATCGCGCTGACCGCACAGAACCAGGACTTCGGCAGCCCATTCTACGGTCATCCTGGCCTCGAAATCCTCAACCTCGCGAGCGAAGACGTCCAACCGCTGCTGCTGGAGAGCCAAGGAATCGCCGCCGCGTTCACCGCGACGGAAGGCTCGTTGCACGCCCTCATTCTGCAGGAAGGCGTCGACTACGTCTACGCCCTCGACCTCTACGGCGGCCAGAACATCGAAATCGATCTCGAGGAACCCCCCATCACCATCGGCGCCCTGTCCGACGGCAACTTCTACGTCACGCACGACGACCCCATGGGTCTCATCTCCATCGTCGACCCCGACGGTGACGTCACCCTGCTTTCCGGCTTTGCCACCACCGGGATTTTCGACGCCTTCGGGCCGTCGGAATCCGGCGACTACTAGGAGTACCCATGTGGACCATCCTGTTCGCACCGGCCGCCTTGGCCCTGCCGCCCATGGAAGTCGCCATCGAAGTCGGCTCGCTGCACAATGGCGATTCCGCTTACGACGTCGTCTCCGATGAAGACATTGTGACGTCGGTGGGGTTGCGCGGCGGCATCGCCGTGGCCGGGCCCTTGCACGTCGTCGTCGGCTGGCACCGCGCGAGCCAGGGGGCGAGCGTTTTCGCCGGCGAGACCGCGTTCCAGTCGGCCTACCAGGCCAACGAATGGACCGGCGGGCTCAAGGGCGTGTGGCACCTTCACGACGTCATCCAGCCCTACGTGTCGGCGCAGGCGCTCGTCCTTCAAGGCGCCTTCAAGTTCGACGGCGACGCCAGCGACGACGACAACATCGACCAACTCGTGGAGCGCGCCGTCCACCCGGGCGGCATGGCGACGTTGGGGGCATGTGCCACTGTCCCGCTGCCAGACTGGCCTGCCCAGCCGGCGCTGTGGCTGGAAGGAGGCATCGCAGGCGTGAGCCGCGCGACCTACGGCAATTTTGGTGACATGGCCGCGGGCGGATTCATCTTCCGGGCTGGCGCCGGCGTCCAGTTCTGATCGCGCTCTCGCGCGATCAGCCTTCGCGGCTGCGCAGCCGGGTCAGAAAAAACAGGCAGACGCCGGTGAGCAAGAGGCTGCCATATTGGCCCGGCGTGTACCCGAAGTACCGGGGGTCCGACGCCTCCGGCCGCAAGAAGTCCATGAAGAAGCGCAGCGGGCCGTAGAGCAGCCCGATCGCGAGCGTGAAGAAGCCGGCGGGCCACGTACGGACGCGATCGAGGACGACGAACAACCCGTAGGTCGCGATGGACCAGATCGCCTCGTAGAGGCCCATGTCGTGGCACGCGACGTTGGCGGGGCCGTCGCGGCAAATCCCCATCACCGCGAGCGGGAAATCCGACACGGACCCGGGGTGGTCGTGGGCCACGAAACAGCCCATCCGCCCGAAGAACCAACCCATCGCGAAGCCGTGGGCGAGGCAGTCCAGGTAGGGCCAGACGGGGAGCCGATACTTGGCGAAGAAGTAGATCGCGAGCGGCACGCAGACGACGAAGCCGCCGAAGCTCGACAGGCCGTGCCAGAACTGAAGGAACTTGATCGGGTCGGCGAAGTACTCGGCCGGCTGGTACATCAGGCCGAAGCCGACGTGGCCGCCGATGAAGGTGCCGACCACGAGCCACCCGACGACCTGGTTGATGCGCTCGGGGTCCAGGCCGATCCGGGCCGCGCGGTTCATCGCGACGCGCCCACCGATGAGGAAGCCGAGCGCCACGAGCACCCCGAACCCATGGATCGGCAGCGCGCGCCCCCCGGGCAGCGGGATCTCCACCATCGGCACGTCGAACCATGGGATGACGGCGATCACGGCGCCTCCGGCGGGCCGCTAACGCGCACCGCCTCGCGGCCGCTTCGAACCGGGTAGGACGGTCAAGATGGCGACCGTCAACCTCGACACCCGAACCGTGACGATTCGCCTTGTCTTCGTGGGCCCAACGGGAGCAGGCAGCGGCACCAACGTCCGCCGACTCCACGAACAATTTGGCGGCACCCGGCGCAACCGGCTCCACCGGTTTGGACCTACGGGCACCGATGCCCGCAGTTGGTTCTTCGACATGAGCCCCCAAGGGGCGACCCTGCTCCACGACCTGGCCCTGCACGTCCAACTCGTGTCGCTGCCCTTGGACATCGACGTTGGGGCCCATCGCCAGGAGGTCCTGCGCGACGCCGACGCCATCATCTTCGTCGCTGACGCTCGCCGGGATTCCGACGTCGCCAACGTCGACGCCATGTTGGCCGTCGAACAAGCGCTCAGCGAGGTCGGGCGCAAACTCGCCGCCATGCCCGTCGTCATCCAGGTCAACCACATCGACGACGACACCGCCCGCCCACCTGACGACGTCGTCTTCGCGATCAACCCGTACGGCTTTCCCGTCGTCCCCTGCGCCGCCCTCGAAGGTCGCGGGGTGGTCGAGTCCTACGAAACCGTCCTTCAACTCGCCACCGACCGCGTCCGCGCCGCCCTCACAGGACAAGGCGTCGACGCGCGCATCCTCGCCGTCGCACGCCCCGACGACCCCGTCGACGGCGACCAGGTGGCCGCGTGGATTCGCGCAATCACACGGTCGTCGAACACGGCCAACCGCCCCGTCGTCCAGGACGAGGTCGTCGCCGACGAGGACATTCCATCCGCGGGCGACGTCGAGGTGGGGCTCCTTCCCCCCGAGATGGTCGGCTTCGTCCCCGTTGGCGCATCCACGCTCGAGGTGGAAGGCGACCACGTCCATCTCGACGTGATCCTGCGGAACCGGAAAGGCGATGTTCGCCGCGTCCACTTGGTCCTCGCGCCCCGACCCGCACTGTCGGCCACTCAGCTGGCGCCGTCGTCGTTCGAGCGCGTCCCCAGCCCCGTCACCGCCCACCTCCCCGACCGTTTCGAGGACGTGGGCCAGGTCGCAGCCACCGACTGGAACCTCGCCGCCGCGGGCCTGGTTGGGGGCGCCGCCATCGGCGCCCTGAGCATCTACCTGCTCATGGGGTGAACGCACCGAGCGGCAAGGCCTCCAGCGGCCGCACCTCGAAGCCCTGGGGTGGGACGAGGTCGAAGATCGACGGGTTCGGATCCGGACGACGCCAAGACTCGGCCACGATCTCGATGTGTACGCCACGCGCCGGCCATGACCACACCCACCCGTCGGGCACCGCGCCCACGCCGTCGGGTGCTGTCACGAAACCCGTCCAACGCAATTCGCCCTCGACCGTTCCTTGGGCGTCGACCCACTCCACGCGGATCGGCCTCCCGTTGGACTCGCTCAGCACCTCGTAGCGGTCCCCATCCACACCTTTGCGCTCCATACGCAGCGTGCCAAGCGTCGGGTCCGCGGGCTGCCAACGCCCCCAATCGGCGACGTCGCCGCGAAACAAGTCCCATAGGTCTTCAACGCCAAGGCCCAACACGGTCGCCAACACGTCGTCCGCGGAGGCGCCGATGTAGACGATCCGCTGCCGCACATCCCGAATCGCGACGGCGTCGCCGACACCCGTCACGGTCACCACGGGTGCACCAAGCGGGCCGAGCGCGGCGAGATGGCCGCGGTCCTCGCCGTCGAGGACGAGGACGCCGGGAAAGGAAATCGACATTCCTGCGGCCTCGACTTGGACCTTCAGACGAGCCTGGAGCGTGACGGCGGGCGGTTGCGCGACGGGCGGAATCGTCCGAACGCAGGCCAGCAGCTCAAGGAGCATGACAGGCCTCGTCGGACGCGTCCCCACATCGCACGACGATCCAGGGAGGTTCGTCCCGATCGCGCCAGGCCCCGACGGCCGGGTCGTACGCCAAGGCGCGGGCCCACCCGACACCTGCGCGAGCCGCGTCCCCTCGCCCTTCGGCGATCCGCGCCACCAACATGGCCCGAGCGGCCTCGTCGACGACGACGATGGGCTCCGTGGCCGCGACCGGAGCCCGGACGGCGCAGGCGAACAGCAGCGCGATCAGCGGCGGCGACCGCGTTGGTTCGGGTCGACGGTGCCGTCGGCGTTGATCTCGAGCTCCGACTTCTGGTCGCCGCGGATGATCTCCAGCGTCGACTTCGGACCCATCAGCGTGCCGCCCGACGAGCGTACGCCGCCCGACCGGACGGACGGAGACGAGAGCTTCTGCAGCTGACGGCGCAGGTCGTCGATGTTCGTACCGCCCTCGAGGACGGAGAAGTTGATGTCGAGGTCGTTGCGCAGCGACAGCCGGACTTCGCCGACCGCCATGGCGTGGGCGAGTTGCTCCGCCTGTTCGGCCGTGACGAGGAGCGTCACCGACGGACGCTGGGGACCGCGCCGCTCGCGAGCCTCTTCCTTCGTCTCCTTCGCCATGCGGCTGTTGACGCCGAGGACGAAGACGGCCTGAAGCAGCGTGCGGGTCTCCGGGGGGCGCTCGTCGTCGGGCGGGCGCACGGTCACGAGGACATCGACGTAGTTGAGCGGGTTCAAGAAGCCGCTGAGCGCCTCGGCGTCGCGAACGTCGATCGACATCGCGCGCATGCCGCGGGGGATGACCGCGTTCAGGCCAATGCCAGACTCGGGATCGGACAGCCGGTCTGCGCGGACGATCTCGTTGGCCAGGATGCGCTCGCGGGGGATGCGCCCCACGACGTGCTCGGCAGAAAAGAAGGGATCGTCAGGCAGGTACTTGGTCGGGATCTCGACGGCGTAGAGGTCTTCTTCCGTGATCGTGACGCCCTGGTACAGGTCGCGCGCGGCGACGAAGACCATGACCTTGTCCTCAGGCTTCCGCGCCGTTTCGATCTGGCGCGTGTAGCTGTCGATCAAGCGGCTGAGGAGCAGGATGGCCGCAATGCCTGCGATGCCTGCCACCAAGAGGAATACCAGCGCCCGGACGCTGCCCGTTGCCTGCTGCCTCGCCATCGTGGCCCCCGCGCGTGACGCCCATGGGCGCCGCGACGGCGCGTCCTATCCCGCGGCTCGCCGGCGTGCCCGGTTGCTCACGCGGCGTCGAACAGCGCGCGCAGTTCCTCGGCACCAAGGCTCTGAACGAGACCGCCTTCGGCGCCCATCGCGGCTTCCAGAAGGCCGCGCTTCGCGTCCTGCAGTTCGAGGATCCGCTCCTCGACGGTGCCTGCGGTGACCAGCCGGATGGAGACGACTGGGCGATCCTGGCCGATTCGGTGGGCGCGGTCGGTCGCCTGTTGCTCGACCGCGGGGTTCCACCACGGGTCGAGGTGGATGACGTAGTCGGCGGCCGTCAGGTTGAGGCCCGTCCCGCCGGCTTTCAGCGACAGGAGGAAGACAGGAGGGCCGTCGGACGCCTGGAAACGGTCGATGGCGGCGCCGCGGTCGCGCGTACTGCCGTCGAGGCGGACCCAGTCGATGCCAAGCGCCCGTAGCCGGGGCTCGACGCGGTCCAACAGACCGGTCCACTGGGAGAAGACGAGCGCCCGGTGCCCCTCGACTGCGAGATCGACGAGGATCTGCTCCAGGCGATCGAGCTTCGCGGCCCCCAACGAGCGCCCACCACCGCCCGGCACGAGTTCGGGGTCGCAGCAGGCCTGCCGCAATCGAAGCAGAGCTTCGAGCACATGCATCGTGGAGCCCGCCCCCTTCCGGAGCGCTTCTTGGACCTCCTGCCGAGCCGCGAGCCGGACCGTGTCGTAGAAACGTCGCTGCTCAGGGCCCATCTCGCAGCGTTCGATCATCGACGTCAACGGCGGCAACTCGCGCGCAACGTCCTGCTTGAGGCGGCGCAGGATGTAGGGCCGAACCCGCGCCCGGAGCGCGGCTCGTGCGCCAGGGTCGCCGGCCTCGATGGGCGAGACGTAGCGTTCGCGGAAGGCGTCGAGCGGCCCAAGCAGGCCCGGCATGAGGAAGCGGAACAGCGACCAGAGCTCTTCGAGGCGGTTCTCGACCGGCGTCCCCGTCAACACGAAGCGCCGTTCCGCCCGGATCCGGAAAGCTGCCCGGGCCGTTTGGCTCGTGGCGTTCTTGATCGCCTGGGCCTCGTCGAGCACGACCGTCGACCAGGCGACTTCGCCGAGCGCGGCGGCGTCGAGGCGGAGAAGCGCGTAGCTTGTCAGCGTGATGGACGCGGTCGGATCGAGGGCGCGTCCCGTGCCGTGGAAGAAGTTGGCGCGGACCGTCGGGGCCGACCGCTTGAGTTCGGACTCCCAAGAGCGGAGCACGCTCGTTGGCGCGACGACGAGGTGGGGGCCCGGGCGCGCCATGAGCGTCGCGAGGGCCTGCAGCGTCTTGCCGAGGCCCATGTCGTCGGCGAGGATGCCGTGGAATCCCATGTCGCCAAGGAAGCCCAGCCAGCGAAAGCCCACCTCCTGGTAGGGGCGGAGGGGCGTGACGAGCGCTTCGGGAACGGGCGTCTCGGGTAGGCCCTTGCCCTCGGCAAGCCAGCCATGGAGGCGGGCAAGGTCGGGCGGAGCGGCGACTTGCCCGTCCCCCAACAACTCGACGAGTGCCGCGACGGCCTGCCGGGGCACGCGCTCCTGGGCGTCCCGCATGTCGAGCAGTTCGCGCAGGACGGCGCCGTGGCGCGCGAGCCAGCCCGCAGGGAGCGGCGCAAAGCCGCCCTCGAGGAGGGGGACCAGCGGCCGTCCCGAGCGCCAAGCGTCGAGGACCGCGCGCGGGTCGGCATGGCCGCCCCCGGGCACCGTGAAGTCGACATGGAAGCCGTAGCCCTCCGCCGTGGGCTCCCCGACGTCGATCGAGGGCTGAAGGGGGGCGTCCGCGACCTGGTATCGGACCGGGTCGACCGCGCCGCCGACAGGGCCGTGATGGTCGACCGAAAGGCGCGCGAGAAAGGCGGCGGCCTCCGTCGGCGTCACGGTCGTGCGGTGGCCGACGGGACGCTTGAATCGGTCTTCCCAGGAGCGCTGGACGGCGCGCTCGGCCGCCGGGTCGCGCGCCGGGACCACCCGCTCCGACAGGACCTCGAGGCCCCCCGAAGACAGGACGCGCGCGATCGGCGGGTCGCCGTAGACGACTTCGGGCAACACCTCGAGGCCAAAGGCGCGTTCGGTCAGCTTGACGGAGACGCGCGGCACGAGGGCATCGGCCGTCGGAAGGCGCGTCGTGGCGATGTCGATGGGGACACGTCGGCGCAAGCCTGGCAGCGCCTGGGCAACCAAGGCGACGACTTCGCCCGCCGCGTAGCGAACGCCCTGGGCCAACATCTTGCGCTGTTCAGGCGTCAGTTCACCGTGGCTCGTCGGGCGCAAGACGTCGCCCTGCCGCGCGGCGCCGCGCCACAAGGCGTCCACCCCCGCGGGCCGCGCCAGGACGACACGGAAGCCGTCGCCGTCATCCATGACCCGGACCCGGAACAGCGCCGGTTCCCCGACAATGGAGACCGAGCGCCCGTCGACGGTCGCGTCTTCACAGCCATCGAGGAGCGCCAACAGTCGACGCAGGGAGTCGGCTGCCAACGGCCCCGGCGGCGCGGACACGAGCATGCTCTCGGCGGCGACGTCGGCGGGGCTCGCAAGCAGCGACGCCTTCGCCAGAATGCCCTCGAAGGGCTCCTCTCGGCCGTCGGCGTGACGGACGGCGCGAGAGGCGCTCAACCCACCTTCGGTGGTCGTGAATCGGTAGACCAAGGTGACGCGGTAGGTCGCAGACGGCTCGGGCAACGCAACGCCCCCGGCGCGCGTCCGCTCCAACGCAATGGCCGCCGCTGCGACGTGGGCACACGCGCCCTCTTTGACGCCACAGTCACAGCCCCAATCGGGCTCGCCCGGCCACAAGTAGACCTCGTACGGCAGGGCGCGCTGGGCCGCCTTGACACGAAGGAGGACCTCCGTGCCGTCGTCGTGGACGCCAAGCACGGCACCATCGCGCGCGAGGCGCACGCCGGCGTCCCATCCCTTCGTGCCCGCCGCCGTCCGGACCGCCGCGAGCAGGGCGGCCGGTTCGCTCATGGGGCCGCGGCGATCAGCTTTTCGAGCTCGCCCGACTCGTACATCTCCATCATGATGTCCGAGCCGCCAACGAACTCGCGGTCCACGTAAAGCTGGGGAATCGTCGGCCAGTTGCTGTAGGCCTTCACGCCTTCGCGCACCTCGGGATCGGCGAGGACGTCGACGGCGACGAACTCCACCCCAATCGCGCGGAGCACGGAAACAGCGCGCATGGAAAAGCCACACTGCGGGTAGTCGGCGGTTCCCTTCATGTAGAGGACGACGCGGTTGCCTTCGACAGTCTGGCGGATGCGGTCTTGCGCGCTCATCGCGTCTCCTTTGCCCATTCGTCGGGCGTCATGGTCTTGAGCTGAAGGGCGTGGATGTCCCGCCGCATGTGGTCGCCGAGGGCCGCGTAGACGAGCTGATGCTGGCGAACGCGGTTGAGGCCGACGAAGGCGCTCGACGTCACCCGGGCGGAGAAGTGCTCGCCGTCGTTGGCGTCGTCAAGCACCTCGGCCCGGCAGTCGGGAAGGGCGGCCTCGACCATGGCGCGAATACGTTCAGCCTGAAACAAGGCGGCTCCAACGGGGGCACCTCCTGTAGCCACCCCGCGGCAATCGTCCAGGGTTGTAGGGGTGCCGACGGCCTGTTGACGGCGTTGACACCTACGTCTGCGAGGGAGGGGTTAGGCGAGCCGGGACGACTGAGGTGGTGATGTGGTGGATCCTCGTGGCGATGGCTCGGGCCGAGGACGTCATCCTGTGGCGCGTTGAGGACTTCGGCGAAGGCGTCATGGACGGCCGCGACGGCTGGGAGGCCGGCTACGGCGCGGATCCCTGGTGGGGCGAAGCCGGCCGCGCGTTCTCGCTTACCGACGACGGCGTGCTCGACAGCGATGGCGAGGGTTGGGGAAGCGGCTGGGCGGCCGACAACTGGCTGCTGCAGGAGGGTGCGTTCACCGACGGCGCCGTCGAGGGCGACTACGGCACGGAAGACGACGACAGTATCGGCCTTGTGCTCGGCCATGACGGCGAAGCCACGTTCTACCTCGCCTACGCCTGCCAAGGCGCCGCGCCACCGCCGTTGACGGAGTCGTCCTACGACGACGAAGTGCAGGGCGTCATCCTGATGCGCGTCGACGCGGGCGTCGCCGAAGTGATCGGGCAAGCGGACGGCGACATCCCTGGGGAGGCACACACGTTGCGCTTGGAGCGGGACGATGGCGTCCTGCGCGTGCTCCTCGATGGCGTCGAGCGCCTCGTCTACGAGGACCCCTCGCCTCTTCCCCGCGGCCGCTCTGGCCTCTACGCGTACAATGCTGGCGAAGGAGATGATTCGAGCACGTGGTTCGACGCCGCGGGGGCCGCCCAGTTCGACGGCGACGCCGACGGCGTCGTCGACGACGACGACAACTGCGAGACCGTCGCGAATCCCAACCAGCCCGACGCCGACGCAGACGGCGTTGGCGACGCGTGTGACCCCGATGCGCCCGGTGGCGGAACTGGTGGCGGAACTGGCGGCGGAACGACGACGGGCGGCGGGCCTACCGGTGGCGGCGGCGGCGGCGGCGGCAGTAGCGGAACGACGCCCGGCGGCGACCTGGCTGACCCGTTCGCGGACGAGAAGATCGTCGTCGGTGGCTGTACCTGCAACGGCGCGCCGAACGGCGGCGCGGGACCGTGGCTCGGCCTCGCGGCGCTGGCGTGGCTACGCCGTCAGCGGCGTAGCGAGTCGGCGAGCCGACCGACCCGGTCGTGAATGGCTGACGTGAAGGACGCGCCATCGCGCCCGCTGCGGGGGTAGAGCGCGTCGCGGCTGACGTTGGCGAGGATGCCGAGCCCGTCGGCGTCCAGGGCGGCGCGAACGTCTTCGGGGCGACCGCCTTGGGCCCCGAGCCCCGGGACTAGCAACCAGGTCCGAGGCATCGCGCGTCGCCAGTGCAGGAGTTCGGCGCCGAGGGTGGCCCCGACCACGGCGCCGACGTCGCCATACCCGGGGGCACCGGCGTTCCGGTCGGCGACCCACTTGGCGACGGCGGCGGACGGCCCGGCGCCCGATGACCCTTGCCAGGTGTCTGCGCCGGGATTCGAGGTGCGGACGAGGACGAAGACGCCTTGGCCCTCGCGCCCGAGGAAGGGCGCGAGCGACTCAGGGCCGAGCCAGGGCGAGAGCGTGAGCGCGTCGGCGGGGGTGTCGCCGCCGAGGTGAGCGGTCGCGTAGGCGGTGGCGGTGGAGCCGATGTCGCCGCGTTTGGCGTCGAGGACGACGAGCAGGCCCGCGGAACGGGCGGACGCGATGACGCGTTCGAGGGCGGCGACGCCGCGATGGCCGTAGGCCTCGAAGAAGGCGCTTTGGGGTTTGACGGCGGCGACCTGCCCGGCGACGGCGGCGACGACACCGCGGCAGAACGTCTCCAGGCCCTGGACGCCGTCCAATCCGTCGGGCCAACGGTCGGCGATGGGGTCGATGCCGACACATAGGGGGTGTCCGACGGCGCGGACGGCAGCGGCGAGGCGTTCCCCAAATGGCAGCATGCGCGCTCCCGGAGGGCGCCGCTAACGGGCTACCAGGGGCGTACGCTCCCGTAGCTCAGTTGGAAAGAGCAACGGCCGTCTAAGCCGTGGGTCGCGCGTTCGATTCGCGCCGGGGGCGCTATTTCCGGCCGTAGACAGAACTCGCCGGATCTGGTTCACACCCGCCGCCGCACGCTCGCCCCTTCTCTGGGTTGAACGGCCGCTACGAGGAGACTCCAGGTCCGGCGCGCCCCCGCCCTCGCTGCCGGTGTACCCAGGCACCGTGTAGTCCACCGCGATGGTCTTGCCGGTCGCGGTGATGCTCCGCACCCACGCGCCGAGGAAGGCGCGCTGCTCGTCGAGCGGGCGCGTGGTGAGCACCGAGCGCAGGCCCTCGACGTAGGCGTGGAGCTCGTCGTCGGTGAGGACGACGGGCGCGGCCTCGGCCAGGCGAGCGTCGAGGTTCGCGAGCTCGGCGGTGAGCACATCCGTCGTGCGCTTCAGGTCGTTGATGCGATCGGCGATCGCCGCCGGGTCGATGGTGCCGAGCGCCAGCGCGTCGACCAAGCGGTTGAGCTGCTGGCGCTGCGTGCCGAGCTGGGCACGCTTGGCGTCGCGCTCCGTGGAGAGGACCGACGTGGTGCCGGCGAGCCCCTCGTTCACCTCGTCGAGCAGGCTGCGGAGGTTCGCGACCTGGAGGACGTGGGTGGACAGGTGGTCGACGACCGCGGCCTCGACCGCCTCGCGGTTCAGCAGCACCGCCGCACACTGGTCCGCGCCCGACTTCATCTTGGTCTGGCACCCGTAGTAGTGGACCTTCCCGCTCTTGGCGCCGTGGCCGATCATCGCCAGGCCGCAGTGCCCACACCGCAGCAGGCCGGAGAGCAGGTAGTCACCGCCGAGCCGTCGCGGCGACACCTTCTCGACGACGCGCTCGGCGATCAGGCCCGCGATGCGAGCGAACGTCTCGGCGTCGACCAGGGGCTCGTGCGCGTTGGGGAGCAGCACCGCCGGGGCGCCGCTGCCGTCGTCGGCCTTCCCCCACCGCAGCTCACCCAGGTACGCGCGGTTGCGAAGGAGGTACAGCACCACGTCGTTGGTCCACTTGCGGCCTTGCGGGTGGTGATGCCCTCGCGGTTGAGCACCCGGGCGATCGTGGCCGCGCCGACTCCGCGCGCCGCCTCGGAGAAGATGCGCCGCACGAGCGGGGCCTCGGTCTCGTTGAGGACCATGCGGGCCTCGCGCGGGCGGCCCTCGGGGCGCTGCACCTCGTCGGCCATGCGGATCACCCACCACGGCCTGGCGGTCAGTCGGTCGCGCCACACTTCAGCGCCCAGCTCGGGGGCTTGGTGCTCGAAGCGCAGCCGCTGTCCAAGGGCCTGGGGCGACAGCGCCACCACGGGCCTGGTGTCCAGTGTGTCGATCAGCTCGGGGGGCCTGGCCTCGAGGTAGGCGCGCACGCTGCCAGCTCGCGCTGCAGCAGCGTCAGCGGCACTGAAGGCTCGGCCCTCGTCGGCGGCGCGCTTGGCCTGGCTGGCCACCTCGAGCACCACGTGGCGGCCCAGGCCTGCGCCCTTGTCGCCACGGGTCGGGCGCACCAGTTCGCCCACCTCGTCGTCGGTGTACCCCTGCCCCCGCAGCCAGGCCGACCAGGCGCCGGCTGGTGGGACCGTGCTTGCTCGGGCGAGCTGATCGGGCAGCTTGTCCGGGGGTCCAGGTGCGGGCCTCGGGCGGGCGGGGGATCACTTGGCGGCCTGCACGGGCAGGCCCACAGTCTCGCCCCACAGCACTACCACACCGACAGCGCCACCCAGGCCCAGCAGCCCACTGCACAGGTTGGCCATGCTGGTGGCTGGCAGGGTCACCTCGTCGCCACCGTCGCGCACCATGGGGTCGTCGTCGTCCAGGGCCAGCTGGCGAGGCCGGGCCAGGTGCTCGAGCACCTGCTGGCGAATGGCCAGCGTCAGCCCCTGGCCCTCCCAGCGCCAGGGCTTGCCCAGGCCGTCGGCCACCAGGTCGGTGCGGGTTTCGGGGTGGTGTACCAAGTGCATGGGGACACGGATCGGCATTGACAGCCTCGGTGGTCTACAGGGCGAGGTTCTCGCTGTAGTACTCGTCCATCACCTCGATGAACCCCTCCATGAGGCGGCCCTGCGCGGTGTCGTCGACGCGCTCGTGCAGCGAGGTGACCGTGACGCCGCGCTTGCGGAGGAGGCAGTCGGACGTGTCCGTCGGTGGTCCAAGGTTCTCGCCCCAGAAGGCGCTCTCAAGCTCGATGATCTGGTCCACGGTCAGCATGCACGCTCCTGCGACGTTCCCGAAGAGTCTCGATCAGGATCCGGATACCACGGCCGACGACCGGCTCGGGATGGTGTCAACATGTGGGTACCGCCAGACGCACCATCTCACCCCGGACGGGCAGGTGGACCCACACCTCCCGAACCTCCTCACCGGTGGCTGCCTCCACCGCATCCGCGTAGGCGCCGAGCTGGCCCGCATAGTCGCGCAGACGCTCGTCGCGTCTCACCTCGTCGCCTGGGAAGGTCTTGTGGTCGATCACGATCCAGCCCCCGTCGGGGTGCGCGATCAGCAGATCGATCTCGCCACGCACGACCCGACCGTCGGCCCGAAGGTGCACGACTGGCCACTCTCGTAGTGCCCTCGAACCGGGTGCGCGGCGAGCGAGCCATCCAGCGAGGGCATCCGCCATGTCGACCAGGCGCGCAGCATCCGCTGTCGCGCTGAGACCCTGGGCGTCCAGCTGGAGGCGGGCGAGCACGACCCGCTCTGAGCGATCGACGTCGGCTCCAGGATCCGCGGCCAGGAACGCATGCACCGCGTCGCCGAGCGCCGCGTACCGGTCGTCCGCCACCCGAATCTGGACCCGCTCGGCGATGCGCTCGACCTGCTCTACCCGAACCGCCGCGCGAGACACCTCGTCAAGGACCATGGAGGAAGGCGTCAAGCGCTGGTCCGCGCGCGCAGACACCTCAGGGGCCGGTTCGAACCAGCGCGGGCGCGGCGGCGCGACGACATCGTCCGGCGCCTCGTCGACGACCGCCCGAACGGTGCTCAGCCACGAGCCCGCCGCACCGTGGACGGTCACGGGCGCGGCATCATCACCGAGCGCACCCCACGGCAGTTGAAGGAGTGCGACGCCATCCTCGCCCTCCAGACGGTCCAGCATGCTCGTCTTGCCCCCCTTCTGCTCGTCCGCCAGCGCTGCGAGCACGAGGTGATCCCGCGCCCGGGTGAAGGCCACGTAGACCAGCCGGCGCTCCTCGGCTCGCAGCCCAGCCTCGATCGCAGTGAAGGCGTCGGAACGCATCGCTCGCTCGGTCAGTGCCATCTCGTTGGCCTGGAGCTCGTACGGGTTCGGCCACCAGCGGAGGGTCCGGTCGGCCAGCGGCTGCGTCGCGTCGAACGCATCGGCGGGTCGAACACGCAGCTCCCAGGGGTCGAGCCGGAGATCGTCATCCAGGGTCGTGAGGACGACGACGGGCCACTCGAGACCCTTGGCCTTGTGCCAGGTCACGACGCTCACGGCATCGCCATCCGAGGCAATACCCTGGGAGACGTCCTTCGAGAGGTCCTCGACGTGGCGGACCAGACCAGCGACGGTGGCTCCCACCCGCCGGGCAGCGCAGGTCTGCTCGTAGTCGCGTGCCACGCCGCGCAAGGCTTCGAGGTTCGACAACGACCGCTCCGGGTCGGGCCAACCCAGCGCGAGCGTCGGAGCGTCCGTCGCACCGAACACCGCGTCGACGGCCTCCAGCGGCGAGAGCGCCCAGGCTCTGGATGCCAGAGCGCGCAGCCTCGCCACGCGCACATCATCACCAAGGTCCTCGCCGCCTGCAGCCGAGGCCGCGATGCGGGCTGCAAGCCACGCGTCGGGGCTCTCGCCATAGGCGCCGCCGATCCACGCGACTTCGGCCGCTGCCAGACGATCACGAGGGTCGACCAAAAGCGCAAGACCGGCCCGCAGCAGCCAGGTGAGCGGCTCCTGGTTCAGCCCGTCGAGCTGAACCCGTGTGGAGAGACCGACGCTGCGCAGAGCCTCCGCGACCTCCCGACAGTCCTGGTTGCGGCGCGCAAGGATCGCGATGTCGCCGGGTCGAACGGGGCGGACTGGCGATGGCGCGGTCGGGTCGTCTGTGTGGTCACGGACCAGTGCGCCCTCGTCCAGCAAGTCCCGGACTCCGCGCGCCACGGCGAGCGCCCACAGGAGGGCTCCCTCCGCGCCCTGGGCCTTCTGCAGGCGCCACAGGTGCAGCGCCGCCCTACCTTCAAGGTCGGGAGGCTCGGGACAGGCCGCTGCGACGCGGACCTCCTCGGGGGGGACGCCGTCCCGCAGCAGAGCCCGTGCGAAGAGCGTGGAACAGAAGTCGACCAGTGGAGGACGGCTACGGAAGTTGCGCCCGAGGACGTCGACGGGTCGCCCCTCCGTGACGGCGGCTGCAGCCTGCGCCATCAACTGAGGGTCCGAGCCCTGGAAGCCAAAGATCGCCTGCTTCCGGTCTCCCACCCAGATGCTTCGAGACGCCACGCTGCACAGGCCGAGGATCGCAGCGAGCTGCACAGGTGAGGTGTCCTGGAACTCATCCACAAGCACCAGGTCGAAGCGCCCGGCGAGGTGCTCTCGAACCGTTTCGCCGCCCAGGAGGTTCGCGGCAAACGCGAGCATGTCCTCGAAGTCCAACAGGCGCTCGGACGCCTTGACCTGCACGAACGAGTCGGCCACGCGGCCAGCTGCGTGAACGACCGTTCGCAGGGCGCGACCCAGGTCATCATGGAGCTTGGGGTGGCCGAGGTGCGTAGCCAACGTCACGCCGAGCGGACCGAGGATCCCGTCGAATCCCTTCGGCCCCCAGGGGTCCTTGCGCTTCGCCAGGACCGCGAGGTCGCGCCAGCGAAGGACTTCTCCCCGTCGCACCGCGTCCGCCCACGCCTTCACCTGCCGATGGCGCTTTTCGTCCGTCCCGACCCTCTTGCCCCGCTGTCGGTTCTTCTCAAGGGCGGCCTCGACCATGGCTTCGAGGTCGACCACCGCCTGAGCGACCGCACCATCGAACACGGTGGCATCCACCGTCGGGTCGTCGAGGAGCGCCAGCACCTCGTCCCATGAGTTCGCAAGCGAGGTGTCAAGTGCGCCACCATCCATGCGGTTCTCGACGACCTGCCGGACAGCACGCCCAAGCACGTCCCTCCACGACGCAGCGGCGCGACCGGGCCGGGAACCGACACTGTCCCGCCGCGTCTCCATCCCGAGTGCACGGGTGGCGACGTCCAACTCCCCGATCTCGGCACCCAGCGCCTGGTCCACCGCAGCCCGGTAGAGCGTCTGCTTCAACGCTTCCGGGGCCGGCACGAGGTGAGGCGACAGCCCCACGTCGAACGCGAGCTCACGAATCAGTCTCTGGCAGATCGCGTGGACGGTGCCGAGGTACCCGTCTCGAATGCGGGCCGCCTTCTCGACCTCTCCGGCCTTGAGGAGGTTCTCACGAAGTCGTCTGGCGAGCTCAGCCGCCGCCCTGTTGGTGTAGGTGATCGCGACGATGGCCTCGGGACGAGCGCGGCCATCCAGGACCGCGTCGGCCATCTCCTTCGCGAGCCGGTAGGTCTTGCCGGTGCCAGCACTGGCGGAGACCACCTCGATGCGTGCGCTCATGCCTCACCACCTTCCGTCGTCGAACCGTCCACGTCGGGCAGCTCGGCCCTCACGGTGAACGCGCAGATCCTGCGTTGATCGCACCAAGCGCAGTACGGACGGGCGTCGCGCCACGGTCCATCGAACGGCTCCTTCGACAGGATCTCCGCGACTGCACCGACCAGCGTGCCATCCTCGGCCTTGCCGATCGCCGCGACCACGCCCGAGCGGACGACGTCCTCCCACCACGTCCATGCACGCTCCGCGTCCAGGAACGCCTCACCCAACGGCGGACCCGGCACATGCCACGAGGGTGCGGGGAAGGCGTCCGGGTCCGCAGACAACAAGCGTCCGTCTTCGACGATGAAGTAGGCACCGCGCGCGAGGCGTCCTTCCGTCCCGAAACCCTGTGCGTAGACAGCGAGTTGGAGGGCCGTGCCGGACCGTAGCTTTCCATCCGGCCGCCCCCCGCCGAGCTTGATGTCGATGACGGCCCGGGCCCCGTCGGCGCGGGCAACGACCAAGTCCGCTCGCCCCGACGTCTCGTGTCCAGCGAAGCGCCCACTGAACGACGCCTCGGCCTCGAGCACCGGCCACCAGCCGCCCGCGCGGAGCGCCCGCACCAGTGCCGGAGCCGCGTCGACGATGTGGCGCCGCGTGCGCGCGAGCGTCGCGGCGTTGCCGGGTAGAACCAGCGTCGCGGCCTCGGCACCGACCCGAGCGTCGAACGCGACCTCCACACGCCGTGCGGCCTCTTCCGGCGTGAGCGAGTCGAACGCCACGTCATTCGGGTACAGCACCAGCTCTTGGAGGAGGAGGTGCGCAAACGCTCCAATCGCCGCTCGCTCGTCTGAGCGACGGGATGCCGCTCCCGGTGTGAGTCCCGCGCCGTTCTGGAAGGTCCACTGCAGCGGACACTCCAGCATCTTCTCGATGCTCGTCGCCGAGAGCGCACGCCGGACCGTCACCGCACCTTCGGGGAGCGTCCAGACGACCGCCGGCTCCCGTGACGGCAGCTCGTTCACCGTGGACGAAGGCACGCCCGATCCGGGGACGCGGAGCGCACGAGCCTCGACCTTGCACGCGGTCATCGAGGCTGGCCCCACCGCCGCGCGCCACGCATCGAACATTGGATGAGGCTCGGCGGCGTCGGTTCCGTTGTTGCGCCACATCACGGCCAGGAAGCGTTCCCTGGCCGTCAGCACCGGCCACAACCACCTCCGGTGCTCCGAGAGGCGACGTGCTCCAGCGTCCAGCAAACCGCACCCGGCCTCGACCAGCGCTGTCCGCTCGGCGGCCGTCCACGCCTCGTCCGGCCCGAGCTCGGCCACGCCGGCCACGGCCCCCCACCACGCCACGTCTCGCGACCCGACCGGCAGGCCTGCCGGATCGCAGGATGCAGGCGGGGCACTTGCCTCTGCGCCGTCACGGGGGCGGCCCGGGGCTGCGACCAGTTCGAAGAGCTGGCGCACCTCCAGGCGACCCAGGGTCTGCTCGGGCGGCAGGCGGCCGAGCACGATCACGAGATCGCGGGCGACGCGGGCCGCGACCGCGAGGTCTTCCGCTTCCTCACCTCCCATCCGCGCCCGCCCTTCAGACCAGGCCGCGATCTCGGAGGCGATGGCCGCGACTCGGGGCACGGCGACCCGCTCGCTCCGGTCGAGGTGCAGCTCCGGGAAGAGCAGCGTGACGCGACGGCGCTGGTCCGTGCAGGTCGACTCCTCCACACGGGCGCTCGCCAGAAGGCCGACACCCTCATCAAGCGCCTGGCCCCAGGCCTCGTTGCCGATCCCTGGGCGCTGCAGCAGCGCCTTCGACAGGGCACGAGCCAGCTTCGAGCGAATCGGCCTCACAGGAAGGGTGAGCAACTGGTGGGCCACGCTCGGGTCCTGCGGCCAGAACTGAAGTTCGAGTGCGAGCGGCAGCACCTGCAGGATGGGCCGATGAATGGACCCCTCCGAGAGGCCGAGCGCGGGAAGACCCTGCCGGCGCCGAGCCTGCTCCAGCACGCTCGGCTCCGAGGACACCACCCAGGCGGGGTCGCGGCCCTCCGCACGCGCGAGCGCAGCCACTGCCTCCGCGGCCTCCCAGGGCGTGTCTGCCACGAGGATCCGGACTGTGCCGTCGCCGACGAGCGGCTCCGACGGGCGCCGGGTCAAGGCCGCCTGCAGGCGACCCAGATCCGTCGTCGACTGGTTCGCGGCCCACTCGACCGTCGTGACCGACACACCCAGGCGTCGAAGCTCTACGAGCACGCTGCGCGTGAGGCCGTCGTGCCCGGCCTCGTCGCCCTCGACCTGGACCCGCATCGCGAACGGGAGACGCTCCAGCGTGCGCAACCGGTCCAGCACGCGGTGTCCGAGATGGGACTCCCCAGCTGGCAACCCCGCATCCAGGACCGACAGCGTCACGAGCCGTGGCGTCTCTGCGGGCGCAGAGCCTGTCCATCCAGCGCGGCGCAACCCGTCGACCCGCGTGACCATCCAGCCCGCAACACCGAAGCGATCGTTGAGACGTGACGCGGAGAACCAGGACCGAGCATCGTCGAGGCCGTGGAGGAGGCGATCCGCGACCGCCACCCGCTCCCCCATGGCCGCGGGAACCCAGGGCACCCCAACCACCTTGGCGAGCCGCCGAAGGAAGCCGAGCGCCCCGACGCGCTCACAGCCCAGCGACCCCGCGCCAGCGGCGAGGCCGGCATGGATCGTGTGGTCGACGTCGTCGGTCGCGGCGAGCGTGATGTCCAACAGCAAGCGATTCACCCGTCGCCCTTTCGGCACCGATCGTGGAAGGCCCCGCCTGGAGGCTGGCTATTACAGGCGAAGCACACCGGGTCAATGAACCTGGGCGCGCAAGCACTGCCGACGCGCATCGAAGCGTGACGGACTTGCCAGATCCTGGCTGCCGGACGGGTGCCGGGCATCCCGCGCCACCCGATCCTTCGAGGCGTGGGTTCACGCATCGGCCACCACCAGCGAGCCGACGCCCTCAACCTGCTCGCCTGTCTCCTCCGCCGCCGCGCGCTCCAGGTCGACCGCCGTCACCACCCTCCCGTCGCGCGCCGCCCGCATCGCCGCGCGGATCACGGCGTTGCGGATCCGCCCCCCCGTGAGCGCGTACCGCGAAGCGAGCCTGCGGAGGTCGAGTGCCACACCGCCGGTCGCTTCGGGCGTCAGCAGGCGCGACCAGATGGCCGCGCGTGACGTCTCGTCCGGCTCGACGAACGCGACCGACCACCCGACGCGCCGGTCGAGCGCTGGGTCGAGCACCGCCGGACGGTTCGTGCACAGCAGGACCACGCCCTCGTGTCGGTCGATGAGGTCGAGCAAGGTGTTGACCAGCCCGTCGTCGTGGCGCGACGCGCGCGCCGCTCCGCGCTCCATGAGCAGCGTGTCGACCTCGTCGAGCACGATCACCGCCTCCGCGGTCGTCGCCTCGTTGAACGCCGCCGTGAGCGCACGCTCCGCCTCACCCACCCACTTCGAGAGCACCGAGGGCAGCGTCACGCGCAGCAGCGGTCGGCCCAGCTCGCCGGCGATCGCCTCCGCGCACAGCGTCTTGCCGGTGCCCGGAGGGCCGTGGAACAGACCGACGGTCCCCCGGCCGCCGGACTGCTTCGCAGCGACGCCCCAGCGCTCGAACACCGTGCGTCCAGCAGCCGCTGCTTGGACGAGCTCATCGACCTGGCGGCGCGCCCGAACGGGCAGGGCCACGTCCGCAAGGGTCGCCCTGGCCTCCGACAGCCGGGACACGCCGACCTCGGCCCCAGGCCGACGGCACTGATCGCGCGCCGCGCGATCGAGATGGGCCTGGCGCAGCATGGGCATCGTCGCGTCTTCGGCGACCGCCGCGGCGACGGCGTTGAGCATGGCATTCTTGATGTAGCCGCCCGCGACGTCGTACCGCCGCGCGAGCGCAGCGACGTCCACGTCCGGGGCGAGCGTCGCCCTGGGCGGGACGTGGAGCCTCCAGATCCCTGTGAGGATCTGCGCGTACTCGTCGAACACCCTCTGGTTCGCGTCCATCTTCACCTGCACAGCGACCCGCTCGTTGTGCCCGGTGGGTGCGAGCGGATCCAGGGCGGCACCACCCGTGGAAGAGCGCATGAGGACCCCCGCGACGGTCCGCAGCGTGGTTGCCGAGCCGGTGATCGCGGCCAGCGGCGTCCGAAGGTCGTGCGACACCGCAGAGAGAAGGGCAGCGCGCAGCTCCTCGGTTCGGGCCCTCAAGGTCGCCGCCTGGGCGGCGCGGGCCTCGCGGATCCGCTCCGTGGCGATGTACACGAGGCGGCTGACCGCATCGTCGTACGCGCTGTCTCCGGGCTCCCGCCGCGCGTCCTCCGCCAACCGGCGGACCTGCGCCTCGTCGTACGCGCCGGCCAGCGCGCGGGACAAGGTGTACAGCGCAGCCGTGCATCGCTCGCGAAACAGCGCGTCGGCCTCGTGCAACCGGAGTCGCTCTGCGAGCGCGCTGAGCGCGAGCCCGGCGCCGACCATGACTGCAAACGTGACGAGATGGCGCGTGTCGGCGACCCGAAACGTGTGGAACGGCTCGACGAAAAAGAAGTTGTACGCCGCCACCGACAGACCAGCGCCAACAAGTGCCGGTCCGCGGCCGCGCAGGAAAGCGCTGACCGCGATTCCGAGCAAGTACAGCAGCGCGACGTCGGTCGGGGCGAGCCAGGGCCATGCCAACACCCCGACCACCGAGACGGCGGCGACCAGCGCCAGTGGCCAGCCGTAGCGCCACGGGTCGGCCGGAGCGACACCAGGTTGAGCACCCGAGCGACCCAATGATGCGTCACCCCCCCGCGTTCGCGAGCGCCGTTGTGGAATTTTCCCGACGAACGTCCCTCCCCCAGGGCCCGGTTGACGAAACAGCACGGCCTCGAAGGACTCCGGGGGCTCCGGGGGCCACCGCGTCATGAGGTACACGACCCGCGGACATCGCTGGGGTGAAGCACGATCGTCGCCAAGATCGACACGACCCCTCCGAGCGCCTAGCCCACCCGACCCCACGCGCCCGCGGCCCCATGACGTCGACCGCCCGCGTTGCCGCGCGGAATGCCACACTGGAATCCCATTGGCCACGACGGACGAGCGTGGTGGTTCGAATACAGCTTCTCCAGCGGCGCCTGGGCCACTGCACTGGCGTTTCGGACGCCGGACGGCATTGCCGTCATCAGTCCCCCCAAGGTGGACGACCCCACCGTGCTCGATGAGCTCGGAACCCACGGGCCCATCACCGCCCTGATCGCGAACAACGCGTTCCACCACCTGGGCCAAACCACCTGGCGGGCCCACTTCCCCGCCGCCCAATCCTACGGACCCCCAGGCGGCTTGGCGGCGCTGAAGAAGAAGCACCCCGACATCCCGTGGCGGGATGTCGCGGAGTTGACGTTGAACCCGGGATGCTCGATCGCTGACCCGCCGGGATTTCGGACAGGCGAGGTGTTTGCGAGCATCTCCACCGACGCCGGGACCGTCTGGTACACCGGCGACCTACTCTCCAACATCCACCGTACACCCGGGCCGCCGGTTCAGTGGCTCTTCACTTGGACGGGATCCGCGCCGGGCTTCAAGCTGTTCAAGCCTTGCGTTTGGTTCTTCGTCAAGGACCGGCCCGCCCTTCGGGCCTGGTACGAAGCGCGCCTAGCCTCCGACCCGCCTTCGATCATCGTCCCCGCCCACGGCCCCGCCTACGCGCCCACCAGCCTCGCCGACGAAGTCCGCGACCGCCTCAAGGGCCTCTGACGCCCGTTCCGAGCCAGCCCGAGCGGACGGTGTCCGCCACGGACCCCACCTGGTTCGAGCCCGTCGCACCCAACTCCGTCAGGGCCACCAGGCCGATCGCGAGCGCGACGAGCCCAGCGCCCGACGCTTCGGCGTCGAGCTCCGCGCTGGCCCGCCCCGCCACCTGAGCCGCCCGCAGCTGGCTGGCGAGCAACGCTTCGGCGCCCTTGGCCAACTCGAGAAAGCGCTGTCGGACGGCAACGTGACGGTGGGCCGCCTCCAACACGAGCCGGAGGTCGCCCGACCCAAGGGCGCCCACTTCCCGCGCAAAGCCCGCAACGGACCGGTCCAGGTCGCCACCGGCGTCGGCGCTGACGACCACCTGGGCCGTCCATCGGCTCACAATCGCCTCGACGACGGCCACGACGAGGGCCTCCCGATCCCCGAAGTGAACGTAGAAGGCGCCACGCGTGAACCCGGCGCGCGCGCAGATCGCGTCGAGGCTGGCGCCGTCGACGCCATCGTCCCGAAACGCGTCCACTGCGGCCGCCAACAGGGCCTCCCGCGTCCGCGCCTTGGTCGTTGCCCGCATTGACATACGGCCCCGTATGTCGTAGTGGTTCACATACCATCCCGTAGGTGAACGATGCTGGACCGCCACGCCCTCGCGCTCGCTCTGCCCGCCTACACTCTGCTGTGGGGAGTGACCGCGCCCCACACTTGGTCGGCGCTCTGGCTCGTGCCCGTCGGACTGACCATCGCGTTGGACGTCGTCGCCCGGCCCGACCGCGGCGCGCCCCTGCCGCCGTCGCGCACTCACGACGTGCTCATGCTCGTCCTGGCCGCCGCTCACATCGCGAATCTCGGGTTCCTGGCCGCCCGCGCGAATTCGCTGACCCCCTTCGAATGGGGCGTAGGCGTCTTCCTCGTAGGCAGCGCATCGGGCTACTCGGCCATCGTCGTCGCCCACGAACTCGTCCATCGGACCTCGACCGCCGAGCGGTGGCTGGGCCGGGTCCTGCTGACGTCGGTGTTCTACGACCACTTCCACATCGAGCACGTCCGCGGCCACCACAAGCGCGTGGCGACGGCCGACGACCCCGCAACCGCGCGCCACGGCGAACCATTTGGCCCCTTCCTGCTGCGCTCCGTCGTCGGACAGCTCGCCTCCGCCATCGAGCTCGAAGCGCGACGAGGGCGAACCGGCCTCCGCAACGGCGTGCTCCACGGGTTCGTCGCCGCCGCATTCGCGGCCGCAGTCTTGGGCGCGGTAGGCGGCGGCTCCGCCCTCGCCGCCCACCTCGTGCAGGCAGCCTGGGCGATTACGCTCCTCGAAGCCGTCAACTACATCGAGCACTGGGGGCTCTCGCGCGCCGCGTCCCGCGTCTCCGTGCGCGACAGCTTCGACTCCGAAGGTTGGTTCACTCGGTACACACTGATCGGCCTCGCGCGGCACGCCGACCACCACGCGAACGCGGCAAGGCCCTACCCCGCGCTGAGGTGGGTGGAAGAGAGCCCCAAAATGCCCTGGGGCTACTGGGCTACGGCGTTGGGTGCGGTGTTCGTCAACGGCGTCGTGCGTCGTCGCCTCGATGCGGAGCTGCGCCGTTGCGGGTTGGGTCCCTACGCCACGCAGGGGACGGCCAGCTAGGTTCGTTCGGCGGAGCATACGCGACAACGCAACAACTTGACCGCGCCTGTGGTAGCTGGGGGCGGGAGTTCCCATGCACGACATCCAACGCCGCCCCCTTCGGCGCCTTCCTGGCCTACTCGTCCTCATCCTGTTGGTTGGCGTCACCCTCGTCACACCACCCTTGGCGATCCTGACCGTCTCTTGGGCCGCGCGCATCCACCCGATCGCCTCGGTGACCCTTGGCGCGCTTTGGTCCGTCGTCGGCATCCTCATCGCCGTCGGCTACGGCGGATTCCGCATCCTCGAGCCCAACCAGGCCGCAGTCGGCCTGCTCTTCGGCCGCTACGTCGGCACTCTGGACACCGACGGGTGGTCCTGGATCAACCCGCTCGTCAAGACGACCAAGGTGAGCCTGCGCCTCACCACCTTCGAGACGCCCCACCTCAAGGTCAACGAAGCGGGCGGGCGCCCGATTGAGATCGGCGCCGTCGTCACGTGGGCCGTCGCTGAACCCGAGGTCGCCCTGCTCGCCTGCGACAACTTCGCGACCTTCCTCCGCAACCGGACCGAGGTCGCGCTGCGCAAGGTTGCCGCGTCCCACCCCTATGAGGCCGATGAAGGACAGGACTGCCTCCGCGGCAACACCGCCTCCGTTGGCGCCGAGTTGGCCTCCCACCTCACGGAGGAGGCGAAGAGCGCCGGCGTCGTCGTCCGCGACGTCACCATCACCCACCTCGCCTACGCGCCGGAAATCGCGGGCATCATGCTCGTTCGCCAGCAGGCCGAGTCGCTCCTCAGCGCGCGCCGCGTCATCGTCGAAGGCGCGGTCCGCATCGCTTCCGACGCCATTCGCCAACTCGAGGCCGAGGGGCACGCGATCTCGGACGCCGACAAGGGACGTACCCTGTCCAACCTTCTGACGGTCCTCGCGAGCGACCGCGGCACGGCCCCGGTCGTCCAGGTCGGCTCGTAGCGGACCCTACCAGGACGCCGCGAAGGCGCCCTCGGTAAAGGCGACCTTTCCGTCGGACCGGCCCGCCTCGAAGGCGAAGCAGCCGGAGACGGAGACGTCGTCCGACGCCTCGATCGAGAACGTCCCCGGCGCGCCCTCGGCGCTCGCGTAGGACGACCCCGAGGCAGGAAAGACCGTTGCGAACGCGCCGTCGACGCCGTCGAAAACCACGCCCTCGACCGGGTACTCTCCGGCGTCGAGCGCCTCACGCATCGGGCGACCCGTCCCGTCGACCTGCATCACCAGCGTGAACCGGAGCGCCCCGTCGCCGGTCGTCACGAGTTGGAGTCCGTCGCCCGCGAAGTTCGCCGACGTGACGCCCCCGTCCCACGCGGCACCGTCCACGGTCGCCGTCGACGTCCCCACCGTGAGGTCCTCCCACAGGCACGTGCTCCCGCCACAACCGACCAGCGCCAGCAGCCACGCCATCGTTCCCCCGGATCCCGCCCCTAACGGAGCGCTTGCCCGATCAGCCCGCGACGGCGACCAACGGTGGACGGGTGGACGGCGGCGCGCCCAGATCACCGTCGATCAACTCGTGCGCGTAGCGGACGGCGGCCAGCGTACTGCTGTTCCGCGTGGTCCCTTCCAAGAACAACGGCGCCAACGCGTCGGTCAAGCGCGCGCGCCCGACGGCCTCGGCAAGCTCGGCCCGAACGCCGCACAACAACACCCGGACGCCTCGGTGACGGCACCGTTCCACGAACTCGCCCAACATGTGGACGCTGACCGCGTCGGGATTTCGGACCCGCTTGGCCCGCAGCACGACGACGGAAACCTCACCGTTCAACCGCGCTTCGATCGCTTCGAGATGCTCCTCAAGGTCCGTCGCAGAGCCGAAAAAGAGCTCCCCTTCGAGGCCGAACATGAGCATCTTCGGGTCCGTGGCTTCGCCCGGATGACGATCATGGATGACGCCGTCGGACGCGACGATGAACTCTGTGAACAACATGCGGCCGGCCCGTTGGACGGCGAGCAGCATGGACATCACCACGCCGATGATGACGCAGAACTCGATGGACACAAGCACCGCCGAGAGCGCCGTCGCTGCCACGATGATCGCGTCCATCCGCGTCGTCCGGACGTGGAAGGCGAGGCCTTTCCAATCGACCATCCGGTAGGAGGCGACGATCAGGATGCCAGCGAGGGTCGCTTTGGGGATGGTGCGCGCCAGCGGCCCGAACGCGACCACGATGCCGGCGACGCAGACCGCCGACACGACGCCCGCCCATTGCGTGGACCCGCCTGCCTGCTGGTTGATCGCCGATCGCGTCAGGCTGCCGCTGCCGGGGATCGCCTGGAACATCGAGGCCGACAGGTTCGCGCACGCCTCCGCGAAACACTGCTGGTTCATGTCGAGCTTCTGCTTCGTCTGTTGGGCGATAGCCTTGGCCATCGAGATCGCTTCGAGCAGACCGAGGAGGCCGATCGCGAGGGCCGACGTCGACAGCTCGCGGACGAGCACCCAGTCGACGGCGGGCAGCGCGAAACTTGGGAGCCGCGCTGGGATCTCCCCAACGATCCGTACGCCGTGCGCGTCGAGCCCGTAGTGGCTCGTCACACCCGCCATGATGAGGACGGTGAGCAGGAGGTCCGGCAACAGCGGCGTGCCGATCAGTCGCTTGAGACCTCGCAGCGCCAGCAGAAGCGCGATGGTCGCCGCGCCCACTTGCAGCGTCATCATGTGCACCGGACCGCCGTGCATCATCGTCTCCGCGAAGCGGAGGATGAAGTGGTCGTGCGGGTCGCCCTTCGCCGTGAACCCAAACAGGTTCTTGAGCTGGTCGAGCACGAGGAGCGCGCTGGCGCCGACCGTGAAGCCGATGATGACGCTGTGGCTGATGTACCGCGACAGATCACCCAGCCGGAGCAGCGAGATCACGAGCTGGAAGGCGCCGATGAGCAGTGCCATCAGGATCGCCGCTTCGAGGTGGCGCTCCGGGGGCACGAGCGCCAGCGCGCTCAGAATCGCAATCGAAATGGCGTTGGTCGGGCCGTTGATCAACTGGCGGGACGAATCGAGGACCGCGCCCACGGCCGTCATCACGATCGCCGTGTAGAGCCCGTGCTCGGGGGGCACGCCCGCGACCATGGCGTAGGCGATGGCTTGGGGTACTGCGACCGTCGCGACGGTGGCCCCAGCGACCAGATCCGATCGCGCGTCCTTCACGGAGTAGGTCCGCAGCGTCGCGAGCGCGGGGATCACGCGCATCAGCCAGGGGGTGGAGGCGCCGACACTCGCCATACGGCCGCCTAACCAGCGGCACTGCTCCCCCGGAAGCCTGGGGCCCGCAGATCCGCCAACGTCACGCCACCGTCACCGGCCTGACGTTCCCGTCGTCGGCCACAGCGACGAGCCCATCGCCGTCCGAGAGGACGACGATCCACCAGCGGCCCCATCGCGCCAACCCCACCGGTCCGGCGAGCCCCGTCGCCAACGCGCGACGGCGACCCGTCGTGGGGTCCAAGGCCGTCAGCGCCCCCGCCGTCCGCTCCGCGACCACGACTTCGTCGCCGTCGACCGCGAGCGCGTCCGGGCCCGCGAAGGCCACCTCGCCGACGGCGGTTGCGACCTCTCCGGCGTCGAGATCGACCACGCGCACGCGACCGGTTCGGCCGTCCGTGAACCACAACAGCCCGCCTGCGAGCGCCAGGCCCATCGGCTGAACCGCTCTCGCGGCGTGTAAGGGCCCGTCGACGTGCTCGGCGACGCCGTCTCCGAGCAGCTCGCCCCACCGTCCACTTCCGGCCACGTGGGTCAGGATGGTCCGACCCCGAGCCGACGAGACGAACACGGCGTGCGCGTCTCCGGCCATCGCAACCGGACCCGCGACCTGGCTAGCCGTCGCCGCCTCTCCAGTGCGCAGATCGATCCTGCGGACCGCGTCGTTGCCCGTGTCCGCGACCCAAAGGTCGTCGCCCACCCTCAGGACGCCGTGGGGGCGCCGGAACCTTGGTTGTGCCCCGTCGCGGTAGCCGGCGTCCCCTCCCCAACTCCTCAGGACGCGGACGTGGGGCCAACCGTCGGCCGCCGGCTCGACCACCCCCTCCACGATGGCGTGACGCCCCGTGTCGGAGAAGTGCAGCACGCCGTCGTCCCCCAGGCACAGATGCGTGGGGCCAAAGGACCCGATCGGCGGCAGCACGGCGCCCGCACTTGGCCCTCGTGCGCGCCGCGGCAGCGCTGCCACGACCCGGTCCAACGCCGCGAGGTCGAATCGACCCGACCAACGAGCCACTTCGGCGCCGGCCGCGTCAAGCACGATCACGGTCGGCCAGGTACGCAGGTCGAGCGCAGCAGCCACGTCATCGCCTGCGGCCAACAGGACCGGGTGGCGCAGCCCAGCCCTTTCCCGCCGCGCGACCGAGGTGTCGCCGACAGCCACCGCGACGACCTGAACCGCGGGCTGGGCCTCCCCGTTGAACCAATCGTCCAGCTGGTGGGCCATGGCATCGCTTTCGGCGACGTCCGGCGCCCAGGCGTGAAGCACGGTCACACGGCCCGGCCACGGCGCCGACACGGACCCCAGCCACCCCCCCGCGGGAGCCGGAGGCCAGCCCAAGGTCGCCGACCCACGGCCCTTGGCGGCCTGGACGAGGACCTTCTGCGCCGCGACGCGATCCGTCTCCGGCGCAGAGCATCGGTCGGCTTCACAGACGAAGGCCGTCGCAACGGCCGCCTCGCGATGTTCGCTGGCTGGCACCCGCGCGACGTCCGGCCGTTCGAGCGCCGCCATCACGCGCAGCGTGTCGGGAACCGTCGCCACGGCCTGGGCCAGCTCGACGGCGCCAGGGCCCGTCACCACGAGCAGTCGTCCCCCCGACGCGCGCACCGCGCCGGCCAAGGCCTCGACCCCGAAGCTCCGGCAATTCCGACGGAGGAAGTTCTGAAGGACGGCGAGGATGCCGTCGGCCCGCTCGCCGAAGTCGGCGCGCCCCGTCAGGGTGGCCAACCGCGCGAAAAGCAGCGCCCCCAAGCCGTTGCCGCCGGGCTCCGCCTGCGACAACAGGGAGGACGGGCGCGCCGCCAGGGGTTCGGCGTCCCGCGCCGCCATGGCCAAACACGAATCGGACCAGAACTCCGAGATCAGGAAGTCGGCGCTCGCAACGGCGCGGTCCAGCCAGGTCACCGACCCCGTGGCCTGGAACAGGTCGAGATGAAAAAGGCCGACGGCGGCGACGTCGTCGCAGAAGGCGGGCACCGAGACGGAGTCGCCGAGCGCGCTGCGGTGCAGCCGCCCCCCCACAACCAGGCGCCGATCGATGGCGGCGGCCAGATCGAGGGCGGCATCCAGCGCCCATCGGTCGCCGAGGCCGAGGAACAGTCCGACGAGCGCAGACCCCATCCGGCCGTTCCAGGCCGCGACCATCTTGTCGTCCCGCGTGGGCTGCGGGCGCCGCGCCCGGGCGTCTGCGAGCCGCAACATGGCCGCCGTCAGCGCCCCGGGATTCGACTGGTCCTCGAGCGGCCGCTCGAGGCGCAACACGCTGCGGCCGTGCTCGAAGTTGCCTTCTGCCGTCACCCCAAAGGTCGCCGCGACCCCTACGCCCGTCGGACCCAACACGTCGACGATCTCCTCGGGCGTCCACGAGGCGTGTGAACCCTCCTCGCCAGCCGCGTCGGCGTCGAGGCTGGCGGCGAACCCGCCGTCGGGCAGGCCGAGCTCGCGCAGGACGAACGCGGCCGTTTCGCGTGCGACCCGGGCCCACTCGGGTCGACCGAGCGCCTGATGTCCCAACACGTAGGACGGAATCAGCTCCGCCTGGTCGTAGAGCATCTTCTCGAAGTGCGGGACGACCCAGTGTTCGTCGACGCTGTACCTGCAGAAGCCGCCCGCCAGCAGGTCGTAGGTCCCACCCCGCATCATGCCTTCGAGCGTGCGCTCGGCCATCGCCGCCGCGCGCGCGTCGCCGGCCAGGGCTGCGGTCCACAACACGGGGAGGCCACCGTGAGGCGGGAATTTCGGACGCCCGACGAAGCCCCCGTTCTCCTCGTCGAAGTCCACGGCCCACGCGGCCACGACCGCGGCCAACCAGCGGTCCGTCGACCCCTTCACGGGCGCAGGCGGCTGCTCGGCGCGCACGATGTGCTCCGTCAAGGACTCCGCCGCCCGCACGACATCCGCCCTCTGGTCGCGCCACAGCGACGACATGCGAGCGAGGATCGAGGGGAAGGAGGGCATGCCGTGACGCGGCGTCGGCGGGAAGTAGGTCCCACCCCAGAACGGCCGGCCGTCGGGGAGCAAGAACACCGTAGAGGGCCACCCGCCCCGCCCCTGTTGGACGGCCATGACGGCGCGCATGGAGACGTCGTCCACATCCGGCCGCTCCTCGCGGTCAACCTTGATGTTGACGAAGTCCGCGTTCATCTTGGCCGCGATGGCGGCGTCCTCGAAGGACTCCCGCTCCATCACATGGCACCAGTGGCAGGCCGCGTACCCGACGCTGAGGAGGATGGGGACGTCGCGGCGCTTCGCTTCAGCGAGCGCGTCGGGCCCCCACGGAAACCAGTCGACGGGGTTGCCGGCGTGCTGCCGCAAATAGGGGCTCGACGCAGTTGCAAGGCGGTTCGCCACGGCCCCTCCGGGAGGGGCCGCGCGTAACCAGCAGGCCGCTTGGAACGGCCAACCTCAGAAGTGGAAGCCGAAGATCGTCCGCCAGCTGGGAGAAATCGACCCCCCTTCCAAGGGCAGGACCAGCGGGACCGTCGTCGCGACCCACCACCCCGAGCTGGCCCAGGAGGCCGACGGGCCGACGGCGAGCTCGATCTCGTCGAATTCGCCGTCGATCAGGACGAGTTCCTGCTTGGCCTCGATGCCGAGCGAGGTCGTCGGGGTCGTGCGCCACGCCACCGCGCCCAACACCTCCTCGACGACTTCCATCTCGGTCGCGCCCGCCGCGTGCGAACGCCCGACCTCTCCTACGAGGTTGGCCGCAACGATGACGTTGTCGGACATCGCGTCCACGAGCAACTTGAGCTCGCCCGCCTCCGCCGTGGGCTCGAGCTTCACCTCACCGTACAGCGCGAGACCGATCGGCTTCTCGGCGCGCGAAAGCAGGTTGAGCTTCCACTCGGACGCGATGCCGTCGTAGTCGAAGCCGGTGCTCGAGCCGGAGAACTTGATGTAGAGGGCCGTCTGCAGGTCGTTCGTCAGAGCGCCCTCGAATTCCAGCCGGTGCGCGAAGTCCAGGCCGCCAGCGCCATCGCCCTTGATCGTCGTCCAAGGCTCGATTTCCGCCGTTCCCGCGGGAAGGACGTCGGTCTCGTAGATGGTGGTGAAGTGCCGTTCGTTGGCGACGGCGGCAACGCTCAGTGCCCAGAACATCGTTCCTCCAATCGAAAGTGATAATCAATTTCACTACCGGCGCGTTAACGCGACCACGGGAGGTGACAAGTGGCGCTACTTCTCGCCGCGCTCGCGTTGGCCGCCGACGCCCCGCCGGAGCACGTCGCCGCCTTCATTCAGGCCGCATTCCCAGACGCGACCGAAGCGACGCCAGATTCAAGAACGCTGGATGCGGCCGCCCAAGAGCGGCTCCGTGAGGTCCTCGGCAAGCGCGTTGACCCCGAGGTCGACCTGCACCGCATCGCGCGTGGCGCCAACGCGCTCGGCTACGTCCTCATCGACGATCAGCTCGGCCAGCACGAGCCGATCACCTACGCGCTTGCCTTCGACGCGGAAGGCACCGTGCTGTTGCACGACGTGCTCGTGTACCGGGAGGCCTTCGGTGAAGGCATCCGCGACCCCCGGTTCCGCAATCAGTTCGTCGGCAAGCGCCACGGCGACGGATTCGCGCTCGGCCGCGACATCAAGATCGTGTCGGGCGCCACGGTGTCGAGCAAGGCGATGGCCGTCGGCGTCCGCCGGGGAGCCGCCATCATGGCCGAGCTTCTTGCAGACGCACCCGAAGGCCCTTCGGTCGCCGCCCCAGTTCCGTAGGCGGGCCGCTTTCGGGCCAGACGAGCGCCCAGGCGCCAAGGGCATCGACTGCGCTGCCGTCGGGTCCCAAGACGAGGAGCGCCGTCGCCAGCGCGTCGGCCACAGCACCCTCCTCGTCGACGACCGTGGCCGCGATCGCGCCCGACGACGGCCGTCCGGTGCGCGGGTCGATGACATGGTGGACCCGACGACCCTCGGAGAATGCAGCGTCCGCGTAGTCGCCCGACGTCGACAAACAGGTGTCCCGCAGCCTCACCCGGGCCGCGAAGCCGTCGCCCCGGGGCGCGACGACATGGACCCAAAACGTCCCGCGAACGCAGAGGTCGCCGCTGACGTCCACGACGCCACGATGGGGTCCAAGCTCTGCCCGTGCCTCGTGCGCGGCGTACCCTTGGGCAATCCCGCCGAAACCGACCTCGGTCCCGGGCTCGACCCTCCACCCCTCTCCGTCGCGATGCACGTGCGACCAACCTACCCGCGCCCGAGCCTCGTCGACGGCCGCGTCCGCGGGCCAGCTCCCGTCGCGCGGCCATACGGCGAGCAGCGGGCGGACGGTGGGGTCAAAGGCCCCATGGGTGGCGCCATGGACGCGCTGGGTGGCGTCGCCAAGGGCCACCAACTCGGGCGACGGTGCGACCGTTTCCCCCGCGTTCAATCGCACCACCGGGGCGCCTGGCACCCAGTCCGTGACCGCCGCTTCGATGGCCTCCACGCGCGACCGAGCCGCCAAGGCCGCCGTTCGCGCCTCCGCGGGGGGCCCCGACGCGACGAACACGGCGACCTCGCCGCCCATGGCGGCGCCGTTGACGACCGCGCCGCGCGCCCCGCAGCCGATCAGCGCGAAGGCGAGGACGACCACAGCTCAGGCAGCGGCCACAACGCCATTCCCACCATGCCGATCAGCATCGGCCAAGCGGTGACGGCCATCACCCAGCCGGGCGCTCCGCTGAACACCCACCACGGCGCCATGATGTGGGCGAGAAGAAAGGCCCCGGTCCCGAACACCCAGACTTCCTTCGCGCGCCCTCCGCGCGCGAGCAGGAAGAGGTGGGACAACACAAGGTAGAGCATCGGCTGCGTGAACAGGTGGAAGTGCGTCTGTTCGAGCATCTGGTGCACCGACCTTGGCACCTTGATGTCCACGGCCTCGGGGTCCCCCTCGTTGCCAAGGTAGGACTCCACCGCGTTCGAGCCATCCCAGCCCGCAAGGTCCGTGTAGAGGGCCACGCTGGTCATGAAGGCCATCAGCGTGAACAGCAGAAACACCCCGTACAGCCGGCGGCTTGCGGCCGGCAATTTCGACAGGGACCCGCCAGACGCCTGAAATACCCGCACGTCCGCCTCGGCCCAGCCGCCTAACCCCTCGCGGCGGCCGGGCGTGCAGGCACGGCGATGGTGCGGTGAACCAGTCCAGCTACCGCCGGGTCGTGGCTGACGAGGAGGACGGTCCGTCCCGCCGCCGCGCCGAGCCACCGCGCCACGCGCTCCAAGGCACCGCGACCGGCGGGTTCATCGAGCACGACGACCCTGGGGTCGCCGACCAACGCCCGCGCCATCGCCACCGCCTGCCGTTCGCTTTCCCCAAGGTCGCGGCCGCCGGCCCCGACGCGCCGTTGAGGGTCGCCAGCGTAGCCAGCCGCGGCGAGCGCAGCGGCGACCGCAGCCGCGTCGACGTCTCGGTCCATGACCACGGCTTCGGCGACGGTCCCGTCGGCCAAAACGGGGTCCTGCGGCACCCAGGCGAACTCGCGCCGCCAGGCGGAACCCGGCGACGCACCTGCCGCCACGCCACCCCACGCGACCTCGCCCGCGGCCGCCGGCCACAGGCCCATGAGCGTCTCGACGAGCGTGGTTTTTCCGGCCCCCGAGGGCCCCATGATGGCGACGTGTTCGCCGGGCGCCACCTGGCCGTCGTCCCAGCCCAACCGGGTGTCGCCCCGCTGAACCTGGAGGCCCCGCCAGCTCAGCGCCCCGTCGGTCTGGGGGACGGCAGCGGTCTCCCGAGAGTACGACGCGACCAACCGCCCGATCAGCGCCTCGAAGCCAACCACAAAGGGCCAGTTCTCGACCGCACGTTGCGCTGCATTTTGGGCGACGGCGAGCTGGCGCAGCGCCGTGAGCACGACGACCTGAACGCCCACGGCCGCCATTTCGGGCCGCCAGGCGAAGGCCGCCAGCGCCACCCAGATCACCGTCGTCACGAAGATCGAACGGCTGATCGCGACCCAGATTCGCCCCTCCGCGCGCAGCGGTCCAAGGGCGGCGCCGCGGTCGAGCACGCCCTCGACGGTCCGATCGACGACCGAGACCCCCCGCAGATCGTCGACCTGCTCGACCCACTGCGCCACTTCGTGGCCATGCCGCTGCAACTGGTCCTTGAGCGCCACCGTCGCGCGCACGACCCGCGTCCGGGCCCACCGTGCGCCAACGAGGCCGACGGCGACGCCAACGAGCAACAGGCCAACGATCTGCGGGTCGACGGCCGCCGCCACCGCGAGCGCGACCATGGCCGACATCGTCGCGGCGACCGCTTCGCTTGTCGCACGAACCCACCGCGTCCGACGGACGATGCCCTCGCCAAGCGCCGCGGGCAGTTCGTTGCGCCGTACCGCCGTCTGTTCCGACCAATCTGCCTTGAGAAAGGCCCCGAGCAAGCGGGTCCGGGACCGCTTTTCGAAGCCCGCGAAACCGGCGGCGGCGATTCGGCCCTCGACGAGATCCAGCGCCAGCCGAAGCGCCAAGGGCAACGCGACCCACCCGGCCCACGAGGCGCCCGCTTGGCCCGACGCCGCCGCATCGAACCACGCCGTCAAACGCAGCAGCCCCTCCGCTTCCGCCCGCGCAGCGAGGCCGGCAATCAGCGCGACCGGCACGAGCCAGCGCAGTTCGACGGCCACGACCGAGCGAGGCACTCGACCCCCTAGGGGCAATACCCCATGGGCCCCCTGGCGACATAGCGGGCGACGTTGCGCACCTCACTCGCCACCCTGCGACGCCTCGCCCCCCTTGGCCCACCGGACGTCGTCCTGCTCGCCGCCCTGTCCGCGACGGCCGCGGCCAGCGAGGTTTTCGCCGCTGGCACCCTGGCAGCCGCCGTGCGGGGGGGTGACGTCCCCTTCCTCGGCCAGCTCGACCGTTCGATGTTGCTCGCGTTCGCCGCGGCTGCCGTAGGGGTCCGTTCGGTCGCGTCGATCGCGGACGTCGTCGCGAGCAACGCCGTCGCCCGAACCTTGGAAGGGCGCTGGCGCACTCGCCTGCTTCGCGCTGTCGCACAAACCTCCGAACCGCCAGCCCCCGCCGATCTGACGCACCTGACGACCGTCGTCTCCGGGCAACTCCACCAAGTTGTCGCGTCGGCGGCGGTCGCAGCGAGTGCCGCCGTCCATTGTGGCCTGCTCCTCGTCGCAGCGGCGCTCACGCGGCCAGGGGCTGTCCCCATCGGCGTCGCGCTCATCGTCGTGCTCGCTGCCCTGCCTCGCGCGTTGCGGGCCAAATCGCGCGCGCTGTCCGCGCGGCGTGCAGTCGCCGAGCGCGCGCTTGCCGTTCAGGTGGATGAGACGTTGGGGCTGGCGCGCGAAATCCGCCTCGCCGACACCGCCAGCCGGGTCCAGGCCCGCCTCGACGTCGCGATGACCCGCCTGCAGAGCTTGCGACGGCGCGCATGGTGGTACGGCCGCGTGGCGTCCGACCTCGCGCTTGGTCTTGCCCCCCTCGCCGTGGTGGCCGCCATCGCGGTCGGCCTCGCGTGGGGTGCCGACCTCGACGCCGCCTCGCTTGCGACCGCGCTACTCGCCCTGCGCGCCGCTCAGGCTGGCAACGCCGCGCTGGCGGCGTGGCACCTCGTCGAAGAGGCCCTGCCGGTCGCCGACGCGATCCGCACCGCCACCGAGGCGGCCGAGGCGTCCGTCGTTCGCCCTCCGGAGGTTGCCCGCGCTTCCACGCCCGGCCTCCGACTCGACGCCCTCGTCCCCCGCGAGGGCCTTCCATCCTGGACCGCCCACCTTCACGGACCCCGCCTCGCCGTCCTCGAGGGGCCGGCCGGCTGCGGCAAAACGTCCCTGCTTCGGGTCCTGACGGGTTCGCTCACCCCCGCCAGCGGCACCTTCGCCCTCGAATGTCCTGCGGGTCAAGCGGTTGTGTCCATCCCAGCACGCGTCGGTCTGCTTGGCGCGACCCTCGCCGAGGAGATCGACGCCCACCGCGGGCTGCCGATCGAGGCCCTTCGCACCGCTGCCGATCGCGCAGGCCTCGCGACGTGGCCGCTCGACCGGCCCGTCACCACAGCCACGGTCTCCGGGGGCGAGCGCCAGCGCATCGGCTTCGCGCGGGCCCTGGCGACGCGACCCGCGATCTTGCTCCTCGACGACCCGCTCCGCGGCCTCGACCCCGACCGGAGGAGCGCCCTGTTGGACACGTTGTCCTTTCTCGCCCGCGAAGTGCTCGTCGTCGTCGCAAGCGGCGATTCCGACCTACGGGCTCAGGCGACGGCGTCCCTCAGCCCCGATCGCGCTCCGGGTAGTCCAACCGCTTGATGTAGCGTCTACGGCCGACAAGGGCGGCGGCGACGCGCGCCGACACGTGCCCATCTCCATAGAGCGTACTCGCCGGCCAAGGCCCGTGGGCCACCCCTGCCCGCATCGCGCCGGCGACGCCAGATGCGCTGGCGTCCACCCGGGTGACGTGGGCGTCCCGCTCGCGACCGTCCTGCCTTGCACCCACGAGCACGACCGGCGTGCCAAAGCAGGAGGCATCGCGAACGAAGCTCGACGAATTCCCCACGGCCACCGCGGCTCCGCCCAACGCGCGCAGGTAGTCCTCGGGCGTCAGATTCGTCAGCGTCCGCAACCAGTCTGGCCGCACGCGGTCGCGCCAGGTGCGAATCACCTTGCTCACGGCGTTGCTGCCCGCGTCGATGTTGGGCCAAAGCAGGACGGTCGGCATCGCGACGTCCTGGAGCGCGGCCAGGACCTCGGACATCTGCCGCCGCTCGTCGCCGAACTCGGTGCTGTCGGGGTGAAAGACGCAAAGGGCGTAGGGCCGCGACGGGTCGATGGAGGCGCCGGCACCCGAGCGGTCGAAGAGGTCGCGCGGAGCACGCCGGTCCAGCTGGCGAGCGAGGTCGACGGACGGGCACCCAACGGCCAGGATGCTGTCTGGCCGCTCGCCCATGCGCACGAGGTAGTCGGCGGCACGTTGGGTCGCCGGCACGTGCCAGTGGGCGAACTTGGAGATGGCGTGGCGGGCGGACTCGTCGACGGAGCCCGAAACCTCGCCCCCCTGAAGGTGGACGAGGCAGTGGTTGCCGTAGCCGGCCGCAAGCGCGGCCCCGAGCGCCTCGTAGCGGTCGCCGATGAGCAGCACGACGTCGGGGTCGTTGCGCCGGAACTCCGTCGCGAATTCGAGCACGTGAAGGCCGAGGCTCCGCGCCATCGTCGTCGGATGGCTGCCCTCGAGTTCGCCGTAGATCTCGGCGACGACGTCAAAGCCGTCGTCCGCGACCACCCGCGCGGTCCGGTCGAAGCGGTCGAGCACCATCGAGCCGGCACACACCACCTGTTGGACGAGGTCGTCCCGTGCGGCGATCGCTGACATCACGGGCTTCATTCGACCGTAGTTGGCCCGATCGACGAGGACCGTCAGCACGCGTGTCGGTTCAGACAAGGACATCCTCCGACAGCGGTGCGTCCAACGCCAGCGGGACGCGTAGGACGCGGCCCATGAGCAATTCGAGTCGGTCCGGCGGCCATCCGCCGCCGGGCTTCTTCAACGCGAGGTCGTCCTCGCCCAACACGGTCCCCGCGGAAAGCGGCCGCGCTGCCACGACCGAGCGGCCGAACATCGTCCGCAGCTCGGTCGTCGCAGCCGCTTCCACCGCTTTGTCGACCGGATGGGCCAGCGCACGCGCGACAAAGCGCACGCCGTCCACCATCGCCTTGAACGCGTCTGGCGTCAGCGACGCTGGCGTGTCGGGCCCGAAGCTGTGCGGCGAGAACACGATGTGGGCCTCGATGATGTCGACGCCCAATGCGGCAGCGGCGATGCCGGCCGCAGGGGTCGCGGAATGGTCCGACAGGCCCACGGGTACGCCGTACCGTGCACGCAGTTCGGCGAGCACGTTGAGGCCGAGGCGCTCCGCGGGGCACGGATAGGCCGTCGTGCACTGGAAGACGGCGACGGGCGCGCCAAGCCCGCGCACCGTGGCGACGGCCGCGTCGAGGTCCGCCCAAGACGACATCCCCGACGACAACCACACCGGCCGCCCCGTCGCTGCCATCCGACGCAGAAGTGGCAGGTTCGTCACCTCGCCAGAGCCAACTTTCCAGGCCAACATTCCGACCGCGCCGAGGAGGTCGACGGCGGCCGGCGAAAACGCCGACGACAGGAACACGAGCCCCCGCTCCGCGGCGTGGTCGGCAAGGCCGCGCCACTGATCCGCGGTGAACTCCATGCGTCGCCAGTAGTCCCGCCGTGACGCGTCTTGGCGTGAGAACCGCACGCGGAACGGCTCCCGCTCGGTCGACTCCGCGTCTGCGATGTGGGTCTGGAACTTGACGGCGTCCGCCCCCACCCCGGCCGCAAGGTCGATGTAGGCGTGGGCCGACCCGAGGCTCCCGTCGTGAGCCTGGGCGACCTCCGCGACGATGAACGGGCTGCCATCCTGGCGCTTCACTGCGAGCATCAACGCGCCCCTCCGCGGACGAGGGCCGCAAGCAATCCGAGGTAGAACCAAGCGAAGGCGCTCGTCAGCAGCTCGCCGATGGTCGTGTTGACGAGCGCAAAGCCGAGCCAACCGACGCCGAGCCCCGCGACCGCACTCTGAACCCACGCCGGGGCCGCGGGGTCGCGCACCGTTTTCCAGACCATGTTGACGACGGACCACAACCACGCTGCGAGCACGCTGATGCCAAGGAGCCCCTGTTCGCAGAGCACCTGCATGTACGTGTTGTGGGCGTCGCGTCCGCCGAACAGCGGAAAGTAGTCTGCCGACACCGTCTTGAACCCGCCAAGCCCGATGCCCATCCAGGGGTTTTCGAGGAACTGCTCCCACGCGAGCACCTGGAAGAACCAGCGCCCTTCGATGCTGTCGACGCCGGTGTGCTGACTGCTGTGCAACTCGGGTTCCCAAAGCGCGCTGAAGCGCGTCGTGAGGAACTGGGGATCCGCGGTGACGGCCGGCGCCAACAGCCCCGCGGCCAACACGCCGAGAAGGAGGCCACGCCAATGGCCTCTGAGCAGCCACAACGTCAGGGGCGACAACACGATGGCCGCGATCAGACCTCCACGCGACCCGGATTGGAACAGGGCCGCGGCGTAGACCGCAAAGACGCCCGGCACGACGACCAACGTCGCGACTCGGCCAAGGCGTTCACCCGACAACACGCCAAAGGCGAAATGGCAGGCCAACATGACGACGCCCGCCCAGGCGTTGGGGTCGCCGAAGGAGCCTGCGCTCCGGCCAAGCGTTTCGTCGATATTGAAAATGGCCCCGCCCAAGACGAGCATCGAGGCGAGCGCCGCCACACGCGCCACGGTGCGGACGTGGGCGTCGGCAATGGCCGCCGCCACCGCGTGCGCCATCAGGATGACCATCGCCGTCGAGACGAGATTCAGGCGTCCCGCTGGCGTGCCGTCGTCCTCGTACTCTGGCACCTGGCGCCAGATCAACGACCACAACATTGCGGCCATCAGGACGACCAAGGCGCGAGACATCGGCGTCCAAGCGGAAGCCCAGGGCCTCACCATGGCCCACCGCGTGGCGAGGACACCCATCAACACGCCCGTCGCGAGCTTGCTCATCGTGAGCGGGAGCCCCGCCACAGACACGTCGAGGCGACCGGCCTGGTCGAACATCAGGCTGATGAAGAGGGCAAGGGCCGCGAGGTGTGGCCAATCGATCATCGCAAGGAAGAAGAGGCCCAACAGCCCCGTCCCGACGATCAGCGGATTGCCTCGGACCGCAGCCAAGGCAGCCACCAACGCCAACAGTCCGCCGACGCCAAGCCAGAGGGCCTGGGGCCGGGCCCACTCGAGGCCTCGACGAAGGGCTTCCGCCACCATCCTCTCTCGCGGGCTCGCTAACCCTACGTGGCGGACGGGCGTCCGGCGTTAGGCGCCGACGTGGACGCTCGCCCTCACCTCTTTGGCTGCACGCCCGCCGACGTCGTCGCTACGCTCGCCTCCGCGGGTTTCGCCGCCGACATCGACGACGCGCGCCGCCTCCTCGCACGCCGCCTCTCGGGGGGCCTGGACACGCTGCCGCCTGGAACGAGCGTCCGGCGTACCTTTCGCGACGCCGTCGCCACCCACTTCAACGACCGAGACCTCAGCGTCGCCGAGCGCGTCCGCGACGATGCCGACGGCTTCGAAAAGTGGCTCTTCGAGCATCCCGACGGGGCGACGTCTGAGGCCGTCCGCATCCCGCTCCAACGTCCGGGCCGCTACACCCTCTGCCTCAGTACCCAAGTCGGCTGCGCCGTCGGATGTACGTTTTGCGCGACGGGCCGCTTGGGGCTCACGCGCAACCTGGAGGCCTGGGAGATCGTGGCCGCCTGGCGCGCCGTCGCCCGCGACCTCGCCGTCCGCGACCCGACCGCGCGGGTGACCGGCATCGTCTTCATGGGCCAGGGCGAGCCCTTGATGAACCTGCCGAACGTGCTGACGGCAGCGCGCGTGTTGTCCGACCCCTGTGGGGGTCGCATCACGGCCTCGAACATCACGGTTTCGACCGTCGGTTTGCGACGTCCCCTCGAGGCGTTCGTCGCCAAGGCCCATCCATACAGGCTCATCCTCTCCCTGCACTCCGCGGTCCCGGAGCGCCGCGCGCGCCTCGTGCCCATCGCCGCTCGACAGCCGGTCACGGCCCTGCTTCCCGCCCTTCGGGAACATCAGCGCCAATCCGGGGACCGCATCACGCTCGCATGGACGCTGATCGGGGGCGAGAACCACGGCCCCGACGAAGTGACCGCGCTGTGCGACACCTTCGGAGACCTTCCCATCCGCGTCAACCTGATCGACTTGAACCGCTGGGACGAGGGCGACGGTCGCCGGCGCGCCACCGACGCCGAGCGCATCGCCTTCGTCCAAGCGCTCCACTCCGCCGGCATCGCCACCCAACGCCGTTACTCTGGGGGCGCTGGCCGCCACGCCGCCTGTGGGATGCTGGCCTCCCGCCGCTTCACGGACCTCCCTGGCACCGCAGCGCCAGATCCTTGGCCGGCCGCCTGAGCGTACGGTGCTCGGTCAGCCCCTCCCGTTCGATCCGCAAGAGGCAGGCCCTCGGCGCCCCGAGGTCCGCCTCCAGCCGCGCCGCCAGCAGGTGTAGCGCTGGGTCCATCCGCCCCTCGGCGTCCCACCGCTCCGCCCGCTGAAGCGCGGCGGCGGGACCCGACAAGCGCTCCGTCAACTCGACCACCGCAATGCGTCCGCCGGCGTCCGAACGGGCCGCGACCTCGGCGGCCGTCAGGGCGCCCGCGTCGTCGCCCATCTCGCGGCGGACGCGGACGAGTGCGAGCCAGGCACGCACGAGGTCCGGTCGACGCTCGACGAGGCCCTCCAACATCGTCCGCGCTTCCTCCGAACGTCCCACCTGGTGCAATGCGACGCCCAAATCCGGGAGGTCCCCCCAGCGCCAAGGCTCCAGTTCGGCCGCCCGGGAGAAGGCCCGAACGGCGGCCTCGGCCTCGTCGGGCCCCGCTCGTCGCCCAATCTGGACCAGGACATAGGGTTCAGCGTCGCTCAGCTCATCGGCCCAGATCGAGGCCATCGGCAACGTCTTCCAGGCCTCGTCGAAGAGGTCCGGGTTCCATGGGGACGCCGCCAGGGCCCGCGCAAAGTACTCGACGGCGACGGGGTCCCCTCGACGCGAGGCCAGCCGCGCACGGAGCCACCAGGCCCGCGCGTCGGCCGGGGACCGCACGACGGCGCGCGCGAGCACGTCATCCGCTTCCGCCACCGCCGACAACGCGGTCAGCGCGCGCCCAACCTCGATCAGCACCTCGGCGTCGTGCGGGGCGTCCGCCGCCAACGCGAGCAGGGCCGTCGTCGCGCCCGCCTTGTCCCCCGCCTCCCCTTGCTGCCGGGCCATGTGAATTCGGACGGCCGGATGACCAGGGAAGGCCTGTTCTGCGACGGTCGTTACCGGCGCGGTCGTCCAATCGCGAACCACGCCGCGGACTTCCCACGCCAGGGCGCCAAGGGTCACCGCGAATACCCCCACCAGCGCGCGTCGAACGCGCAGCACGTCGACACCGTCCCCGCTGCCGAAGGCCGTCAGCCGCCAACCAAGCACGGCCGTGGCCGCCGCCAACAGCACGGGCAGCCGCAGAGGGAAGTCGACGACGGCGTGCAGGGCCACTGCGCTGAGCCCGATGTCGACGGCCCGGCCACGTTCCCCGCCCGCCGGCCGGGACCGCGCGACGGTCACAAGGGCGTAGAGGCCGGCGACAACGCCGATGACGCCGGTCTCTACGCACCACTGCAACGGTTCGGAGTGCAGGTGCCCGAGTCGGTGGAACACGGCGTCGGTGTCGTAGAACGGGAACGCAGCTCCAAAGCCGCCAGCGCCAACCCCCGCCAACGGGAAGTCCAAGAACATCGGCCACGCGTCGCGAACGTGGCCCCATCGGCCCAGCACCGACGCATGCCACCACTGGGGCGCCAAGGCCTGCACCCACGGTGCGGCGACGGCTACGGTGAGCGCCAGCGGGGCCACGAGCGCCGGGTTCAGCCGCCAGGGATGGCTGACGACGATCATGGACGCACCGAGCAGCCCGATCGCCGCCACCGATTTCGTCGCCACCACCATCCCGACGGCCACGAGGACGACCGCGCCCCAGGCGAGTCGGCGGAATGCACTCAGCTCGTGGTCCAATGACGCGGCCAAGGTCGGCGGGAGCAACAACAGCACCGCCGTGGCGAAGTGGTCGGCGTTGACGAAAGGGGCGAAAAAGGCGGGCACCCGACTCAGGTGGGGCACCCACCCCCACACGGTTTGGGCGCCGACCGCCAGATGAACCCCGGCGGTCGCCAACACGCCGATCAGGGCGAACGGGAGGGGGTCCAGACTGCGCCGCCTACCGATCGACCCCCCGACGGCGCCACCAAGCACACCCGCCGCAACGGCCAGCGCCCCAACCGCCAAGCTGTCGAGGACCCGCTCCGGCTCGAGCGCAAGGGAGCCCCACGCCGCCGGCCTCGCATCGAAACGGCCAGGCGCCAACCAAGCCCCGATGGTCGACGGCACCGGCACCAGGCCGACCGCCATCGCCCCCGCCACCGCAAGCGCCGCAAAAGCAGCCGAACGCAGCGGCGCGAGGCGCGCAAGCGTCGCGTCGTCGCTCCGCGCGAGCCACAACACGCCAAGCGCCAGACAACCGAGGCAACTGGCACGCCAGACTGCGACGACGCCGCCGTTGCCGGTCCCCAAGGCGACCAACCCCGCGGCGAGAGCCAGCCCGACGACGAGGCTACGCCGACCCGGACGCCTTGCTCTTCGGGTCCTCTTCTTCGGCTCCGTAATGGGCGCCGTAGCCGTACCCGTAGCCGTATCCATAGCCGTACCCGTAGTAGGAATAGCGACCGCCGCGACCCGAAAGGACCGCGTTCACCACGACGCCAAGCAAAGGCGCGCCGACCTGCTGCAGACGTCGGACCGTGTCGCGCACGATCTGACGGCTCACGGCCTGGTTGCGAACGACGAGGACGACGCCATCCACGACGCGGCTGACGAGCAGCGCGTCCGACAGCACCTGGCTTGGCGGCGTGTCGATGAGGATGAGGTCATAGCGGCGCCCCAACTCGTCGAGGCGGGCCGCCATCGCCGAGGAGGCCAGCAACTCGTTCGGCCGGTCGATCATCGTGCCGGCACACATCAGGTCGACATTCGGGATCGGAGTGCCGCGGATGGCCGCGTCGAACACACCGCGCTCCACGATGTCGGAGACGCCGGGCTCCTTTTCGACGCCGAAAATGCGGTGCAAGCGAGGCTTGCGCAGGTCGCCGTCGATCAACAAGACCCGGCGCCCGAGGTTGGCGAAGCTCACAGCGAGCCGAACGCTCGTCTCCGTCTTGCCTTCGCTCGCGACGGCTGAGGTCACAAGCAGGCGTCGCAGACCCTTGCCCGACGGGTTGAGCTCCAGAAGCGTACGGATCGCGCGGATGGCCTCGGCGCCGGAACTCTTGGGATGGCGATGCGTGTACAACGCACGCTCGGCCGGGTCTTCGACGCCGTCCAGCGCCGGCACCATCCCCAAATAGGGCACGCGAAGGAACGTTGCGATGTCGAGCGGCGACCGGATGGTGTCGTCGAGTTGGGTACGGAGGACTGCAAGGCCGAAACCGCCAACGAGGCCGCTGATCAGCGCGACGGCCAAGTTCAGCATGAGGTTCGGCGCCACGGGGTCGTCGCTCGGGCGCGCCTCCTCGATGATGCGCACGTTGTTCAGCTGGGTCCGGCTGGCGAGATCGAGCTCGTCGTTGCGCTCCGACAGGGCCTCGAACAGCGCACGTGCACGCTCGAGGTCCAAGCGAAGGGACTCGTAGCCGCCGATCCGAGCCTGGCGCTCGAGCAGCTGCTCTTTCGTCAGGTCCAACGCCGTGCCGAGGCTCTTTTCCTTCTCGCGCAGCGTGGTGAGCCGAATTTCCTCGGCTGCGACGTTCTTGGACGCCACCTGACGCATCGACTCGAGCAATGCGTTGACCCGCGCGTCGGCGTCCCGCCGTTCCGGCATCCGCTCGCCGTACCGGGCGGCCAGGTGGGAAGCCTCGGCGACGGCTTCACCATAGGCGGCGACCAACGTGGCGAGTTCCGGCGTAGCCAGGTCCTTTGCCAATTCGACGACCTGCCCGTTGGCGAGCATCCGTCGATGGGCAGCCACGTTCGTCTCGAGCAGCACGCGCTCGGTCGTCGTTTCCCCCGTGACCCGGCTCAGCGACTGGCTCGACGATGACAGCGCCGTCACGGTTTCCTCGACGTCGCCGAGGCCCTGGCCCGTTTGGTACGCAAGCAACCGCTGGTTGCCTTCGATGATGCGCCGCTCGGCGTCGACGAGCTGTTCTTGGAGCCAGACCCGCGCCTCACGGCTCGCGTCGCGCCGGGCGTCGAGGTTGTGGTCGCTGTAGGATTTCGCGAGCAGGTTCGCGAGGGCCGCGGCTTGTTCAGGGTCGGGCAACGTCGCCGACACTTCCATCAACTCGCTCGCCTGGACCGGCGTGATGTCGATGACCTGGCCGACACGTCCGGCCGTCATCGTTCCCGCGCCGTACGCGGCCTCGAACCGCCGGGCGACCTCCTCGAGGACCGGAGCGGACGCCATGATCTCCATCTGCGTACGGTAGAACTGACGCGTGTTGCGCGTGTAGTTCAGGCTCTGGTCCATCACCTCCTGAACCTGAACCTCCAGTCCGGTGACGGGGCTGATGTGAAGCTTCAGGGTGCCCCGGTACTGCTTCGTGGCCAACAGGCTGCCAACGAGCGTCAGCGCGAGCACCGCGGCCGCGAAGATTCCGATCAGCCACCGATGGATGAGGACGATGGCCCTCAGCTCGTCGAGGCGCTCCGAAAGCGGGTTGGACGCCGCCTCGTTCTCTTGCCCGATCATGCGCCCTCCCCTCGGCCGTCGGCCGCCAGTTCATTTCGAAACCAAGCCACCGTGCGTTCGAGCCCGGCGTCCGTGGCAACCTTGGGCGACCAGCCAAGCCGTTGCCGCGCGAGCGTGATGTCGGCCCGCCGCTGCTGGGGGTCGTGGTCGACGGCCGGCAGGTGGCGGATTTCGCTTCGCGAACCCGTGATGCGAAGCACGCGCTGGGCCAATTCGAGGATCGTGATTTCGTCGGGATTGCCGAGATTGACGGGGCCCGTGAAATCCTCGGTTTCCATCATGCGCATCATGCCTTCGACGAGGTCGTCGACGTACTGAAACGAGCGCGTCAGCGTACCGTCGCCGTACACCGTCAACGGCCGGCCCATGAGGGCCTGCAGGACGAAGTTGCTCACGACGCGTCCGTCGTCCCGTGCCATCCTAGGACCGTGGGTGTTGAAGATGCGGACGACGCGGATGTCGACGCCGAAGCCACGATGGTAGTCGAACGCAAGCGTCTCCGCGCAGCGCTTGCCCTCGTCGTAGCAGCCACGGCGCGAGATCGGGTTGACATTGCCCCAGTACGACTCGGTCTGCGGGTGTTCGAGCGGGTCGCCGTAGACTTCCGACGTGCTGGCCTGCAACACCCTGGCGCCCGTCTGCTTGGCCAGGTCCAACATGTGGATCATGCCGAGGACGCTCGTGCGAACGGTGTCCACGGGGTCGGACTGATAGTGGACCGGCGACGCGGGGCACGCGAGGTTGAAGATCCAATCCACCGGTGCGAAAAACGGAGATTGGACGTCGCGCTCCACGAAGAGAAATCGGCGCTCGCCCTCGTGGTGGGCGATGTTCCGACGCGATCCCGTCCGCAGGTTGTCGAGGCAGATGACGTCGTGGCCGTCGCGCAGCAACCGATCCACGAGGTGGCTTCCGACGAACCCCGCCCCACCGGTCACGAGGACACGTCGCCCACCCATGCCGTCCCACCCTCCGCCGCGGGCTAACGCCACTGCCGGGGCCCGCCCATGACGAGCTTCCTAGGCCTACGCCAGGCCACCGAGCTGACCTGGCCGTGGCACCTCGGGCCCGTCTCGGTCGCTCACGTGCTTGGCGGGGGGCTTGCGGTCGCCATGGCTTGGCGTGCATTCGTCACGCCGCGCCCCCGCGTGGAAACGGCCGTCGCAGGGGTTTGGTACGCCGTCCTCGCGCTCGGTCTCCTGCGCGCCGACGACCCGGGAGGCGGCCTGAGACAATTCGCCGTTCTCGGCGTCCCCCCCCTCGCCTACCTGGCCGCCACTCCCGACCCCGCGGCTGCCCGACGCCTCGTGGGGGCCTTCCTCGCGGTCGCCGCCCTTCCCGTCACCGTGGCGCTTGGAACGTGGTTCTTCGGGACTCCAGAAGTGGAACACGGAGTCGCGCGAAACCTCGGGCCCTATGCCAACGTCCACAATCACGCCTACAATGCCGCGATCACAGCCATCCTCGCTGGCGCTTTCGCGGCCCGGCCGGGCCCTTGGCGCGCCCCGCTCGCCCTCCTCGCGTTGGCGTCCCTCGCGGCCCTCTGGAGTACACACGTGCGTTCCGCCGTGGCCTTCGTCGGCCTCTTCGCGCTGGCGTGGGCGCCCCGACGGACGTTGCCCCTCGCCGTGGTCGGCGCGGCCGCGTGGGTCGCTATGGACCTCGACCGCTGGCGGGAGTTCGGAGCCGCCCTGGTCGGCATCGCCCCCGCGGCCGGCTGGGAGGCGCTTGGCACCCACCGCGTGGCCATCTGGCGCGACAGTGGCCTCGCGTTCGCCGACCGATCGACGATGGAGCAGCTGCTCGGACTCGGACTCGGCGACCACCTTGGGTTCTGGAAGCCGATCGACCCGCACAGCGAACCGCTGCGGCTCCTCTACGAGCTTGGCCTACCAGGCCTCGTTCTTTGGCACCTGGCGGCGCTGCGCGGCACCTGGCTCGCCCACCAACTCACCCGCGACGCCGATCCCTGCCGCGCCGAGCTCGGTCGCCTCGCCCGCGCCCTCGGCGTGTCTGCGATCGCCATCGACCTCGTTACCAACGCCTTTGTCGCCCGACCCACGCCCGCCATCGCCCTGTGGGCCCTCTTGGGCGCCGCGGCGCGCGTCAGAGACAGAGCGCCGCGGTAAAGCCGGCGGCGAGTGGGACGACGGCGTTGTCGTCGAGGCGACCGCTCAGCTGCTCGGCGACAGCGCCGGCCACCGCCGCCAGGAGCGCCACATCCCAGCCTCCCGGCGACCCGACGAGCCGCAACGCGCCCCATGCGGCGACCGTGCCGACGGCGACGAACGCCAACGACCCTTCGGCGCTTCGGCCGTTCGCAAACCGGGTCCGCCCGAAGCGTCGCCCGACGAGTCCCGCTGCCGGGTCGCCCCATGCGAGCACGGCCACGGCCACTGCGCCTGCGGCCTCGGGCACAACAAACGCGAGAAGCAAAAGCGCGGAGACGTACCAAGTTGCACTGTTGACGCGATCGGTCTCATGGGGGTGGGCCATCGGTCCCATCACCGTCATCAGAAATCGGTTGACGGCAGGCCATACGCGGCGGGAGGACTCCATGCCCCAGGCCGCCACAACGGCGCCGACGGCCAACCAGCGCGTTCCCACATCATCCAGGGCCGCGAGCGCCAACAGCACAAGTGTCCCGTTCATGGCGTGGATCACGGAGCGGACCAGGTTCGACGGACGCAGGTCTGGGACGGGCGCGCCAGCGGCTCGAAGCGAACCCGCAAGCCCCGTATAAGCCTCGACCCACGCCGCCCGAGGCACGGCTTCCGGCGTCGCCCGAGCCAGTTCCATCAGACGGCCGAGCGCGTCCTGGACTGCGGCTTGGCCCTGCGGCCACGTCGTCTCTAGCAGATGCTCCAAGCGCTTGGCGATCTGGCCCCGTTCGGCGTCGAGCCTGCCCGCCCGACTCCACGCGTCGGTGGCGCGCAGCCAGGCGAGCACCTGGAGGGCGACGTCACGGCATTCATCGAGCGTGCGGCTGGCCATGTTCGCGATCACGCCGTTATCGCGGAGGCGCGGGGGTCACGATGGTCGGGCTTTGGCTGAGCCTCATGGCGATGGCCGAGGACGGCGACTACCGGCTCGGGCCTCGCGACGTCCTCGACGTCGCGATCTACGGTGAACCCACGCTTTCGGGGCCGATCACCCTGGACGAGCGCGGCGCCGCGGCCTTGGCCCACGTCGGGTCCGTGGCACTCGACGGGTTGACGCCCGAACAGGCCGCCCTCCGAATCCGCGAAGCCTACATGGGTGACTGGCTGGTCGACCCCTCCGTGACGGTCCGGGTGACGACCTACCGAGCCCAGAAGGTCGAAGTCTACGGCGCCATCAAGAAGCCCGGCCCCTACTACCTGCAGGGCGAAACCACCCTGCGCGAGGTTCTCGGCGAAGCCGGCTGGCTCGACTCGACGAAGGCCACTCGCCGCGTCGAGGTCCGTCGGGCGAGCGGCGAACGCGTCGTGGTGTCCATCGACGACCTCATGGCGGCGACCGCGGTCGCCAACCTCGTGCTCGCGCCGGGGGACGTCGTCGACGTCGCCCAGGACGTTTTTGTCTACGTGTCCGGATCGGTCAAGAGCCCTGGCGACGTCGGGTTCATCGAGGGCATGACCGCCACCGTCGCCGTCACCGAAGCTGGCGGCTGGACGAACACCGCCTCACTTGGCAACGCCTACGTGCTCCGAGGCACCGAGCGCATCCGCGTCAACCTGCGCCGCATTCACCGCGGCAAGCAGGCCGACCTCCCCCTTCACGCCGGCGACCGCCTCGTGATCCGCGAGAGCCCGTTCTGATCGAGGGTCCGCACCGCGCGGGATAGCCCGGGACATGTGGTGGGCGTTCGCCTGCACGAACGATCTGGCCCTCCGCGAGGCGCCGTTCGCAGCCGGCGGTCAGCTTGTCATCGCCCGGGCGCCAGACTCGCCGACCGTCATCGTCGTCGAAGACGACCGCCACCCTGTCGTTGCGCTCCAGATCTGGCTGCGGGTGGGCTCGGCGGACGAAACGCCCGGGGCCACCGGAGTCGCCCACCTGCTCGAACACGTCGCCTTCCGACGGCCGGACCATCGGGCCTGGGACGACGTCGTCAACGGGCTGGGCGGCGTCGCCGCGAATGCTTGGACCTGGCAAGACGCGACGGCCTTTGCCTCGCTCGTTCCGCCGGAGGCCATTCCCGCGCTGCTGAGGGCAGAAGCCGAGCGCTTGACCACCCCGCCCACCGAAGCGGACCTCGCCCTCGAACGCGACGTCGTGGCCAACGAACTGGGCCAGCTGTCCGCCGACCCGACGTTGGCCACCACCGCGGCGCTTTGGAGCACCGCCTTTGCCGGCCATCCCTACGCGGTTCCCATCGGCGGCCGCGACCTGCCTTCCCTCGACGTCGACGACGCGGAAGCATTCGGGGCCCAGCGCGGTCGCGAGGCGGTCGCCGTCGTCCTTGTCGGAGACGTCGTCGCCAGCGAGGTGATTCCCCTCGTCGCCGAGGCCTTTCGCGACCTGCCGGCCTCCTCGGCGAGGCCGTCGCGGCCCAGCCCTACCCATCGCGAAGCGCGCTCGACGCTGAAGATTCCAGGGCTCCATCCCCGCGTCCACCTCGGGTTTCCGGCACCCACGTTGGCCGACCCCGACGTCCCCGCGCTCCAGGTCCTCGATCTGGCGCTCGGCAGCGGCCAATCCGCCCCGATCCCGCGCGCGCTCGAAGATGCCGGCCTCGCCGCCGACGCGACGAGCCGACTCAGCCCCCTTCGGAGCGCGGGCCTCTGGGAATGGAGGATGGCGGTGCTGCCGGGCGTTCCCCTCGAACAAGCCGAGGGCACTCTGCGGGACGCGTTGGCCGGCGGAGCGACGGACGCCGACCTCGAGCGCGGCCGCGCCGCCTGGGTCGGCGCCATCTGGTCCCAAGTCGTCGACCACGCCGGCATCGCGGCCTGGCTCGGCTGGCACGAGGTGATTGCCGGAGACGCCAAGATCGGCGCGGACCGGCTGCAATCGACGGCTCCGTCGATCGACACTGTCCGCCTTGCGCAGGCCCGATGGCCGCTTCGCGACGCGGCCACCGCGGTCGGCCTCGCCACGATGACGGACCCAAGCCCGCGCTTGCCTCTCATCCCGCCAGCGCTCACCTTGCCCCTCCCGACGCCCACCGCTCGACACGGCGCCAGACTGACAGCGCCCACGACCTGGAACGTCGCGGGAATTGCCGTAGACATCGAGCCCGACCCCGACACGCCGCTCGTCTGGCTGCGCGTCGGTTTCCCGACGGGTTCCGCCGCGGACGCGATCGGCGGCGAGGCCAACCTCGCTGCGAGGGCCTGGCTTCGGGGTGGCGCCGATCTGCCGCGGGCCGACCTCGAGGGAGGGCTCGAGGCACTCGGCGCGTCGGCCTCCGTCGAGGTGGACGCCGAGGCCACCTGGCTGCTCCTTCGCTGCCCCGCCGCGTCCCTGCGCCCTTCCCTGGAGTTGCTTGCGCGCTCGTGGCGCAGCACGCCGTCACCTGCCGAGCTGCGCCAACTCGTCGCGGAAGTCCGCAACCGGATCGGGGGCTCGCAAGACCTCGGCGCCGTCGCGGCCCTGAGCCACCTGCGTCAGCGGCACGGCCGCGACCATCCGTACGCGCGGCCCGTCACCGGGACCCAATCGACCCTTCGCCAACTGTCGCCGCGCGCCGTGACGGACGCGGGTCAGTCGATCCTCCAATCGGCGCCCATCGCCGCCTTGGCTGGCGCCGTGGATGGGGACATGCAGGCGGACCTCGCGCACCTGTTCGACGCGCTGCCGACGCCGGGCCCGCGCCACCCGGCTCCGGCCGAGGTGCCCCTACCTGGCCAGCTGCCCATCCTGCTCCTCGACCGCGTCGACGCGCCATTCGCCGTTGTCCGACTGGGTCGGGCGACCTTGGCCGTCGATGACCCTCGCCTTCCCGCTTCGCTGCTGGCCGACGAAGCCCTCGCCGGCGGCCCTAGCGGCGTGCTGAGCCGCGTCCTGCGGGGAGAGCGCGGGCTCGCGTACCAGGTGACGATCGACCGCGCGTTCCGACGCTCGGACCGGGGAACCTGGGCCGTCGTGTGGACGACGCCGCCCGCCCATGTCCGCGAGACGGTCGATCTCATCCGCGACGCCTTGACGACGGCCATGACCTCCCTGCCTGCGGACGACCTTTCGCGCGCCCGCCGCGTGCTCGGCGACGGCATCCGCTACGCGACCGATACTGCGCCCGAACGGGCTGGCCTTCGGGCCGTCGAGCGGCTGACGGGCTGGGATGACGTCGACCTCCGACGCCAGGCTGCCGGGAGTTCGGATGCGGCCGCTGCCGATGCCCTCGCCGCAACCCTCGACGGACCTCTCTTTCTCATCGTCGCCGGCTCCGCGTCTCAGATTCTGGAACAGCTGGAGCCGCTCGGCGAGGTCCGAGTTCTGCCGGCTGCGGTCGCCCTCGAGCGCTAGCCAACGGCTACCGCACCCACACCACGCGGCTCGCCATCGTCCGGTCGCCCGCCCGAGCGCGAACGACCCAGGCGCCGGGGGCGAGGCCTTGGACGTCCGCCCAGACCCGACGATGGCCCGGTTCCACTTGGACGGGAACCGTCGTCCAGGGGCCGCCGTCGCTCCACTCGAAGTCGACCCCAATGGGGGGATGATCGGCGACGAGTTCGAGGCGAAAGGGAGTGTCCTTCGCGACCGCCAAGGTCTGGGGGAACGGCGCGCGCGCATGGCGAGTCGCAAACGACACCACGTCGGGCGCGTCCGGCGGCAGCGCCACTTCTTCGGACAACACGCGGGCAAAGGTGCGTCCGTCCGGCGTCTCAGCGTTCGCCCACCGGCCTGGGGGCGGCGCGGCCCCGCCACACCCACCTGACGGGGTCGCTCGAATCACCTCGGCCTCATGGAAGGCGAAATCCGCGCCAACCCGCGAATCGAGTCGGTCGAGGACAGCGAGGTGCTCGGCATCCCACAGCGCTCGGCCCGCACGCACATCCGCCTGGCGCATCGCGCGACCGTTCCGCACAAAGGTCCAGACATCGCCCCACCGATCGAATCGCCCCGACCAACCCAAGGTGAACAGATGCCGCGCCGGAACCGCCTCGCCGTCGAAGGCCCCAGCGGCCACGGGCGCGTCGTCGTCCGGGCGAGGGGGCCCCGGCGGCGGAACCCAGCCCACATCGTCGACGTACTTGCGGAAGAAGTCGGCCCGATCGCGCCCGGACCACGCCGCCAAAGCGGCACGCAAGTCGTAGCGACCACCGCGATGGTTGCGAATCTGCTCGGCGACGAAAGCGTCCAGGTCGAGTCCATCCCCCGCGAGTTCCTCAGCCAGGAGGTCCACGACGAGCGGCCCCTTGACGTAGTGGAGGAATTCACGTTGGGCCTCGTTTCCGCGGCCGTCGTCCGCGAGCGCGAGGTCCAGGTTGGGGTCGAGCCAACGCTCGCGAATGTAGCGCTCATACCAGCCGTTGCGACCCGACCCGAGTGCGGCCCAGCCGAGCGACTCGACTGCGCGATGTTCCACCCACGACGCCCACCCTTCGGTGAACCACGCGTCGCGGGCGTCGTCGGGTTGGGCAGCCCAGGGCGCGTACTTGTTCATGGGGTGCGCGTGGCGGTGGCCAAGCAACTCCCATCCGCGCTCCACGCCGACGGGCCGGGTACATGCGCCCTGGGCGCCGGCCCCCGCGAAGATCGGTTCCGAGCCGTCCAACCAAGCGGAGAGGAAGGGCCCGTCGGCCTCGAAGGATGCGTGTTCGGCGAACCACCGCGTCAGCGTCGCCGTCCGCTCGTGCGTCTCACGACGCCTGGTCGCATCCCAGCTCCGCGGCACCGCCGAGCGCAGCGTCGTTCGCCCGATCGTGGTGGTGACGACCTCGATGTCGCCGGCGACCCAGCAGGCGGTCTTCAGCAGCTCCCGTTGCGCCCAGGCCGGTCCGGCAACCCGCAATTCATCGCCGTCTTCGACGAAGGGCGTGGCGACGACGTCGTCAGCACCGCGCTGAAACGTGAGGCGCGCGTCGAAGTCGGCCCGCGGCATCAGCAGGGCGCGGCCGTCGACGCTCGCTTGTTCGTCATCCGCCCACCCCTGCGCGCCATGGCGGCCCGGGCCTCCGGGCCGAACCCGCCACGTCCACGTCATCCCGTCGGCAGGCGCCGCCACCCGCCACGTGCTCCCCTCGCGGACCACTGGTAGGGGACGCCCATCGAGTTCGACGGCGACGTCTTCGATGGCGACACCGCCCCCGCCGCCCGTCCACGCCTCTGGCGCCTCCGAGCCGCTCCATCGCGCCGTGATCGCCACCGTTCCCGACGCCCGTTCGCGGACGTCGATGGCGTAGTGCACCGTTGGGACCTCACCCTCGCTCGCCCACGCCGCGACCCCTCCAATTCCGGTCACGAGTATGACTTTTTGCATTTTGCTCATGTCTTCCTCGCTCCGCCCGATACCATGCGCGCGTCCGTCATCCTTGTCCCCGGAAGGAACCATGTACTTCTCACTGGCCGCAGCGCTCCTCGCGGCATCGTCTGCACAGGCTTCGACGTTCGAGCCCGTCTCGCTGCGTCAACTCACCACGACGGCCACGGCGATCGTCAGGGTGAACATCGTCGAGACCACCGCCCAATGGAACGCCGGTCACGACTACATCGAGACGCTTGCCACCGTAGAAGTCACCGACGTCCTCGGCGGCGACCTCGCCGACGGCGAGATCCTCACCGTTCGCGAAGTCGGCGGCGAAGTCGACGGCTACCACGTGTCGGCCGTCGGCTTCCCCAAACTCGAGGCGGGCGCCGACCTCGTCGTCTTCCTCACGACCTGGCCCCAGGACGGCTCGTACCGCGTCCACGAGTTCGCCTACGGCATCTACGAAGTCGTCACCGCGCCGAGCGGCCAGACGGTGTTGATGCCCGGCCCGACCCAGGACACGCCCGGCGCCACGATGTTCAACCCCGAGGCCCCCGTGGCCCCGAAGACCCCCCTTGCCACGCTGGCGCGCTCCGTCGCCCAGCTCCGCCGCTGAGGAACCCCATGACCCGCATCATGCTCGCCGCCATCCTCGCCACGGGGGGCGCCCTCCTCCTGGTCGCAAGCCAGGCCGACGCCTACACACTCCTCACCCCGAATCGCGCATGGGCCACGCTTCCGGTTCCCATCGAGATCCACACGGGTCGCGACGAGACCAGCATCGGCGCCCCCGACCTCGATTTTGGCCAGACCGCGACGGCCGACAAGATCGACAGCCTCGATTCGTGGAACGGCAAGATCCCCGGCATCACCGACGCCTTCACGACGTCCGTGTCCTACTCGTTGGGCGACGGAGCGCCGACGGTGGTGTTCAACGACCCGCTCGCCATCTGCACGGGCTCCTGCCTCGCGGCCACGCTCACCGGCTACTACAGCTTCGACGGCGTGAAGTACACGATCGACGACGCCGACATTTTCGTCACGAAGAAGGCGAGCACCAAATTCGATTCCGAGATCGAGAAGCCGCCTGGGACCTGCACCAGCGCCTTCTACATCGAGGGCATCATGGTCCACGAAGTGGGACACATGCTTGGCCTCGGCCACAGCGCCACATCTACGGCGACGATGTACAGCACGGTCAGCACCTGCGACTCCGGCCTGCGGATCCTCGACACCGACGACAAGAACGGCATCGACGTCCTTTACTAGCCGTCTGCCACGGTGGTTGCATCGGGCGTCGGCGGCCAGCGTTAGCCGACGCCCATGCGAATTTCCCTGATTCTCGGCATGGTCGGCTGCGCGCCAGCCACGGCCACGCTCGGCACCATCGACGACCCGATTCCCGACGCTCCCGCGCCGACTGATTCGACGACGGACATTCCACCCGAGGAAACACCGACCGATTCGCCGCCGGACCCCACCTCGGAGCCGCCGCCCGCCTCGATCGACCCCACCACGCGCGGACCGTTCGACGTCACCACGACCAGAGACGTGTTCGACGCCAGCTGCGAGCTTCCCTACGCCGCGGTCCGACCCGTCGGGGTCGACCCCTTCGCCGTGGCGGTTCTCGCCCATGGCTTCCTGCTCGACAGTTCGTCGATGACGGGGTGGGCCGAGCACTGGGCCTCCTGGGGTGTGGCCGTGGCCGTCCCGGACCTGTGCCACTCCAGCATTTTCGACAGCGACGCCGCCCTCAACGGCTCGGACATGGCCGAGCTTGGCGAACACCTCGCGGGCGGCCTGCCCATCGTCTACGCTGGACATTCTGCTGGCGGCCTTGCGGCGCTGTTGGCCCCTGCGAACAGTCCCCATGCCGTCGCAGTGCTTGGTTTCGACCCCGTCGACGACATCCTGGGGTCGGGTCTCGCGGCCGCGCCCGACGTCGACATCCCTGTCGCCGGGATCTACGCCGAAGACGAGACGTGCAACGCCTTCGGCAATGGCCTCGACGCCTTCGGCGCCGCTCCGAGCCACCGCCTCCTTCGCGCCGTCGGCACCGACCACTGCGACTACACCAACCCCTACGAGTCGCTGTGCGACATCGCGTGCGCGAACGGAACCGCCGACCCCGAGGTGACGGTCGACGTCCTTGAGGGCCTCAGCCTCGCGTGGATCGCCTGGCACACGGGCGAACGGCCCGACCTCGCCGTCTACTGGCAACCCGAGAGCGCTGAGCTGGGCGCCTGGATCGACGCCGGACTCGTCGCGATTCCCTAGCTGGCTGCTAGGTCGGTTCCGCGCCGGCATCGACCGCTTGGCGAGCCGCCTGACGCATCCACACTTCGTGGCGCATACGTTCGGCGAGGGCCAGCTGATCGATGCGGGCCTCGATGCGCTGCACCCGCTGTGTCACGGCCGCGCGGGAGACGCCCGCCCGCCGGGCGAACTCCGCCTTGCTGCCGGCCATGAGCAGGTCGTTCAGGTAGGACTGGTCGGCCTGCCCGAGCGGCGATCCCACTTCGTATTCGAGGTGAGCGTCCGGACGCTCCGCCCGCGGCAGCACCTCGTGGCCCTCCACCGTGATGCGGTCAGCGATTTCGGTGTCGCGGCGATTGCGGCGCATCACGCGCCAGGTCGTCCGATCCGCAATGATGCGGACGAAACCGAGCAGTTCAGGCAGCGACCCGCCGCGGAAGGCGGCCAAGCTGCCACGCATGAGTTGGTAGAGGACCTCGCCGACGACTTCGTCGGCCTCCGCCTGGGACAGCGCGCGGGTGCGGCGCGCGAGGCCGTCCACGCGGCGGTGCACGTAGGACGCGAGGAGTTCGAAAAACGCTGTAGCTTCCTGTGTCCGACGGTCCGCCAGCAGCAACCGGACAAGGCGCCTCAACGCGCTCCATTCGATGACGGGAAGGGGCGACATGATCAATACCCGTTCGAGATGCGACGAGCCTCGCGGCCACATTCCTGAGCTTCGCCGTCGCCCTTGCTGCCCTTATTGCCGCGGCCGCGCTGGCCTTCTTCGGCACTGCAGTCGTTCTTCTCCTCGTCGTCGGGGGCCTGGACCGGCGGGCCGGCCATCAGGAAGAACAAGGCGATCAGCTTGGTCATGGTTCACCCTCGTCGCGGAGAAGTTGCAGGTCGGGATCGGTTGCAATGTGCTGGTTGAGGTCGCGCACCAACTCGGGCGGCAGACCGGCGCGGACGCGGTCGAGCACGCCCCGCGCTTCGTCTTCGTCGCCCAGCCGCAGCAGCGCGCAAAGGATGTTGGCCAGGTTCTCCGCGCTCCGCTCGCGCTCGAGCGCACGCGTGAAGTAGTCGAGCGCCACTTCCGAGTGGCCCTGCAGGAATGCGAGCACGCCCCGATGCCGCTCGACGGCCGCGAGGCTCGACGCGAGGCGCGCACCACCAGCCTCCAAGGCCGCGACCTCCTGCATCGCGACACAGCGCGCCGCCTCCGACCAGTCGCGGACCCGGGGATGGCAGGCCAACACGTGTTTGGCGGACCAGTAGAGGACGGCGTCGATCCTGCCGGCCTTCAGCGCGTCTTCGATGCGACTCCGGACGCGTGCCGCATCGAACGGAAGCTCCGACATCGAAGCGGTGATCTGGTCCATGGCCGCACGGTAGCGTGGGTCGAGGTGGACGGACGGAATGATGTACGCGTCGACGTCGACGGCGCCGCGAATCCGCGTGACGAGCGCCCGATAGTCCATCGACGGGCTCCCCAACATCCGGCCTCCACCCCAGCGGTGAAGGCATCCGGTGCCCCGTTAACGCCCGTAGACACGAAAGGACGACCTGGTACGCTCCGCGGCCTGCTACGTGACCGACCAGCCGCCATCCACGTGAAGCACCTGGCCCGTGATGTAGGCGGCCGCATCCGAACAAAGGAAGACGGCGGCTCCGGCCACGTCCGAAGGCTGCCCGACGCGTCCGAGCGGGGTCCGCGCCAACACGCCGGTCCGCAGTCCATCGTCGGAGACGATCGCGGCCGCGAGCTTCGTGTCGATGAGGCCAGGCGCCAACGCGTTGATCCGGACGCCCGCCGGCGCCAATTCGACGGCCAGCGTCCGCGTCATGCTGATCAGGGCGGCCTTCGTCATCCCATAGACACCCTGCATTGGCGCGGCGGCGTCACCAAGGATGCTGGAGACGACGACGATGGAGACGGGCGTTCCCGTCTCGAACGCTGCGAGGCACACCGCGCGCACGAGCGCGAACGGCCCTTCCAAATTGACCTGCATCGTCTTGCGCCAGGCCTCCCAACTCGTCCCGAACAGGGGGCCGAAGCTTGGATTCGTGCCGGCATTGATGACCAAGGTGTCGATCGGTCCGCCAAGCTGAACTGCGAGATCGGCGACGAAAGCATCGAGGCCGTCGACGTCGCCGGCATGACGTGGAAGGCCCACGACGCGCCGGTCGGGTGCTCCCTTCGCCACCAGGGCGGCGGCCGCCGCGATCCCCTCGGGCCGACGCGAGGTCATCGCGACATCGGCCCCGGCGCCGGCCAGAGCCTCAGAGATCGCGAGGCCGATGCCTCGGCTGGCGCCGGTGACGAGTGCGCGGCGACCCTTCACTTGAGCGACGGGACCTTGGGGGGCTCGACCTTCGGGACCTTGGCCTTCGTGGGATCCACTTTGCCGGCCTTCGCCGGGTCGATGTCCCCGACCTTCTTTGCGGCGTCGTTCGCGGCCTTGCCCGCCTTGGCCGCACCGTCGGCTGCAGCGCCAGCGGCCTTTCCGGCCTTCGCGGCGGCGTCGGCAGCGCCTGCACCCGCTTTGCCGGCCTTGGCGGCAGCATCCGCTGCGTCGGCCGCCGCCTTGCCCGCCTTGCCTTCCAGGTCGCCGGCCTTGCCCGCTTTGCCTTCGGCCTTGCCAATCTTGCCTTCAAGGCCGGTTCGGCCAGCCTTGGCCTCTGGGCCCCCGGCCTTCGTCGTCCTCGCGCTGCCGGGACGACCAGCCCCCGCCTTCGCCGGCGGACGCGCCGGCAGTCCGGCGGTCGACCGGCGCGCTTCAGCGGCCTGACGACGGATGGCCGTCGGATCCCCACCCTTCGCCGCGACCTTCTTTTCAAGGCGCTCGACGACGCCCGGATTCGTCCGCGCCTGGGCCGCCAGCTCAGCGCCGACGAACTGCGTAAGTGCTGGGTTGTTGCCCGACTCGGCGAGTTCGGCCAGCTGCTCGAGGACGCGCGCCATGGCTTCCTCCGTGATGGCGTCTTCAGCCGCTTGTTTGACCGCGTGGACGACCTCCACCAATGCGGCGCAACCGATCAAGAACGAGAAGATCATTGCGAAGAAGGGCGGAGCGGCGCGATCGCGCTCCATCCACACGCCGAGCACGCCGGCGAGGCCTGCAACGAAGATCCCGGCAAACGATACGAGAAGTCCGATGTCCATGGGGCCTCCGGCTCAGTTCTTTGCGGGTTCGGTAGACGGCTCAGCCGCCGGAGCGGCCTCCGCGGGCGCGGCACCTTCGGCGCCGACACCTTCGGCCGTGCCCTCGGCGGGGGCGTCGGTGGCGGCCGGGGCGTCGGTGGCCGCGGGCGGCGGCTCAGGAGGCGGCGGCGGCGGCATCTCCACCTTGCCTCCACCTTCGGCCTCCACGAGGGCAGCCAGGGTCGGGTCGCCCGAGTTGGCGGCAATCTCGGCCACCATTCCCAACATTCGACGCAGGTCGGCCCGCCGCTGAACGGCGGACTCCGAGTCGAGGATGCCCTGGAACATGCCCACGCAAACGGCCGCAGCGATCAGGAATGTCATCGCGGCCGCGAACACCGCGGGGCGCGTCTTGTCGCGGTCGACCCAGATGCCGAGAACGGCCGAAAGCCCGCCGATGCCAAGCGCGAAAAGCGACGTCAACAGGCCCCACGTCCACGGCGATTCTGTCGCCTCTTCCGCCACGGGCCCTTCGTCTTCGGCGGCGACGGCTTCGTCGCCCGCAGGCTCCGAGGCCGCTTCGGTCGGGGCCGGGGCCACTTCCGCCGGGGCTGCGCCGTCGGCCGGTACGGCGTCTGCGGCGCCTTCCGCAGGCGGGGCCGCCACCTCTGCAGGTCCGGGATCGGATGCATACGCCGGCGCGACCCACGACGTGGCCCCCAGCGCGAACAAGGTCAGCGTCAAGAACCGCGCCATCGGCCCTCCGAACCCAGGCCGGCTAACGTGCAGTCTGGCACGCGCCGCAGCCGACTTGCCCATCGGCTGGATAGCCCCCGCCGTCTCGATGGGAGCGCCCGTGCCGGGATTCGCGTCCGACCTTCTCGCCGATCGGGTCGTCTGGCTCACGGGCGGCGCCTCTGGCATCGGGTTGGGCATTGCCCATGCGCTCGTCGCCCACGGCGCCACCGTCGTTCTCACAGGGCGCAAGGCCGACCGACTAGCGGCCGCCGTCGAGGCGCTCGGGCCCAAGTCGTTCGCGGCCCCTGGAGACGTCCGGGACGCCGACGCGATGGTCCGCATCGCGACGGATGTCGTCGCGACCCACGGCAAGCTCGACGCTCTGGTCAACGGGGCCGCCGGCAACTTCCTCGCACCGGCCGCCCAGCTGTCCCCCAACGGCTTCGGCACCGTCATCGACATCGATCTCAAAGGCACCTTCCATTGCACGCGGGCCGCCTTTCCCCACCTCCTCCAGTCGCGCGGCAGCGTCTTGTCGATCTCGGCGACGTTGCACTACGGGGGCACGCCCTGGCAGGCCCATTGCGTCGCCGCCAAAGCTGGAATCGACGCGCTGACGCGTACCCTCGCCGTCGAATGGGGCCCCTTCGGCATCCGCGTCAACGCGGTCGCGCCGGAAGGATCCAGCATAGGTCACTGCTAGGGCTCAGGGTCAAGCCCTGGCCAGGACAC
>SXOB01000073.1 GCA_005776945.1 Pseudomonadota bacterium
ACGGCACGCCCGCCTCGCCGGCCACCGCACGGGCAAGCAGCGTCTTGCCGGTACCCGGTGGGCCCATCAGAAGGACCCCCTTCGGGATCCGCCCACCGAGGCGGGTGAAGCGTCGGGGGTCCTTGAGGAAGGAAACGATTTCGGAGAGTTCCTCCTTGGACTCCTCGATGCCTGCGACGTCTTCGAAGGTGATGCGACGGCCGCTCTCTGCGTTGAGACGCGCGCGAGACTTGCCGAACGACATCGCGCGCCCGTTGCTGCCCTGGATGTTCCGGACGAGCCACCACACCGCGGCCACGCCGACCATCATCGTCAACACCGACAACGCCGCAGTCAGCCACAACCCCTGATCCTCGACCTTCTCGAAGTCAGGTGTGACGCCGTGTTCGATGAACGCGTCGTAGACCGGCTCCATGAACTCCGGCCCGGTGGACCGGAACTTCCCGCCGGATTTGAACGAGCCCGTGAGGTCCTGCCCTCGGATGACGACCGTGGCCACCTGGCCCGCCTCCACCCTGGACATGAGTTGGGAGTACGGCACGGTCTCGGTGGCGCGCTCGACGCCGTTGAGCTGGATCCACAGAACAAAGCCTGCGGCAAGGAGAAGCATCCAAAGAAGCCCCGCCCGATTCAAGGTTCGCATCGCGAGGACCCGCCTCCAGCCGTGCTTTCTAAGCCCGCCGGGCGCCCTCGCCAAGGGGGGGAGTCACGCGATTCGCGATCGACGCGGACGCGCCAGGCCGCAACGTGTCGAGTTCGGTGAGCCAAGTCGCGCGCAGCCGATTCCGAAGGTGGCCGAGATCCGCGTTCGTGGGGTCGTCGACCCAGGTCAAGCGACGGTGCTCCGCCCAGGCACGAAGGGCCTCCCGCCGTTCTCCGAGAAGCGGTCGAACGAACGGACCGTTCCGCCAGCGCATCCCCGTCGGGCGCGCGCCTCGGACGAGGTGGACGAAGACGGTCTCGACCTGGTCATCCTGGTGGTGCCCCATCGCGATGACCGGCGCGCCCAATGCGCGCAGCGCCTGCCGCCGTAGCCGCCGAAGTCGGTCCTCCGACGGCGGGCCGGCAGGCAAAGTGAGGCCGTGAAAGGGCAGGCCGAGGGTGTCCGCCCAAGCTCCGACGCGAGCGACCTCATCGGCGCCATCCGGACGGTGACGGTGGTCAATACAGGCGACTTCGAGGCTGGCGCCGTGCCAGCCCCGAGTCTCGACGAGCACGTCGAGCAGGACCGTGCTGTCGAGGCCCCCGGACACCGCGACGACCACGCGATCGCCGCGCCCCCACGCGCCCAGCCGTCGAAGGACGTCACCGACGCGGTGCCGCAGCCGCAGCGGCCCGCCCTGCCCCCTCACGGTGCCGCCCGCGCCATCGCAAGGCGCCGAATCGCGTTGGAGTCATCGACGACGTCGCCCGTCTCCGCGGCCGAATTGCGGCGCACAATCCCACACCGTTCGCAGCGGTGCTCGAGCACGAGAGACCCCACGGGGCCCGACACGGAGACGGCCGGCATCGTCCCCCCACAGTGTTCCGAGCGATCGCCGGGGACGACGTCGACGTGTCGCGACGCCAAGCAAAACGGACAGTGATTGCGCGACGTGACGCGCCGCGGAGGGACCTCACCCCCACAAGCGACGCAGACGAAGCCCTCGTCCCGCCGGATGGGGTTCAACCGCGTTTGGGCCGACGCGGCGCGGTTGAGGGCGGCGCGTAGGAGCTTTCGAGCAGGCCAATCGACAGCGTCGTCAGGCCAAACCACACCCCGCGAGGTCGCCAGGGCGATCACAGCGGCCCTGAGTGAGGGGTCGGCGTCCAGCAAGGCCGCACGGCGTTTGACATCGCCGCGCGACGGCGAGCCGTCCAGGATGGCCTCGGCCGGCGTCATTCGGCCGCGCGCCGCTCGATGACCACGTCGACGATGGCGTCCCCCACCCCGATGCGATCGACGACGGCCTGCCCCGCGACCACGTGCCCAAAGTAGGTGTAGTCGCCGTCGAGATGGGGGTGGTGCCCCGTCGTCACGAACCACTGGGACGCGCCCGAGTCGTAGTCGCTGCGGGCCATCCCCAGCGCGCCGGACTCGAACGGAGCCAAAGACACTTCATCCGGCAACGTGGAGCCAGCGGCGCCCCACCCATCCCCGCGCGGGTCGCCCGTTTGGACGACGAATCCCGGCACCACGCGGTGGAAAGCCAGGCCATCGAAGGTGTTGGCGTCAGCCAGGCTTGCGAAACGCGCGACCGCCATCGGCGCGACTTCGGGGTCGAGGTCAAGCACGAAGACACCGGCGGTCGTGAACACGACCGCTCCGAAAACGTCCCGAGGCACCTGGTTCTCGGCTGGGGCCGGCGGCGACGGCGCCGTCACGCCCACATGGGTCGCCAGGCGCAGGGCGACGTCCCGGGTTCGAGCCTCGGGCGACTTGCCTCCTCGTGCGACGAGTTCCGCCATGAGCGGGTTGCGCGCGTGCGACGGATGTCGTTCGCTGAGGGCCGCCACCGCCACAAGGCCCTGATGGAAGGCTTCCGGCTCCTTTTCCGCCGCAACCAGGGGCGGGATGGCCCGGGCGGCCTCGGCGTCGCCGCGCTCGGCCAGAATCGCGTAGGCCACCTCGTGGACCACGGGGTCGGGCGACGCGAGCAAGCGCATTCCGGCTGCGCCCGCTGCCATAGGACGGCCGGCCACGGCGTCCGCTGCGGCTACACGCACCAGGCTTGAAGGGTCCTCCGTGGCTGCCCGCAAAAGGGCCTCCAAGTCCGTCTCTTGGGCGACCCAAGCAGCGCGGACCACGGGATGGAGGTCAGGGGACGCTGCACGTACGCGGTCGGGGCGGCCCAACGCTGCGACCGCCGCTGCGGCCCGGTAGGGGTTCGGGTCTTCGATGCGTTCCAGCAAAACGCGGTCGGCGGCCTCGTCTTCCAACCGCCCCAGGGCGCCCAAGGCGGCAGCTTGAACCCAAGGGTCTTTCGCACGAAGAGCTGGGGCAATCAGGTCGACAGGAACGTCGCCTGCGCCAACGGCGTCGAATGCAGCCACGCGCACCCGGCGCGAGCTGTCGGTGACGCCCGCAATGAACGCATCGACGCGTTCATCGGCGCTGGACACCGGCCACAGCGCTCGCAGCACCCATGCTCGCGCCATGGGGTCCGCAACCTTGGCCGCACGAATCTCGTCCATGAGGCCCGCATCGACGTCGGCGAGCCCAATGCGAAACAAGGCAAATGCGGCCGCATGCTCAAGCGATTTCCGCGTCAGCGCGCGCGCCGCCGCCACCTGCCCAGGTCCAAGGCCCGTCACGCCGCGGCGCCCCATCCGACCCAAGGCCACCAAGGCGGCGCGCGCCTCCACCCCGGGACCCTCGGTTGCCCGAGCAAGCCGATCGACGTCCTGGGAGTCGCCCTGCCGGCCGAGCGCGTCGACAAGGCGCGAGCGCACGCCGACGTCGCCCTCAGCCTCCAGCGCAAGTCGGAGGGCAGCCGCCGAGCCGGGCGTGCGCCCAAGCGCCTCCGCCGCCGCCGCGCGGACTCGGACGTCCGCCGACTCGGTCACGATTCGGGCCAGGTAAGGCAGCGCGTCGGCATGCCGAAGCCGCCCCAACGTGCGAATCCACGGCTCAAGGTCAGACCCTGAGGCGGCAGCGGCCGAGACGATGGCCGAGGCCGGGGCCCGAGCCGCCTCCAAAGCCAGCCGATCCGGTTCAGCTGCCGCTGCTACGCCCCAGGTCCACATGGCTGACTCCTATCCTTGCCAGGCGGCCACAGGCCTTGCAGGCTGCTGCAAAAGCGCCGTCCTGCTGCGCCCGCGGGGGCATCCCGCCCCGCTGCGTCACGGGGACCCCAGGCTCGGTCGCCGTACGCTCGGTACGGCTTTCCTCGCCTTGCACCCCGTTCCTTGCGGGATCGGGCGCCCTCGCAGGCTCGCAACGGACGGCGCCGGTCATCACGCTCGCCGGCACGGCGGCGAGCGTTTCGCCCTTTTGCAGCAGCCTGCTGGCGCGTCAGCGCGCCCAGATCCGTTGAGACAGAACGTCGAAGGCGCTGTCGACGTCGTCGCAGACGGTGATCAGCTTGAGGTCTTCATACGAAATGGTCCCAAAATCGGCCATCGCCTCCACGTTGAGGACGCGGCTCCAATAGTCCTTTCCATAGAGAACGACGGGAAATGTTCGCTTTATCTTTCCAGTTTGGATCAACGTAAGCGTCTCGAACAGCTCGTCGAGCGTCCCGAAACCACCCGGAAATATGACCAGCGCCCGACACGGGTAAAGGAACCAGTATTTCCGCGTGAAGAAGTAATGAAACTCAAAGGCCAATTCTGGCGTCACCCAGTTGTTGACACCCTGCTCGAACGGAAGCGAGATTCCGAAGCCAATGCTCCTTCCGTCCGCGTCGGCCGCGCCTCGATTCGCGGCTTCCATGATCCCGGGTCCGCCCCCGCTGCAAACGACGGCGCGGTGTTCCCGCGGCAACGTGTCCGACCAGAGCGTCAACCGGCGACTCAACTCGCGAGCCTCGTCGTAGTAGCGACTCAACTTGAGCGCGCGCTCGGCGCTCGCGAGCGCCGCGCGGCTAGCGTCGTCCGCCTTCCGTTTGACAGCCTCTTGGGCCGCCTTGTGTCGGGCGGTGGCCACGTCACTCGGAAGCGTCCGCGCTGAACCGAAGAAGACAACCGTGTTGTGGACTTTCTGACGCCTCAGTCGGGTCCGCGCCTCCTCGTACTCACACAGGATGCGTATCGGCCGCGCCTCCCGAGAGTGCAAGAAGTCAGGGTTGTCGTACGCTTTCTTGGGGGTTTGACTCAGGGGGTACCTCGCCCGATCGCCGAGGGCGACCTTCGATAGCCTAAGGGTAGGTCTTGTTCGCCAGGTTGATACCGCCCAATACCCTGCTGACGCGCGCGTTGGGGATACCTCACCCGGCCCCTCGATGGACGAAGTCGACCTGGTTCACGAGGCCGATTCTGGTCATCTCGTTCGCGGGTGCACCGCAACGGACCGCTGGCCCTCCCCGGGTGCAGGCAAGCCGGGCGATCCCAGGCCTCGGCACCGCTGTCGCCGATGCAAGTGTGTTGCATATGAATCAGGGCCGCGTCGCAACAGGCTCCTTGGCAGTCGACAACGACGCCGACTATCGAAGCGCCGGGGTTCGGAAACAGGTGCCGATCATGTCATCAATTCTTGTCATCGCGTTTGCATGTTCCAGACAAGCGAGTCCGCCCGGTTCGTCAACTGACGTTCCTCAAACGACTCTGACTCCCCCTCCGTCGACGGGATCGACTTCCGCGGTCGTAACGGTATCCAAGCCGGCCAACCCCGATATTCTCCTGACCCGCGCCCTCGACGTCACCTCCCTTGTCGCCGTCAGGGTAGAAGTGGACCTTGTCTCCGATGACCGCATCCGAACCATCAAGTTCGAGGAACTTGCAAGGGCTCATCACCTTCCCCTCCTTGGCTTTCGGCAACAGGAAGTCACGCAGGTCCACGTCCGGCTCGTCGATGCTCAGGGCACTACGACGCCCTACGGGCCGTTCGAAGTCGTCACACTCTCCCTTCCGGAGGACTTCCCCGTCCTTGACACCCTCGTCCACGACGTTGACCGTGTCGCGCCCGGCTACCTGGCCTTCGACGCAACCGTTGTCGAAGATTCGCGCTACATCGTTCTCGACGACGCGCTGCAGCCAATTTGGGTCTACCAGAACGTCGACTCGGGGCTCGACGGCCGTGTCGGGCCTGATGGAACGTGGTGGATTCAAGGCGCGCGCGGCGGGGCGCTCCATCTGACGTGGCTTGGCGAGGTGCTCCAGCAATGGGGCGGCACCCCGTTGGCGACAGGTATTCACGCGCCGCTCGACATCGGTGAACTCCACCACGAGCTTTTTCCCGATGGCCAGGGTGGCTTGTTCAGCCTGAGCGCCGTAGCTACGGCTGTCCCCGCATACCCAACGAACTACGACGAACCGACGGTGCTTGGGGGACCCGCCACCCTAAGGGATTCCACCATCGTCCATATCGATTCCTTGGGCGGTGTTCTCAGCGAGTTTCGCCTTGGCGATGTCTTGGACACAACGAGAATTACGTTCGATTCGATTACCCCGACGGAAGGCTACCTGTTGGACTGGAGCCACGCCAATGCGCTCTGCCTTTCAGAGGCTGGGGGTTATACTGTCAGCGTCCGCAATCAGGACGCCATCGTGGGATTGGCCCCAGACGGCAGCCTGAATTGGATTCTCGGTGATGCCGCCGGACATACGGGCATGCAAGCGGACGCCCTTCTGGAGACGTTGACGGAGGGACTGCCGCCCTACCACATGCATGGCGGATGCTGGGAGGAAGATGGTTCCTACGTTCTGTTCGACAATTCGAACGCTGGCCATACTCCGTATTCCAACAACCCACACCCGGATTGGACGGGCAAGAGCCGAGCCGTGGCGTACGCGGTCGACCCAGATGCGGGCACCTACGAGGAACTGTGGAGCCTGGACGAGACCTTTGTTGGCAAGCTCTTCGTGGAGGCTCGTGGCGACGCTGACCTCCTGCCCAACGGTGGCGTCCTGGTCGACTACGGCACGGTGAAGAAGGAGCCAAATACCAACCACAAGGACGAGGGTTGGGGAGACTCTACCTTTCATATTGTGGAATTCGGCTCTACCCAGAATGGCGACGTCGTCCTCCAGATTCGGGCTCGGAGCGACCGTACAACCAATGAACAAGGATTCGTATCCTACCGTGCTGAACGCCTTCCTGCGCTGTACCCCGCCGAAGGACTCATTCGTGCCACCGAGTCCCTGGTCACGTTCTGATCGATCACGGCTTCGTTGGCGACCACGCCACATGGCGGAGAAAACTCCCACGAAGGTACTCGCGCTCGATGGCCTCCGCCATTTCCGTCACGTCTCGAAACTGGTCCCAATCGACTCGGATGACGGGGACGGACCGGCTGATGTCGCGTACAAAGGACTCGTACTCGTCGTGGAGGGCCACCAGGTAGTCCATCGTGACGCCGGACTCGACGTCGCGCTGCCGCTTCTTGATTCGCTCCAACGACCGCTCGGGCCGCACGTCCAGGTAAACGATGACACTCGGACGGCACATGAAGTTCGACATGTGGCGGAAGAGCGAAAGGTACGTCTCCCAGTCTCGACTCTCCATCAGCCCAAGTTTGACCAATGTGCGCGCAAAGACGGCGTCTTCGTAGACCGTTCGGTCCTGGACCCCTCCCCCGCCTCTCCAGATGATCTCCTGGTGCTGCTGGAAGCGTCGGTTGAGCAGGTAGATTTGGGTGGCGAACGCGTACCGCGCCGTGTCCCGGTAGAAGTCCGCCAAGTACACGTTGTCTTGGACGGGCTCGTAGTAGACGGGCAGCTTCAGGTGGTCGCCCAACGCCGTGGCCAACGTGCTCTTGCCGGCGCCAATCATGCCGGCGATCCCGATGAACAGGTCGTGCAACCGTTCCACACCGCCCTCCTTGCTTGGCCTGGTACCCCCTCCGTCCGCCGCCGGCGCGCCATTCGAGGACTCACGCATGGGCATTCGCCCATGTGTCACCCACGGCGACGGTGACATCGAGCGGGACACTGAGGTCTGCGACCCCCTCCATCGCCGCGCGGACCACCCGACCCACTCGGTCGACCTCGCCCACCGGCACCTCGAACAGGAGCTCGTCGTGCACCTGAAGCGTGAGGTACCTTCCATCCAACGCAGAATCGACTCGGATCATCGCACGTTTGATCACGTCGGCCGCTGTCCCCTGAATGATCGTGTTCACAGCTTCTCGCTCGGCCTGGGCGCGCTCTTGGAAGTTCTTCGACGTGATTTCGGGTAGGAGCCGACGTCTACCGTAGAGTGTGCGAACGCCACCTTCGGCCTGCGCGCGCGCCCGGGTCGACTCGATGAATTGCGAAACCTCCGGCAGGCGCGCAAAGTAGGCCTCGATATAGGCGTTTGCCTCCGAGCGGCCAATCCCGAGGTCGCGGGCCAGCCGGAACGCGCTCATCCCGTAGAGCAAGCCGAAGTTGATCGCCTTGGCGGCCGTCCGCAGCTCGTTCGTGACGGCCTCGATCGGCGTGTGAAAGACCTCGGAGGCCGTTCGCCGATGGATGTCCTGCCCCAACCGGAAGGCGTCCAACAGGGTCCGGCATCCCGTGATGTGGGCCAACAGGCGAAGCTCGATCTGGCTGTAGTCGCACGACACAAAGCGGTGCCCTTCGGCAGGCACGAAGCAATGGCGGATGCGGCGCCCCTCGTGGGTGCGGACCGGGATGTTCTGCAGGTTGGGGTCGACGCTCGACAACCGCCCGGTGGCCGCAACCGTCTGCTGAAAGTCCGTGTGGATGCGACCGTCGGCACCCACGTATTCGGGCAATCGCGCGAGGTAGGTCCCCTCGAGCTTCTGAAGTTGACGATACTCAAGGATGGCCGAGGGCAAGACGTGGTCGAGTCCTTCGAGCGACGCGGAGTCCGTCGACCATCCGCCCGAGGGCAACTTCTTTGTCGGAGGAAGGCCGAGTTCATCGAAGAGGACCGCGGACACCGCCTGCGGTGAGCCAACTTTGAAAGCATGCCCCGCAAGTTCGTGACACCGCGCCTCAGCTTCTTGGGCCCGCTTGGCGACGTCGCGGCGTACCTCCGCGAGCGCCGCAAGGTCCAGACGAATGCCGCGCGCTTCCATGCGGCCAAGCACGGGCACGAGCGGCAATTCGAGCTCGTCGTACACGTGTCGCGTACCCTCGTCGAGGCGATCGAGGAGGCGCCGCTCGACAAGGCCAGCGACACAAGCCGGTTCACAGGCGGCTCGGCCAAGTACCTCGACATCCCACGGTTCCGGGTCCGGCACATACCCCAACGTGTGGCCGAGATGGCGCTGAGCCAGGTCCTCGAGGCCGTGCGTTCGGCGATGGGCGACAAGGACGTAGTCCAGCAGCCCAGGGTCCCCGGCTCCTCCCGCCCACGGCCATCCCTCCGCAGCCAAACGTCGTGCGACGCCTTTCAGATCAAAGGCCACTTTGGCGATCGACGCGTCCCCAAGCAGCTGAGCGACCGCTCCCCGAACCTCAGCGTCGTCCAATTGGGTTCCTGGGCGGGCCAGAACGGGCACCCACCAGGTGTGGGAACCGGTCCACCAAGCCACGTCCGTCAGTCGGCCCGACGAAAAACGTGGAGCCACGGCGATACGGCCCACGGCACGGGCGTCCGCGACGGCGGCTGCGAGATCGGAGGCTGTTCGCACGACACGGAAGCCGGCGCTGTCCACGGCGTCGACCGAAGGCAGCAGCTTGCGAGCCACCATTCCAAATTCCCACCGCTCGAAAAGAGGTCGGAGGACGTCCGCCTGCAGACCCGTCGGCAGGAGCCCCGGCAGGTCCGGCAACCCAGGCACATCGGTTCGGATGGTCGCCAAACGGCGCGAGAGGTGCGCAACCTCGCGGCTCGCTGCCAGCGTTTCTCCCCGCTTCCCTGGCACTTCGCCTCGCGCTGCCGCCGCGAGTACCTCGTCGAGCGTCCCGTATTTGGCGAGCAATTGAGCGGCCGTTTTGTCTCCGATACCGGCGACGCCAGGAATCGCGTCCGAGCTGTCGCCAGAAAGCGCCAACAGATCGGCGATGGCGGACGGCCCCACCCCCCAGCGAGCCTGCACTTCGGCCTCACCAAGCACGGCCCCTTTGGCCTCATCGAGAATGCGGACGTACGGCGAGACGAGTTGGGCAAAGTCCTTGTCCGCCGTCACCAACAACACTTCGGTGTCGGGCCCGCCATGCGCGACCGCTAGGGTCCCGAGCACGTCGTCGGCCTCGAAGCCAGGTGACGAAACCACGGCATAGCCGAAGCCCTCGACCAGCTTGGGCAACCACGGCCACTGCTGCCGCAGCTCATCCGGCATGTCGGGCCGGTGCCCTTTGTAGGCCGGGTACAGCTCGTGGCGGAACGTCTTGCCGGAGTCGAAGGCGACCGCCACAAAGTCAGGCTGCCATTGGCGCATCAACTTCTGAAAAAGCAGCGTGAAGCCATATAAAACGCGGGTCGGGAAGCCGTCCGATGCGTGTTGCGGGGGCAGGGCGAACATCACGCGGAAGGCGTGATGGCTGCCGTCGACGAGAAAGAGACGGCGAGGCATCCGCCCTCCGGGCCGCTTGTCTAACGGCGACGGCCCGCAGCAGGACGGCGTTTTTGCAGCCGACTGCTAAGGCGCTGAGAGCTCCACTCCCTCGGACCACGGTACGGAAACGGTGTTGCCGTCGTCGTCGATCCACAACATCCAGCCCGTTCCACCGAAGGTCGCGGCATAGAGCCAAGCGCCGAATCCGGTCGGGCGCACATACACGGCGACGGCCTCGGTCTCCGGGGCGACGAGTACCGGAGGCTCGGGAAGGACCCAGTCCCCGTCACCATCCACATCGGCGAACAACACGGGCGACGTCAGCGCAATGTCCACGCCGCCAAGGTCGTAACCATCGAGCTCCGACATCAAGACATCCGCGGGCGGCACCACCGTGGGTACATCGAGGGTACGACCGTTCGGGGAAAAGCCGACGTCCACCGCACTAAGCGTCGCGTCGGCGGGAGCCGGCTCGTAGAGGAATTCGTTGAGCGCGTAGAGGCCCAACTTCGTGATGCCGTCCGCGCCGTACCCGCCCGGAAGGTGCGCGCTCAGTTCGCCTCGTCCCGCGAAAGGCAACAGGTTCGCCTCGAGCGCCCAACCTGGAAAGTCCCCGGCAAACGGCGTGACGGACGTCGCGCCGCTCAGGGGGTCGACTACGACGAAATTCCAACCTGATTCCAGCCCAATGGCCGCCAGCCCTGCCGGAAGGACGCCCGCGACGTAGTAGAACAAGTCGAACTGCGAGGAAACGTAGGTCTCCTCGGGGTCGGCCAAGCCGTCACCGTCGGCATCAACCCACGCCCCGCCAAAAAAGGTCCCGAGCGCCAGGCCAGGGTAGCCGTCCACCGTGTATTGCAGGTCCAACGGCGGCGTCCTCGGCACCTCCATCGTGAAATCGATGGACCCGCCGGCTGGCAGTGGGTCGGTCAGGCCCAGGACCCAGGGGTCGCCGAACGCGAGGCCGGCCCCCTCGATGTTCGTCGCATCCTCCTGAAAGGGAACGAGGGCGACGGTGACGGCACCCGCGACGACCTCCAGGCCGTTGGGAACGACGAGATCGCCCGAAAGGGTCCAGGTGTCCGGGTCGGTCGGCGGTGAGCCCGTTCCGTCCGTCGGTTCATCGGTAGGCGGCGTCGGTTCCCCCGTCTGCTCCGTGGACGGCCCGTCTGTGGCGCCCGGCGCAGGGTCCACGGTGTCCGTGGTCCCAGGCGGGTCGTCGGGGGTGGTACCGACATCGATGGTCGCTGGGCCACAGGCGAGTAGCAACGTCCACATTGAACCCCCCGTCGTTTGGACACCCCAACGCGCCCCATCGAGAACTCTTTGCTCAGCCGCCCGCGATCGAGATGACAGTCTCGGTTGGGAGGACGTCCACGCCGCCCGGAATCTCCGAGTACAACGTCCAGCCGCCACCATCGAACATCTCCGCAGCAATCCAGCCGTCGAGGCCGGTGAAGCGGATGTGGCCAATGCGAACGTCCGCGTCGGACGTCCCCAACCGGCTGTCGTAGACGAGGTTCCACGTCTCCGACCCGTCTCGATCCAAGTAGACGACCACTTGGTACAACGCGAGTTCCACCCCGACGAGGCCAAACGTTGCGCCTGGGGCGTAGTGGTCGAAGGGGGGCGGTCCCGGCTCCAAAGAAAGGGCCTGCGCGGCCAAGGAGTCGGCTACGGGGACAGTCGCCAACGTGGGTACCGCCGGGTCTCCGCCGAGAACGGCGAAGTTGAGCGAAAAGAGGTCCGCGAAGTAGAAACCCGATGTCGGTACGTCGAGCGCATCGACCACCTCGATGTCGAGGGAGCCGTCGAAGACCTTGGGCAGAAGGTTGCCCGCTACCTGCATTGACGCAAGGTCGCCCGTGAGATGGGTGTTCGTCTGGGTGCCGTCGGACGTCGTCTCCACCCAATTCCATCCCGCATCGAGGCCCATGACGGTCATCGAAGGCGGGACGGTCCCTTCGATGTAAAGCAGGTGATTGTAGGACGAAGCGACCAGGTCGTCGCCCGGGCCCGGAACGTCATCCCCAGACTTTTCGACCCAAGCCACCGGGATGAAGCGGGCAAACAGCAGACCCGGCGACGCGTCTTCGGCCACGAGCGTGTCCGCAGCAGGGATGTCTGGCATGTCGAACGAAAACGGCGTGGACGACGACATCGGCCCGACGGACTTGGCTTTCCATGGCGTCTTGTACTCGACGCTGCCGACGCCACCGTGCCAGACGACTTCGACCCACGCGACCCGCAAGTCACCCCCCACGGTCTCTCGACCCGCAGGCACGTTGATCGTGCCGGAGGATGTCCACGTCGCGTTGGGTTCACTCGTCGTGGGTCCGGGGTCGGTCGGGGGGGGCGGGACCGTGGTCCCGCCGCCACCACCACCGCCACCGCCGCCGCCGGGCGTCAAGTCGTCCGTCGTGAAACCGGTACCGTCGAGCCCCTGCACGGGATCCGAACCACACGCGCCGACCATGAACAGTGCCCAACGCATCACCACCTCCGGAGTCTGGCGGGGTCGCCGAACGGTGGCTAACCCCCCGCCGGGGAGGGCCGATGTGGCTGGCATCATGGTGCTCGTTGGCAACGTGGGCCCAGACCTCGACGCCGGCGCCCGCGCCCTTGGCGACTCCGTCGACGGACGACGGCTTCATTTACGGCGAAGACACCGAGGTCATCGTCTACGGCGACCTCTTTGCCCGATGGGACGACACCCGCTGGGCGGTCGCGACGGAGATGGTGCTTCCGTTTCCGGAGTTGCTGGTCAATGAGAACTTCTCGTTCTTGTCGGCCGCCATGCAGGTTCGCGCCGTCTTGCAGTGCAACAAGGACATCAAGACGGGCCGAAGGAATTTCCAGGTCGCGTGCACGATCGAGGACATTGGTTTCACAGTTGCGCCGTTCGAGGCCTACGATCTGCACGTCGACCGCGTCGCCCGCGCCAACGAGTTGCTGCTTGAGATCGACGAGAAACTGACGGGAAACGCCCTCCAGCTTCGCGTCGATGACCGGGGCCAGGTCACTTCCTCGGACGTCGAGGGCATCGGGTCGGACTCGGAGGTCGACAAGGCCCAGGTCGACGTCATGCAGCGCGTCCTCTACCTGGTCGCGATGGGGTTCGACCTTCGTCTTCGCGACGGCGCCGACCTGCGAGACGGCAAGTGGTACGAGTACGACGTTCCATTGCTCCGCTTCCCTAGCAGTTCGGGGTCGAGCGTCGCAGTCCACTACCTCAATCAATACAAAGGCCACACGCTCGTGCAGAGCATTGGCAAGGGCACCACGATGGCCAATATCGACAGCACGAATCCCCTGGCCTTCACGATGAAATTGGCCGGCGTTTCGATTTTCGACAAGTCGGAAGGCTACATGATGGAGCGAGTTTGGTCCGTTTCTGGCGTGTCGTCCGGTGGCATGATGGTCAACGCTTACGGCTACAAGAACGTCGGAAGAATCGAGATGTTGGAAAAGGACACGCCGATCGACGTCGGGGAGACTCGCTGCATATCGCTGCCTCCCAAAAGCTCGTACTCGCTCGGCAAGCGCCGCGAGAAGGCAGTGGAGGGTGCCGCTGCATTGCCAGAGTGGGTGTCCATCGAGGAAACCCCGATTCGCCAAGGCCGCTGAGTCATTTCGAGCGGGCGTACTCCAACGCCCCGGCCCGCGCATAGCCGGGCTCTTGACTCCCGCCACTTGCAGGCTTTGAAGCGGCCTTTCGTCAGCGCGGCAATCGACTACGCAGCGCGACGCGCACCCGTTCCGGGTCGCCAGCGGGGCGCTCGCCAAGGGCTTCCCCGAGCTCGGGGTCCAGGCCGGCCGCCTCACTGAAAACGCGCGTCGCTTCAGGTTCGTTGCCACCCACGGCGAGCCCGGTGGCCGCGACCGCAAGGAGCATGGCCCGAATGCCGTCCACGCCGGCCGCGTCGTTGAGATGTAGGGCCGTCTCGGCAAGCTGAGCGGCCTGCGCGTAGTCCTCCCGGCGCATCGCGAGTTCGGCCAGGCGCAAGTAGGCATTGGGCTGGTTCGCTTCGAACTCCAGACTCCGTTCGAAGTGCTCCTGCGCCTTGTCCGGGCGGGCCAAGCGCTCGTCGAGCAACCGACCCTTGGACATATACGCGTCGATGACCTCGTCCGACGACCGGGCGGCGCCACCGATGATGAGGTTGTAGCGGGTCAGAGCGCTGCTCCAGTCTCCGCGTTGCTCGTCCAGAATCGTCAGGCCCTTGAGAGCAGGCGCGAAGTTCGGGAAGATCTCGAGCGCTTTCTCGAAGCGCTTTTGCGCCTTGTCCGCACGGCCAAGCTCACTTTCAATCGTGGCCAACTGTACGTACCAGGACGCAATTTTCGCCCGTTCGCCGCGACCGCCCGACAGCTGAATCAGCTGGCGGAATGCCTTCTCAGCCGACGCCCAATCCTGGCGAGCCGCGTAGAGCGGGGCCACCGCTTCGAGGGTCGCCAAGTGACCGCCGTTCATCGCAAGCGTGCGCTCGTGGCGCGCAATCGCGTCCTCGATGCGCCCGGAACGACGAAGGACGTCGCCCATCTGGAAGAGGAAGTTGGTGACCTCCAGACGGCCGTCGAAGTCATCGGCGTCGGGGTCGGCGAGTTGGCCTTCAAGCCGCAGCCCAAGATCCAACACGCGATCGTAGCGGCCCTGTTCGTAGAGTTGGGAGACCACGACGCGCAGTGCGACGGCGTCGTCGGGCGACTCCTCTAGGATGCGCTCGTAGACGGCGACCGCCGCGTCCTTGTCCAACCGAGCGTCGATTTCGTGGACGGCGAGCCGGTGGAGGGCGGCAACGCGGTCGTCGCCTTCGGTGGCTCGAGCGAGCGCTGTCAGCGCACGCGCGATGCCGGCATTGTCGAGGCGCACGCGGTGGACAGCCTCGAGTGCAGCCGCCGCGCCCGCATGGGGGGCCGGCCCGGTGATCGCGGCCTCATTCCAACGCTGGGCAGCGTCTGCGTCGCCCTGCCGTTCGGCCTCGGCGCCCAACGTGGCGCAGACTTGAGACCGCTCGGCCCCTTCCGGCAGCCGCTGCAGCAGAGGATCTGCCACGGCGAGCATCGCGTGACCGTCTCTGGCCTCGATCGCCAGATCCCAGACCCGCCGAAGCGCGACGGCGTCATCAGGCTGGGCGTCGAGGACGGAGCGCCACGCGTCCATCGCTTCCTGAGGCGACGCGCCACGAGACTGGAGCATCGCAACTTCGCGGAGGACGGAAGCTCGCGCTTCTCCGGCCAACAGCGCACCCTCACGCTGCAACACGGCGATCCGGGCTACGTCATCGCCCTCAGCTTCTGCAAGCTGCTTGAGGGACGTCAGCGCCATCCGGTCGTCGGGGCAGTGGTCGAGGGCGTCGAACCACGCCTGGCGAGCGGCCGCTGGGTCTCCACCCTGCAGCCAGGCGTCGCCGATGCGACACATCAGCCGCGCGCTCTCCGCCGGGCCACTCGAACCCCGTGCGAGGTCGGAAAGGAACTGGACGGCCCGCGCCGTTTCTCCACGTTTTGCGGCAATCCGGGCCAGGGCTTCGGTGACGTCTCGGTCGTCCGGATGCTCGAGGTGCAGATGTTGGTAGAACGTCCAAGCCGCTTCGGTGTCGGCCAGTTTTTCGCGCAGCACCCAGCGGCGTCGCCGGTCCAATTCGGCGACGTTGGCCTCGTCAAAGCTCAACTCTGCCCGCCGTTGGTAGACGGTCATGAGCGCGCTCCAGGCGCCGAGGCGGGCCAGGATGGGTTCCGCCTCGAAACACCAGGCGATCTCCTGGGGATCACCGGCGCCGACGGTCGAGGACACGGCGATCACGCGCTCGGCCAGGCCGTCGACCACGCCTAGGCGATCCAACGCTCGCACAAGGCCCATCGCGTCGTCGGGCCAGACATCCGCGAACAGAGCCTCGACGCCAGGCACGTCCACCGCGGCAATTCGCGCGTCACGCTCGCGAACCGCAGCGCCAATGGCGCCGGGCCGCAGTTCGCGCACAGCACGCCAGAGAGCAGCCACTTGCGACGAACCCCCGTCGCCCTCTGCCGCGAGCCAAGAGCTGCACGCGGCGCGCACACAGGTCGGGGCCCGCTCGTCGGAGACGAGTCGGCGCAGACCCGTGCGCCGAGCGTCCAAGTCTCCACAGCGGCCACCCAGACGGATGAGTGACAGGCTCGTCCAAACCTCGCCGGCCTCCGGAAGGGCCTTGACGGCGGCCAGCGCCTCATGGGCGCGCCCGAGGCCAAACTCGAGCCAGTCCGCCCGATCGGCGAAGGCATCCGCCGGCAGGAGGTCCAAGGCTACGTCGCCGTGGCCCGCGGCCGCAGCGAGGACAGCGGCCACCCGGTGGCGATGGCCGGCGGCGGCCAAGCGGGCGCCGACGCGGCCAACCACGTCCGGCTGGCCCAAGCGAAGGGCAAGCGCCATCGCGCGAAGGGTGCCCGTGAGGCCCAACCGTTCGTCAGCTGCAAGCGCGGCCAACGTCAACGCCGGATCCGTATGTGACGCCTGCCAGGCTGCACGCAGGTCGAGCGCACCGGAGTGTTGGGGCGACAGCGTGAGCACCGTGCTCACGGCGTCGAGGCCCTCCGGCCGTTGCGCATCTGCCACCGCGACGGCGTACCAGGCCCAAACGGCCTCATCGCCGCGCGACCGTGTTGCGACGGACCGCCACGCGTCCGCGGCGCGGGACCCGTTTGCCCAAACGCGTGCCCACGACGCTGCACATTCCAGGCCGCCCGACGCCGCTCGCTCCAACAAGTCGTTGGCGAGCTCCGGTCGGAGCGTCCGGGCGAGAGCGGCGGCCAACCAAGCCAATCCAGGTGACTCGTCGCCCGATACGTCGCCGAGGGCGCGGAGCAGCGCGTCCAGACGTTGCCCCGGGGCGCCCCACGCCAGGACGGCATCGAGGGCGGGCTCAAACGCCGCGTCGACGAGAAGGACGCCCAACAGCGCGTCGAGGTCCCCGACCACTGGAACGGCCACAGCGCCGGCATAGGCCACCCCAGCCGACCGGTGTTGCTGACCCCATTCGCGCCAGGCGTTCGCGACGAGCGCGTTCTCTCCCTGGCGGAGCGCGCAGGTCCGGGCCATGCGCGCACCCAAGCGACCAAGGGGTCCGTCGAGCAGCGCGAGCGCCTGCCACGCCTCGGAACCGCCATTCGCGAGTTCGGCCAGTCGGACCCGCGCCAACGACTCGTCGTACCCGGCTTCCAGGCGGGCAAGGTGATGGGCACGTTCGCCGTCCACGTCGCCAGCCGTGACCAGCCCGCGGAGAACCCCATCCAACGCAGGCAGCCCGCCTTTGATTGACGCGCGCGCGTAGGCTTGTGCTGCCGCCGCTTGGTCGCCCTCCCGCTCCTCAAATGCGGCCAAACGATAGGCGACGTGCGCATCCTGCGATGCCCGGCTGCCGAGCCAGGTGCGCAGGACGGCGGGTTCCGCGGCGACACGGCGCGCCTGCCATTCGCCGTCGAGGCTCGCATGGCCAGCCGCGACCGCGCGCCCCATCGCATCCACCGCTGCCTGTTCGTCGCCGGCGGCCGCGTACATCTCCGATGCGGCGACCCAAGCGTCCGCCGCGCCCTGGCCGTCGCTCTCCGCAAGCGAGCGCAACTGCAGCGCCATGCCGCCCGGATCCTGAAGGAGGGCGCCCATGAGGCCTGCGCGAGTGACGAGCGAATGGGGGCGAAGCGCCACGGCCGTCCGCCAATCGGCCAACGCCTCCCCTGCCCTTCCGAGGTCCTCGAGCGCCCGGGCGCGGTCGACGACGACTTCGGCGGCGACGTCGCCGTCCACCATGGTCGCCATTTGGGCCATGGCGTCGACCATCGCCCCGATGTCGCCCCGTTCAGCGGCCAGATCCCGCAAGAGTTGGGCGGCCCGCCAATCCGTCGAATCGGCGGCGAGGGCTGAGCACAGCAACGCCTCGGCCTGGTCTGGGCGCCGCGCGACGCGGAGCGCCAGCAGTGCAGAATCGACGTCGTTCTCGGCCCGGGCCACCCCAGTCAGGAGCGGCGAACGCCGCTCAAGCCACGCGAGGGCGTCGAATCCTTCACCGTGAAGCGCGGCCGAAGCTGCGCCCTCGCCAAGGATGTCGACCGTCGCCACACCGGCATCCACCGCATCACGAAAAAGGGCCACGGCGGCATGGCCGTCTTTCAAGCGATCGGCGTGAACTCGGGCGGCGGCCACAAGCAGAGAGCCTCTGGAGTCCACTTCGGAGACAGCCGCTTCGGCCACAAGGCCCGCTGCGGCTGCGCGCCACGTGGCTGGTCCGTCGTCGAGGTCCAACGCAGGAAGGGAGGGTCGCCGGCGCGCTGGGCCCGTCGTCGCGCGAGAAACAGGCTCGGGCGTCGCTCCCACGCGCATGCGCAGCGGAGCCGGTTCGACGGTCCGAACGAGGGGGGTCGCCGGCACTTGGTCCTCGAACGCGTCCCCAAACGCCTCAATGTCGGGATCCGTGTGTGCATGGCCCTGCGCGCCCGACCCTTCAGTTTCCGGCGTTAAGGCCGGCGTTGGCGCGGGAGCCGCGGCCGCGCGTTCCGAAGGCGGCATCAAGCGCTCGATCGGGGTCGGCGGAAGGGTGGGAACGGTAGAAAACACGAGCGTCGGGGCGTTGCCAAGGGCGGCGACGCGTCCAAGTCCGGCTGACGGTGCTTCCACGGCAGGCGCAGAGGGGGTCGCGTCGGCCGCAGCCACATCGGCGGGAGCCTTGGGCGGCGCCGGCGGTGCGTTACCGGGCGCGTCCTCGGCTTCGTCATCCAACCAGTCGACATCATCGCCGAAGAAGTCTGCGACAACGTCCTTGTCCTTGCCCTTCTTCACCACGACTCACCCTCAACGGTCACGAATCTAACGGATGGACCGGCCGATCGGGCCCGGGCCGGGACGCCACCGTGTCAAAGTCCGATGGGGACCGCGTTGAGGAGCCATTTCACGTCGTCGTCGGCGAAATGAAAGCCGATTCCGACGAAACCTGTGCCGTACCCGTAACGGGCGCCCAACAGCACCTGCTCGGCGCCCGCCTCGAACCACACGTGACGGATGGGCTCTGCGCGCGCCGCAACACGTAGGTTGGGAAGTCCAAGTGCGTCGAAGGCGGGGTACGCGCCAAAGGCAAAGTCGAAGACATCGGCGCTCAAGCGCAGCCGATCTCGAAGCAAATACCCGCTGACGCCGACGCCGCCGCCGCTCTCCAGCACGCCAAGGCGAAACGCAACGTCTGCCCACCGCTTCGTCATCAAGAACGTGAATCGGTAGTCGTCGCGTCGGATCCACTCCGTGTAGCCGGTGCCCGCTTCCGGAAAGACGTGCTCTTCATTCGTGATGGCACCGTTCGGCGTGTCGTTGACCTCGACAATCCAACCAAAGTCCTCCTGCGGGCGGAGTTCGAGTCCAAGCGTGTTGGAACCGCCGAGACCGAAGCCGCCGTCGAGGTTGGGGGCTAGCGGGTTTCCATAGAAGAACGCAGGGTCGGCGGGCTGGCTACCTCCGTAGACTCGGCCAAGGTAGTAGACTTCCGCCTTGAGCCCGGAAAAGGACCGCACCAGGTCGCCGGCCTCTTCGACGGTCTCGTTCAGGTTGTCCGCGAGGTCACGTTCGTGGACCAGCGCGCCCAACGTCCCCTCACCTCGGTCGACTTTTCCGGTGATCGACTCGAGGTTGGCCAGCGTGGCGTCGAGCTTCTCCGTGGCGGCCTGTAGCGTGGCCAACTCGTTGCCGACGTCTCGGTCCAGGTCTTGGGTGAAATCCTCCATCGCCTCGGTCAGGCGAGCCAAAGAAGAGGCGATTCGGTCCACCTCGTCCCGGTTGGCGGTAGCCGTGGCGGCCAGCTCTCGGGTAAGCGCGTCGAGGTGACGCAAGATGCCCTCGATGGCCTCTGTGTTGCCTTCGTTTTCTGCGATGCGCCGGACGACGGCCGTGACGGCAGCGACGTCGTCTGCAATGCGCTCGGATTGCCGGACGACGGCGTCGATGTCGCCAGGCACCTCCGCCAGCGCCAGTCGTCCCCCGTCCGCCAAACGACCTTCCGCGTGCCCCAACTCCAGGGACACATAGCGGTCGCCGAGCAGGCCGCTCGAACGGATCGAAGCCACGGAGTCGGAGGGGATCTGCCAGACGTCGCGGATGTGGAGCGTGAGAATCGCCTCGCTTCCTTCCACCTCGATCTCGGAGATGGCGCCGACATCGACTCCCGCCAGGCGCACCGCACTCCCCTCCCACAGCCCGTCGGCGGAGGGCACCCGCAGCGTGACGGAGATTCGCGGTTCGTCGGGACGCAGGCCGTCCAGCGCCCACGCCCAACCCATGCCGATGACCACGGCGGAGACGATCACAAAGAGACCGACGCGAAAGTCGTTCACCGCACCGGCCTATCCCTGCGACGCATCGATCGGACCCAGCAGGCTGCCGGACACGAACTGAACAACCAAGGGGTCCGAGCTCTCCCGAATCTGCTGTGGCGTGCCCTCGACCACGACCGCACCGTCTCGCAACATGGCCACCTTGTCCGCGATGCGGAAGACGGCGCTCATGTCATGGCTGATGATGAGGCTCGTCAGCGCCGGCTTGCGCCGTTGAGTCTCGAGGATCAACTGGTCCATTGCGGCCGCGAGCACGGGGTCAAGGCCGGTCGTCGGCTCGTCGTAGAGCAGAAACTCGGGTTCTCGCACGAGTGCCCTGGCGAGCCCGACCCGCTTGCGCATGCCCCCTGACAACTCGCTCACGGCCCGGCGCTCCGCTCCCTTCAATCCGACCGATGCCAACAGGTCCAACACCCGGCTGCGGACCTTCGCCTCCGAGTCGCGACTGTGTTCGCGCAATGGGAAGGCCACGTTGTCGAAAACGTCCATCGAGTCGAACAGAGCCGCGTGTTGGAACACCATGCCGAACCGATTCCGAGTCGCCCTCAACTCGCGCTCGCGCATCGCAGTGATCTCGTCATCCCCGACGAAGATGCGCCCCGAATCCGGGCGCATGAGGCCCATGATGTGCTTGAGGGTCACCGACTTGCCAGTCCCTGACCGACCAATGAGGAAGGTGATCGCCCCTCGCGGAACCAGGAGATCGAGGTTCCGAAGAACTACGTGCGACCCAAAGGCCTTGGTCACCCCCTCGAAGCGGATCGCGGCGGCAAAGCCCGTAACAACGTCGATCACGTGGATTCGGCCAACGCCAACGCGATGAAGTAATTCAGGACGAGCAGGGTCACCGAACTGATGACGACGGCCTGGGTGGTGGCCAGGCCGACCCCGCGGGCGCCGCCTTCCGTGTGGTAGCCCCGGCTACACGCCACGACTCCGATGACAAAGCCAAAGGCCGTCCCCTTGATGAGCCCGGCTTCGATGTCGGCCCAGTCGACCCACGCGCGCAGCCGAATCCAGAACTCCGGATCCGACAGGTGGAGTTCCCAGTGCGCAACCGCGTAGCTACCCGCGATGCCCACAGCGTCAAAGAGCGCGGTGAGCAACGGCACGCTGAGGGTGGCCGCGATGACGCGGGGCTTCACCAAGTAGTTGACGGGGTCGACGGCCATCGCGTGCAACGCGTCGATTTGCTCGGTGACGCGCATGGAGCCCAACTCCGCCGCCAATGCCGACCCTGCACGGCCGGCTACCAACAGGCCCGTCAGCGTTGGCGCGAGTTCGCGGGTCAAGGCAACGCCCACGGTCCCGCCGACAAGGCCTTGGGCCCCGAAGAGGCGAAACGCCTCGTACGACTCTACCGTGAAGACCGCCCCTGTGAACAGGCCGCTGAGAAGCACGATTGGGAGGCTGTCCACGCCGATGAAACCGATCAGTCGAATCGTCTCCCGAACCCGGAAGGGCCGCACGGGTAGGTTGGCCAGCGCGAGGGCGGCGAGCGTCGCAACCCTCCCGACCTCCACCACCGATCCGACCGCGATTCGCCCGACGGCAACGACGAACCTCGTCAAAGTCGGAACTGCAAGCCGCCGATCAGGCTGGCCGTCCCCTGGGACGGGGGAGCGATCGGGGTCGACCCGAAGTCCCAAACGCCAATCTCTTGGGCCGTTGCATTCGCCCCGAAGTGGCGCATGTACCCGCCCTCAAAGAAGATGCCGACGATCGGGCCTGGGTCAATCATGAGCCCGCCGCCGCCGCCAAGGCCTGGGGTCATGCCCCCAGGCGGAAGGGGGTACGCGAACGCCTCCGGCTGCGCCACGTCGTAGGCGCTGAAGTACCTAATGAGCCCTCCCGCGTACAGGTACGGCTTGGCTGGGCCTGTCGGGACGACGGTGACGCGGACGCGCGGCGACGCTTCAAACATCACGCTGTCCAAAAGCGTTGTGTCGCTGATGGCGGAATCGCGAATCGTGCCGTCGGCCGCTGTCTTCACGAAACCAGTCGTCAGCTCACGGCCGCCCCACTGCAAACCGAACACCGAGCCGAAGTCCACGAACGCGTGCGGAGCGTACCCGATGTAGACGCCGCCTTGGACGCGCCGCGCCTCGGTAGGGCCCTCCTGATACCAACTCTGAAGAACCGTCGTGCCCTGCAGTTGGACGCGAAGGTCGGCCTGTCGATCGACATCGCCAAGGGCGAGCCCGGCCCGGACCTCGACGATCCAACGGCCGGCGTGAGGCGTGGCTTTGTAGAGCCAATCGCGCGGGTCGCCTTCGAAACGCTCGTAGTGCCCCCGAACCCCCGCCAAGTGGCGCGGTTTGAGCCCAGACGGCAGTTTGTCCATGTCGCGCACCGCGCGGCCACGATCCGTTTCGATGGGCTCGTCGATCTCCTCGACCGGCGCCACCGGGCTTTCGGGAAGCTCCGTCTCGTCCAATTCGGGATCAGCCGCGATTGGAGAAACGAGGCCTGCGACAATCTTCGCCGCGGTCATCATCTCCTGGGGCGTCGGCGGCGCCGCAGCAGAGATTGCCGCCTGGGCCGCGAGCGCGACCTCATGTACGAACACGTGTTCGCTGCCCGACGCGATGGGGACGTCGCGGACGTCCATCGGCCTGTCCATCCCTCGCTCGTAGACCTCGATGTGGCCGACCAGCGCGGAGCCGCTCCGACCGACCGAGACGACCAGCGAGATGTGGGCCGGCAACTTGGGCAAGACGTCCATCGGACAGCCCGGCGTCTCTGCGCACCGCTCCACGAGACCAGGTCCCACCACCTTGGCGACGGCAGCGCTCCCAAGCAGGATGTGGCCATCGCCGCGCAGGCGCTCCTGCACGAGCCCGTCCAACATCACGGTGACTTGAAAGTCGTCGGGCCGTGAGGCTGTGAAGTCGGGCAGGAAGATCGGGACGGCCGCGTCCGCCACGGGTACGAACCAAGCCCACCACATCGAAGGCACCCTGCTGCGGCGCGTTGACGTGCCCGCCAAGGTCCGATAACGCGGCCCCGCCGCCGGGATAGCTCAGTTGGTAGAGCAGCTGATTCGTAATCAGCAGGTCGTCGGTTCAAGTCCGATTCTCGGCTCCACCTTGGTCCCTCCCTCCCCCAACCGCCAGATTCCACGCCCCGGACGCGCCGCGACCGCCTTCGGGCGGCTCTGGCTCCGCGTGTTTGGCTGGCGCGTGGAGGGCGACGTGCCCGACGTTTCGCGCGCCGTCTTCGTGGCGGCGCCCCACACCTCCAACTGGGATCTGGCCCATATGTTGGCGGCGTCCTGGGTCTTCCGCATCCGGCTGTCCTGGGTGGGCAAGCACACGCTCTTCACCGTGCCACTCTGGGGACGCTTCCTTCGGACCCTCGGTGGCGTTCCGGTCGACCGGAGGGCGCGCCATGGCTTCGTCGGGGAAGCGGCTGCCCGCATCCGCGACGCAGAAGAGGGCTGCTTACTGGCGATCCCCCCGAGCGGGACACGCAGCCGGGCGCCGCACTGGAAGTCGGGTTTCTACCACATCGCCGTCTCGGCCGGTGTGCCCATCGTGCTTGGCTCTTTGGACTATGCGAAGCGCCGAGCGGTGCTTGGGCCCGTCATCGCCCCAAGCGGCGACATCGCCGCGGATATGGACCGAATCCGTGCCTTCTACCTAGATAAACGCGGACGCCATCCCGCCCAGGAGACGCCCGTCCGCCTCAAGGACGAGGGCGGCGCCGACTGAGTCAGTAAACGGCGGCCGGCCACGGAAGGCGCCACCACAGGGCGACGTCCACTCGTTCTTCGGCGTCCAGCCGTACTTCCGTCCGAAGGGGCCCGGTCCGCAGACCGACCCCGCCGAATGGGACGACCTGTCGCTGCGGGACGGCGCCCTCGTCGCCTTGGGTGACGGCCGCCACCCCTGCATGCACATCGACCGAAATCGTGCCAGGGCGATGGCCGAACGCATGCCGAAGCCCGCCGGCTACAGAGGCCGGAATCCAACGCTGTTCGCCGTCGCGCCACGGAACGGCGAGCCCAAGGTCCCCCGTGACAAATGCCCGGTCCCTGAGATCCACCTCGGCCCTCAGTCCCAAGGTGGGCCGCGCGCCCAAATCGAGACCCGACCGGCCGCCGAGGCCCATCGTGACGCTGCCGCCAAGGGGAGACCCGCCATCGGTAGGCAAGGGGTCCGCCCTTCCCGCGAAGGCAAAGCTCCCCAAACGACGTGAGACAACGCCAACGATCTCACCGTTGGCGTCGACGACGGGCCCCCCCGACATGCCGGGCCCAAGGCCATGACTGAGTTGAAGGGCTCGGCGCCCCGCGGCAACGACCGTCACCGGCACCTGTACGTCTCGCAGGGTGCCTTCAAAGAAGCCACCGGGGTCGCGCGCACCGTAAGGGTGTCCATAGGCGGTCAACGCCGCTCCCACGTCCGGCGGACCCGCCACGGGCCAAGTGGCCTCGCTCCACGCCCCTTCCGACCGTTCGAGGAGGGCGAGGTCACGTCCCCGGTCCACCGCCACGACGACGGTGGCAACGCGCTCGTCGTCGACGATGACCCGCGGTCGGCCGAAGCCAGCCACGCAATGGTAGGCCGTCAGCACCCGGCTGGGCGTCACGACCGCTCCAGCGCACGTCCGCCCCGCTTGTTCGATCCGCACGAGGCCCGCGGGCTTTGCCCAGGCCGCGACGACGAGGACCGCGAGAGCGCTCAGAGCAGGGTTTCGAGCGCGTCGTCGATCGCCGCGCGCACAGCCGCGTCTTCGGCGACCTCGATGCGTTCGAAGACGACTCCGTCGGGATCGACGAGAAGAAGCGCGGGAAACGTGCCTTCGATGACGGCCTCCCCGGTCGCGCGGGGTTCCGTGGCGTCCCCCAAAACCGGCGTGGTCAGAGAGAAGACGTCCACCCAGCGCACGAGGTCTTCTTGGTCCGGAGGGTCGCCGTGTTCGTCTTCCTGCAGGACGGTGACGTAGGCGAAGCTATCGGCGTCGTAGTCCGCGACCGTGGCTGGAATCTCGGCAGCCAGGGTCTGACATGGCCCACACCACATCGTGGAGATGTCCAGCAACATCAACCGACCTGCGAAGGAGGCGAGTTCGACGTCGGCGCCGGTATGATCAGGGAGGACGACCGGTGGGATGGGTTGCCCCACCTGAAACGCATTGCCCGCCGCTGTGCCGGCGATGTCGACGAAGCGCGGAACACACGCGGCGGCCAGCCAAAGCACCATCACCCCAGACTACCCCGCGAGACCGCTGGCCGGCCACAGCCCCGTTATGGCAGCGCCATGTCCAGCCCCCTCAACCGCGACGCTCTCGTCGCCCACATGGCGTCCGCCTGCCGCCCTCGATCGACCTTCCTCGTCGGCGTTGAGCTTGAGCGGCACTTGCTCCATCAGACGACCGCCCTTCCGATGCCCTACGCGGGCGAAGACGGCGTTGCCGCACTGTTGGAGCGGCTGGCCGCGCGGGGCGGTTGGGACCGCGTTCACGAAGGCGCGGCACTCATCGCGCTGGCAAGGGGACGGGCGACCGTCACGTTGGAACCGGGCAACCAACTCGAATTGTCGGGGACACCCTCGCGAACGATGTCAGAGGTGGCGGCCGAGGCGGCCGACTTCGCTGTCGAGGTCGATGAGGCCCTCCAAGGGAGCGCCTACCAACAGTCCGCGATCGGGTACACGCCATGGGCCGAAGTGGACGCCATCGACTGGGTTCCCAAGGGTCGCTACGCCGTCATGCGCGAACACCTTGCCCAGACCGGCCCCTTGGCCCACGCAATGATGAAGGGAACCTGCGCGGTCCAGGCCAACTACGACTTCTCAGACGAAGCCGACTGCGCAGCCAAGGTCCAACTCGCAACGAGATTGGCCCCACTCACCACCGCGATGTTCGCGCATTCGCCCTTCGTCCACGGCGCGCCGGCTGGCTTCATGTCGTACCGGGGCCACGTATGGACCAAGACCGACCCCTTGCGGACCGGCATGCCGGAAGCCGGCGAGCAATTCACCTTTGAACGGTGGGTCGACTGGCTCCTCGACATGCCGATGATGTTCAACAAAGGCAGCGACGGACAATGGCGTGCCGCCGGAGGCCGAACCTTTCGCTCGTGGATGTCCGATCGAGAGCCCCCGACCTGGAGGGACTGGGAACTCCACCTCACCTCTGTCTTCCCTGAAGTCCGGGTCAAACGCACCATCGAAGTTCGAGGCGCCGATAGTGTCCCCATGCCGTTGGCCATGGCCTTTGCGGCCCTCTGGCGTGCCCTGTTCTACTCGCCGCGCATCGCCGACGTCGCCGCCGATTTGGCCGCGCGCTTCGTACGCCACGGCGAACGCGATGAGCGCTTCAACGAGGCCACGCGCAACGGACTGCGCGGAGTGGTGGGCGGCCGTATGTTGGCGGCGTGGGCCGAGGACCTGCTTGACGGTGTCGAGGCGGGGCTGGATGCCGAAGAACGGCGCTGGATTCAGCCGCTCAGCCGCCAGGTGGAGACCGGCGAAAGCCCAGCGCGCGCGCTTCTGCGGGCCTACCGGCATCGCCCCGGCCCGGCGGCCGTCTTGGCGAGCAGTGGACTGGACGTCGACGCTTCGCGCGTGCCGCTGCTGGAGGCGCCTGCGTCTGGCCCGATGAGGCAGGGGCTCAAGGGGGCGCGTGCCATCGACCGGCTGACGGTTCTGGCGGAAAGCGTATTGCCGCAACTCACGGGCGAGCGCTGGTTGCCGGCGTCGCGCGCCCTCCGTGACCTGTTGTCCCAACTCGGCCCCAGTCTCGACATCGGCCTGAGCGGCGGCCTACCCATGGACAACTGGATGCGCGTTCGTAACGGCCTGATGCCCGTCGACCAGATGCTCGACGCCATCGCGGCTGGAGACGCCGGCGACGAGGCCACGCCGCTCCGACTCCAGGCGGCATGCGAAGCCGCGAGCGCTACCCTTGTGGGTGCGACGACCCCCGTAGTGGCCAACCGCCGATAGCCGTCGCTAGCGTGGAAGCGCGTCCTGACGGCGTTTCTCGTACATCAAGATGGCTGCCGCGACGGAGACATTGAGCGACTCGAGGGCGCCCGCCATCGGGATCGACACGAGGTCATCACACCGCTCCGCCAGTTTCGGGGACAGGCCACGGCCTTCGGCACCAAGGATGAGCGCCAACGACCCGCGAAGGTCCACCTCGTTGGCCGGGCGCCCCGCCGCATCGGCCCCGACGACTCGCAGTCCGGCGTCCCGGATGGGGCGCAGGGCGGCGAACATGCCCTCGTGGATGACGGGGACCACCTCGGCCGCCCCCATCGCCACCCGCTGAACGACGGGGGTCAACCCGGCGCCACGACGCGTGGGGACGATGAGCCCGTCCACCCCGAAACCAAGCGCGCTGCGCAGCACCGCACCCAAGTTGTGCTCGTACTCCAAGCCGTCGGCCAAGACGAGGAAGGTGTCCTTGCCCGGTGGTACGTCGGCCAGCAGTCGCGCCGTCGTCGTGGCCTCCAGCGGCTCGGCCCAAGCGACGACGCCGTTGTGGACCCTGCCCTCACAGGTCCGATCCAAGGCCTGGCGGAGGACGCGCTCGACCGGGACGCCCGCCGCCTTCGCGAGCGCTTCGATACGCGCGATGCGCGGGTCGGGGCGTGCGCCGACGTCGATCCACACCCGAATGACGCGGCGCCGGGCCCTCGCGAGACATTCGACGACCGGGTTGCGTCCTTCGATGGCGTCGAGGCTCACAGGACGTTGGCCGCGAGTTCGGCCAACGGCGAGCGCTCACCCTTTCGCAGGCTCACATGGCCCGCCAATGGTTGGTCCTTGAAGCGCTCGATGGCGTAGGTGAGCCCGTTGCTCATCGCGTCCACGTAAGGGTGGTCGATCTGGTGGACGTCGCCCGTGAGAACGACCTTGGTCCCACTTCCGGCGCGGGTGAGCACCGTCTTGACCTCGTGCGGCGTCAGATTCTGCGCCTCGTCGACGATGAGGAACTGATCGGGGATGCTCCGCCCGCGGATGTAGGTCAGCGGTTCCACTTCGATGAGCCCCCGATCAAAGAGGTGCTGGTAAGCGGGTTCGCGGCGGGTGCGGTCGACGTCCCGCTGGCTGACGAGCAGCTCGAGGTTGTCGAAAATCGGCTTCATCCACGGATTGAGCTTCTGCTCGACGTCGCCAGGCAGGAAGCCGATGTCGCGACCCAAGGGGAAAATCGGCCGTGAAACCAGCAGCTTGCGGTAACGGGCCTCCGCGTCCAAGGACTGGGCACAACCCGCGGCCAACGCGAGCAGCGTCTTGCCCGTTCCCGCCCCACCCGTGAGCGTGACGAGGTTCACCTGGGGGTCCATCAGCAGGTCCAGCGCAAAGCTCTGCTCCTTGTTCTTCGCGTCAATTCCCCAGAGGTCCCGGGCCCGGTGTTCCTGGACGAGCCGCAACACGCCCCGGTACGAATCGACGCGCACGAGCACGGTGCTCTGGGGGCGTCCCGCCGCCATGAGGCGAGCAAACTGATTCGCGCGAAGCTCGGGACCGTCATTCAACGGAATGCCGTGCTGCTTTTGGCTGTGGATACGCGTGACGAGATCGACATCCACCTCGATCTCAACGAATCCCGTATAGGCCTCATCGACGTCGACTTTCGCGTTGTGGTAGTCCTCAGCCGTCACGCCCAACGCGTCGCACTTCAGACGCATGTTGGTGTCGCGGGTCACGAGCACGACGCGCTTGGGCGCCAATTCGCGCGCGAGGCGCACAACGCAGCCGAGGATGCGGTTGTCGTTGGTCTCCGGACCCCACGTGATCGGGAAGGCCGAATCGGCGACCGCGTACTCGACGCGAAGCCGGCCCCCATTGGGCAGCGTGATGCCGACCCTAAGGCTTCCGAGCGCGCGGAGTTGGTCGAGGATGCGCGAACATGAGCGAGCGTTGCGCCCGAGTTCGTTCACGTCCTTCTTGAAGCGGTCGATCTCCTCGAACACCGTGATCGGCAGGACGAGTTCGTTCTCTTTGAACGCAAAGATCGACGAAGGGTCATGAAGCAGGACATTTGTATCGAGGACGTAGGTCGAATTGCCCGAGACGCGCGGCGGGGCGGGCGGAGGTGCTCTCAAGGGGTCACGTCCAATGTGTAGGTTCGTTCGTAGGCTCCGCTACGCGTCGCCCCCAGACCGAACTGGACGGTGGGCGCGTCCATGAGGACCGTGCCGCTCCTGTCCGTACCGGTCGCGACGTAGACGTACAGCGCGCCGCCGGTCGCCGCCGTCGATACGGACCGCACGATCACGGTGTTGGCGCCCGCCACGAGCCAGGGTGCGAGGTCGAGGATCCGCTGCGGCTGGCCGCTCGCGACTTCGACCGCGACCTTGCCGTTGACCTCGACCGTAATCTTGTGGCCAGTGGATCCCCCGTCTTCGGTGGCCAACCACCATCGCGCCCGAGGCACCCCTGCGGCCACAGGTGGGGCGGCTGTTCGCCCTTCGGCGATGAAGCCTGGAATCGTCAAGTGGGCGCGCCCCGCGGCGTCAAATCGCACGGTGACGCCGGGAAAGGTCATGCCCGCCACCGAACGGGAATCAACGATGACCCCGTTGATCTCGACATCTTCGGCGCCGGCCAGCGCCGCAACCAGCCACGCGATCGACATGGCCCCTCCTCGCCCGTTCTTAGTCGGTCTGGCTCAACCGGCGCGCAGCTTCCTGTCGTTCACGGCGGCGTCGCTCACTCTCCGTCAGCGTTTCGTCGACGACCTCGGGAGCGACCACATCTGGCGCGCCACCGGCGAGCTCCGGCAGACGGATCCAACGACCGAGCGCAGGCCGCAAGTCTTCGAAGATCAGGATCATGGGGCTGGCGACGTAGATCGTCGAGTAGGTACCGAAGACGATCCCGCAAAACATCGCAAGTGCGAAGTTCTGGATGGCCTCGCCGCCCATGAAAATCATCGGTGTGATCGCCAACATCGTCGCCCCATTGGTGGCGATCGTCCGCGTCAGCGTCTCGTTGATCGAGACGTTGATCAACTCGGCCAGGTCTCGTCGCCGGTACTTGCCTCGATTCTCGCGGATGCGGTCGTAGACGACGATCGTGTCGTTGAGCGAGTACCCGACAAGGGTGAGCAAGGCTCCCACCATGGCGACCGAGAACTCCAGCTGGAAGAGCACGAAGACGCCGGTAGTCAGCGAAACATCGTGGATCAGGCTGAGAACGGCCCCAGGCGCATAGACGAGATCGAAACGGAAGGCGATGTAGACCAGCACGAGGCCAAGCGTGGCCAGCAACGCTACGAAGCCGTCCCGGCGGAGGTCGGCGCCCACGCGCGGTCCGACGGACTCCACGGACCGAACATCGAATCGAACGTCCTCTCCCACGGACGACTGAATGGCGCGCTCGACGAATTCGGTGAGCCCGGCAACCTGAATGACGACGGTCGACTCCATACGAGTGGGCGTGAACTTGGCCCACGGCAGGTGTGCGACCGCCTTCTCGACAGCATCGGCGGTCACCGGATTGCCGTTGTGTCGGGTGACAGCGCGAGCCCCGACTTCGGAGTCCATGGTCAGATCCACAACCCAATCCGGCCCGAACGCGGCGTCGTAGGCCTTGCGCAGCTCGGTTCGGACCTCTTCAGTGCCGAACGCCGTGTCCTGAATGCGGATCGTGTACTCGTTGACCCCGCTGCTCTGAACGGCGTCGTCGCCCAGGCCGATGCCGGACAACTTCGATCGGAGCTCCCCGATCTCCATGGGCTGCTCGAATGCGACGCGAATCTCCGTTCCGCCCGTGAAGTCGATCCCCCAGTTGGGCCCGACCGCCGCGAAGGCGATCCAGCTCAACACGACGAGGGCCGCAGAGGCGTTGGAGAACAGCCACCGGGATCCGACAAAGTCGAAGCGGAGGCCGTCGATCCAGTTCTTGAGTCGTTCCATCGGCGACCTCGCTCAGATGCTCAGGCGGGCGGCAGAGTTGCGCGTGATGACCTCCATCAGCGCGCGCGAGACGAAGAGCGCCGTGATCAGCGTCGTGACGATGCCAATCATCAGCGTCACCGCAAAGCCCTTGATGGGTCCGGTGCCGTAGGAGAAGAGGACGATGCCGGCGAAGAACGTCGTGATGTTCGAGTCCAAGATGGCGACTGCGGCGCGATCGAAGCCGACGTCCACCGCTTTTCGAGGGTGGACCCCGAGCCGGAGCTCTTCACGGATGCGTTCGTAAATGATGATGTTCGCATCGACAGCCATACCGACCGTGAGTGCGATGCCAGCGATCCCCGGCAGGGTCAACGTGGCTCCGGCGACGGCCAGCGAGGCCAACATGAGAAGCACGTTGACCGTCAGCGCGATGTTCGCGACGATGCCCGATGCCTTGTACCAGAGCATCATGTAGAAGACGACGAGCGCCGAACCGAGCAACGAGGCCAGCGTTGCAGCGCGAATCGACTCCGCACCGAGTTGGGCGCCGACGGTACGAACCTCCGCCAGGAGCACGGGCGCATCCAACGAGCCAGTGCGAAGGACGAGGGCCAACATCTGCGCCTCTCGGACCGGGTCGTCCGAGCCGCTCATCACGATAGCCGCATTGCCCCCACAAATACGCTCGGTGATCGAAGGCGCGGATCGCGCCAAGCCGTCGAGCACCACGGCGAAGCGCTTGTTCACGTTCGCCGTCGTGACCTCGCAGAACACCGCCGCCCCGCGCGGTCGGAACGTGAGCGAGACCTGAGGCTGTTGGTTGTTGTCGTACGCAACGCGGGCGTCTTCGACGTCCGACCCGGTCAGGACAACGTCCTTCTTCACGACAATTGGCACGAGGGGCTCGTCGTCGCGGACCTGCATCCACAGGACCTGCCGGTCGTCGTTGAGAAGTCCCCTGTCCCAGAACCAGTCGTTGAGGACATCGCCGTCATTGAGTTGGTCTTCAGGAAGCGACGCCTCGGCTTGGACCATCAAACGGTCGAGAACCCCCGGGTCAAACTCTTCGTCGACCATTTGAAAATCGAGAACCGCGCTCGTGCCGATGGCATCGATGGCCCCCTGAAGGTCGACGAGGCCCGGCAGCTGGACGTTGATGCGCCCTTGGCCTTTCTTGACGATCGAGGGCTCTTTGACGCCCGTGGCGTCGATGCGCTTGCGAAGCGTCTCAAGAACTTGTTCAACGGCCTGTTTTTCGACGGCGTCGCGACGCCAGGTCTCCATCTCGAAGGCGTGACTGCCCTCTTCGCTAAACGAGTATGCGTAGTCGCCTGCCAACTGTCTCATGCCGGTCTGCACCGCGGAGAGCTCCTCGGCGGCCTTGATCCACAAGACTGGTCGCGTGCGGTCCGCCCGCACCTCTTGCGCTGTGACGCCGACGCTGCCGAAGTTCTCGAGCAGGTGGGACACGTCGCGACCCATCTGCGTTTGAATGGCGTCGTCGACGCCAACTTGCAGCGTGAGGTCCAGGCCGCCCTGGAGGTCGAGGCCCATGTTGATGCGGGTGTCGGGCAGCCAAGCAGCCCACGCTGGAGCGTCCGGTTGGGATTCCGCCGCCTCTGGCGTGCCCAACGAGTCGTTGAATTCCACCTTGGCCCGCAGTGTCGCCGGCCCGACCAGCCGCCCACCGAGCAAAAATGCGCGGACCTCGGAGCCGAGGTCGCCGGCGATGGGGACAACGCGCGCCCCTTCCCCGTCGGCCAGCAAGGCGGCGACAACGTGGCCGTCCAACACGGCGAGCGCGACCGGAGACGCGAGCGGCGCGCTCAGCGAAGCCCGCAAAACCCCTTGGTCGGCGACCACGGAGGTGGCCGATCCCAGCGCCGGCAAACCCTCGGCCGAGCCACCCACGCGTGCGACGAGGCCACCCTGGGTTGCCGGGGCGATGCCCGCTGCGGTCAGGGCGGCTGCAAGATCGACGGCCAACGCGCCTGCGGCGCCGTCATCGACGGGCCCGGCCTCGGGCAACGACACGACGTCGATGCGACCTTCGGCGGGTACGATGCGCTCGACGACCTCGCGGCGACCGCCGGGCGCAAGGTGAACGACAAACCCCTTCTCATCCGTGGCCACGCGCTCGACAGGATGGTCGAGCGCGCGAAGGCGAGCCTCGATCACCGCCGCGGCCTCGGCCGGCTGTGGGTGGTCGAAACCGACGTTCAAGTCCGCCCGCACCGCGGCTTTGGGGCCTTCCACGGAGGCCGCGCTGCGGGCGAAGCGGTCGGCCGCCTCTTCCTGCAGCATCGTAGGGAGCAGGACCCAAATGGACCCCGCCACCATCGCGGCGATTGTACCGACCCGAAGCAGGCTGCCCGTGTCCATCTAGGTTCTCCTGCGCTCAGGTCGCCGCGGGGGCGGACTGGCGCCGCGCCACGGCGCTGCGTTCGACGGTGAGGCGGACGCGATCCGCGACTTCGACGACGACGGTTTCGGCATCGACCTGCACGATGCGCGCGTGAATGCCGGAGCCGAGGACGACGGCGTCGTCTTTCGTCAGCCCCGCCTGGAAGTCGCGGACCTTGCGCTCCTCGCGCATAGGCAACCACACGACGAACCAGAACACCATCGCCATGAGCAGGAAAGGGACAACAGGCGAGTCAAGCACGGCAAAACCCGGCGCAAGGGAAGCACGCACGACGCGGACGTCAAGCCCTTGGCGGTCGGCGGGCGCCGCGCATAACGTCCCAGTCACCCGATGGCCCCCCCTCCGTTGCCCCCACCCGAACTGGACCCATGGGACTTCCACCTGCCCGACGAGGCCATCGCCGACCATCCCCCGGCCGACCGCGACGGCGGACGTCTGATGCATCTCGTCGGCCCGGCGACGCACCATCGGCAGGTCCGCGATCTCTCGGAACTCCTGCGCCCTGGGGACCTCCTCGTCGCCAATGACAGCGCCGTCCGGCGGGCCCGGCTCGTGGCGCGTCGCCGGCCCACCGGCGGACAGGTCGAGTTGCTCTTTGTCGGGGTGGACGGCCCACGCGGTCGTGCCCTCTTGCGGCCGTCACGACGGTTGTCTGCGGGCAGCGTCCTCGAAGCCCAAGGCCTGCGCCTACGCCTGGAGACGGATCCTCAGGACGGTCAGGCCGATATCGTCGCTGACGGCGACCTCGACCTCCACCTCGCCCAACACGGCGAAGTCCCCCTACCTCCCTACTTGGCGCGCAAAGCCACGCATGCCGACGCCGAACGCTACCAGACCACGTACGCCCGAGTGCTTGGGAGCGCAGCGGCGCCAACCGCGGGCCTCCACCTGTCGATGCCCCTTCGCGCTCGGCTCGCTGACCGCGGCGTCGCCTTTGCGACGGTGACGCTTCACGTCGGCCTCGGCACCTTCAAGCCTTTGACGGCCGAGGCCCTCGCCGAAGGCGCGCTCCACCCCGAACGCTTCACGGTCCTGCCGGAGGCCGCGGCGGCCTGTTCCGAGGCCCGCTCTCGCGGGGGTCGAATCGTGGCCGTAGGCACCACGACCGTTCGCGCGCTCCACACCGCGCAGGGGCCCGACGGGAGGATCCGAGCCATGGACGGCACCACGCGCTTGTTCCTCCGCCCCCCCGACCGAACGTCGGCCGTCGACGGCCTCTTGACGAACTTCCATCTCCCCCGATCGAGCCTTCTCATGCTCGTATCGACCTTCGTCGGACGAGAGCGGTTGCTGTCTGCCTACCGGGAGGCCCTTGCGACGGGCTACCGGTTCGCCTCCTATGGCGACGCGATGCTCATCCTTTGAAACGGTCGCTCGACTTGGGCGCGCCCGGGCGGGTCGTTGGACCCTGCCGCACGGCGCCATCGAGACCCCGACGTTCATGCCGGTTGGAACACGAGGCGCCGTTCGAGGCCTGACGGCTGGCGATCTGGTGGACGTCGGCGCGCAGATCGTGCTCGCCAACACCTACCATTTGTGGGTCCGTCCGGGCTCCGACGTCATCCGAGACCTCGGCGGGCTGCACGTGCTCATGGGCTGGTCGGGGCCCATCCTGACCGACAGCGGCGGCTACCAGGTCCACTCGCTGCGCGAACACGTCACCCTCGACGAAACCGGGGCGCGTTTCCGCTCACCCGAAGACGGAGCGTGGCGCACATTGACCCCGGAGGGGGCCGTTCACATTCAGGAGGACCTCGGCGTCGACGTCGCCATGGCGCTCGACGAATGCATCGAATGGCCCGCTGAGCGCGCCCGCGTCGAGCAGAGCACCAAGAGGACCACGCGATGGCTCCAGCGAGCACGCGACGCGCGGCGTCACCCCGAACGCACGGCCCTGTTCGGCATCGTCCAAGGCGGGACCTACCCGGACTTGCGCGCGGCCCATGCGGCGCTCCTTGCCGAGATGGATCTGGACGGCATCGCGATCGGAGGCCTGTCCGTGGGCGAGGACCCGGCGTCACGCTTGCAGGCCACGGAAATCGCCGCCGCAGAGCTGCCGACCGATCGGCCTAGGTATTTGATGGGTGTGGGCCGCCCAATCGACCTCGTCCAGTCGATCGAACGGGGCGTCGACGTGTTCGACTGTGTCCTACCGACTCGGGCAGGACGCCATGGGCAGGCCTGGACGCCCTCAGGGCGACGCAACCTACGCAATGCCGCCTACGCGCGGGATCCTCGCCCATTGGACCCCAGTTGCCCATGCGTGGCGTGCACCACCCTCCCACGCGCGGCGCTCCGGCACCATGCCATGGTGGACGAGGCCGTCGGAAAGCGCCTCCTCACCCTTCACAACCTCACGTATGTGTTTGGGCTCCTCCGTCGGGTCCGCCGAGCGATCTTGGCGGGAGACGAAGCCGCCTGGACGACACTTGTCGCCGAGGCCGAGCGCGCAACAGCGTTGGCCCGGCCGGAGGACGCCGGATAGCGCCGGCGCCTTTTCGAGGGTGCGATGGGTGAGAGCACGCGCCGGAGGCCTCGCGGCCTGGCCGAGGCGGCGGGTGACCGCGCCGTCGTCCGTCCCTCGACCCAAGAATTGCGCCGGCCGGCCTCACCGCCGCCACCCACCCGCGACCCGTCCATCCCAACCTACGACGAGTCCGACTGGATGTTGCTCGCGCAAATGGACCCCGCCGAGTTGGCCGCTGCGATGTCGGGCGTGGGACGCTCCAAGCGCGCGTCCGTCGGCGATCGCATCGAAGGCGTGATCACCCGCTTGGGAGGCGAGCAGCACCTCGTCGACGTCGGCGACAAGATGGAAGGACTGATCGACGCCAGCGAGGTCCCCGACGCGAAGGTGGGCCAAGCCGTCACGGCCTTCGTCCTGGCCCGAGACGAAGGGGGCCTACGCCTCTCGGCGCGCCTTTCCGATCGGAATGCCGCGGGATTCCTGGAGGAGGCCAAGGCGAGTCGCGTGCCCGTGGAAGGAAAGGTCACCGCGCGCAATGCTGGCGGCTTCGAGGTGCGCATCGGACCCGTTCGGGCATTCTGCCCGGCATCCCAGATCAGCCGGATGACCGACACGGACGCGGACGCGCTCGTGGGCCAGACCCTTTCCTTCCTCGTCACGGAAGCGGGCGACCGCGTCATTTTGAACCGGCGAGCCCTGCAAGAGGGCGAGTCTCAAGCGCGCGCCGCCACGTTTTGGCAGTCCGTGCGAGAAGGCGACCTGGTCGGCGGCGTCGTCCGCCGCGTTCAGCCTTTTGGCGCGTTCGTCGACGTCGGCGGCGTCGACGGCCTCCTGCCCCGCCGCGCTGCAGGCTGGGCGGACGACGCGCTCGACCGTCTCCGGCCTGGAACCCAGCTCGAGGTCCGCATCGAGCGCATCGATCGCGACGCCAAGAAGATTGAGTTGTCCGCTCGACCGCCCGCTGACGACCCGTGGAATGAAGTCGGTGTCCGTTGGCGGGCCGGGATGATCGTCGACGCCAAGGTCGCCCGCATGGAGACCTTCGGGGCGTTCGTCGACCTCGCGCCCGGCATCACCGGCCTGGTGCACGCGTCTCGGCTGGCGGGCCTGTCGCCGCGGGCCGGAGAGGCGCTGGTGGTCCGGATCGCCTCCATCGACACCGAGCGCAGGCGCATCGAACTGACTCCGGTCCGGCCGGGGTCGGACGCCACGCCGACAAGCGTCCAAGGGACCATCGCACAGGTACTTCAGAACGGCGTCGTGGTGACCCTCGACGACGGCCGCGTCGGCTGGATTCCCGCAGCAGAAGTCGATCTGCCCGCCGGCACGGTGCTCGCGCAGCGCTTTCGGCCCGGTCGCCGCGTGACGGCGCGGCCGTCTGGCGAACGTGGCGGCCGCGTCAACCTCTCCCTTCGCGAAGAGGTCGAGGACGTCGCACCGCCTCCTCCTCCCCCATCGGGGACCGGGTTCGGCACCTTCGCCGACCTGCTGCGCAAGCGCTGATCAGGGCCGCCAGCCGCCAAGGGCGTCGTACCGTTCCTTGAGTAGGAGCAAGTCCGCCATGGTCAGCCGTTTGTCCGCCGGAGTGCGCAAAAGGTAGGCGGGGTGAAACGTTGGCATCGCAGGTATCCCGTCCATGTCGAGCCACTTGCCGCGCGCCTTCATGATTCCCAATTCGGCGCCCCACAGCGCCTTGAGGGCCACGGTTCCCAATACGAGTACGACCTTGGGCTGTACCGCGGCGATTTGCGCGCGAAGGAACGGGAGACACGACTCGACTTCACTTGGGCTCGGATTGCGGTTCTGGGGAGGACGACACTTGACGACATTCGCGATGTAGACGGCGGACCGGGGCACCCCAACGACGTTCGCGAGCATCTTTTCGAGCATCTCGCCAGCGGGCCCCACGAAGGGCACGCCGCGCAGGTCCTCCTGCTCGCCAGGACCTTCGCCGATGACGAACAGGTCGGCGGTCTCCGAACCTTCCCCGTAGACGATCTGATTGCGCCCGCTACACAAACTACAACGCCGACAATCACCTAGAAGTTCACGCGTCGCCTGCAGAGTTGGCCGAACAGAAGCGACGTGGATGTCAGATTGGGGTTCCGGCACGTCCGACCAAGGCAGGACCCCTGTCACGCCGCGGTTGCGAAGGTGGTCGGCCCATCGCCGGACGTCTCGAACGAGCGAGCGCAGTTCTTCGTCACCCGTCATTGCAGCCGCCACCCGCGGCGCCGGAGCAGGTCGTAGAGAGCGGTGAGCGGGAGGCCAACGACGTTGTGCCAGTCGCCCTCGATTGCGCCGAACAAGAAGCTACCCTGCGCTTCCGCCCGATAGCCTCCGGCGCATTCGCGTCCTTCGCCAGACGCCGCGTAGGCGTCCAATTCCGCATCGGTGACATCAGGCCGCGCCACGAGACGCGTACGAACCAGCACCTCGGATGGCCTGTCAGGGGCCTCAAGGGCGAGCGCGGTCCCGAGCCAATGGGGCGTGGACCGGTGACGCCGAAGCATCGCCCGATGGTGGGCCAGGTCAGCGGGTTTGCCGAACGGGGCGGCAGGGTCGTCTTCCCACCAGCCGACCTGATCGACGCCCAGCACGACTTCGCCGGGGCAGCGGCCGACAACCTCCCGCGCCTTGGCTCTGGCCCGAGCCAAGGCAAGCCGTGGACCATCGGGAGCGCTGATGGCGCCTTCGTCGACGCTCGGCGCTTCCACTCGGAAGGCCAGCCCGGCGCTCGCCAGGAGATCGCGTCGCCACGGGCTCGTCGACGCTAGGATGAACACGGATCCTCCCGCGGTACGGGGTCGACGCTGGGCCCGTCCCCGTATACTCGACGCGGCGGCCCGGCGCGTCATGGCGGGGGCGAACGGCGAGGGCGACATGGGTCAGGTGGCGGTCGGGATTGACCTGGGAACGACCTTCTCGGCGATCGCCTACGTGAACCAACATGGCGTACCGGAGATCATTCCGAACGCCGAAGGGGATCGAATCACGCCGAGCGTGGTCCTGTTCGAAGAGGACGACGTCATTGTCGGCAACTACGCCCGACAGGCGGCCGTGGTCTACCCGACCCAAGTCGTCGAGTTCGTCAAGCGCCACCTGGGTGAGGCGAACTGGAATTTTCGCTACCGGAACCAGGACTACTCGGCCGAGCGCATCTCCAGCTTCATCCTGAGCAAACTCAAACAAGATGCCGAGATGCGGCTAGGTGAGCGGGTCGAACACGCCGTCATCACGGTTCACGCCTACTTCAACGATTTGCAACGGCGCGCCACGCTCACGGCCGGCGAGCTCGCCGGCCTCCACGTCCTCAAGCTCGTCAACGAACCGACTGCCGCCGCCTTCGCCTATGGCTTGAACAACGTCGGCAAGGACATGCGAGTCCTCGTCTACGACCTTGGCGGGGGTACGTTCGATGTCACGCTCGTCGACATCAAAGGCAATGACATCGAGGTCATCGCCACAGACGGAGACCATCTCCTTGGCGGCAAGGACTGGGACGACCGCCTCATCGAACACGTCGCGGCCAGCTTTCGCGACAAACACGGCGTCGATCCGCTGGAGGATGCCACCTCCTACTACGACCTGCGCCAGAAGTGCGTGTCGGCCAAAATCAGCCTTACACGCCGCCCAAAGGTCAATATCTTCCATGATTATGGCAACCATGTCCTCCGTTTGAGCATCGAGCGCGAAGAGTTTGAGCGCCTCACCTCGGACTTGCTTCAGCGAACGCGCGACATGACGGAAAGTGTGCTTCGAGCCGCCAATGTCGACGCGTCCACCGTCGATACTGTCCTGCTGGCCGGCGGCAGCACGCGCATGCCGATGGTCCGAACGCTCCTCAAGGAGCTGTTCACGTCCGCTCCCGCTACGGACATCAACCCCGACGAGGCCGTCGCCCTCGGCGCCGCGCTGACGGCCGCCATCGAAGCGGCGGAACTCCAGGGAACCGAGAGCCCTGTCGATATCCGCACTCACGATGTGACCAGCCACAGCCTCGGCATGGTCGTTTACCGAGATTCGGGCCTATTCAACAGCCGCATCATCGCGAAGAACACGCGCATTCCAGCCGAGCGCACACGCGATGACTACGCGACGAGCCACGACGGCCAGACCACGATCGACCTTTGGCTCGTCCAAGGCGAGAAGGACGACCCGCTCGCGACCACAGTACTCGGACACTTCGAGTTCTACGGCATCCCTTCGCGCCCCGCAGGCGCGAGCCGATTGAGCGTCACCTACCGATACAACTCCAACGGCATCGTCGAGGTCGAGGCGATGGACCTGGCGACGGGCCAAATCCTCCCCCACCGCCTCGCGGCGAGCAAGGTCACGCTGGAGGACCTCGCCCACGGGCGCGCCCCGCTGCACGTCGCCCTGATCATGGATTGCTCAGGGTCGATGTACGGCGCGAACATCGAACATGCGAAACGGGCGGCACACGCGTTCGTGGAGCGCACGCTCGCCCAGCCGAACCGCCAAGTGGCTGTCATTGCGTTCCCTGGCGGCATCCGAGTGACGCCGACGGAGGACCGGGACCGCGTCGCCCGCGCGATCGACGGGCTGTCGCCGATCGGGAGCACCCCTATGGAGCATGGGTTGTCGGACGCGCGCAACCTGATGAAGCCACGCGCTGGTCTGCAACGCGTCTTCGTGGTCATGACCGACGGGCATCCCGACGACCCCGAGGCGACGGTCGCCGAAATCCACAAGCTTCGCTCGTCGGGCGCGCGAATCGTGACCATCGGAGTCGGCGCCGAAGTCCACCAGGACTTCCTCGCATCGCTCGCCTCCGGACCACGCGACTACTATTATTGTTCGGAATCGATTCAACTCGAGGGCACTTTCATCAACCTCGCGACCGAGTTGGGGCAGAGATCGTGAGCGACGTCAACGTGGACGACGCGCTCCGGCGCCTCACCCTCGAGGTCGGCGAGTTCCGGCGTTTGGTATCTGACCGCCTCGGAACGGACCGCACGCGCGAGAAGGCGTTCGACGCCTTGTACGAGGAACTCAAGCAGTACAAAGAGGACTTCCTCTTCAAGGCCGAGCGGCCCCTGCTGCTCGACCTCCTGCTGTTTTACGACAGCCTGCTGTGGTTCCAGGAGAGTATGGTCAAGCAGGAGATGTCAACTGACGTCCTCGCCGACAGCTTCCAATACCTGATCGACGAGCTGCTCGAAGTCCTCTACCGGCGCGATGTCCTGCCGGTCGAAGCCCCCGGAAAGCTGGACCTTCGCATTCATAAGGTCGTGCGCGTCGAGGATACCGACGCCGCGGACAACGACCAGCTCATCGCGCAAATCGCCAAGCGCGGTTTCCAGCGGGGCGAGACCCTGCTCCGGCCGGAGGAAGTCATCGTCTACCGGGCACGTAGGGGCCGCTCCGGCCCATGAGTTCCGACGACGAAATCGTTCTCGGAATCGACCTCGGGACGACCTTTTCGGCGATGGCGGTCGTCAATCGCTTCGGCAAGCCTGAGATCATACCGAATGCGGAAGGCGGTCGGACGACGCCCTCCATCGTGCACTTCTACGACGAGTCGGGCTGCGTGGTGGGCGATGAGGCCGTAAAGATGGTCGTCGTCGACCCCGACAACTGCGTGCGCTTCATCAAGCGGCACATGGGCGAGGAGGACTACCGACTCGACATGTGGGGTCGTTCCTACACGCCCCAAGAGGTCAGCGCCCTCATCCTGCGTAAGATCAAGGACGACGCGGAGGAGGCCTTCGGCCATGCCGTCCGGGACGCGGTGATCACGGTCCCCGCCTACTTCCATAGCGCCCAGCGCGGCGCGACCGCGGAGGCGGGCGCCATTGCGGGCCTCAACGTTCTATCGATCATCAATGAGCCTACGGCGGCCGCCATCGCCTACGGTCTCGACAGAATCGGCGGCAACCGAAAGTTGCTCGTCCTCGATTTGGGGGGCGGCACCTTCGACGTCACCGTGATGGAGATTCGTGGAACCAAGTTGTCGACGCTGGCGTCCGACGGAAACGCCGAACTCGGCGGAAAAGACTGGGACGATCGGCTTCTGGACTACGTCGCCGAACAGTTCGCCGCGGAACACGGCTGCGACCCGCGCGACGAGCCGGCGCCGTACCAGGAGCTCTACGAGCGAGTGTTGGCGGCCAAGATTGGCCTTTCGACGAAAGACAGCGCCATCGTCCCCGTCACCTACCTTGGCAAACGTCTGGGCGTCCGGGTCGAGCGCTCGCTCTTCAAGCGCATCACGTTGGACCTCGTGCAGCAATGCGAAGACACCGCCAATCTCGTGCTCGAGAAGGCCGGACTCGCATGGAAAGACCTCGACGACATGTTGCTCGTCGGCGGTTCCACACGGATGCCGATGATCCGTGAGATGTTGCAGCGGCTAGGCGGCCAAGCGCCAGCCGAAGGCGTCAACCCCGACGAATGCGTCGCCCTGGGCGCCGCCCTCGCCGGCGTCTTTCGCCACCGACCCAAACACCCGGCCCTCGCCGAGAAGCGCCAAGCGATCTCGTCTCGCGCCAAAGACCTGGCCAAGTCCGACGAGCGGCCACCTCCGCGTCAACCTGGCCAGAATGCTCCCCGGGGGGCCGTCATCGGCCTTGCCTCTGGCGGCCACGTCGCCCAGTCGGCCTTGGAGCATGTCGCAGCCCAACGGCCAGATGCCACGGCCGGCGAGGCGGAGGCCTATGAAGGTCCGGGCCTCGCAGATGTCACCATCGAAGACGCCACGACCCACCCGCTTGGGATCATCGTCCTCGACAAGGCTCGCAACGAACGTGTCATCGAGCTGATTCCGGAGGGGACCCGACTACCCTACGAATACCGAGGGCGGTTCGCCTACGCTTACGAGAACATGACGGCCGTTCGGGTCGAAGTGACCGAAGGCGTCGGCGCCAGCCGGGACGAGGTCAATGTGCTCGGAGTCGTCGAGCTCACCGGCCTGCCGCCGCGCCCCCGGGGAACGCCCGTGGAGGTCATCTACCGCTACGGCATCGACCAAATCTTGCAGGTAAGCGTCGTGGACATCGAGACAGGGGTCTCGCGGCTCGCCGAGTTGCGATTCCAAGGGGGACTCACGCGCGACGAAGTGAACCGGGCCCGCGGTAGGAACCGCGACATTCAGGTCGATTGATCCGCGCAGGTGGCCTTTTGGTGCGGAGGCGCTAGATCGCCCGCGAGGTGCCGGGACGGCGATGGGCGTCAGCACGGAAGATGTCGACCCACACAGTTTCGTCGTGGCCGCGGAGTTTTCGCGGCTCGTCGGGGCTACCGATCTGCTCGATTACCTCGCCCTCACGTCCGATACGCCGTCGAAGACCGCACAAGAAGCCCTGCGGGCGCGCCGGAAACGCATGCAAGGCATGCAGTCGAATCCGAAGTATAAAGATGAGGCATTGTTCCTCATCAAGCACTTCAGCGAGCTCGCCTCAGTGCTTGGCCACCCGGAGAGCTATCAGGCCGACCTGAAGCGTCGACGCGCCCGCGAACATCTTCCGGGACTCGAATTGGCGATGCGCACGGCGCTCGCTGCGGGCTCCATCGGCCCCGAACAAGAGAGCGTCTTCCGTCAGAAGGCGCTCGACTGGGGCATCGATTTCGCGACCTTTCAGGACACGCTGGACCGGCTCCGGGGCGAGAGTGCTCGGCCCAAGCTGGCAACGCCGAGCCGGTCGAATCCGGCGGCCGCCACCGTCAACTACTATGGCCTCCTTGGCGTCAGCTCTTCGGCATCGCTCGACGAGATCGGTAAAGCCTACCGGGCGAGCCTGGCGCGCGCCGAGCGCCACCCCGACGCGCAGGTCGCCAACGCATGGGCGAACCAGATTCAGGACGCCTGGGCAGTACTGAGCGACGCGGCCTCTCGCGCACGTTTCGACCGCAGCCCCGTCGTGCGCGCAACTCAGGATGGCGCACCTACCCGGATGAAGGGCCGCCCGACGGCGTCGCCGCCGCCATCGTCGCCGCGCGCCGGCGGTCCCGACCCCATGCTCGTCAGCGGCGATGGGCTCCCCGCTCGCCTCGAATGGGTCGGTGATCACGTCCGCCTCCACCGGCCGGGTCGCGATCCGGCCAGCTGGGTCCTCGGCGTGCGGAATGGCGGCGACCAGGCGATGCCCGCGCGGATTCGCACGGACGTGCCCTGGATGACCGTGGAGCCCGTCGAGTTGGACCCTCTCGCGAAGCTCCAGTCGGTCACAGTGACGATCGACACCAGGGCGCCTCCTGGGGCCATCGGCCAGATTGTCGCTTCCGGCGGCCTCGCGGGCAACGCATCGCTCCGCGTCGAGATCGCCCGCAAGACGCCGTGGGCACACATGACCCGGACGGCCATGATGGCCACCGTCCCGCTCATCGGCCTCACAGCCGTCGTCGCCTTGGCGGCCTGGTGGGTGAGCCGGCGTCCCGAGCCTGCAATCGTAGACCCCGTTCCTCCGGCACCGTGGACCATCGCCGTCACGCCCGTCGCTTCTGAGATTCGCGTCAACGGGGACTACGCAGGGCGGGGTCAGCGCGTGGCGCTCGATGCATTTGCTGGGAGCGTCGTCGACCTCCAGGTCTTCCATCCGAATTTCCCGACCGTCACCCAGCGCGTCAAGGTCAAGCCTGGCACGATCACCGCCGTCACCCTGACCTCGCCGCGAACACTCGACTTCGTACCGGACCCGTCTCATGTTCGTGCCAACGTCCCGGCGCGCGAGGCCGACCCAGCCCTGGCGTGGGTCTCGGCCGGATTCGACAACTGCGCGCGCCAGACCGCGTCGTCCGGCGACCTCGTGACGGGCACCATTCTCGTGCATGTGGACGGCAAGGGCGTCGCCCGCGGACTCCAAATCACGGGCGATCAGGTCGAAGACAGCGCGCTTCGCGCTTGCGTCGAACCGTTGGCAGCCGCCGTCTTTGTCCCGCCGCTGCTTCAGGGGGACTATGCGACCCTGCGTTATGACTACGCCGTGACGGGGCGCGCCCAAAAGCCATGACCCTTTCCGACCGCAGGGTCGATCGGCTGCTCGACGAAGCCGAGGACGCCCTAGAACAAGGCGACGCAAGCGCCGCGCTCGACCTCATCCGCACCGTCCTCGACGCACGTCCCCACCATGCAGGTGCCCACTTTCTCGCGGGCGAAGCCATGCGCGAGATCGGGCACCTGGAGGCGGCTGAAGCCTCCTTCCGAGAAGCTGCCGCCCAGCAGCCCGACCATGCGCCCACGTGGGCGAGCCTCGCCGCCGTTCAGTTTGACCAGCTCGAATTCGTTCAGGCCGAAACCGCGTGGCGGCGCGCATTGCGTCTCGACCCCGACTCGCCGGACGCTTGGTTCGGCGTCGGCCTCGTGCGCGAGCGTCGCGAGGACTGGGACGGGGCGGAGCGCGCATTCTTGCGTGCCCACTTCCTGGACCCGATTCAGCACCCGCTTCCGGTTCCGCTCGATGACGCGACCGTGGAGGCCATCGTCGCCGAGGTCGTCGGCGCGCTCCATCCGGCCATCCAGAGCTGGCTCGCTTCCGTGTCGATCGTCCTGGAAGAGGTACCGGACACCACGGTCTGCCGGCAGTTCGATCCACCGGCTCCCCCGGGCGAAATTCTGGGCCTGTTCACGGGACCGTCGCGGGCGGAGCGATCGATGGACCTTGACACGATCCGCAGCGGCGACAACGCATGGTCGCTCTTGCCCCCCTCCATCGTGCTTTACCGACGCAACCTCGAACGGATGGCGTCCGACCGAGAGCAGCTCATCGAGCAGCTACGGGTGACCGTTTTCCACGAGATTGGGCACTACCTTGGGCTCGACGAGGACGACCTCGCGGCCCGCGGGCTGGACTGAGTCGGCGCGCCAGGAACTCGTCCATCACGGCGTGAATCACATCGGGTTGTTCTACGATCGCGGCGTGACTTCCCCCAGGAAGGACAAGCAACTCAGCGCCTTCGATGGCTGCGGCCATGGCCTGGGAACGGTGCAGCGGCGTGAACCGATCCGCATCCCCCGCGACAACGAGGGTCGGTGCCGTCACTTCGCCGAGGCGAGGCTCGAGGTCGTGGTCGGCGATTTGCTCGACCATCCGCAGAAACACCCGGGTGTCCATCGTCTGGAGGTGATCGAGGTACGCCTCGATGTCCCGGCGTGGCGCTCGGCCGGCGTCGATGGCGCCAATCCAACCAGCAACGCGAAAGGCCGCCGGCATGGCCGTCAGCGGCAAGGTCCAACGCCGGCCCGACCGGCCCCCCATACGGTTGAGCCGCTGGACGAAGTCGAAGCCGGCGCGACTGTTCGGCAAGTCGAAAAACGTGTCGAGCGGCCGACCCACCGTCCCAAACATGGGAACGAGGGCAGCCACCCGTTCGGGATGGCGAAGGGCAACTTCGAGGATGACCTGACAGCCCATGCTGTGGCCGACGAAAACGGCCGGCGACGTCAGGTCGAGCCGATCCATGAGTTCAATGGCGTCGGCCGCAGTCCGCTCAATCGTGAGATCGGCGTGTTCGGGGTCGCTTGGGACCTCCGATCGTCCGTGACCCCGGTAGTCCCAGAGCAGCACCGTGAAGCGGTCCGCGTAGTGCTCCACGAGGTGACGGTAGAAGAACGTGCTGACGCCAACACCGTTGCAGGCGACCATCGGGGGCCCCTGCCCCACGGCGCGCCAGTGGAGGCGGATGCCGTCGGACAAGGACATGTGGCCCGCCCGCCAACGATGTTCCGCAAATGAAGACGGCGCCTTGGCGGCGCCGTCTGTGGGTCCGGTGGTGGAGACTACGGGGATCGAACCCGTGACCTCAGCATTGCGAACGCTGCGCTCTCCCAACTGAGCTAAGCCCCCCCGGACGGGCGGCGCATAACGCGAGGGGGGCAACCGCAACACTTAGCGCCGACGGCGACGACGGCGCTTCCTACGTTCTCCCCCTGCAGGTGCCTCGCCGACCGGGCAGGCAGGCGACGCATCGTCGTCCTCCGGCCAAAGATCACTCCACCGCGCCCGGATCATCCGCGCCAGGTCGCCGTGGCGCCGAAGGCCGGGGTCCTCGGCCAGGATGGCGAGGATGTCGTCGCGGACCGACGGCCACCACAGGTCGCGCTCCGGCTTGGCCCACCGCAACAACGGCGGGGGCATGACCGGAGGCGCGCCTACACTGGGAGGACGCGGCCCCTCTTGGGCGAGATGGCGCAGCCGTCCCACCTCGGCCGGGTCTCCGGCCACCCACTCCATCCTGCCGCCCGCCCGCGTCGCTCGCAGAAGGCCGCGCAGCGTGTCGAGCCGAAGCGGGTCAAATCGATCGGCCTGCTCGACGACGATCGCCCCCAGACCGGGCAGCCCTTGGCCGTCCTCGATGCGAGTGGTCGCAACGACGACGTCGACCTTCCGGCGGCTCATGTCCTCGAGAACCTGCGCGCGCTGAGCAACGCCGAGTGCGCCGTGGAACAGCGCCAAGCGCTTGCCGGGGAACAACCCCTCCAACATTTGCACGACGCCTTGGGCCTCGGCCACGTCGAGCGCATCGTGCCCCCCGACAAGCGGGAAAACCACGAGCGCCTGGCGACCACTCGCGACGACCTCGCCAGCGGACGCATAGGCCACCGATCGTTCCACTTCGGTGTGCACATCCGTGCGCACGGGCCCAAGCGCGGGCTCAGTCCAGGTCGTGACGTCGTGGTCGCCGTACGCTGCAACGAGCAGGTTCCAGGACAGGGGTCCGGCTCCCAACACGAGAAGGTCCGGGCGCGACCCCGCCCGCCAACTCGTCAAGCACTGGGCGGTGCCACCTGCCCCTGACCGCTCGCTCGCAACGACCAGGCCGAGGCGGCGGAACTCCAGGTCGGCGTCGAACACGTCGGCCGTGGCGATGACGACGTGCACTTCGCCCTTCTTGACAGCGTCGCGCGCGCCCTGTCCGATGTGGCCCACAAGCAGCCGCCCGACGAGCCCGGCCGACTCCAGCAACGGTGCCAACGTCCCCAATCGCAACTCAGCAGCGGCAGCGTCCTCAACGACCCACGCCACCTGGGCCTTGGTCTCCGCCACAGCGAGGGTGGCCCACGTCGCGATCGCGGCCTTCCCGGCCCCGGGCTCCGCCCACAACACCCGCCGCATCGGCACTGGCCGACGAAGGTCGCGTTTGACGGTCTCCAGCGCGGCCGTTGCCGCGTCGCTCAGCGTCATGCCCGCCCGAGCAAAGGCCAGCGTCGCCGCCTCATGCTGGAGCGCATGTGCGAGTCCGCGCTCCCGCCCCGGCGCGAGCCGGGCCCAAGCAAGACCGGCCGACGCGACCGCCAATTCGTCGATGGCCATTCGCTGCGTCGCTGCTGCGCTGGGATGCCGGTGGACGCCTCGCAGCGCCTCGGCGTAGGACATCGTCTTCCAGCGGTCGATAAGGAAGGACGGAAGTACATCGCGCAAGCCGGAAAGGCCCCCGAAGGACCAGGCGACAGCCAACCTGGCCTCCGCCTCGTCCACCCCGGCAATGCCGTAGGTCGCGAGGTGGACCTCATTCCGCGAATCGTCGGACACTTCGGCGTCCGCCAACGTGCCGTCTGGCTGAACCGTCCCCACGAGCACGACGCGAGCGTCGAGCGGCAAGAGGGGCCGAAGTCGATCGGCGAGCGAACCCGCCTCGGTCGCAAACGTCGCGACGGTGGGGCCCGCCCCCATGATGCGGACGGCGTACCGAGGCCCTTGGCCCGGACGGAGTCGAATCCATCGGCAGACGACGCGGCCCCCGCAGGCCACCCGCCCCTCCTCCGGAAGACGCCCGGCCCCGTGGACAGGTGCAAGGGCCTCCATCGTCGCGGGGACTTGGGCGAGCAGGTCTCCGACCGTTTCGATTCCCGCCAGCGCGAGCGCCTCGACGACCGCCCCTGAGAATGGCGACCCCTCGAAGCGGCTTTCCATGGTCACCACATGCGGCGGCAGGGGCGGCGGCGGTGGCATCGGCGGTGCGGCGCGGGGAATGACCTCGCGAGGCGTGACCGTACGCGCCGGCTCGCCTCGCCCGGAATCCGCACGCGCCGTTTCGGACCGCGCTGGCGCCGGGGCCGTCTCCGGTACGTCGGCAGGTCGGACCCGCCGAACGCGCGGCGACAGGGACCGAGGCATCGGGAGCCCAAGCACAGCATCCACCCGGCACAGGCCCTGCCATGCACTCGCGATCACCTCCGTCCGGTCCGCTTCGTGCACCTCTGGCAGCGCGGCGATCGCCGCGCGCATGCCATCGACCCACTCCAGAACCCCGTCCGGCACACCGTCCCTTGGCAAACTGTCGAGACGCGGAAGCGCAATGGCCGGAAGCCACCGCGGATCTCCACCCTGGCGCGCACCGATGAGCCCGCGGCGCACGGGCCCGAGCGCGTCGTCCCACGCCGCCAGCGGCAAGGAGGGCTCCTGGCTCATTGGTAGCGGACCTCGACGATTTCCCACGTCTGGGTGCCCGCGGGTGCAGGAACCGCGACGTCATCGCCCTGAGAACGGCCGATGAGTGCGCGACCAAGGGGACTCTTGTAGCTGATGCGACCCTTGTCGACGTCGGCCTCAGTTTCTCCAACGATCCGCCACGTACGCTCGTCGCCCGCCTCGTTGCTGATGAGTACGGTCACGCCGAACACGACGCGATCCGACGGTGTCATCTTGCCCACATCGATGACCTCGGCTGAGGCGACGAGCCCTTCGACGTAGCCGATCCGGCCTTCGCAGTGGGCCTGCCGTTCCTTGGCGTCCTCGTACTCGGAGTTCTCTGAAATGTCGCCATGGGCGCGGGCCGTTTCGATGTCTCGCACGATTTGCGGTCGAAGCACCTCTTTGAGGTGTTTCAACTCGACGTTCAGGGCGCGAAGACCCTCTGGGGTCATCGGCGTTCGGGTCATCGTGGCCTCACCCGTCGGGGCTAACCCGGAGGGGCCTCGGACCCGGCATTCCGCACGACGGCGCCAGAAAGCCGTTCACCCGCAAACACCTCCGACGCGCCGTCCGGACCAGGGACGGTGACGCCCGCGGGATCCCAATCGAAGGTGTCCGCGTTGGGGCAGACGTGCTCGAGGTGACGCCACCCGCGTTGTGCCGCCTCCACTCCGACAGCCCTGACGGAGAGCGGCCAGGCGCTCACGAGGGCGGCAAATCCGCCGGGCACGGTCGCGCGGGGACCGTCGAGGCGATGCCACGGCACAGGTTGGTGTTCCGTCATCAAGCCGATCCGGCCCTCGCGGATGGCGGCGACGAGCGCCGCCCGGTCGCCAGCGGAACCGAAGGGAGTCGCGGGGCGCCAGCCAGGCACGAGCCCGCGCGAAAGGTCCCAAACATCGTCGACGAGGAGGCGAATGGGACTCGTCAGCCCCTTGAGATGCGGATGGGCCGCCAAAGCGTCGAGGCCCTCCCGCGTGGCGATGGGGCCGACGATGACTTCAGCCCCCGATGCGCGCGCGAGCCGGCCGGCGGCGTCGATCCACGCCCCTTCGAAGGCAGCGGGAACCGCGGGCCAACCGACGGTGGCCGACACCTCACCCTCCCATGCGAGCGCGCCGGTTCGCGGATCCCAGGGACGCATGAGGACCACGACACCGGCGGCCGCCGCTGTCGACATCGCGGTCAGTGCCCGCGACAGATCGGTGGGCGCGTCCGCAGCCAGACCTCGTTCCCCCCGAGCCCGGACGTACGCGGCGTCCGCTGGGGCGCCCGCGTCGTCCATCCATGGAACCCGGGCCACGAGCCGAGCCCCAAACCCACACGCCCGATCGGCCTCAGACAGCGCCAAGGGTCCGACGTCGATCGCCGCCAACAGCCGCGTGGGTGCTTGGCCGCTCATGTGGCCCTCCAGGCGCGATCCAACGCGGCCATCCGCACCCAGACACCGTTGCGCTGCTGGTCGAGGATGCGGCTGCGCGGCCCGTCGGCGACGACGTCGTCGATCTCGACTCCCCGATTCATCGGCGCCGGATGAAGGACGACCGTATGGGGCGGCAACGTCGCCGCGCGCGCCTCCGTCAACGCCCACCCTCGGCGATAGGCCTCCACGCTCGAAAACGTGGGGCCCGACGCCCGCTCACGCTGAATGCGCAGCATCATCACGGCATCGGCTCCCGCGATGGCCTCGTCGATCGTTGCCGCGAGCACCACCTTCGACCCGGCAAGGCCCGCAGGCAACAGCGGCGCTGGCCCACAGAGCCGCACGGTCGCGCCCAACGCAGTCAGCGCGGCAAGTGCAGAGCGCGCGACGCGGCTGTGCCGAATGTCCCCGACGATGGCGACGACCTTGCCGTCCAAAGGACCCAGGGCGTCGACCAGGGTCAACGCGTCGAGTAGGCCCTGTGTAGGATGTTCATGGGTGCCGTCTCCTGCGTTGATGACGGCGACCCCGAGCCTGTCGGCGAGATGCCGAGGGGCACCCACCGCCGTGTCCCGAACGACCAATACCTCGGCCCCTACGGCGACGAGCAGCCGCGCAGTGTCCAGCATCGACTCGCCCTTGGTCGTCGAAGAAGCCGCAGCAGAGAACGCAAGGACGTCGGCGCCCAGGCCTTGGGCGGCCGCCTCGAAGGAAAAACGCGTCCGCGTGCTCGCCTCAAAGAACAGCAGCGCGACCCGGCGCCCGACATGCTTCCGCCGCAAGGTGGCGGGGTCGCCCCCCCGAACGGCCCGCGCCGCCTCGAGCCAACCCTCGACGTCGGCGCGAGAAAGGCCTCGGAGCTCCAAGAGGTTCACTTGAGGCTCCCGTCGGGACCCGTACGCGCTTGGGCAGCGACGCGCACCTTCATCGTGGCCGATCCGGCCCCCAAGGCCACGTCATAGGCGCAGGCGACGCGCCGACTGGCATCCTCCTCGACCTGCAGCCCGCAACCCGTCGGGTCGAAGCCGTGAACCGCCAGTTCGGCTGCGAGCCGCGCTTCGGCACGCTCCCGTCCGAAGTCCCGCCAATCGAGGGCCACGGCTCGAACGATGCGCTCAAGCGCCATATCGTCACGCAACGCGGGCCAAACCCACGCAGCGGCCCCCCCGAGGAGCACGACGAACGCGACGCCCGCAGCCAGGGCGCCGTTGCGCGACCAGCGGCGGAGTCGCTCCCGCACCTAATCCTCACCGAGGCGGAGGACCGCCAGGAACGCCTCTTGCGGGATTTCGACGGTGCCCACCGCCTTCATCCGCGTCTTGCCTTCCGTCTGTGTGTCCAGGAGCTTTCTCTTGCGGCTGATGTCGCCCCCGTAGCACTTGGCCGTCACGTCTTTGCGGAGCGCCTTGACCGTAGTTCGGCTGATCACCTTCGAGCCGATCGCGGCCTGGACGGCCACCTCGTACATCTGCCGTGGAATGAACTCCTTGAGTTTCCGCGTGAGTTCGGTGCCCTTGTAGTAGCTCTGGTCACGGTGACACAGGATGCTGAGTGCGTCGACGAGATCGCCGTTGAGAAGGATGTCGACCTTGACCAGGTCGTCCTCCACCCACTCCTTGATCTCGTAGTCCATGCTCGCGTAGCCCTTGCTCACGGACTTGAGCCTGTCGAAGAAATCGAAGACGATTTCCGCGTAGGGAATGTCGTAGACGAGGACGATTCGACCCGGCGTCGTGACCTGGAAATCGCGCTGCCGCCCCCGCCGCTCCTCGCAGAGCTTCAGCACCGGCCCCACCCACGCCTCCGGCATGTGCAGCGTGACGCAGGAGATGGGCTCGAGAATGGAGCCCACCTCGCCCAGCGGGGGCAGCTGAGACGGGCTGCGAATTTCCAACGTGGAGCCGTCTCGTTTGACCACCCGGTAGACGACGCTCGGCGCCGAGCTGATCAGGTCGAGGTCGTACTCGCGCTCAAGGCGCTCTTGCGTGACCTCCATGTGCAGGAGGCCGAGGAATCCGACGCGAAAACCCAAGCCCAAGGCGTCGGACACATCGGGTTCGACCGACAAGCTCGCGTCGTTGAGCCGCAGCTTGTCCAGCGCGTCGCGCAGCGGGCCGTAGTCGTTGCTGTCCACCGGGTAGATGCCAGAGAACACCATCGGTTTGACCGCCTGGAACCCGTCCAACGCCGTTGTCGCCGGTCGCACGAAGGTCGTGATCGTGTCGCCTACGCGCGCATCGCGGATGTCCTTGACGTTCGCGATGACGAATCCGACTTCGCCGACCGAAAGTTGGGCACGACTTTCGGCCGCCGGCCGGAAGACGCCAAGCTTGCCGACCTCGTACTTGCCGCCCGTGGCCATGAGCAAGATGCGCTCGCCCACCTTGATTGTGCCCGCCATCACGCGGACCAAGCAGACGACGCCCACGTAGGGGTCGAACCAGCTGTCGACAATCAGAGCCTGAAGGGGTCCATTTGCGTCTCCGACAGGCGGCGGGACGCGCTGGACCACGGCCTCCAGCAGGGCCTCGACGCCGACACCGGTCTTCGCCGAGACGAGCACCGCGCCATCGGTCTCGAGGCCGATGCCGTCCCGTACCTGTTGCAGGACGGCTTCGGGGTCGGCGCTTGGCAGATCGATCTTGTTGACGACCGGGATGATCTCGAGGTCGTTCGCAAGCGCCAGGTAGACGTTGGCAAGCGTTTGGGCCTCGACGCCTTGGGCGGCGTCGATCACGAGCAACGCCCCCTCACACGCAGACAGGGACCGGCTCACTTCGTAGGTGAAGTCGACGTGGCCAGGTGTGTCGATGAGGTTGAGAACGTAGTCCAAGCCGTCTTTGGCTCGGTAGTGCAACGAGGCCGTCTGGGCCTTGATGGTGATGCCGCGCTCGCGCTCCAACTCCATCGAGTCCAGCATCTGGTCCCGCATCTCCCGGTCCGACACAGCGCCGGTGAGCTGCAGGATCCGGTCGGCGAGCGTAGAATTGTCGTGATCGATGTGCGCGATGATCGCGAAGTTCCGAATGCGATCTCGCTCGACCACGCGCGCCCTCCCCGACTTGCTGCCTTGGGCCGCGATGCATATAGGCAGCGGCCCGAAACCACAAGATGTGGTGCCCGTTCCAGGCACCCAGGCGGAGAGAGCGGTGGCGAACCATAAGGACGCGATCAAGCGGCACAAGCAGAACGAGAAGGCCCGCGTGGCCAACCGCACCTACCGGACCCAGATGCGCAACATCGTCAAGCGCGTCCGGGAACTCGTCGCGGCCGGCAAGGCCGACGAAGCCAACAGCACGCTGCGCACGGCCACCAGCGTCATTCAGCGCGTTTGCGCCAAGGGCGTCATCCATCACAATCAAGCCGCCCGCCGGGTCGCGCGCTTGAACAAGGCCGTCAAGGCGCTCGCGACCGCCTGACGTCACCAGCCGCGGGCTCGCTTGGCGACCCGCTGAACGTCATCCAGTAAGCGCCGGTACGAAGCGACAAGGCGCGGGTCCGCATGCTCCGCCGCACAGCCCTGCTCGCCGGGCCGGTGCAGGCAGTCCCGCCAGGGGCAGTCCAAGTCACTCAGGCCCGGAAAGTGCCGGCGTAGGCTCTCGGGGTCTGCAATGTGTGGGTTGAAGGTTCGCACGCCCGGCGCGTCGAGCATCTCGCCACCGCCAGGAAGCGCGAACGTGGTCGTCCCCGTCGTCGTGTGGCGGCCCGTGCCCCACGCCCGGGAAATCGGGGCTGTCTTGAGTTCCTCTTCGCCTGGACGCAGCGCGGAGATGATCGAGCTCTTGCCCGCGCCCGATGGCCCGACCACCGCCACGGCACCGTCCGCCTGACCCGCGGCTTCGACAAGCGTCGCCATCCCCTCGCCGGTCTTCACCGACACCCTGTGCACCCGGACGCCCACGGCCTCACGGGATGCCAACTCGGCCTCCACGTCGTCGGGGACTCCGAGGTCCACCTTGTTCAGGACCACGGTGGCGACCAATCCATCGGAGGCCGCTCCCACCAGAAAACGGTCGACCGTGCCGGCCCAAAAGGCCGGATCTCTCGCCGCAACCGCGATCCAGAGCCCTCCGACGTGGGACGCCAGGACCTCTTCACGGCCCCGCGGGTCGAATCGGCGCAACACACCGGTGCGCGGATGGACGACGACGAGTCGCCCACCCCCGCCGGCCGATGGGCTCACCTCGACGCGGTCGCCGACCACCGCGACAAGACCCGCCGATACGCAGCGCCACGGGTCCACCTCGCCCACGTCGACCAAGCAATCGCGACCTCGCGTGGCGATCACGCGCCCGGGCAGGCCCGATCGCACGTTGACGCTACTCCCCGTTCGGCCCCACGACATGGCCCGCGATGGCCCGTTGTGGGTCCCACGTCAACCTCACGACACGGTCGCCTTACGATCCAGCGAGCCACGGGCCGGCGAGCGTGATGACCGGCGCCGTCCGTTGCGAGCCCGCGAGGGCGCCCGATCCCGCAAGGAACGGGGTGCAAGGCGAGGAAAGCCGTACCGTGCGTACGGCGACCGAGCCTGGGGTCCCCGTGACGCCGCGGGGCGG
>SXOB01000074.1 GCA_005776945.1 Pseudomonadota bacterium
ACCAGGCTGCGCTACGCCCCGAGTCGCCATGCCGTTGCCAGCTTGGCGAGCCCGGCGGGCCTATCGAGGCGTCGGCGTGCCCGCCAACATCGCGAGGCGTTGCCGGAGCTTGGCGATGCGCTCCCGAGCGCCCACAAGGCGCGCACGGGCCTCGTCGATGCGCGGCTGGCCCGCGGGCACCGCTTCGACGCCTTCGTCCTCAATCGCCCGGCGCGCACCGGCGATCGTGAAGCCTTCGTCGTGCAAGAGGCGCTTGATCCGGTTGAACTTCTCAAGATCGCTCCGGCGGTACAGGCGCTGGCCCGTGTCCGACCGATGCGTGCGCATCTTGAACTCGGTCTCCCAGTATCGGAGCACGTGCGTCTCGACGCCAACGAGCTCGCTGGCTTCGCCGATGCGGAAGAACACCTTGTCTGGCAACGGACTCATTCCTCGGCCGCCGTGTCGGAAGGCACCAACGGCGCCTCGAGGTCCTGCCAGAGTGCGACAGTGACCACGTCGACCCGCTCCTCCGCGGCCCGGCCAAGGGACGTGATCTGGACGGCCCACACGCCGGGGTCGGCCAAGTCGTGCTCCATCTCGATCTCGGTCACGCCTCGACCGGGACTGTCTATCAAAAGCGACGCGCGCGTGACCTGCAACTCCCAAGCGTCGTCCACCGATACGACAATGGCGTGCTGCGTGCCTACGGGACCACCGCCAGGCGATGCGGTCGCCGTACCCACGTCCGTCAGCCCCAGGTTGCTCAGCAACCCTTGGGAGACGTCTGGGGCTTCGGCGCCCACCTGGATCTCGAACGCATCGAGGGGGTCGTTAAACCGAACCCACTCGATCTCGTCCTCGCGCTGACAGCCGGCGGCCAAGACCACGGCGATGGCGCGAGGGCGCCCCCTCATCCCAACGCCGCCCGTGCCTTCTCCACGACGGCCGCAAAGGCCGCGGGGTCCGTGAGCGCCATGTCCGAGAGGACTTTACGGTTGAGCGAGATGCCTGCGAGCTTCAGACCGTGGATGAGCCGGGAGTAGCTCAAACCGTGGCCCCGGGAAGCCGCGTTGACGCGCTGCGTCCAGAGCGACCGGAACTGCCGCTTGCGCTGCTTGCGCCCGATGTACTCGCGGCGGACCGCTTGCATCCGGGCCTCGATCGCCTGACGCAGGCGACGACGGCCCATGAAGAAGCCCTTCACGCGGCGAAACAGGTTCTTCTTGCGCGTGCGCCGGATCAGGGCGCGCTTGACACGGGCCATGTTGCCCTCCTTTCAAGCCGGGTCCCACGCACGAGGCGGGTAGCGGCGGGATTTTAGGCTCAGCCGAGGAGGCGAGCGATGTTCTTGGCGTCCTGCCCTTGCAGGTAGCCCGTCTTCTGGAGCGTGTTCTTTTGCGTCTTGCGCTTGTGCTCGAGGCAGTGGCGCAAGTTCGGGTGCTTGAATTTGATGCCGCCGGACCCGGTCTTGGAGAACCGCTTGGCGATTCCCTTGTGGGTCTTCATCTTGGGCATGGGTCGTCTCCCACGGACGCGGCGCCGCTAACGGGCCACAACGTCCGAACGCAAGTCAGGGGGTCGGGACGACGACGGCGGGCTCTTCACCCGTCTCGTCGTCATCATCGTCATCTTGGTCGAGCATCGGCGGGAGCTCTTCGCGCACCGCGTCGGGCGCCGGCTTCGGACGCGCCAAAAGCTTCTTCGAGGGCGCCAGGATCATGAACATGTTGCGGCCGTCCATGCGGGGCGCCGACTCGACCTGACAGTACTCTTCGCACTCTTTGGCCACGCGCTGGCATTGCGTTGCGCCGATGTCGCGGTGGGCCAACTCGCGGCCGCGGAAGCGCACCGTGATCTTGACCTTGTTGCCGTCTTCGAGGAAGCGCTTGATGTGCCGAACCTTCACGCCGATGTCGTGATCGTCGGTCTTGGGCCGAAGCTTGACTTCCTTGATCTGGACTTGGACCTGGTTCTTCCGGGCCTGTGCGGCGCGCTTCGCACGCTCGTACTTGAGCTTGCCGTAGTCCGCGATGCGGCACACGGGAGGACGACCGTCGGGCGCCACCTCGATGAGATCCAGGCCCCGCTCTTCGGCGAGTCGAACCGCATCTTCGGTCAGGAACTCGCCCAGCTTGCGCCCTTCGTCATCGATCACGAGCACCCGGGGGACGCGGATCCGGAAGTTGACGCGGGGCTCGTTCGTCTCGGGCGGAGCCTCTGGGGCTCGACGGGGCGGTCTCCTCACCTGGGGCACCTCTGAAGATGGTTCCGCGGCGACCCCGCGGAGGGAAAATCCACTAGGCACGCGCGGGATCGAACCGCGGACCCTCGCCGTGTCAGGGCGATGCTCTCCCGCTGAGCTACGTGCCTGTGCCGGGACGCGTCCCGAACGGGCCGCGGCTAACGACGTGGCCCCAACGCGTCAACGAGGGCCGCCCGCACGAAGTCGCCCACAGAAGCGGCGGCCGCGCCCGGCGCTTCGTCGCCCACTGCGGCGACGCCGAAGTCGCGCAGCCCACACGGCACGATGGCGTCGTAGGCCGAAAGATCACAGGTCAAATTGAGTGCGAACCCATGCATCGTCACGCCTCGGCGGACGTGCAGCCCGATCGCTGCGACCTTGTTGCCCGCCACAAAGACGCCGCGGTGGGGGGACTCCCGGCGCGCGGACCAACCGCGACTCGCCAGCCAAGCGATCAAGCCCGCTTCCAAGGCACACACGAGGCCGTGGATCGTCCCCTGCCGGCTCGCCACGTCGATCAAGAGGTAGCCCACGAGTTGGCCCGGCCCATGCCAGGTCGCCAGGCCCCCGCGCTCCGTGGCAACGACCGGCACGCCTCGCCGTGCAAGTGCGTCGACGTCCACCTCGGCGGCGCGCCGACCCGTGGTCACGACGGAGTCGTGCTCGAGGAGCCAGATCGCTTCGGGCGCGTCTCCCCGAAGAATGGCTTCTCGGCGCTCCCGCTGGGCGCGATGGGCCACGGCGTACGAAACCCGACCCAGCCAAGTCGGCCCCGGAATCGGAGCCGACGGGTTCACGGGGGGTCGACGGCGATGACGAGGCGGCCCCGGCGCAGGATGTCCGTGCCCAACACCTCGTCGCGAAGCTTCGCAGCACCTTCGGCATCGAGCTGCAGGGCGCACCCTGTCGACACCGTGGCTCGAATCGCGAGCGGCGCGTCTCCCACCCAGGCGGCGACGCGTTCGTCGACGACGTCGTAGGTCCACATCGCCGGGGCAACCGCGAGCGCGACGGAGTCGAACAGGGTGCCGTCATGCAGAACAGCGCCATCTGGCGCGAGCAGGCGCGGCATCCACTGAGGTGCTGCGCCGATTCCCCGAGCGTCGACCACGACTCCGGTGAACGCGCTGTCCTTCGTCACCGTGGCCGGCAAGGCCCTCGAAAGCGCGTACGGCTTGAGCAGTTCCAGCAGCGAGAGTCGCCCCACCAGGGCGACGTCGCCCCCCATGTTGTAGCGGGCCTCGGCGATGTCCCAGCGCCGCAGCCGGTCGCGAACCGCATCCCCGACCTCGGCGTTTCCGAGCACACCTGCGAGCGTAAGGCCGCAATCCACGCGCAAAGCAGGCGAAGCGTCCCGCAGCTGCGTCTCCAACGCCCGCCGGGCAAGCTCTTCGACGACGCCGAGTGCAACCCCCCCTTCGCTGCGGGCCCGAGCTTCGGCCTCGATCACTCCGGCGACCCAATCCACGCGCGCATCGCCCCCCAAGGACTCGGGGGACGCCATCGCGAGATTGACCCAAAGGAGCATGCCGGGCGCTACCCCGTCCACTCCGCAGAGGGTAGGGCTTCAACCATGTGGCTCGTGCCCTTCCTGCTCGGCGCGTGCGCCGTCGAATCCGAAAGCGACCGACCGTTCGTGGCCCGCTTCCAGAACCGCTCGGACGGCTGGACGGTCGGCGTCGAACCGCATGGGCCAACACCGGGCACGCGAATCGCATGGCGCGCGCCCGACGGTCGATCCGGGACGATCGACGACGGCCACAGCCCCGACCGCCCGGCCCTCGATCCCGAGCGCGGACTCCTCGCCTATGTGTCCGGCGCCCCTGACGGCATCGCAGCCATCTGGGTGCAACGCCTCGACGATGGCCGCCGCGTCCAGGTCACCAACGTCGGCCTGAAACGCAAGAAGGGAGGCCCACCGGACGGCTTCGTCGCCGTCCCCCACGGAGACACGCTGGAGTTTCACGGCGGCAAGCTCCGCTGGACGGCCCCCGATGGTCCGCACGAGGTGGCCGTGCCGACGGAGGTGTCGCCATGATCTGGCTCGTCGCCACCATCGTCCACGCCTACCCCTACAGCTTCCCCACGACAGCCGACGACTACGCCCACTGGTACCCGACCGCCTACCGAGACAACGGCGGCGTGGATTGGAACTGCGGGGGCATCACCTACCCCGGCCACGGTGGTTCGGATTTTGGCGCGGGGTCATTCACGGGCATGGACGAAGGCCGCGACATCGTGGCCGCTGAAGCCGGCACCGTCATCACCGTTCATGACGGCGAATTCGACCGTTGTACGACGGGCGACTGCGCTGGCGGCGGCGGCTACGGCAACTACGTCAAGATCGAACACGACGACGGCAAAGTCACGACGTACGCCCACCTCAAGCAATGGAGCGTGGCCGTCAGCGATGGCCAATTCGTCGGCTGCGGTCATTTCCTTGGACTCATGGGTTCGTCCGGGTACAGCACCGGGCCCCATCTTCACTTCGAAGTCGATTCGTCGGAGTGGGGCTACTCCCAAGACCCGTTTGACGGCCCGTGCTCCGATCCACCGTCCTATTGGCTCGTCCAGGGCGACTACGACGCACTCCCTGGTCTCGGCTGTGGGAACGGCTGCTCGCACAACGGCGCGCTGGCCTGCGGCCAACGCGTCGATAGCAGCAACGACTCAGGTGGAACCTGGGAAACGACCTACTACGGGTGCTCCGAATTCGCCTACAGCGGCCCAGAACGGGTCTGGTCCTTCACGACCTCGCTCGACGAGCCGGTGACGCTGTCGCTGACGGGATTGACGGCCGATTTGGACCTCTACGCGCTCACGTCGACCGCCTGCGACGGGTCGGACTGCCTGGCATCCAGCGTCAGCCCCAACGCGGATCCAGAGGCCCTCACCTTCCAAGCCGCCGCTGGCGCCACCTACACGATCGTCGTCGACGGCTGGGATGGTGCCATCAGTGGCTTTGCCCTCGACGTCACGTGTGTGGGTGAGCCCCCTCCGCCGCCTCCGTCGACCGGCCCGACAGGCTCGACCGGCACCGTTCCTGGCACGACCGACGGGCCCCCTGTGGACACTGCGCTCGATGACACGGGGTTGGCCACGACGCCTCCGGCCTCCTCAGACCCCACCCTGGATGCCGGTCCGTCCTCGCCGCGGGACTTCGCCGCACCCACCGGAGGATGCACGACCGCCCCGACACTACCGCTATGGGCGTGGGGGGCGTTGTTGTTTCGCCGTCAGAGGCGAGGCGCCGCAACCTCCCGTCCGAACGTGGCCGCGAGTACCTGATCGAGCTCCGGGTGGCCGTCGACGGGCGGCAGATCGACCTCGACGTCGCAGCTCGGCGCCGCAAGCCGAAGGATGCAGCGTTTCGAACCCCGGTGCTTGACGAGGGCGTCGCGCAGCCGATCGAGACCATCGCCCGACAGCTCTGCGAGGTTGACGGCGACGTCGATGCCCTTGACCAGACCCATACGAACCTCGGCCAACCTCCGCGCGGTCTTCGCGCGGAACGAGAGCGCCTCGCCGCGGCGCTCAAGCGTCCCTTCGACGACGACGGGCTCGCCACTTTCGAGCGCTTCGGCCGACGACGTGAAGGCGTCGACGAAGAACACGCACTCCACCGCGCCACTGTCGTCTTCGATGCCGACGAAGGCCATGCGATCGCCGCTGCGGGTGCGGACGGAACGCACGTCGGCCACCAGGCCGGCGATGTGGACTGCCCCTTCCCCCGACATGGCACCAAGCGTCCCGATCGACCGCCAGTGGTGCCGCTCGCGGTCGCTCTTGTACGCGGTCATCGGATGACCCGTCAGGTAGAGGCCGAGGACCTCTCGTTCGTAGGCCAACTTCTGGGCCAGCGGGAATTCGGGACGCTCCGGCAGGCGGATGGCGTCGACGGCGGCCATCTTTCCACCGAACAAGCCGATCTGCCCAGCGGCACGGTCGGCCTGGCGCCTCGACCCGGCGACCATTGCGCCATCGATGCCAGCGAGCAGGGTCGCGCGGCTCTGGCCGGAGAACTCCATCGCGCCGGCCTTGACGAGGCTCTCCATCACGCGACGATTCACCCGTTTGAAATCCACGTGATCGAAGACAGCGGACAGGTCCTTGAATCGGCCCCCTGCCGCCCGTCGCGCTTCGAGCAGCGCATCGATGGCGCCGTCACCGACAGTCTTGACGGCCGTGAGGCCAAAACGAATCACGCCCTTTCGCTGCCCATCTGTCCCCGTTGGCCGTTCCTTTGGCGGCGGTACGGCGAAGTGGCGTTCGCTGTCGTTGAGGCACACCGGTAGGACTTCGACGCCCTTGCGCCGGCTGTCGAGCACGTACTCCAGCACCTTGTCCGTATTCGCAGCTTCGATCGTCATGAGCGCTGCCATGAACTCGGACCGGTAGTGCGCCTTGAGCCACGCCGTTTGGTAGCTGATCAACCCGTACGCCGCCGAATGGCTCTTGTTGAAGCCGTAGCCCGCGAATTTCGCCATCAAATCGAAGATCTCGTCGGCCAATTGGCGGTCGGTCTCCAGCGCAACGGACCCAGTCACGAATCGTTCGCGCTGCTTCTCCATCTCCTCCGGGTTCTTCTTCCCCATCGCGCGACGCAGCAGGTCGGCCGCGCCGAGGCTGTACCCCGCGAGCACTTGGGCGATTTGCATGACCTGTTCTTGGTAGACGATCGTGCCGTACGTGCTCGCGAGAATGGGTTCGAGGGCGGGGTGCGGCATGCGCACGACCTGATGCCCGTGTTTGCGGTCCACGAAATCGTCGACCATTCCCGATTGGAGCGGACCTGGCCGATAGAGCGCAACCAACGCGACCATGTCGTCCATGCTCGACGGCCGCAGCCGCGTCAGCAACTCACGCATGCCCGTCGATTCCAACTGAAACACGCCAAGCGCGTCGCCCTTGGCCAACATGTCCCAGGTCGCCTGGTCGTTCTCGTCGATGCCGCCAAGATCGATCGTGACACCATGGTTGCGTTGGACGAGGTCCAGGGTGTCGCGAATGTGGTCGAGCGTCTTGAGGCCAAGGAAGTCGAACTTGATGAGGCCTGCCGCCTCGGCCGACTTCATGTCGAACATGACCACGGGGCCCCCGTCGGGGCCGTCCCTGTACAAGGGCGTCAACGTCGCGAGCGGCTCGTCGGCGATGACGACGCCGGCGGCGTGAACGCCGGTCTGCCGCACCGCCCCCTCGACGGCCCGCGCCAGCTCGATGACGCGCCGGACCTTGGGGTCGATGGCCATCAGCAGCCGAAGCCGCTCCTCTTGGGCGATGGCGTCGTCTAGCGTCGTACCCAAGCCGTCGGGAATCAGCTTGGCGAGCCGGTCGGCCTCGGGGAAACTCAGGTCCAAGGCGCGGGCGACGTCTCGGACGGCCGCCTTCGCCTTCAGCGTCCCAAAGGTCATGATCTGACTGACGTAATCGGCGCCGTATTTGTCTCGGACGTGCGCGATGGCCTCCTCGCGACGGTCCTGGCAAAAGTCGACGTCGATGTCTGGCATCGACACGCGCTCTGGGTTCAGGAAGCGTTCGAACAACAGGCCGTAGCGGATGGGATCGATGTCCGTGATGCGCATCGCCCAGGCCGCCAGCGACCCGGCCGCCGACCCACGACCCGGACCCACGGGAATGCTGCGGTCCTTCGACCAATTGATGAACTCCGCAACGATGAGCAGGTAGGCGGGAAAGCCCATCTGCCCCACCATCTGGATCTCGAACTCCAGACGCTCCCGATAGGTCGGCCAAGCTGCCTCGGGAACGCGCTGCAGGCGGACTCGGAGCCCTTCGCGGGCGTACCATCCGAAGTAGCCAGCGAGATTGCCCGCGCCCGGTGGCTTCGGCCCCGGCTCTTTGGCCGACATCGCCAACCCGAACGCCTGGGGCGGCGGAAAGGCGTCCGCGAAGTACCGCCAGTTCGCGTCGGAGTCCGCAGGTTGGTCCGGCCCGTCGGGGTCCGGCGGCGACGCGGCCGGGAAGTGGTACACGCCAAGCTTGGGCTTGTACTGGCAGCGGGCCGCAATTTCGATCGTGCGATCGAGCGCCTCGACGTCCCGCGGAAACAGCGCGCGCATCTCGTTTTCGGGCTTCAGCCAGGCCGCATCTGTCATCAGCCCGCGGCGCCCGTCGCCGGCAAGCGACCCGCCGGACCCGATCGCTAGCAGCAGGTCGTGGACGGGCGCATCCGCGGCGTCCACCATGTGCACGGCATTCGTGACGACCGTCGGAACGCCGAACTCGACGCCCAATGTGCGAGCGGCCTGATTGGCCCCGTCCTGCCCTTCGAGGCCGTGGTCTACGAGTTCAAGGTAGAGGCGGTCCGACCCGACCGCATCCACCAGCGCGCGCAACGCCGGCACGGGGTCTTGGTTCCGTCCCAAGCTCCGGCCAATGGCGCCCTTCCGGCCCCCCGTGAGGAGGATGAGCCCGTCGCGATGGGTGCGCAGTTGGGCGAGATCCACCCGGGGTTTGTAGACTTGGCCGTCGAAGATTGCGGCGGTGATCAGGGCCGAGAGATTGCGCCAACCCACGTCGTTCTCGACGAGCGCGACGACCTGGTAGCCGCCCTGCTCGCGGAGGGGATCGCGCGTCGCCACGCCTTCAGGCTGTACGTGAAGCTCCGCTCCAAAGATTGGGTGGATCTTGGATGATTTGCACGCCTTTGCGAACTGGATCGCCGCGCACAGATTCACTGTGTCGGTGAGTGCCAGCGCTTGAAAGCCCCGCGCCGCGGCGGCCGCAGCAAGCGCGTCGGGGTCCGCCGTCCCGTCGAGGACCGAGTACTGGCTGTGGACGTGAAGGTGAACGAACGGCACGCGCGCCCGGCTATCCCAGGCAGTCCCCCGGAGAGACGACCTGGTCCATCAGCGCCGCCTCCGTCGCGAGCCATCTGGCGATGACGTCCTCCGGTGCGGCGTGAGCGCGCAAAGTTGTCCGCAGAAGGGCGGCTCGACGACGGAAGTGTCCGCGATGGATGCGTTTGGGGCGGTGCACGGCTGGCAGCGGCCGCCCGGCGTAGGCCTTGGGGCCACCCAAGTGGGCGGCGGCAAACGCGACCTCATGGGCGATGAGTTGTTCGCGATCGACGCGCTCGAAGAGGAAGCCGATGATGGTGTCGTTCATCACCCGGTTCACAAAATCGTCGAGCACACGTCGCAGCCCGGCAGCCCCGCCGAGCGCGTCGTAGTCGCTCACGGCCGCGCTCGATGGGTCAACCCCGGCAGCACCGGAAACGGCTTCGTCTCGTCGAATTCCCAACGGTAGGTCTGCCAAGTCCCCGTCACGCGTTTGACGTAGTCCCGCGTCTCACGGAAGGGGATGCGCTCGACGAACTCATCCGTTGGCAGATTGCCGTACCGCTCGATCCACTGGTCGACGCGTCCGCCTCCCGCGTTGTAGGCGGCCAAGGCGAGAAACGGACTATCCTCTTCGGACAGCACCCGGTCGAGGTATACCGCGGCCATCTCGAGGTTGTTTTCGGGTTCGGTGAGTTTCCCGACGGGCCGGCCGAGCCACCCCGCGACCTGGGCGGCGGTCGCCGGCATGAGCTGGCCCAACCCGACTGCGCCGGCATGACTGACGATGTCCGTGTTGAAGTTCGACTCCTCTCGCACGAGCGCGTGAAGGTAGCGGGACTCCCAGGACATCGCGCCCGTGGCCTTCTTGACCTCGGGCCAGTAGCGATCCGGCCACGCGATGCGCACGACGGTGGCCCGATCGGGGCCGATGCCCTCGATGGCGTTCGTCTTGAACCACGCCCGGAAGTCGTCGTGGGCATACAGCCAATCGCCTGACCGAATGCGCAGGTCGATGAGCCACGCCATCTCCGACGGCGTCAAGTCGCTCACATCGCCCCAAGCGGCCTTGGCCGCGCGCGGGAGGCCAAGGCGGGCCAGGGCTTCCCCCTCCAGGATGGGCACGCGTTGTGCGACCTCGGCGCGAACGCGGAGGTCGGAATCGGCCGACGGCGGTGCCCGGTCGGGCGGGCGCTGCTGCAGCGCAGCTGCGGCGCCGGGATCCAATTCGGCAAGTCGGTTGTAGGCGAGCAGCGCATAGTAGCTATGGGGCGTTTCCTCACAGAGTCGGCGGAACCCCTCCACCGCGGCCGCGACGCCGGCCGGATTCAACTTGGTCGGATTCTTGGCGTCCGGCCACGCCGACCAACGCGCCGCCCAGTAGCGCCCGGCGTGAACGTGCACGGCATCCGAGTCCGGATCGAGCTTGCCAAGCGCGACGGCCGTCTCGCGGGCGCCGGCGGTGTCCCCCGCCAGGTACTGGGCAAAGGCCAGCCGCCAAGTGGCCTCCGGGACGGTGTCCCCGTTCGGGTAGCGGGCGAGGCCGTCGCGCCAGCGCGCCATCGCCCCTTGAAGGTCGCCGGCCTCTTGAAGCGCGATGCCAGCGCGCGTCAGCCCGTCATCCGCCATGGAGTCGGTAGGCCACCGGCGCGCCAATTCGTCGAAATGGGCCGCGCTGTTTCCCATCTTGTGTGTTCGAAACTCGGCTTGACCGAGCAGATACAGGCCGGCGGCCCCGAGATCCGCGTCTACGCCATCACACAAGGCGCCAACGTCGCCGTAGGCCGTGATCGCGTTGCTCAGCTTGTTCAGCTTGTACCAAGCCCGGCCGCGTACCGCGCGGACGCGGCAGCCGGTCGCTCCGCCCGGAATTGCGGCAACGAGGGATTCCGTTTCCGCGAGCGCACCTCGCCAATCGCCCAGGGCGGCACGACGCTCGCCGCGAATCGACATCTCGTCGGCCGTCGGCTTGGGACGCCCCCCCAACAGCGTTTCGGCCTGCGCCGCCTCAGGGCTCGCCGGGTACTGCACCCAAAGCCGCCTCAGCAGGGCCGCCCCTTCAGGATTGGAGCCCCCCAAGCGCCGCCCGAGGGCCAGCAGCGCGACCTCGTTGCCGGGGGTCGGGTCGGGACGGCGGGCCAACGTTTCATAGACCGCGAAACCATCCGCAGTTCGTCCCAACTTCCTGTACGCCTCGGCCAGACCGATTTGTGCGCGCAGCCAGGGACCGGCGGCCTGGGGAACGGCGGAAAAAGCGGCCGCCGCGCCCAAGGCGTCGTCGGTCGCCAGCCTCACCTCGCCAACAAGCACGTCTCGCCAGCTGGCGGGCGCCCGCGTCTGAGCCAGCAGCGGCACTAAGGGCGCCGCGTCCTTGGCCCGACCGGTATGGGCGAGGGCCCACCCCATGAGGAAGGCGTGATCCGCGTGTTGGGGCCCCGTCAGCCGACCCGCATCCATCTTCTGAAGGCCACCCAAGGCCGTACTCCAGTCCGATGCGCGCAGGGCACGGCGCGTCGCTTCATCGAGCGGCAGCCAGGGCTCCCGCTCAGCGGCCGAAATCGTGCGCAGCTCCGGTGCGGGCGAAGGCGTCCGGGGCGGGGGCGGTTCGGGAGCTGGCTGGGCGCCAAGCAACCAAAGGAGAAGGAGGGACATGCGGGCTCAGGGAACAGCGGTATCCGCGAACTGGGTCAGCGTCGCGAGTTCGCGCACCCTGTAGGGGGCGCCCCCAGCGCGCTCCCGTGCGACGTGGAACCCATCGACCACCGGACCCACCTCCACGACCACGGTTCGATCGCCACCGCCAAGCGTGACGACGACCCAGGCAACCGGCGCGTCAGGCGGCGAGGCGCCCCCCAACGGCTCCTTGCGCGACGCCAAGAGGGCGGCCACGCGCTCGCGGGCCGCCCCATCTTCAACACCGGCAACGCGCCACGCCTCGCCATCCCGTTCGGCCCGCCAACTGCGCCCCGGCAGGTCCAACTGCAGCGACGCCACGTCAGCCGGCTCCAATGGAAACGCCCGTCGGTCGGTCAGGTCAGCGGGACCCATGCCAAGAATCGCGAGTTCTGGAGCGCGAACGACACCCGACACATCGTCGGCCACGACGGGGACCTCCGCCTCGACGTCGAGGGACAACACGCGCAACACACGCTCCGTCCCGTCGGCGAAGCCCACCACGGCGCGCCGATCCCACGGCACATCCGGTGCCGTTCCGAATCGCGCAAAGTGGACGTCGAGCAGGCCCGTGACCAAGTCGTCGACGACGGACGCGTCAGCACGTCCGCCGCCGTCGATCCACCAGTCCTGCCCCTCCCCTCGAACCGTCACCGATCCCGGCGGTCCCTCAAGGGTCACGCGCCTGACGAGGCCGGCATCGAACCTCCACACACGATGGTCGCGCCACTCGATCGGCGGCCCCGCAAACCGATCGGCGAGGCGACCGTGAACCGCAGCAATCTGGCCGTCGGGTGCGCGCGCGTACGTCAGGTAGCCGGCTGGCGCCTCCCGCCCGAGTTGCAGGTCCATTCGCCCACCGCCGGTCAACTCCAAGGCGATCGAGACCTCTGGCGTGGCCCCCAACCCGTAGGGCTCGCCGTTGGTCTCCGCCGATGCGACGGGCTGGGCCATAGGGTTTCGCGCCAGGTCTCGAAGGACCTGGTCGATCCGGCCTTCATCCGCCGGCGCCGAAACAGGCACCGTCAACGCCCATGCGCCATCCACTCGCTCGAATCGGACGGTGCCATCGCCGGTGACGACAGTTCCAGCCACAACATCGTCAGGCGAAAACGCCCACATGGGGACCGTGGCCGCTTCGTCCCTGGACACCGGCGCTTCGCCGGCCCACCACAGCGCGCCGACGAGGCCGAGCAGCACGACCGAAAGGCCAAGGGTCCAGCGCCCCTGCATGGCGTGCATCACCCCTCCGGGGCGGCAGCCAACACCACCCTTGCCGCGACGAGGGCCTTTCCACCCACCATCCAACCTTCCGACGCGACGGCGACGACGGTTCCAGGTTCGACGTCCGACGTCGGCACGACCGAAACGGCCTCATGGAAGGTGGGATCAAACCGCGAGCCGACGCCGGGTACAGGCGCGAGGCCAAGGGCGAGCAGATGCTCCATGAACTGCGCATGGACCATCTCAAGTCCTTCCCGAAGCGCGGCCGGGTCGTCCGAAGCAGCCTCGATCGAGCGTCGGAGGTTCTGTACGGGCTCCAGGAAGCGGGCGACGAGGTCGGTTGCCTGACGCTCCGCACGAGCTCTCGCCGACGCCTCCATGCGCGTCCGAAAACCGGACATTTCGTCCTGCAAGTCCTTGTAGGCCTTGCTCACCATCTTGAGGCGAGCGGTGACCTCGGCGACGGCCGCGTCGTCGGCTTGCGGCTCGGGCGCATCGGGTTCCGACATACGATCCTCCGAAGGGCGCCTCGGATAATCACCGCGACCTGGAGGGCAACGTCGGCCCTCAGTCGACGTCGCCTTCGCGATCTTTGCCGTAGCGGCGAAGCACCCGGAGCGGATCCTCGAGGCGCAGACCACGGCGCTCGCGTTCGATCGCGCGACGCACAACGACGCGCGCCCCAAGGACGGCGAACCAGGCCGGTATGGCCAGCGCGAGCGGCGCAAGTTGACCCAACGCCCAGGCGGTCGCTCCGGCGCCAAGGCCGAGGACCGCCGCCACCGCCGTGGCCCCACCGGCTGCGACGGCGACGCGAACGATGCGACGCGGCAGCTGCCCGACGAGGAGAGCCTGCAGGTAGGCGCCCCGCGACAGGTGCGCGAGCCCCAGCCAAGCTCGGCCCTGGGCCTCGTGGGGATGATCGCGGAGGAACGCGCCCAAGGAGCCGACGGCAGCGGCGCCCCGGCCGGCCACGGTGAGAGCGACGCCGTCCAGCCACAGCAACAAAGCGTCGTCGGTCAGCCGGCGACGGCCCAACTGAGCGAGCAACGCCGCTTCGTCGGCGCGCTCGCGCCCAATCGCCAACGCCGCGGCCGCTCGCCACGCGCGCCGGTGCCAAGGCTGCTGCTCGAGCAACCGGGACAACACGCGAGCGGTGCCTTCCGGGGTGGAGAGACTGGCCGTGGCCAGAACGGCGGACCATCCGGGATCGTGGACAGGGGCCAGTTCGTCGCCGTCCGCGTCATGGGCCGCCAACGCCGCCACCTCCTCGGGAGCGGCCGTCAACAACAACGCGCCGTCCGCGGCGTGATGGACCGCCACGACCACTTCGTCGGCCGGCTCATGCCGTTCCAACTCGCGCAAGCGCGACAAGAACCCGTCGCGAAAGACGTCGTTGGGCGAGAAACGCCACAACGTAAGCGTCGTCCTCAGCGGCGCTGTGGTCCGGAATACGGCCCAGCGGCCTTCGCCATCCGCAGACACGTCCAACGGCTCGAGCAGAACGTCAGGACGGTCCCCATCGCGGAAAGTCCGAAGCAGGAAGGCCGCGATTTCGCCCGCCCACTCGCCGAAGGTCTCAAGGGGGTCGACCTGCCCGCTCGGTACGCCCCAACCATGGCGGACGAAATAGGACCGCCGGAGTTGGTCGATGCGCGCCCGACAGTGGGTGACCTCGTCGCGCACGCGTTCGGCTTCGGGCCAGCGCCCAGACGCGAAGGTGATCCGACGTTGGTAAAGGCGGACGGCGTCTTCGAAGCCATGGTGGCGCACCATCCCGTCCCGGCCGACGATCTCGACAGGAAACTCCACGCGCTCCTCGTAGGACCGACCGTCTCGCCGTCCGAGCCGAAGTGTGCGCGTCACCGCGCCAACGTAGTCGATCCCGACGCTGGGATCAGTCCAAGCCCGCAAAGATGCGATTCGCGAGCCTCGCGACCGCGGGGTCGCCGTGGCCCACGAAGGCACTCGCCACTTGACGAGCGCGCTCGTCGGGCCTGAGGAGCAACGGTTCGAGCAGCATGGCCAGGTGGTCAGGCGGTGTCCGCCTCACCCACCGATGCCACCACGTGCGGGTAGCTTCAAGCGCCTCGACGAAGGGGGCCGACGTCCAGCCTGGGTTTCGATCGAGCAGGTGGTTGAGGTCTCCACTCGCGCTCGACCCCGTTCTGCCACGGAGGAACGCCCGAATTCGGTCATCGGCGGCGCGCCCCTCGGTTCCCTCCAGAAACGCCAACTCGACCCAGTGCGGGTGTTTTCTGGGGGGCCGTTGGGCACGCAGATCGGAGAGCGGGCGGACGACCGCCGCAGCCCATTCCCCCATGGAGGCAGGAGGAAGCATGCTTGCCAGCCCTTCGAGGACTCCCGCGACGTCGTGATGGTGCGGCCGCAAAGCGGCGTCGTAGGCCACCATCCGCCGAATGAGGCCGCGCAATTCACCCAGCACTTGGTCGGTGACGCCCTGCGGCGAAAGGGACATGAGCGCATCCGCCAGCAGGCGCTCGTGATGGAGGGGGTGCATGGACAGCTGCAAGGGCCTGCCCGCCAGCGCCTCGTAGAGCACATGCCCGAGCGAGTACACGTCCGCGGCAGGATGGTCCGTGGAGCCGTCGAGGCGCTCGGGCGCCACATAGGCGCGCGCGCCGAGCACCATGGAGACCGTCTCCGATTCACGACCGGCAAACTGGCCCGTGGCCGTCCCAAAATCGACCAGGAGGACGCGGCCGTCCACCGAAACGAGGAGATTGGAGGGCTTGATGTCGCGATGGATGATGTGAATCGGCTTCGCGGTCGCGGCATCGACCGTCGTCCAAGCCTGGTGCAACGACGCCGCAGCCTCGCGCACGATTTCGAACGCGATTCCGGCCGAGAGCCCCCCGGGGGACGCGGTGAGGATCTCCTCCAAGTTGGCCCCTTCGACCCAGTCCAAGAGCAAGACGGGTCGATCGCCCACTTCAATGATCTCGCGCATCCGGATGATGCCACGCACGTCGAGTCGCGCCAGCACGGCGGCCTCGTCCCGCATCCGAGCCAGGACCCTGGGGTTGTCGGTGTGCTCAGCCTTCAGCACCTTGGCCGCGAAGCGTTCGCCCGTGGCTGGATCTCGCACGGCACACACCGCGCCGAACGTCCCCGCCGCGACAACCTGAAGCACCTCGAACCGCACGCCCTGCCCCGCACCCCGATAACTGCGAAGTCGGGGGGTCGCCGTGACGGTCGCCTGGATCGTCGCCGCCATCACCCTGGCCCAAATCGTCAAAGGCGCCACCGGCTTCGGCAGCGCCTTGGTTGCGATGCCCCTTCTGGCGTCGACGGTCGCGCCCACCGAGGCCCTCGGCATTTCTGCGGCCGCCGACCTCGTCGCCGGCGCCGTTCTCGCGCCCGGTGCGGCAAAGCGACAAGCGGTGACGGCCTTGTTGCCGCTCGTCGCAGCCATGGCCATCGGCCAGCAGCTTGGCATCGCGCTGCTCACGGTCCTCAACCCCAACCTGACCTCCCTTGCGATCGCGTCCGTGGTCGCCGTGATGGCCGTCCGCGTCTCGCGCCCTCCACGGGCGTTGGCCAACGTTGGATCCGAGGGCCGCGGCCTCGTACCAGGCCTGCTCGGCGGAACGATGGGTGGCCTCGTCGGCATGTCAGGGCCCCCGATCGTCGCCTGGGCGTCCCAGCGTTTCCCACCCGCAGCGGCACGCGACGCCCTCATTCTCATCTTCGCGGCCGGCAGCCTCCTGCAGATCGCCTCGCTGACGGCCCATGGTCTCTGGCGCCCTGCAGCCGTCCACCTCGCCGTGATTCCGGCCGTCGCAATCGGAAACCTGATCGGCATCCGACTCGCCGATCGCCTGGGTGACGACGCTCGGCGAAGCGGGGTCGCCGGCTTGCTGGCGCTGTGCGCCGCGACGCTGGCTTGGCAGACGTTGCCATGACGTCCATCCTCCTCACTTTGGCGCCGGCCGAGCGGTTGCTACTCCTCACGGTGCCGCTGGCCTGGTTCGTAGGCCGTCGTGGACCTCGCGCCGCTCGTGCCGCGGGCGCGTCGGTCCTTGCCCTGGCGGTGGCCGTCGCCCTATGGCGGGTCGCGACGTCGACGGCGGATCTTCGCTACGTCTCGGTCGGAGACGCACCAGCCTGGATCGCGCGAGCCCATGCGGTGGCTTGGCGGGTCGCCACCTTGGGCGCCGCCATCGCAGCGTTGACAGTTTCACGCCACCACCGACCGCTCTCGCTCCATCTTGCAGTCGTCGCCGTCGCGACGGGTGCGGCCGCCCTATGGAACGCTGCGCTCTTGGCGACCGACGTGCCGATGGACGTCGTCATCGCGCGCGCGCCGTGGCCGATGATCGCCGTCGCGCTTGGCGTCGCGGTCGCCTGGACCGGCCGCAAGGTCACGGCCGTCGAGCGCCTCCCCGCCGCCCTGCTCGCCATCGCCGCGGCCACGGGTCCCCAGAGTTCGCCCGTGGCGCCCGACGTTTCCCTGCCTCACTGGGAAGGTCCGCCCGTCGCGCGCCCATGGGGTGGATGCACCTTGGTGTGGCAATCGGGGGATTGGCGCCGCGACGTCGCGTCCCACGGACCGTGCCCGGACGGCGAGGGCGTCGCCCACCCCCCGTTCCTCGCCGATCTCGGCCCCTGGCTTGCGGCGCCGTCGGATGCGCCCGCCACCGTCCTCGCTTGGCCGGTCAAGGTCCCGACCGAGGTCCATGTCCTTCAGCGATTCCATTCCCCGTTTCCCGGGGCCGACCCCTGGCGGACCGTGGCGGTCCCCTGGACCCTTTGGCCTGCCCCCGATGGGGCATCCCCTGGGACCTGGGTCCAACCCCGATCGACGCTTCCCGAGGGTACGGTGGTCACCAGCGTTCGCGAGGCCCTCCCGCCCGTCGCACGCCGACCCATTGCCTTCGTTCCTGCTCCCGACGACCACGTCGAACACCTCGTGTCGGCCTGCGCCCAAGCGACCGCGCAAGCACCTGGCGTCCGATGCGTGTTGGCGACAGGCGACCCGGAACGTTGGCGGACCCTGCCCTGATCACGCCCCAGCGGCGTCCAAGGACCTCGTGACGAGGTCGACGCCAAGGCCGACCACGGTTTCGCGCCACGCTGGATCGCGTGGAACGAACGCCTCCTTGAGGCGCTCCCGGGCAGCCATGAGCCGTGGGTGACCCGTCGGAAGGGTCCAAGTCGCCCGATTTTCATCTCGCAGTGCCTGCAGCACACGCAGCGGCGCGACCGTGCCAAACTCGGCACAGAGCAGGTCGTAACCGTCCCCAAAACGCGCCTTGCACCAGGCGCCCATGCCTCCGCGGATGGGGTACGACGTCGCTTTTTCGGTCCACGGCTCCACGTCGGGCCCGAACATGTCCGACAACCGCCTGAAGCCCGGCGCATCAGGCGCGTGATCGACGAACAACTTCACGCCACCCCGTTTTCCCAACCCGCTGTGGACGTCGACGTGCAACACGCGCGTCGCGCCGCCGATCCAACGCGGCAGGTGGGCTTGCAACAGGCGACGGGAGAGGCTCGGCCCGGATCCGCCGTAGAAAAGGCCGCGAGGGTAATCATACTGACCTCCGGCCACCGCCGCTCGCAGGCGCGGCATCCCGTGCCGGATCACCTGCAGCCCGGCTTGGACCCAGAACGGGTCGAACCCGCCGGGCGGAGTGGTCGGGTTCAGCAACGGATCCAGTGCGTCGTACCCGTCCGGGGAACCCGCATAGGGTTCGCCGTCGGCCAGGAAGTTGCGGTTGACGTCGATGTTCTCGGCGTCGACCCGGCGGAGCCAGGCGAAACCAAAGGGATTGATCGCGTGGATGAGGACAAGCGAGAGCCCAGGAGGCGCACGCCAACCGCCAAGCGTGTCTTCGAGCAGCGTTGCCTGGATCGCGGAGCCAAGGAACCCCTCGACGCCGTGTTGGCCGCTCGACACGACGACGGCCGCCCGGGCATCGTCGGCCCCCATCCGCGCGATGTCGATGGTGAGCTCGTCCCCGTCGGGGCCACGGAGCCCGGTCGCCACGCCCTCGAGCTCACAGCCGAGTGCGAGCGCACCGGACCGGAAACGCGCCCGGGCGGCGCCGTAGTCCGGGGAAAAGGCGGCCGTGCCCATGATGCCTCCGTGACGGGACCAGCAGCGCTGGACCGGGTACGCAGCGCCTACCACGAGGAGCCGAAATGGGGTTGGATGTCGACGAAGCGTTGGGTGCCTACAGTGACACCGACCTTTCCGTCCGCTTGGTCCGTGCCGTTTCGGCGGTCGTGCCCTACGCGCCGTCTCTGACGAGCTGGTACAGTCTCGCCGACGGTCTGCGCGTGATGGACCCCAGCGCGCGGAAAGGCACGCTGGACCGCGCCATCGCGATTTCGCAGGAGGACGGTCTACAGAAGGCACTTTGGGTGGCCGACGCCATGGATCGCGCAGACCGCGGCCTTGGCGTCATCGCGGGCCTACACGCCGTTTGGAAGCTCGCGACAAGCGAGGCGGGCCAACGCCTCGACGCGCTCGAGACCGACGACAAGCAGGCCGCCGACGCGCTGATCAAGGGCCTCGCCATCTCATGGATGGCCCACCGACTCACACCGGGCACAGCCGCCGAGAAGCTCAAGGCCCTCCAAGAGACGGAGGCTGGCCGCAACCTGCTGTTCACCTATGCCACGGTGGAGCTCGCCCTCCCGTTCGCCGACAATGCCCTTTTAGGGACCGGCCGCCTGCTCGACGGGCTCTACGAACGCTTCGGCGAGGCCCAAGTGGCCAAACTCCGTAGCCTCGCCGGCGACGCAGACGCCGACGGCGCCGTTGGCGTCTTCCAGCGCATGGGCGAAGCGGTGAGCGACCTCGCAAGGGATGCCGGACAGCGCGCCCGCCCCATCGCGGAGGCGGTCGCCGCCGCCGCACCGACCGCTTTCGCAGCCACGGACCGGGCTGCGGGTGCTGTCGCCACGGCGGCTGACCTGCTGCCTGTTTACCGATTCCTCGGAGCGCGACTCGTGGCCGAAGTCGCCCTTCGACGTGCGCTCGCGACCGGCACGGCGCCCGCGGCCGCCCCCGTCGACCCTTCGCTCGTTCCCGTCGCGGTCACCCGAGGGGCCGACGATCTCCCGCCCCAAACGCCCGCCCGGAAGGGCTGCCTCGGCTTCGGCGTCGCCCTGCTCGCGGCCTTCGCGGTCGCCGCGGTCGGCGTTCTGGGATGAACGGCGCCGACGCGACCGTCCTGGACCGGTTGGAGGCCGAGCTCGCCCTCACCTGCGGAACGTCCCCGGTTTGGCGCGCCACACGCGCCGTCCTCGGCGTGTTGCCGGGCGACGCTCCCCCCGATGGCGAATCGGCGGACGCCCTCCTCCAAGGCGAATCGCCGCCCACGTTGGAACTGCTCGGGTCGCTTGGGCGCACCTTGGCGGCCAGCCACATCGATCAGGCTCTGTTCGCGGCGCGCAGCATCGACACGGGCGACACCGGCCTTACGGTCTGGACGGGCCTGCGGACGGCGTTCGCCATGTTCCGGGGCGGGGCTGCCGCCGCCCTGGGGGGTCAACAGGAGACGGACGTCGTCCTGAAGGCCGTCGGTCTCGCGTTCATCATCTCACGCCTCGTTCCCGGGGATCGGACGACGGCCGTCGATCGCTTTGCTGAGCTGCCGTGGGGAGCTCGATTCCTCGACGCGGTGGCTACGTTTGAGATCGCCCTGCCCTTTCGCGGCCAAGTCTCTTTCCTCGAGGGGGCCCTCGCTCGCGCAGGAGGTTCCGCCGGGTCCAGGATTCAGGCCGTCATCGGTAAAGCGGGCCTGCAAGAAGCCACGGTCCTTCTCCCACGACTCGTAGCCACCTTGGACGCGCGCGCTGCGCTGGCGGGTCCGAAGGTCGACGAAGTGGCACAACGCGTGGCGAACCTCGTCCCTCGCGTCGCAGCGCCCATCCACGACCTCGCGGCCGCGGGCGTCGACGCGTTGCCAGTCTGGCGCGCCTTGGCGGTTCGCGCCGCCATTCAAGCCGCAGCGGCAGCGGAGGGCTGGCGCGCCCGCCCGCCCCGCGTGGGCGTAGCCGCACCCTCTGCCGGGCCCGAGCCAACGCCGGCGACGCCCACAAACCCACCTGGCGCCAGCGCAGCGTCGTCCTCCGAACCGCCGCTGGAGCCGACGCCCGCACCACCCGAACCGTTGCCCCGAGAACGCCGGATGGCAGGCGCTTGGCTCAGCTCCGAGGGGACTTGGCTGTGGTTCGGCGACGACGGCCGCTACTGGACGCGTCCCGAACATCGACCTGGCAGCGTCACCTCCGCGGGGACGTACCTTCGCGAGGGCGAGAGCCTCACGCTGACGCCAAGCCAAGGGGCAGCCCACGTTCACGTCCTACGTCGCGAGGGTCAGCAGTTGGCCCTCGACGACGTCAGCTACACGCGCATGGATTGGGACCTCACGGGTCGCACCTTGGACGGTCGGTGGACGTCGCCCGATGGCGCGCACCTCCATCTCGGCCCCGACGCACGCTGGACCTGGGGCGCCCGTTCGGGGGCGTACCGCCTCGCTCCGGCCACGCTGGTCCGCGTGGGGGACGACGGCAGCGAGGATACGCACATCCTCCTCACCGACCTCGTGCCGCGAAGCGGTGCCCCCGATCGGTTGTGGCTCGACGGCCTGCCGTGGCGGCGCACCTGAGCACCGCGGCGACGGTCATCGTGGGCTGGAAGATGGCGGCGGCGGTCGCCCCGGACGTCGCTCACCGCAGCGTCGTCACGTTCACGGCGCCCCACGGATGGCACATCTACTGGGGCGAGAACGCGGGGGAGACTGGCCTGCCCACCCGCGTCAGCCTCGACGTCCCTCACTCGCCGCCCGCGTGGACGGCACCAAGCATCCATGACGGGCCCCCGCGCGCCTACGTCTACGAACCCACGGGCGCCGCCGTTCTCGACGTCGCCGGCCTGCCGGAGGGTCACCACGAGGTCGTCCTGCGCGCGAGTTGGATCGTCTGCAGGGAAATCTGCCTGGCTGGGGAAGCTGAGCTGACCCGCGGGGTTGATGTCGTCGCCAACGCCGTGCCCGACAACATCGACCTGCCCCTCATGCCCGACCCTGTCGCCGTTGAACGCGACGGCGACGGCGTCGTCATTCGACTCAGCCGCGCGTGGCAGCCCGCAGAAAACGTCGCGGCGGAAACTTCGCCGTTGCGCTACGAAAGGGGCGCATGGCGCAGCGACACGCTCGCCGCCGGCGCGACCTGGACCTTTCTCCACCCCCGGCGACCTGCCCGCCGGGCCACCCCCTGAGGACCCCATGTGGTTGTTGACTGCCCTCGCCCTCGCCGCCCCCGCCACGATCGGAGCCGCGGCCCCAGGATTCACCCTTCCGAACACCGACGGAACGGCGGTGAGTCTCGCGCAATTCCAGGGCAAGACCGTCGTCCTGGAGTGGTTCAATCCGGACTGCCCGTTCGTCGTCGCGGCTCATAGCGGCGAGGGTGTTCTGCGCGCTCTCCCAGGTCGGACATCCAGCGACCAGGTGGCGTGGTTGGCCATCAATTCCGGTGCGGCAAGCAAGCAGGGTGCCGACAAGAAGCGGAACGTCGCGGCGCGCAAGGAGTACGCGATGGACTACCCCGTGCTGCTCGACGCCGACGGTGCCGTCGGCAAGGCCTATGGCGCAACGAACACGCCACACATCTTCATCGTCGACCCCAAGGGCACGCTCGTCTACGCCGGCGCCGTCGACAACGCGCCGATGGGGAAGCTCGAGACGCCACCCATGGTCAACTACGTCGAAGCGGCCCTCGCCGACATCGCGGCCGGCCGGCCCGTGGCTCAGCCCACGACGAAGGCCGTGGGCTGCAGCGTCAAGTACTAGGCGGCGACTAGGGGCACTGCGGGTTGGCGGCGCCTGGCGTGCCGAGATCGCCGTCCCCATAGGGCGTCACGGCCGGGCACCAGTTCGTGGCCAAGCCGTTTTCGCTCGACGACATGTGGTCCGGGTCCAGCGAGACGGCCGAACCTTCCGGTGACGTGATGCCGACAGGCCCGATGTTCACGACGTCGAGGAACGTGAAGTCCCGCGTCAGCGACAGTTGGTCGGCCTCGTCGAACTCTATCTCGCGTTCGTAGACGTAGTCGAACACGAGTCCACCATTGACCGCGGGGTCCTCGACCCGGCCGAAGACGACGAAGCCGCCCGGCTCGACGAGCACGCTCTTGTCGACGTCGAACATCTCGTTGGGCGCGCCACCCTGAATCGTGAGGCCGAACAGATCCACAATGTCGGCGCGACCGTTGTAGAACTCGAACCACTCGCCATCGAGGTCGTCGACCGCAAGCGCGTCGTGGTGAATCTCGGAGATGACGAGGTCGCCGACGAGGAGGTCGTCAACCGTCACGATCGTGCCGTCAAGATCGATGCCAGAGCAGTCTTGGTCGATCCCGTCGGACAAGACCTCGATGCCGCCTGGGCTGACCGTCGCGTTGAGATCGTCGCAGTCCGTACCGCCGTAGTCGTCGGAGTCGTACCCGTCGGCGTCGGCGTCGTAGTCGCTGTCCCCGAGGCAATTGGCATCGACGCCGTCGTACGCCGCGTCGAGCGCGCCGGGGTGGATCGACGATTCCAAGTCGTTGCAGTCCCCGCCGCGAGGCTCCACCTCGTGGCCGTCAAGGTCAGCGTCCCAGTCGCTCAGCCCGTCGCAGTTCTGGTCCACACCGTCGTACCAGGTCTCGCTGACGCCGGGGTTGATGTTCTCATTGGTATCGTCGCAGTCATCGCCGCCATGACCCTCGTCGTCGTAGCCATCGCCGTCGGCGTCGTTGTCCGAACCGCCCGAGCAGTCCTGGTCCACGCCGTCGTAGGGCACGTCGGTTGCTCCGGGGTGGACGCTTGGGTCGGTTGGCGCGCAATCGGCAGCGTCGGGCGTTCCGTCGGAGTCGCTGTCGACGCCATCCGTCGGAGTGTCCGTTGTCGGGAGTGGTTCGTCCGTCGTGTCTGGTGTGTCCGTCGGCGCCGGTGGATCGACGACCGAACCGGTCGGGTCGGTTCCGTCAGTCGTGCCAGTTTCGCCGCACCCCATTGCCGCCAGCACCAGGATCCAACGCGCCATGGAACCTCCAAACGCGAAGATAACCCCGCGGCGGTGCACCGTTCCGGAGTTAGCCTGCCGCTCGGAGTGCACGCCCCACATGCGTACGATCGCTTTGACCGCCCTGGCGGCCTGTGGACCCGTCGAAGAACCGCCGCGGATCGACACCACGGTGAACATCGAACTCTCCTTCGGCTCCTGCGAACTGGTGGCGGGTGACCCGTCGCGATCCGCCGAATGCGCGTCCGCCGAGGTGCCCGTCGAATACGGGACGTTCGACGACGAACAACTGATTTTGATCGACCTCATGCGGCTTCGGCCAGGCGGGGCGTCCGGCGAAATCGCAATTTGGATGATCGGCGACCCGGCCGACGGGGGTGACGGCCTGGCTCGCGTCGTTCGCGACATGTCCGCGAACAGCGACAACACCGATTTCTACCTCCCCGACTTGCGCGGAGCGGGCCGCAGCAGCGCGCTCACCTGCGGCGTGCAGCAAGCCAGTGTCAGCCCAGGGGGAACCACGATCACGGACGCCGAATGGCCCGCCTGCCTCGACGCCGTCGAGGTGGGGTGGTCGGAGAACCTGCCCTATTTCGCCGTCGAGTGGATGGCCGACGACCTCGACGCCCAGATTCGCGCCTCCATGGACGATGGCCAGCGCGTCGTGCTGTATGGCCTCGGCGGCGGCGCTCGCGTCGTCAACCAACTGCTGATCCGCCACCCGGAATTGCCCATCGCTGGCGTCGTGTTCGACGGTCCGTGGGTCCCCAACCGCACCATCGACACCTTGGATGCCGGTGCCGACGAGACCATTCGTGGCTACCTGGACGGCTGCGCGCGCGACGGCGACTGCCAGGCGGAGGTCGGCGATACGCCGAGTGAGAGTTTGCTCGAGGCCTTCCGCACGCTCGGCGGCGGCGGGTGTTCGGAACTCCTCGGCGACCGCTTTGCCGATACCATCGCCGCGAGCGACGCACTTCGGACCGCCATCTACGAGCTTTTCCTCGCTGGAGCCGACCGGATGCCCTTGATCCCCGCCCTCGCGGCGCGGCTCAACCGCTGCAACGCCGGCGACATTGCGGCCATCGAGTCGCTCCTCGACGTCGTTGCCGCCACCGAGGAGGCGCGCGTCACTGTCGGCCGCCCACGCTCACCCATCCTCGGGGTCCACGTCGGCCTGTCGGAATTGTGGCCCAGCCCTTCGCCGACGTTCACGACGGTCAGAGCCCAGTTGGATGGGACCATTGGCGCGCCGCTCCTCGGCCTGGACCTCGCCCTTCAGGCCCCCATTTGGCCGACGTACGAGGAAGACCCCGGAGGCGAGGTCTTCTCCGACTACCCTGGTCCCGTCCTCCTGCTCTACGGCGATCTGGACCCGGTTTCCTCGCTCGACGCGCTGCAGGCCTACGCCGATGCGTACGGCGCTCAGGCCACGTTGGCAGCCATCCCCAACGGCGGGCATCCCGTCATTCGCGAGTCGGCCACTGTGGACGGCGGGCCCCCTTGCGGTGAGCGCCTCCTGCTTGCCTTTGCCGCCGATCCCGCCGCGGACCTCGACACGACCTGCCTCGGGCAGGTCGTGCTGCCGACGTATGTCGCATCCGGCCAGGTCTCCTCGATGGCCTTCGGGACAACGGACGCCTTCAACGGCGAAGGTGGCCCACCCACGCCGGGCCTCTTCGACTGATGGCCGGCTTCGCCGACGTGATCGCCGCCGCCGACCGGTTGCGGGGCCACGTCCACGAAACCCCCATTCTCACGAGCCACAGCCTCGATCTCCTGGCAGGTCGCCCTGTGGTGCTGAAGTGCGAGAATTTCCAAAGGTCGGGGTCCTTCAAATTCCGCGGCGCCGCCCACGCGGTCGCACGGCTGGACCCCGTTTTGGCGGTACGCGGCGTGGTCACCCACAGCAGCGGCAACTTCGCCGGCGCGCTCGCACTCGCCGCCGCACTCCGCGGCATCCCCTGCCACGTCGTCATGCCGACCCATGCGTCGGCCGTGAAGCGGCAGGCCGTGCTTGACCGGGGTGCCCGCGTCGTCCCCTGCCCACCGACCCAGGCGGACCGCGAAGCGACTGCCGCACAAGTCGTCTCGGAGACCGGGGGCATGCTGATTCACAGCTACGACGACCCGGACGTCTTGGCGGGACAAGGAACGGCCGCGCTCGAGTTGCTAAACGCCAGCCCGGGCCTCGCAGCGGTCCTCGCACCCATCGGCGGCGGCGGGCTGTGCGGCGGTTGCAGCCTCGTGGCGCGACACCGCCACGTAGCGATGTGGGCGGCAGAACCCAGCGGGGCCGACGACGCAGCGCGCTCGCTCGAAGCCGGGCGACGACTGCCCCAGACGGCGCCAGACACGATTGCCGACGGCCTGCGGACCGGGCTGGGCCGCTGGACGTGGCCGCTCGTGCGCGACCACGTTGCCCACATCGAACGCGTGCCGGACGGCGCCACCCGCCGCGCGCAGGCCTTCGTCGCCGACCGCCTCAAGATCATCATCGAACCCAGCTCCGCCGTGGCGGTTGCCGCGCTGTTCGGCCCCCTGCGAGACGTCGCTCCAGGGCTTCCAGTAGGCGTGATCGTCAGCGGGGGAAACGTCGCCGTGCGTTTTGACGCCTAGCCGCCTACGGACGGTGGTTCAGAGCGTTGAGAGGAAGGCCACGAGGGCCTCGAGGTCTTCCTCATCCGTCACGAGGTGCCGCGCGTCGGCGCAAGCCGCGCCGAACGCTCGGCCAGCGTCTCCGCACAACTGTCGTGTCGCCACGCCCCTTGGGAACTGACCCCCAACAGCGAGGGGGTCTTCAGCAAATCGCCAACGTCGTGCAACTCGCCGTCCGTGTAGGCTTCTCCACTGTGGCATTCCCCGCACGCAAGTTCGTCGAACACCTCCGCTCCCCGCTCGACGTCACCCGCTGTCGGAAACCGAATCGGCTCCACGCCATCCAACCAATCGAGCAACGCACGGGTTTCGGTGGACCACCCGTCCTGATAGCTCAGCGTAGAGAATAGCGTGTAGAACAGGTCGTCCCAACGAACGCCTCGCACCAATGGTAACGTTCCCGATCTTTGAGGTGGCCCGCCAACGAAGGCGTCCGTGTCGCGACCTCATGGTCGTCTAAGAAGTCCCAGGACAAACCGTCGCTCGTCCCTTCCGGATGACATGATGCGCACGCGACAGCGCCGGAATTCAAACTGCGATGAAATAGGCGCCGTGCGGTGAGGTTGACGCTATCGACGGTTACGTCGGAGGGAGGGACGTACACTCCCGACCCCGGCTCCACCGCGCCGCCGGAACATACGTCGCCTTGGTCGGTGAGCTCATAGATTCGCCGGTCCGGCAGGACGGCCACGCCCACCACAGGCGCGGAATTCCCCATGGACCCGTGCTCCGAATACTGACAAGCCCAACCTCCCGGCGTCGAGGACGTCCGAACCGTGCGAGGGAAGGAACTCCAGTTGCCCGGGGCCGCCACCCAAGCCTCCCCGTTGGGGTCGATGGCGAGGTCCATGCCAAGCGCGACATTGGACAACGGAGGTCCGCTGATGGACACGCCCAGGTTGCCCGTCCGGTCGACCGAGCGCCACGCGAGCGCGAACCCGACCAGCGGACCCTGTCCCCGTCCCCGACCCTTGCGATAGCGGACGCCGTGGCCCAGCCCCTCGTTGTGCAAGGAATCGTCATCCCCGCCTCTGACCTCGAGGTGCGCACCAGCCGCGCCGGCGGGCCGGGCGGCCAAGGCGTCAACACGACAGACAGCCGCGTGACGCTCCGATTCGCCCTGTCTCGCACGCAGGTCCTCAGCCCATTCGTGAAAAATCGCCTGCGGACGATTGGCCGGCGGTGGCTCGACGACGACGGAGATTTCGTCATGCATGACATGACCACACGCAGCCAGCAGCAGAACCTGGAACGCGTCCGAAAGCGCCTCCACGACGCCATCGTCGAGGCGATGGCGCCGCCACCCCCTCCGCGGCGGCCGACCAAGCCGACCAAAGCCAGCCAAGTTCGCCGGGTCGACGCCAAAAAGGCGCGCGGCGCCCGGCTGTCCAACCGCCGGGTCGGGGACGGCGACTGAACGGTGCCGACGCCGCAGCCAACGACCTCCGGGAACGCCTCCAGCGCGGAGTTGCGCGTGTCGGGCGCCTTCTCAGTGCCGGCGAGCACCAGCTTCTGGCCCTGACGCTCGCCCTTCCACCGGACCCTGCCCGTCTCCACGCTCGCCTGTTCTGGCGGGCGCCACCGGCCTTTCATTTGCCGACGCTGCGAGCGGCCGGAGTTTCGGACATCCCCGAATCAGCGACGCACCTCGCGAATGTCGGGCTCGCGGATTCGCTACGGCCCACGGACCTTCGACCCGCTCGCACCTGGCTCAAAGAACGAACGAAATCGCTGGCGGTTGCAGACCGCGCCGCGGCACGCGAGGCCCTCGTCAGCCGAGGCCCCTGGATTCGACCCCTGGGACGGGGGGTCTTGATGCGGCTCGCACGGATCGGCTCCGGCGCGTGGCACACCGACCCCGCCGTGTCGGTCCTCGCAAATATGGGCCGCCGGACCTTCGCGCCCTACAAGGCCGAACCTGGCGGCCAGCTCTTTCCCCACCGAAGGGCGCTGCTCCGCTGGGAAGCGACGATGGACGGCATGGACGCCATGGACCTCCAGGGTTGGCTCCAGGCCTTGGACAACGCCGACATCCGGGCACCCGGCCAACTCGACCCGACTGGCCGCCTGATGCGGCGCGCCGAACGGGCCGCCAGCGCGCTCGAGCGCCAAGACCCCGCAGCGGCGGAAGTCGCCTGGGGCCACCTTGCACGCCACGGCGCGCGAGACGCCGACGCGCGCCGCGCTCGCTGCCTCGAACGGCTGGGGCGCTCGGCCGACGCCGTCGCCATCCTGAACGTTCGCCTTCCGGAGCACGACGCCATCGGGAAGCGCCTGTCCCGGGCGCTTGGGAAGTCATGGCCGCCGTTGGCGCCGCGAGACGCTGCACCACTGCGCGATGTCCGCCTCCCCGGCGCCGGACGATCCGCGACGCGCCCGCTGTACGCCACCCGCCCGGAAGGCGACACCGTCGAAGCCGCGGTCACGCAGTTCGTCAGGTCGGCCGGCCGCGAGGTCGTCGCCGGCGAAGGGCGGCCTTGGGCGGCCATTGCATCGGTGTTGTGCGCGGAACTGCTCTTCCTGCCCCTCCCCGGGGCCCTGCCCGTCCCCTTCTTGGATGCCCCGGTCGACTACGGCACGCGCGCGTTCGCTCGGAGTCGGGCGGCGCCAATCGCCACATTGAAGGCGGCGATCGGACGCGATCCTCAGGGCATCTGGCGTCAGTCATTGGCGACAGCTGGCCGATGGCAACTTCGTGGACGCGACCCTACATTGCGGACGTCGACCCTGGACAGCCTCGCGACCGCCGCGCCGACTTCCTTGCTCCAGCATCTCGTGGACGTCTACGTTGGAGACGGGATCGGGGGCTTCGCGGGGTGGCCAGATCTCAGCCTTCCCCCAGGGCCATCCGTCGTTCTGCCAGACGCTTTTCCTCCCCAACTCCCAGTCGGGCTCGTGCTTGCCGAGCTCAAGACGCCCGGCGACGCCCTCGCACCCCATCAGGCCCGCGTCCACCACCAGCTGCTGAACCTTGGCGTGTGCGTCGAGTTGTGGCGCATCCGACCCTCGCCATCGGTCGACGCCGCCATGTCCCGTGGGTAGGGGCTGGGCCGGAGCGCAGTTGGAATCCACCATCGAAGCCTTCGTCGTCCCCGCCACCTCGGATCCGGGCGTTCTCGCGCTCGTGCTCGATGCGGACCTCGTCGTTCAGCTCGTCCTACTCGGGCTCGTCGGCATGAGCGTCGTATCCTGGGGCATCATCCTGCAGAAGTGGCTCACGCTGCGCGCCGCCGGCCGTCAATCCCACCGCTTCCTGGAGCTGTTCTGGTCCAGCAAACGGCTCGATGCGGTGTACGCCAAGTGCGACCAATTCAAGGCGAGCCCCGTCGCTGAGGTCTTTCGCGCCGGCTACCAAGAGCTCGCGAAAATCACAGCGGCCAGCGAGGGCAGCGCGGCTCGATCGGACGCCTCGGAGAACCTGGAGCGCACCCTGCGGCGCGCCACGTCGGCCGAATCCACCACGCTCGAGCGCTACGTCACCTTTCTCGGCACCACGGGTTCCACCGCGCCGTTCATCGGCCTCCTTGGCACCGTCTGGGGCATCCTTCGCGCCTTCCAGAAGCTCGGCGGCGGTGGACAAGCGACGATCGACGTCGTCGGCCCAGACATCGCGCACGCCCTCATCGCAACGGCCGTGGGCCTGTTCGCGGCGATTCCGGCGGTGATCGCGTTCAACTACTTCCACGCTTCCATCCGCGTCCTCAATTCCGAAATGGAGAACTTCTCCGCGGACTTCCTCAACATCGTCAAGCGGCAGGTACGCTGACATGGGCATCGGAGGCGGCGGACCATCGGCACGGGTAGTGGCCGAGATCAACGTCACGCCGCTCGTCGACGTCAT
>SXOB01000075.1 GCA_005776945.1 Pseudomonadota bacterium
CATGTTACAGAGCCTTTCCACGGACGCTTTCAAGCCCATCCTGAAGTCAATCTGCAAGTTTGGGTTTATACGGTGAATACCTGATTTTCTTCATAATGATCCACTCCTATCTTTCAAATAATCCACTGACCTTAAATAGTTATCCATGAAAAGCAACGGACAAGAACATTTGGATGCCGATTTATCTCGCATCACCTCAACTGAAACACTCACCGATGCACAACGCCATCAAATTTTAGTCGAATGGAATGCCACACAAACGGCTTATCCACTGGACAAATGCTTGCACCACTGGATAGAAGACCAAGTGGATCGCACGCCCGACGCTATTGCCGTGGAATTTGCAGACGATAGCCTAACTTATCGTGAGTTAGATCAACGCGCTAACCAGCTCGCGCACTATTTACAAAGCAAAGGCATTAAACCCGACACCTTAGTGGGTGTTTGCGTTGAACGCTCACTCGAAATGGTGATTGCTTTACTGGGTATACTAAAAGCTGGAGCGGCCTATGTCCCTCTTGACCCGACCTATCCGACTGAACGTCTGGCTTTTATGGTGGAAGATGCTCAAACAGCGCTCTTGCTCACCCAACAGCATTTGGCTGATTTAATTCCACAGAGTCATGCAGAGCGAATTTATTTAGACAGCGACTGGGCAACCATTGCCACCGCCAGCAACGAAAGACCAGAAACACCCGTTGCCGCCAATAATCTGGCTTATATGATTTATACCTCCGGCTCAACCGGCAAACCCAAAGGTGTTTTGCATAGTACCGGCGGCTATTTATTACATGCTTCGATGACGCACAAATATATTTTTGATGTACATGATGATGACAGTTATTGGTGTACGGCGGATATTGGTTGGGTAACCGGTCATTCTTACATGGTCTACGGTCCGCTATGTAACGGAGCAACCACTTTGATGTTTGAAGGCATACCGACCTATCCCGATGCCAGCCGTTTTTGGCAGGTGATCGATAAGCATCGGGTGAGTATTTTTTATACCGCACCGACGGCCATCCGTGCATTAATGGCACAAGGCGATGAGTTTGTTACTCGTTGTTCACGGCAAAGCTTACGAATACTCGGTAGTGTGGGAGAGCCTATTAATCCCGAAGCCTGGGAGTGGTATTACCATGTGGTAGGCAATGACCGGTGTCCAATTGTCGATACTTGGTGGCAAACCGAAACCGGCGGTATTTTAATCACGCCTTTACCGGGAGCAATTCCATTGAAACCGGGTTCGGCGACATTGCCGTTTTTCGGTGTCAAACCGGAGATCATGGACAATGAAGGTCGTCTATTAGAAGGGACGGCCGAAGGTATCTTGGTCATTAGTCGTTCCTGGCCCGGACAAGCCCGTACTGTCTACGGGGATCATCAACGATTTATCGATACCTATTTTAAAAATTATCCCGGATATTATTTTACCGGCGATGGAGCACGTCGCGATCAGGAGGGTTATTTTTGGATTACCGGGCGCGTTGATGATGTCATCAATGTCTCAGGCCATCGCATGGGGACGGCCGAATTCGAATCCGCGTTGGCGACCCACCCCGGCGTCGCGGAATCTGCGGTCGTCGGCTACCCCCACGACCTGAAAGGCCAGGGTGTCTGGGCCTTCGTCGTCTTGCAACCGGGAACGCCGGTGACGCCCGGCCTTGAAGGTGCAATGAACGGCACGGTTCGCCAAGTGATCGGGGCCCATGCCCGCGTCGACCGATTCCAAATCGTTCCCGGGTTGCCGAAGACACGTAGCGGAAAGGTCATGCGACGCATTCTCCGCAAAGTCGCCGAGGGCCTGCCCGACCAATTGGGCGACGTGAGCACGCTCGCCGACCCGTCGGTGGTGGATGCCATCGTGCGCGGAGCGGCCTCCTGATCCTGGGGCTCGCCTGCGCAGACCCAGTGGAGGTGGACGACCTGCCCCTGAACGCGGTCCTCGCGATCGGGACCCACAACAGTAGCCACGTGGAGACGGTGGAGCGTCCTGAATGGGACTTCACCCACCCGCCGCTCGCGGAACAGGTCGCGCTCGGCGTGCGCCAATTCGAACTCGATGTTTGGTGGGACAACGAACTAGGCGACTTCGATGTCTACCACATCCCCATCCTCGACCAGGGCGTCAACTGCCTGCGTCTGACGGGCTGTCTGGCCGATCTGGCGGGGGCCATCGAACCCGACCAAATCCCCCTGACCATCCTGATCGAAGTCAAGGACGCCTACGACCCCGACGACGGCCCTTCCCGTCTCGCCGCCCTCGATGCCGCGGTCATGCAGGCCTTTGGTCCCCTCGGCGTCTTCGTCCCCGAGGACCTGCTCGGCGAGGCCCCGGACCTGGCGGCAGCCGCCGAGGCCGGCTGGCCACGGCTCGCAGCGGTGCGCGGCAAGGCGTGGGCGATTCTGCACGCCGACGGCGCGTGGCGCGACGCCTACACCGACAACGACACCTCCGTTGCGGGCGCGGTCCTCTGGGCGGACGGGTCCGGCGACACGTCCGTCCGAATGGCGGCCTTCCACGCCATGAACGACCCGTTCAACCCGTCGATCGCTTCGGTCGTCGAGGCTGGCGGCATCGTGCGGACGCGGGCCGATGGCGACGTTGACGAAGCGGCCAACAACGACACGGCGCAGCGCGACGCCGCGCTCGCGTCAGGGGCCCACTTCGTGAGCACCGACTTTCCGACGCCGCACCCGACGTCCGGCTACGTCGTGACCCTCCCCGACGGCGTTGCGTGCAACCCGGTGGCCGCGCCCCCGGACTGCACCCCTGACCGCATCGAGGGGCCTCAGGCCCGGTAAATCTCGATGCGCTCGAGCTTGACCTTGCGGTCGCCCATGCGCGCGATCCGCGGCACGAGCTCGAGGCCGGTCGTGACAGCGCCGAACACAGCGTGTTTGCCGTCGAGCCACGGGGTCGGGACCTCGGTGACGAAGAACTGGCTGCCGTTCGTGTTCGGGCCGGCGTTCGCCATCGACAAAAGGCCTGGCTTGCTGTGCTTGAGGCTCGCCACGATCTCGTCACGGAAGCGCCAACCTGGGCCCCCACGGCCGTCGCCCTGGGGGCAACCGCACTGGATCATGAAATCGGGGATCACGCGGTGGAACACGAGGTCCTTGTAGAGCGGGTCCTTGGTCTTCGAACCGTTGGGCCGCGTCCATTCGACGGCGCCCGTGGAAAGGGCAACGAAGTTGGCCACCGTGCGGGGGGTCTCCTTCTCGTACAGCTCGGCTTCAATTGGGCCCAAAGACGTGACGAAGCGCGCCATCAGCTTGCCGGTACCTTCAACCTGAACTGCCGGTGCGGGGGTATCCATCCTGCCTCCTGCCGCGGTCGTGTCCGCGGGGGCGGCCGATATCGCGCCGACGGCTCGCCGCCCCGGGGCGTTAGCCCGGCGTGGTGACCTCCCGCGTCCTCTTCGTCTGCACCGGCAACTTGTGTCGGTCACCGATGGCCGAAGCGCTGCTGCGCGATCGTGCGGCGGCGGCTGGTGCACAGCTGGAGACGTGGTCTCGCGGCACCGCGGCCCGCGTCGGCGACCCCGCGTCGCCGGCCGCGATTCGCGTGCTGGCGGAAATCGGCATCGACCTGTCGGCCCACCAGTCCGCGCCGGTCTCCGACGAGGACATCGACCTGGCCCACCATGTCCTTGTCATGGAAAAGGCCCACGCGTCTTGGCTCCGCGAACATCATCCCAAGGTTGGCGAGCGGCTGCTTCTGTTCGGCTGGCTCGCTGGCGTAGAGGAGATCGACGACCCGTACGGCGCGTGGTTCGACCGCACTTACTGCAAGACGCGCGACCTCCTCGATCGAGGGGTTCTCAACTGGTTGGCCCGCGCCACCCCGAGCCCCCTAGACGCAAAGGCCTGAGCGGCGGCGTCAACGCCAGGCGCCGCGATCGAAATCCCAGACCAGGCTCTTCGTCTTGCCGTCCAACAGGTCGATTTCGATCGTCCGACGACGACCGTCCAACGCGACGATGCTGACCGCGTAGCGACCAGGCGACAGGCGGCGCTTGACCGGAGCCGCGGAAACAAATTGGCCGGCGATGTAGACCTCGGCGGGCTGGCGGCTGCCGACGGACAAGGTGCCAACGGGTTCACCCGTCGCGGGCTCCACGAGGCGGTCGACCCGCGCCTCCGGCTCGGGCAGGGGCTGGGGTGCGGGCGAACCTGCCGTGGTCGACGCGACCGATGGCGACGTTCGGTCGACCTTGACGCGAACCGGCGGAGGGGGTGCGGGGGCCACTTCTTGGGGGGTCACCGAACCCTCGACGGGCAGGTCCGCCTCGGACAAGGAGCGACCCATTTCCGGTACCGCGACCTCCGCCCCTGGCCCAAACCAAGTTGCCGCCGCTGTCGCAAGGATGACCACCGCCAAGGCAATGCCCGCGCCCACCATCGGCTTCCACCATGTTGCGGGCGCTGTTTCCACCGAACGGGCTGCCAAGGATCCCATGCTGCCGCGCTCGGTGGCCCCTTCACCGGGGCGTCCCCCGCGGCCTTCGGCCAGCGTCGACATGCGATCGTGAAAGCGGATGAGTTCGTCGCGGGTCGCGATGGGGTCGGTCAGGAGCGCGCCGAGCGCGCGGCCAAACTCCTCTGCGCTCCCGTGGCGCGCGAGCGGATCGCGCTGGAGCGCTCGAACAAGCGGTCCCACGAGTGGGGCGTAGGCGGGGTCCAAGGTGGCTGCCATCCGCGCACCATGGTCGTCTGCCAGCAGGCGACGGATTTCCTCTTTCGGCTTGTCCTGGAAGATGGGTCGCCGAGCGGCCATCTCGTACAACACGGCCGCGAGTCCAAAAACGTCGGCCACCGGCGTGACGTCGTTGCCGTGCGCCTGTTCGGGCGCCATATAGCCCCAGGTCCCCTTCACCGCGCCTTCGCGTTCGCGCCGGAGGTGGCCCTTGCTGATGCCGAAGTCGAGTACCTTGACGACGCCGTGGGGCGTCAGGATCAAGTTCGACGGCTTGACGTCGCGATGAACCAACTCGAGGTGCCGCCCCGACTCGTCGGTCGCGTGATGGGCGTAGTGCAGCCCCTCACAAGCCTGCCGACCGATTTCGGCGACGACGGTGAGGGGCAACGGGATGTCGTGTTGTTGGGCGAGGCCCACGATCCGCCGAAGCGTGAGTCCCTCGACGTACTCCATCACGAGAAACAGCCGCTCGCCGTCCTGTTCGAAGTCCTGGATTTGCACCAGATTCTGGTGCTCCATCACCGCACCGAGCCGCGCCTCGTTGACGAAGAGCTCCCGGTAGGCCTCGCTGCCCTCGTGTTCGGGCAGGATCAGCTTGATGGCGACGCGCGGGCTGACGCCGGCGAGCGACTCTCGTCGCGCCTCGTACACCACGGCCATGCCGCCCTTGGAGAGCGGTCGCACGATCCGGTACCGACCGATGCGGGTGAGATCGGCCAGCGAAACGGGCCCGTCGGGCATCATGTCGAGTCCGTACCACGCGCCGATCTCGGCGTGTACCGGCAAAGGCCGGGCGTCCAGCCCACCGGAGGAGACGGTGGATGGAACAGAGGTCACATGAGGAGCACATCCCTCTTTTCAGAGAACGTGCCAACCGAATCCGACGAAGTAACGCCGACTCTCACACACCATGCGGCAGAATGACCGCATCCGGGGACTTCACACTTCTTCACGTTGGCGCCACGGACCGGCAACGTGCCGGGCGTAGGAGTAGGGTGCGGGGCAGGTCCCGCTAGGAGGTCTCATGGCTCATCGATTCCGCGGCCGTCGTTGGCTGCTGTTGGGCCTTGTGCCCGTGCTTGCGCTGACCGCCGTGGCGGCACCGTTTGCGATGGCGGGCGGCTTTGGTGGTTGGGGCGGACCCGGCTGCCACGGGCCCGGAGATGCCGCGTCCAAGATGCGGATGGCGGCCGACCACATCGGACCCGTCGTCGGTCTCAGCGACGGCCAGAAGGTCAAGGTCGACGCGCTCATTGGCGACGTCGCCCCTACGTTCGACATTCACCGGGAGGAAGGGACGGACCTTCGCTTGGCGCTCGCGAACGAATTGGCAGCCGACACCGTCAACCGCGACGAGGTCGAGCGCCTGCGCGGCGACGCGATTCAGCTTGCGGATCGCGCCTCTCGGGACGCCATCGACGCGATGCTCCGCCTTCATGAAGTGCTGACGCCGGACCAGCGCGCCAAGGTCCGCGACCTTGGCGCCATGTTCCACGGCCCCCGGCCCTGAACGTGGAGGTCCTGATCGTCGACGACGACAGCCGACTCACGTCGATGTTGTCGAGTTGGCTCGCCGATCAGGGCCTGCCCAACCGCGTCGTCGCGGATCTCCGCGGCGCGCGGACGGCCCTTGCGGCCGGCGGAGTGGACGCGATCGTCCTGGACGCCATGTTGCCCGACGGTGACGGATTCGATTTCCTTCGGGAGGCGCGCCGCGTCAGCAACATCCCCATCCTTCTGCTGACAGGCCGAGGCGACGACGTGGACCGAATCGTCGGCCTCGAATTGGGCGCCGACGACTACCTCGCCAAGCCGTTCAACCCGCGAGAGTTGCTCGCGCGATTGCGAGCCGTCTTGCGCCGTTCCAAGCCAGCGACGGTCGCACCGAGTCGACTGACCGTCGACCCCGAGTCCCTTCGCGTCTCGCTCGACGGCCGCACGGTTCCCCTGACGGCTCACCAGTTTGCCCTCTTGGCCGTGCTCGCCGAACGCCCAGGCAAGGTGTGGTCCCGCGAGGCTCTCCTCGAGCGCCTCCATCACGGCGAGTTGCACGTGACGGAGCGCACGATCGACGTCCATGTCGCGCGAATTCGAGCCGCCCTCGGCGACCAGGGTGCGGACATCGTCAAGACCCTTCGTGGGTCCGGCTACACGTTCGCGGCACCCCGATGAGGGCGCGCCTCTGGTTTCAGATTTGGCTCACCTTTCTCGCGACGACGCTGCTCGCGATGTGGTTGGCCGCGTCGGTCGCGGTGGCGATGCGAGAAGAGGCAGGAGCACCACCTGTCCTCGTCGCGCACCTGACGCCCCTGTTTGAAGGCGATCTGAACGCCGCTGCAGACCAATACGAAGTCGCCTTGGCTCGATTCGACGCGGCGGGCCAACGGGTGGCGGGCTCCCCAGGAACGCCCCACGAACCGCCTTGCACTGCGCCGGGAATGTTCTGGTCGCGCATCGGGCCGGGCATCGCCGTGGGTCTGTCCAACGGAGATTTGGGCCTGGTCTGGTTGGACCCTGGCCACGGGCGTCGGCACTGGACCCAACATGGCCTCATCATGTTCGGCGCACTCGGCGTCGTCGCTGCGGGCACGTGGCTGGTCGCGCGGCGCATCACGCGGCGTCTCGAGCACCTCGGCAAGACGGCAGCGCAATGGGAGGCGGGAAACCTGTCGGTGCGATCGAACCTCGCAGGAACCGACGAGGTCGCGGACCTGGGACGGCGCTTCGACGCCGCGGCAGAGCGACTGCAGGACGTGCTCAACGACGAACGTCGCCTGTTGGCCGGCGCCAGCCACGAATTCCGAGCCCCGCTGGCCAGAATTCGGATGGCGCTTGAACTACTGGATGACGGAAGCTCGCACGCCGCCGGGGCGAAGGCCGACGTCGGCGCGATCGACGAACTGGTCGCTGAGTTGCTGGCGACGACGCGTGGCGCCGCACGCGCGCTCGATTTCCGCGCTGCCGATCTCGCCCAATTGGTGCGCGACGTGGACCCCGACGTGTCCGTGACCGGATCCGCGTACACCAAAGTCGACGCCGCCTTGGTGCGGCGCGCGGTTCGCAACCTCCTCGACAACGCGCGGCGGCACGGCGGCGGCGTCGCCAGCGTCCACGTCGGTGAGCGCCCCGCCCATATCGCGGTCGCCAACGTCGGCGACGGCCCCCCCAACCACCTCCGCGAGGCCATCTTCACGCCGTTCTTCCGACCGGAGGGTCACGGGGAGGACGCCGGTGGAACCGGCCTCGGTCTCGCGCTCGTCCGCGCGGTGGGCGAGGCGCACGGGGGTGGGGCGGCGTTCGAAGTCGGGCCGCCTGCGACGTTCGTGCTGACCTTGGAACCGACAGCCGCTGCGGACGGCCGCGGGACGCGGTGAGCTCGCCAAGGGCAACGCGTGCCCCGTCCGTCGTCCGTGGTACGTCGCCGCCCGCGGGGACTGCGTGATCCGAGGCCTCCTCTTCGACATCGACGGCGTGATGACCGACGGTCGCCTCACCTTCGACGGCGGCGAACCGCGCGCCCGCTTCCACGCCCGCGACGGCACGGGCCTGCTGGCCCTCGCCCGCGCCGGGATCTCGTTGGGCGTCGTGTCTGGCCGCGACGGCCCCTTGCTCCGTTCCCGTTTCGAGCGTCTTGGGCTGCGCGAGGTCCACCTCGGCGTCGCCGACAAGGGCGCCGCCTTCGACGACATTGCTACGCGCTGGAGCCTTCCGGCGTCGGACATCGCGTTTGTAGGCGACGACATCATTGACCTACCGGCCATGCGGCGCGCCGGCCTCGCCATCGCGCCGTCTGATGCCCACCGGGCCGTCCGCAGCCTGGCCCATTGGGTCACCCGGGCCGCGGGCGGCAAAGGTGTGATGTCCGAGGTCGCCGATCGCCTCCTCGCCCCCGCGACCTCGGGGGGTGTGGCCGTTGGCGCCGTCAAGGTGGGCCGCGGTCATCCGATGGCACTCTTTGGCGGCCTCAACGTCTTGCTCGACCCCATTGCGACGCGCGAAACGGCCCACGCCGTCGCCGAAGCCGCAAAGGCCGCCGGCCTGCCGCTCGTCTTCAAGGCGAGTTTCGACAAGGCGAACCGCAGCCGCCACGACGCCCCGAGGGGGCCCGGAATGGAGGCCGGCCTCGAACTCCTCGCCGACCTTCGGACGTCGCTTGGCGCGCCCATCCTCACAGACATCCACGAACCCTCCCAGGCCGCCCCCGTCGCCGTCGTCGCCGACCTTCTCCAGGTCCCGGCCTTCTTGGTGCGGCAGACGGACCTCGTCGCCGCCGCAGCGGCCACCGGCCGGCCCCTCCACATGAAGAAAATGACGTCGATGGCACCTGCCGAGATGGGCCCCGCCGTCGCGAAGGCACGGGCGTTCGGCGCCAGTGGCGTCATCGTATGCGAACGTGGTCTACGCGCCGGCTACGGGCCGCTGGTCGTCGACCCGCTTTCCTTCGTCGACCTTGCTTCGCACGGTGTCCCTGTGAGCTTCGACGTGACGCATGCCCTTCAGGTTCCCGGCCAACGGGGGGGCGCCACGGGGGGTCGCGGTCAGGCGACTGCCGCATTGGCCCGTGCGGCCATCGCGACGGGTATCGACGCCCTGTTTCTCGAGACCCACCCCAACCCAGAAAGCGCGCCCTGTGACGGCGATTCTGCGGTTCCCCTGCGCGACCTCGGTCCCCTCTTGCGGGACCTCGGCGATCTCGCTCGCTTCACCCGGGCACGCTGAGTCCGTCGGGGAAGCGCTCCTGAATGCCTGGCGTCGGCATGCGGCAGCTCGTCGGCCGACCAAAGATCGTGATTCTCCACGACGCCATCAAGCGGTACCCGGCATCGCGAAGGGGTCGAGGGACCCATCGGATCGCGCTGAGCCATCGAATGCCAAGCAAGTCGCCAAGACCGATGACCGAGTCGCTCCACCAGGTCAAACGTCCGTCGACTTCGAGGACGAGCGAATCCAAGCCTTCGGGCCATTCCGGATGCCGGGCCCGCACCGACGCCGCAGTGGGTCCCGCGAGGGGCGCGAAATGAATGCGCCCGCCCGGGTCGCGCGCAAGCACGAAGCCGACCCACCAATCGCAGAGCCCGCAATCGCCATCGTACATGAGCAACGCCGGAGGCGTCACAGTTCCACCTCCTGGCCATTGAGAACGAAGCGGATTCCGGGTCCCGCCGCCACGGCCTCCAGAATCGCCGTGCGTCCACGTGCGAGCAGCGGCCCAGGCCGTTCGGCGGCTTCCCGTTCGACCGCACAAAACACCCAAGTCGATTCCCCGTAGTGCATCGTGCCGAACTCGCCGCAAATCCGGGACGCGAGACGCATCGACGAGGGGCCGTCCACGCCGACGAGCACGGCGGCGAACATCCCCGCCCCCACGTGGGTGGCCAATTCGGCGTGTTCAGCAAGAGCGCGCCGCAGCATGGAGGCCACCTTGGCGATGCGCTGCGGCGAAGGCCCTTTGCCATCCCCTCCCCCGAGGGCCACCCACAAAGCCGTCGCTGGTGTCGCCCCGTCGCGAAGGGCGCGCTCGGCCAGGGCCTCGACAACCTGAGACCGCGGCAAGCCGGACTCCGGATCGCGTCCGGCCTTGTCGAGCACCCGACCACGGGCGATCGCGAGACCAGCGACCTGGGCAAGGAGGCCCATGCTGCCACCGTCGTCGGGTACGAACTCCACCGCCGATGGCTCGGACAATTGCAATACGCCAAGCCGGTCCCCGTCGGCAACGATGGGGACGGAGACCACCCTCCCCTCGGCCTCGCGCACGTCCTGGGCGATCCCGGTCGCGAAGCACTTGCCCGCGGCCCCTTGGCCGGGCCGGAGCCGCGGAACGCGCGCCTCACCCCTGAGGATGCGCGCCTCCATTCGCTCGTCGCCAAGCCCGGAGACGCCGCGAACCACCAACTCCTGAGTGGTGGCGTCGAACAACAGCGCCGAGGCTTTCGCGCTGCCGCTCACGCGCCGCGCCACCTCCAACAGCTCCCTCAGCACTTCGGTTTCGGACAGGGGGCGGAGGAATGGCAACGCGATCGCCACGTCGGGCCCAGAGGGGACCTCGACGACCACTTCGCGGACGATTTCGATGGGCCGGGGGGGCGCCGGCGGCGGTGTGGACGCCGAAGAGCTGCGCCGCAGTCGCCGATGCGCCAGCGCCACATGGGGCCCGAGCGCCTTGATCCAACCCAGCTCGGTTTCGCCGGCGACCGTCAACACCGCCATCGGACAACGCCCGTCGGCTGCGCAGGGGACCAGAACGGCGGCGCCGAACGAACGAATCACTTCGCCCCGGAAGTCTGCGACATGCACGACGCCACCTTCACGCATGCGCTCCGCCAGGGGACCGTCACCTGGGATGCGCGCCTTCGCTGCCCCCTCGGCGGCGCCGTGGCCCACCGTCATCTTCCATTGTTCGTCGCGCTCGACGACGACGACGGCTACCGACGGCCGCCATGCCTCCATGACTGCGCCGAGGAGCTTCCGCGCCAACTCGTCGACGTCGGACGCCCCATGGATCGCTTGCAAGGCCGCTGCCATGGAAGGTTCGATCCAAGTGCGCTTGCCCGCACGACCTTGAGAACCCGGGGCTTCTTGCGCGGCGGAACCGCGTTCCGGCGCCTGGCCGACACCGCGAGAAGGCGCAGGTGGCGTGCCGCGCGCAACAGGCGCGTGAACCGACGGCACAAGTACCTCGTCCGTGCTCTCGCCACGCTCTCGTCGGCGCGCCCGCCAGGCCGGATCGTTGAACTTCACGCGGCCTCCTGCGGTCGATCTAGCCGGCTTGACGACCCATGGGGTTCACGGGGACTCAAGCAAGTCACGGAGAAAGGCCTCCTCCTCCGGATCCAGATTCAGGCCGTCGATGGGGTCGCCGTCCGCTCCCTCCAGCATCCCGGAATCGGCAGACGTCACTCGCGCCCGCGCCAGCCAAGGCCACAACGCCAGCAATCGTGCGCGTCCTCGGGGTCCGACCTCCTCCAACTCAACGTCCGCACCGGCCGGCGGAATCGCGGTCGTGCCCAACGCGTGGGTCTCGAGCTCGGTCCAGGGATCGGCCGGGCACGTCGCCGTCGCCGTCACCGCCCCGTCTTGCCAGAGGCGGCCAACGATGGTCGACCCTTCGGGCAGGCCGTCGACGGACCGCAGTTCGGCGCGCACATCCGTTCGCGTCGTCAATCGACCCGACACGGGCAGGGCCAGCCGGGCACCGAGCGCAGCGCCGTCGGGCCCAACCAGTTCGAGCGCCACCGACTCGACGTCGACGGGCTCACGTGGATCGAGCACGACGGCTACCACCGCCCGATCCTGCAGCCGCGCCACGAGGCGCACGGTGAACGCGACGCCCATTGCGCGCGGTATGGGATCCAAACGGGCCATCGTCAAGAGGTTGACGACGCCTGGGCCCGTTCCCAAAGGAGACGCCATGTCAACTTGGTGGCTCGCTCTTTTGCTCGCATTGGCTCCCGACGTCTCCGCCGCGGAGATGCGTGCGGCCGACCCTTCGGAGCTTCCCGGCAACGTCGGGTTGCCGCCCGTCCCCGAAGGCTGGGAGACGCAATGGGCGCCCTTCCTCCGCGTCCACTCGCCACCCGACCACTCCGTCCTCGCACTCCACCTCGTGCGCGTCGGCGCCGCGCGCGCCAAGGAACTCTCCGAACACTTCGGCGTTCCGGTGGGCGACACGATCCACGTCTTCCTCGCCCCGGACAATGAGACCTTCCGATCGCTTCAAGCGGGACGTCCTCCGACCTGGGCAGACGCGACGGCATGGCCATCCCAGGGCGCGATCTTCTTGCGCGTGCCCTCCGCTCGCGGGGCCACCGAAAAGCCGCTCGAGACTGTGTTCGTCCACGAGCTCGTCCACATTCTGCTCGGTCGCGCCTTTGCGCCCGGTGACCCCCCGACGTGGCTGCAAGAGGGCCTCGCTCGCTTCACGGCCGGGCAGGTGGCCCCGGACACGATGGCACGCGTGTCGCGGCTGGGAACCGTCCCAGCCTTACACGAGCTCGCAGCCGGCTTCCCAAATCAGGCCGCCCACGCGTCCGCCGCCTACGACGTCAGCGGCGCCTTCATTGCCTGGTTCGACGGAACCTATGGTCCCAAAGCGACCCGCCGCCTCGTCCAGGGCTTGATCGGCGGCCGCGACCTCGACGCGGCGTTCGTTGGCGCGACGGGTCAGGGACTTGCGGCGGTCGAATCGGACTGGCGGAGTTCGTGGGCCCCATCGCCCTTCTCCGGGATGCCCCTCGACCCCAACCTGCTGTGGGGGGCCGGCGGCCTTCTCCTCGTGGCGGTCGGCTGGAACCGTCGCAAGCGCTTCCACGAACGAATGGCGCGATTGGAGGACGACGAACGGCGCGCACGAGAACTCGTCGAATGGCGAACCCGCAAGGTCGCGTCCACGCCTGACCCCTGACGGCTGCCGCGCTATGAGCGCCCGACGCGGAGAGGGTCCTCATGATCGCGGCGTTGCGCTCCATTTGCGCCGATCGACGCGTCCAGTTGGCCCTTCTGGTCGCCCTGATCCTGCGCGTGGTCCCACTCGCCGTTTGGCCCCAGCTCGACTGCGTCCGCGACGAGTGCATCTACCGAGGCGTCGCCAACAAGATCGTGGAAGGCGAGGGCCTGACCGTCTCGCCGAAGGGGTGGCTTCCGGCCCCGGGCTACCCCTACCTGCTCGCCCTCTCGAAGGTGCTGACAGGCTCGATGCAACCCGTGAAGTGGCTGCAAGTCCTCATCGGCACGGCGTCGGTCGCCTGGTTGGCCGTCATCGCGGACCGGGTCGCCGGCCGTCGCACCGCCATGTTTGCCGCCTGGCTGCTTGCGATCAACCCGACGGCCGCCTGGTTCACGACCACGTTGTGGATCGAGACCATCTACCTGTTCTTACTCCTCGCCTCGATCGAGGCTTTGCTCCGTGCGCGGTCCGAGGACCGTGTCGGACCCGCAGCCATCTCTGGCATCTGGCTCGGACTCGCCGTTCTGTTCCGAGGCGTGGCCACCTACCTTCCACCCATTTTCCTTCTCGCCACCCTCATGCCAATGGAGGGTCGGCCGACCCTTCGCTCGCTCTTTTCGGAAGCCGGCCGGCGATGGCCGATCGCGCTGGCCTTCACGCTTTCAGCCGTGCTCGTCGTCGCACCCTACAGCCGTGTCGCTAGCCAGCGGCACGGCGGCTTTCTCGTCTCCGACGCCACAGTCGGCCACGTCCTGTACCTTGGCAACAACGACTTCCCACCCCTGACTTTTGACTACGGCAACGGCATGTTGACGGGCCCGCTCTACGCCCGTTGGCTGCGCGAAGGCCGCCCGCCCTGCCCCCGCAATCAACCCCCGGTCTTGTCGTCGGCTTGCGAGGTCAAAGAGGCCGTCCAGTGGGTGAGCGACCACCCTGGAGCGTTCATCGAACGCATGCCAATGCGGGTCGCTCAGCTCGTCAATCCACACTCGTTCTTCACCCGCCACCTCCGATGGGGCTATTGGCACGGTTTGCCGTGGTGGGGAAAGGAGGCGCTCGTCCTCTTCACCGCCGTACACGCCGCCGCCATCATGGTCCTTGGCACCTTGAGCGCCTGGGCGCGCGCCCGCGGCCCATTTGGCGTCATGGCCGTCGGGACCACGCTGTACACCGTGGCCACCATCGCGATCATGTACGGGATGACGCGATTCCGGTTGCCGCTGGAGCCGCTGTGGACCGTTTATCTGGCGCTCCTCATTGCGGAGCCCGGCGAAACGTGGCGCTCGCTGATGGCGTCGCCGTGGCGCATCGGTGGCGCCATTCTGACGATTCCATCCCTCCTCGTACTCATGGCCTGGTACCTGCCAACGGGCTGGCCGATGGCCTGGTAGGGCCTCGCGCGGTAGGTCGATGCCATGTGGTGCCTCTGGTTCGCCTGCCAGCCCATGGAGCCGTCGGGCCAGCCGTTTCGCCCGGTTGCGGCCGAGGCCCTGCCCGCGCTCCCCGCGTCGTCGGAGGAGCACTTCGATTTCGAGGCCGACGCCCGCAAAGAGGCGCTGGAGCCCGTCACGCCGGTCCCAACCACCCCGACGACACAGCCCGTGGCACCGCCTGCCCCGAGTGTAGCCTCGGACGGCTGGGGTGCCCGCTTGCTGGCCACAGTGCCCGAAGCCGTGCCGCCCCGCGCCGTGTTGGCGATGCCGGACGGACGCGAGGTCGTCGTCGAACCCGGGACCCTGCTTCCGGAGCTGCGATGGGTCATCTTGGCCGTTGGTCAAGATACGGCCGTCGTCGCCGAGATTCGGCCAGCGGGCGTCTACGCGACCGTCCATTCGATGACGTTGCACGCGCTGGCGCCAAGGCAAGCCGAGGCGCCCGCCGCGCCGCCCGTCCCAAAACCCTAGCAGGCTGCCGCAGAGCGCCGCAGCCTTCTCGCAGGCGCGCTACCGGCCCTACTCGTAAACCGTGAGCCAACTGCTCATCGCGATGGACGCCCCACCCGGGTACGGGTCGCCCTGGTAGTCGCCGCTGTATGTGAACGTATTCGCGCCGCCGAGCGTGACCTGGCCGGTGACGTCAAACACGACGGGGACGATCTCCAGGCCCGGACACCAATTGCTGCGACCATAGAACCACGTTCCGTACTGGTTGGGTACCACCCCCTCGCCCACGCGATCCTGGCAGTCCGTCGCTGCGCCGGCCTCCGGAAAATCGACGAGATTTTCCGTTCCGTTCACCGTGAAATGGTGGTTGGTGCTGCAGAACTCAGCACAGTTGCCAGGATCGGCTCCCCCGTGGCCAGAGATGAGTACGGTGAGCTCCACCTTGGACGCCGACGACGGCAGGTCGATCGTCAGCGGCTCATACTTGTCGTTGTACGTCAGGTTGAAATCGCCGCCGCTGAACAGCCGGAACGTCTCGGTCGGCGTCGGACCCACACCATCGTTGTACAGGCGGGCCGTCAACGTGAACTCGTAGGGATCAATGCTGTACAGCGCGAATGTCGCGTCGCCGCCGTCCTGGAACCACGGCAACGCAAAGGTGCCGTCGACGACCCACCGACCTTCGCGATGGTAGGTCGTGATCCAACGCGCCGGCTCGCTGTCGCAAGGGCAATTGCACTCCCCGTAGCCCGCACCGTCGGCGTCACACGAATGCACCGCTGCGACCTCGCCTCCCTCTGGGCGCTCACACGTACACGCCTGCGTGTCGGCCGGAATGGCATCCACCCCCGACACGGGGGGCGTGTACCCTTCACAGGTACTGGCCACGCCGTAGGCGTCGGTCGGACATTCATCGCTCGTTTGGCATGTCACATCGGCCGAAACCGTGTCCCACATGCAGGTTCCGAGCACTTCTACGACCTCGGGAATGCCTGGCACGTAGGGCTGGCACGCCTGGCTTTCATAGGGATTCTCGACGGCCGGGGTCTGTTCCGAGCAGGCATAGACGCTGACGATGCGGTCCCACGCCGGGCACAACCCAAGTTCGCCGTCGCCGTCACAAGTCATCGTCATGTCCCAATCAAGTCGATTGAAACCCGCCATCTCGGCCGATGAGGGGAAGCTGGCGACCGCCTTGGCCGGGACAAAGGACCATCCCGTCGCGATGAGGCCGCCGGTGTAGACGGGCACCTCGACGACCGAAGGCAGAGCGTCGATGGCATCCTGCCGATCGGACTCGAAGTTGTAGAAGATCGCGTCGTTGGCGGCGAACGACAGATTCGGATCGAACCAGCCGGTACCCGCGTTGTACCGATCCCCGTCGGCAAAGCTCCCCAAGTCGCGAATGCGCTGGAACCGGTCGATCGCGAACCCAAATCCCGGGTCAGCCAGGTAGTCCCCCACCCAACCGTCCACGTCGCTGACGGCGTCTTTCACGAAGTGAAAGCGGTCTTCCCACGCGGTGCGCTTCTTTTTCGGCAGAGCATCGAATTCGCCTTGGATGATGTCGAGGTCGGCCTCGTCACCGGTCGGAACCCAGAAGACGCGGGCGTTCGCCGGCAGCTTGTCGACCAGCGCCTCCAAATCGAGCGACCAGAGCGCGTTCGGTCCATCCTCCTGGGAGCGAACGCTCGGTATGAAGAGGAGCACTTCACAGCCGACGTAGTTCTCGGACCACGTCCACTTCCCATTCGTCGTGCGGACGGTGAAATCGTCTGCGATGCCCTTGAGTTTCGTCTCGTAGGGGCCCTCGACCCAGTCACGCCGAGTCAGGCCGAGTTCGTCGCAGAGGTCCGCCACAGCGACCGTGCCCGTATCGGTCTTTGTGCTCGGCACGTCCGACGTCTCATCCGGACCACAGGCCCACAACAGCGCAACGAGCATGACCCCTCCAGGGGCGCTGCCCTAACTTCGGACCGCCCTACGGGGCGCAGTTGCCAGAGGGATCCACCAAGGTGATCGTCACGGAGTCGGTCCAATTCTCGCCCGCGTCGGCGTCCTGGCCCGAGTGTTTCTTACACGCCACGGAGGCGACGACGTCGCCCGCCACCATGCCGCTCACCGTCAAGGTCGTCTGGCTCGTCGAAACATCGGCGCAGCCGCTGTCGATGCACATTTCGAGGTGGCCCTCGCCAATGGCATCCGGCTGTCCCGCCGGTTCGATCAGCGTAAAGTTCTCGACGACGACCTCAAAGAGAATGTCGACGCCGCACCCCTCGTCCAACTCGTAGGACCCGCCCTCGATGGGCTCCTGGAGCGTGACCCCGCAAGGGTAGTCGTCATCGGTCGTTGGGGTCGTCGACGGGGTTGTTCCAGCCGGCTCATCACAGTCCGGCGACCCAGCACAGTCCTCGTCGTCACAGTCGAACGCGCCATCCTTGTCGTCGTCGGCGCCGTCCGCGCACTCCCCGGCTTCATCGCCCTCGATGTTCCCGCCACCGAACAGGCAGCCGAACCAGCCGATCATGAGCAACAAGCGCCCTCCAGGCCGCTAGCCTGCCGCGACCGCGACCCGCCGTCAAGGGGGTAGACGGTCAGCGCGCACCGCGCGGCGCCTCGATCCCTCCGCCAAGGAGGCGTAGGTCGCGGGAAGCGCGTTTCGGCGAGACGCGTCGCGGGCGCGTCGTTCCTCAGCGATGGCCAAGGCAAAGGCCACGCGGCGCGCGGCCTGACTCGGCGGGTCATCGCCATCCTCCACGGGCGGTCGGACGCCGCCCTCGGCCAACCCGACCGCGTCCGCCGCATCTCGAACACCGTCCAGCGCACTCCCCGCCATGACGGAGTTGTCGAAGGCCTGTCGAGCTGGGGCTCCCGCGGCAGTCGCAGGCGCACTGCGAACCCGCTGGACCTCCTCCAACACGACGGCCACGCGATCGAGCGCCACCTCCTCAGCGGCGAGCGCTGTACGGACCGCCTCCAAATACGCGATCGGGTCCTCCTGCCGAAGCAAGTCCAACTTGCGCACGGAGTCCCCCGCGTTCCACAGCGGGTGGCCCGCCAACCAGGATGACGGCAGGCCAGCGCGGTGCAACCGAGCTCCCGCCTCCGCGAAAGCGTCGGCGCCAAGGTCAGCCGCGGCCGTCCGCAGCTGGGCGCGGGCGCCGTCGAGCGCGCGAAGCCAACCCGCCCGCGCCGCAGTGGCGGCCGACGCGAGCACGTCGAGCCGCTCCGCCAATGTCCGTTCGCCATCGTCGGTCACTGCCGCAAAGGGCTCGGTCAGGGCGGCGCGCGCGGCCACCCACCGGCCCGCGGCGAAGGCCCCTTGCGGAGGCCCAATCCGGCTGATGCGATGCTCGACGACGTCTACACCCTCCCGCACCTCCACGCGCAGCCGCAGCACTTCCGCAACGAGGCGGGCGGTGTGGGGACCGGACCGGTGCAACGCGTCCACGGCGCGCTCAGCGGCTGCGTCGCCCTCCATGTCTCGGAGGGACCGGCGCAAACGGTCAATGCGGAGCCGGAATGCAGCCACGTCTTCGTTGAACAAGTCGCGGGCCCGGCGAGCGCGCCGAATGGCGAGACCTGCACCCGCCGTCAGCAACGCCAGGGCGGTTGCGCCCGCCGAAATGGGGACGACGGTTCGCGCCGAATCCGCCGCCTGCCGCTGGTCCGACTGGCGGGCTCGAGCACGCTCCACCTCGTTCCCGACGGCGTGGATCGTCGCCGCGAGCGCCACATCGAGCGGCCGGCCTACCCATGGCGCGCTCAAACGGTGCATGTCGCCGTCCGTCAGGCCTGTGGCCTGCTCGACCGCGACGCCGAGCAGCACGTCGATCGACGACACTCGCTGGTCGACGACGATGAGATGGGTCGTCTGGGGGTCGAAGGCCGGGTCCACCCGCCAACGCGCCCACAAGGTCATCGCATCGTCCGCCGTGGAGTGTCCCGGCGCGACGACGACGGCCACGATGCGTTCGGGCGACCCCTCCAGGGCGCGTTCGACCGTCGGCAGGGTCCCCGGTAAGGCCCCCAACAGCGCGGGCGCCGCCGGAGCGCTCAGCGCTGCTGGATCCGTGATCGGCTGGCCGGCGTCCATGAACACCCCTACGTGACCGGGGCCGCATTGGCGATGGTCCGGCTCACCATGGCCGACGCCCTCCGCGGGCGATACCGACCCGCCAAGGTTGAAGGTCGGAGAGCCCGTCGTCGACGGGCGCCAGGGAAGCCGGTGCAAATCCGGCGCGGTCCCGCCACCGTGATCGGTCATGCCCCGCCGAGGCCACCGGGTTCGCTCGGGAAGGTGGCGGGGACGACGGCCGAAAGCCGGGAAATCTGCTCCGATCGATTCTTCGTCACCACCTCCGCGGCAGAGGTGTGTGCGGGCTCCCCGCGGCGCCAGCCCCTGCCGCACTGGAGCCTCCGATGACCCTGCTTGTTTCGTCCCCCTTTGCCGGCGGTCTCACCGTCGCCGTACTGACCGGCGCCGCCCCCTTCGAGGCCGTGGAACTTGCGGTTTCCCGTGACGTCCCTGGCGCTGGGCCCTGCCCACCGGCTTGGGCGGGCACCTGCTGGGACCTTCCGACGCCCCACACCGGCGCCAAGGCGGTCGCCGACGCGCACGGCGTCGCCGAATTCCACGCCCCGATGCCGTCGCGGCCCCTGCCGGGCCAAACGTTGAGTTGGCAGGCCGTGGCCCCGCGGAGCGGAATCGACGTTGCGCTCAGCGCCGTGGTCGAGACCGAATTCACGACGCCCTCCGAGCCGCCCGGCGCGGGGAACTGGATCGACGCTTGGGGCACATCCCACCACGTCAACGGCCTGCGTTGGGTCGACGGATGGTCCAACGCCTTCTGGATCACCACCGTCGTGAACGACACCACGCTCGTCGCGGCCAACGACCTGCACAACGCGTTCTTCCCGAACAAGTTCAGCCGCTTCGACGTCTCCGTCCAGGATGGCGCCACCTGGTACTGTCAGTCCGTCTACGATGCAGCAACGGAGGCCGAAGCCCTCGCTTCCCGGTCCGCAGACGAAACCGACCTGGCGGCGGGCTGCAGTGGCTTCAGTTGGACCCGCCTCGACCCCTCGCCCCTTCCTGTTGCAGGTTCGTGGACCGACAGCTGGGGCACGAGCCACGAGATCGAGGAAGACACCTGGGTGGACAGCTGGGGCAACGTCTTCGAGCTGCTCGACGCCGATCACGACGCGGGCTGGGTGGTCGCCTACAACGCCGATCTGAACCCGTTCTGGCCCGGCGTCTACAGCCGCTTCGACTGGACGTGGGACGCGGATGGGTCCCTTCACTACTGCCAGAGCGTGTACAACGCGGCCAGCGAACAACGGGCCCGGGCCGCAGCCGGGGCAGACGCGTCCGACCTCGTGGCCGGCTGTTCGGGCTTCTCTTGGACGCGCCTCGACCCATGATGTTCTGGCTCGCCTGCGCGGAACCGACGACCGACACGGATGCGTCTGCCACGGTTCAAGACGTGCAGACGTCCACCTTTCCGGGCACGTCGCCGTCGACCCCGCCCCCCGCGCCAACCACGATCCCGACGGACCCCGCCGGCGACCCGTTGCCTGCGGCCGCTGACCAGGTGGAATCCGCTCCCGGTGCCGACGACCTGCCTTTCGGTGACCCGACGTACGCCATCAACGGCGTCCGCGGCGGCGGAACGTCGGCCGGGGGAATTGACGTCTACGCCCTGGACGCACAAGGCGAAGGCGCCGCGCTCATCGTCCGTTGGACCGATCGCCGCTTGCTCGACGGCCCCGGAGTCGATCTCGTCGTCTTCGAAAACGCGTTCGAGGTCAGCCCCGGCCACCACTTCATGGATCCGACCCTCGTCAGCGTGTCCATCGACGGCGTCACGTGGATCGACTTTCCCGCCGACCGCATCGACGAGAACCGGGCGGAGCCGAGCGACGATCCGACCCATTGGGTGGGCTTCGCGGGCCTCACGCCGGTTCAACTTCATGCCGAGGCGAACGCCGTCGACCCTTTCGATGCCGACGCCGCGGGCGGCGACGGATTCGATCTTGGGACGCTCGACCCCTCCGATCCCGACGTCGCCGAGCTTCTCGAACACGGGGTCGCCGCCGTGAGACTCCGGTCCGCGTCCGCGGTCGACGATCCCGCCACCGGTGCGCCCTGGCCGACCGATCCCGTCGCAAACGGCGCCGACATCGACGGAGTGTGGGGCCGCGTATTGGTCTGGGAGTGAGCGACGTCGCGGCCGAAGTCGAAGTCGTGGGGGAACGTGCCCCACCCGATCGCCGCGACCTTGACATCGAACCGTCCGACGTCGACCTTGCCGACGTGTTCGAGCGGCATGCCTCCGCGACCGTCCTCCGACTCGGGGCGGATGGCGACTACGCCACCGTATCGCTGAGGGGAGCTTCGCCCCGTCACGTGGGGATGTGGCTCGATGGCATCCCCCTCAATCCTGACGGCGCGGCCGCCGTGGACCTGTCGGAGTGGCCCGCCAGCTGGATCGAAACGATCCAGCTCACGCCCGGCCCGCCGCCCGTTGCGCTCGCTTCCGCGCCTATCGGCGGGGCCGTCACGATGACCTCGCGGTGGGACGTCCCTGGGCTGCGTTGGGACGTCGGGAGCTTCGGCCGGATGGGCCTCGCCGTCGCACATCACGGGGTCGCTGCCCTCGTCCAACACACCGACGGCGACTTTCCGTTGCTGGATGACGCCGGCACCCCATCCGCCGGCCTCGACGACGCCATCCTTCGCCGCGCCAACAACGACCGAACGGCGGGACAGCTCCTGGCTGGCCACGGCGTCGGGCCAGTGCGCACGCTCGGCCACCTCGCCTGGACCGACGAAGGTGTGCCCGGCGCGCAAGGAGCGGGCACGCCCGGCGTTCGCCTGCGCACCCGACGGGCCCTTGCGGGCCTGCGGTGGACGGCCTCTCCGAACACGGGTGCGACCGCCTCCGCGGTCCTGCGAGAGGAGCAACTCGACGACCCCCTCGGTTCCCTGGACGGGGCACCGTCGGCAACCTCCGCCCGTTCTGCACACGCGGGCCTGGCCACCGACCACCGGCACATCGTGGGCCCATGGCGCGTGGAAGGGGCGGTCAACGCCAACCTGGCGACGCTTGCCGTCGACGGCGACGTGCCCGCCAGCGCGCTCCGAGGCGTCGGTTCCGCTGCCGTCGACGCCGGCTGGGACGGTGGTCACGCCAGCCTCGTCGGCGGGGTCCAGGCCACCGGGGGATCCGACGGGGCTCCGGTCGGGGCGGCGGTTCCACGCCTACGTGCCACGTTTCGCACGCGCACGACCGCGGTCGGCGCTTGGTTTGCGGGTGGACACCGCCTGCCCGATCTCGACGAACGCCATGCCGTCCGCGGGAGCTTTCAGGGCAACCCTGATCTTCGGCCTGAGCGGTCGCTTGGTGGGGGGGTGGACGCCATCGCCACCGTTGGGCCTTTGCAGGTCGCGGGCGGCAGCTACGTCCGCGTCGTCCGCGACGCGATCGCCTGGTCCCAAAACGCGCAACGGGTCTTCGTGCCGCTCAACCTTGGACGTGTGGTCATGGCGGGCGTCGACGGTGGCGCGAGCGGGAGTTGGGGGCGCTTCAGCCCCCGGCTCGCCGGGACGGTCGCCTCTGCCGTCGTCCACGATGGCGCGCCCGACACGGTCGGCCAGCGGGTTCCAGGCCTGCCCCCCTGGCGACTCACGGGCGGGCTCGATGTCGGACTGCCTGCGGCCACCTCGGCGGGCGTGGAAGCCGCAGCGGACGGCGGCGTCGCCCTCGATTCGATCGGCCTTCGCTCCACGCCGCCTCGGGCAGACATCGGACTTGTCGCGAGCTGGAAACCGGCGCCCGCGTGGCACCTGTCCGGCGCCGTGCGGCACCCCTTTCGCGACGTCGCCGTCGCCGTCGTCCCCGTGGACCCCCTGGACGCCGCGGCCGGCCAGCGCGTCGCGGCTGTCGTCGACCACGCAGGCTGGCCCCTGCCCGGACGACGCTTCGGCGCCACCGTCACATGGAGCCCGCCGTGATCTTGTGGCTCGCCTGCCAGTCCCCGCCGCCAGAGGCCGACGCGGTGACCGGCGACCTGCTCGTCGCCACGGTCGCTTCGGACTTTGGCGCCGGTACCCTGACGTCGTTCTCGACGAGCGACGAGCACCTCGAGCCGGCGTTCCGCACAACGTCGGGTGACCCCGCCCTCGCCGCCGATGGCGACGACGTGTTCCTCTTGCAGCGACTCGGTATCGACACCATCGACGTCCTCGACAGCGATGACCCGCGGAGCGTCCGGCTCTCTTTCTCGACGGGCGAGCGTTCCAACCCGCAGACCGTCGTCGCGTGCGGGGGGCGGTGGCTGGTTCCGCTCTATGAGCGCACCTCCCTTCCCCTCCTTTCGCCCGCAACCGGCCACATTCTCGCCGAGGTCGACGTCGCCGCCGAGGCCGACGCCGATGGCCTGCCCGAGGCCGCCTCGGCGCTGCCGCTTGGCGATGACACTGCACTCGTGGCGCTACAGCGGCTCGATCGAACGGCGGGCTGGGCGCCCGACCCGGTAGGGCGCGTCGTCACCGTCGATTGCGCGACGGCCGTCGTCACCCACGTCCACGAGACAGGCCCCAACCCCGTGCTCCTCTCCGGGCCCGACGCGGTGCCCTGGGTGGGCAGCGAGACCGGCCTTTCGATCTGGACCGAGGAGGGCGTGGAGCCCTGGCTCGATGTCGACGCGTTGGGGGGCATCCCTTGGCGCGCCGCCGTCGTCGGCGGCCGCGCCGTCATCATCACCCGGACACTGGACTGGACCTGGGGCGTCGCCTGCATCGACGGCAACCAGGTCGTGCAGGGACCCCGCAACCCCGCGTTCCTTCCGTCCGTCGCGGCGGGGATCGACGGTCGCGCCTGGGTGGCGGCTCGCCCAGGCTTCGGCGTCGATCCCGGCGAGGCGGGGCTCTGGCCCATCGACCCGGAGAGCTGCGAAGCGGGAGCAGTCGTGCCGACCGACCTGCCCCCTTACGATCTGATCTCGCCATGATCGCGGTCCTGCTCGCAGCCTGTGGTCCCGTCGCCGACGACTGTGCGATCGTCTGCACACCCTGGGTCGACGCCTTGGCTGCGTGCCTCGCGGAGGAGGGTCTGGACTGGGAGAGTGCGGGCTACGCTGGTCCCGCGGATGCCGCGAATTCTTGCGAATTATGGGCGTTTGAAGAAGCTCTTGTCTCCCGTCACAACGGCGTTGGCCGGTCGGCCTTCCGGGCGGCCTGCGCGCAGCACGCGGCCAACCTCGCTGACCTCGCGCCCTGCGACGCGGCCATCGAGGCCGACAATCCAATCACGACTTCAGACTTGAGTCATCGCGTCCGATGATTCACCGGCTACGTTCTCGGACAACGAGGCGCCACGATGGCCCACATTCAAGGCCCGATTGCGCTGGCCATGATCCTAGGGGCTGCGGCGGCACTGCCGATTCAACGCGGCATTGACCTGTTCAGCATTCCGGACGACCAGCGACACCCACTTCCCGACGGCCTGACGGCGTTTGAGAGCCTAGAGGGTCAGGCCCTGGTCGCAAGCGCAATTCGCGGCGATCTCGACGTGGTTTCCGAGCACTTCGTGCCCCAGCAACGCCCAGAGTGGGGCGGCGTCGCCTCCATCGCCATCGCCCGCAACGCGTTGATCCAATCCGGCGCTTCCATTGGCCAGGACGCCGTCTTCGATGACGTGCCGGACCCCATGTTGCCCCTTCGGGCGACCTGGCGGGGACTCACGTTGCCGGAGGTCGCCAGGCTGCTGCAGATGCACGGCCTCGCCGTCGATGTGCACTACGCCTCGGACGCGAATCCGCGGGCGTTGCGCGCATCCCTCGTCGACACGGTTGCCGACCGCTCGGACCTGTTGTTGGCGGTCTACGATCGCGGTGTTCTCGGCGAGGTTGGCGGTTGGCACGTCGCCCCCGTCGCAGCCTTGAACGAGGGTGCGGACCGACTCCTCGTCGTCGATCCAGCCGTCCACGTGTACACGAGCGCTTGGGTCGGTGTGGACAGCATCTTCCAGGCGATGTCCGCACCAGACCCCCGAGCCGGCGCGAGCGGCGGTTGGATCGTTGCGCGCGCCGCCGAAGAGTCGAACTCCGTCCCGTGGAACGCTTTGCATTAGCGATCAATCGGGGGGCCGATGACGGCCAGATCAAAGCTCCTGCAGGCCGCCCGCCAAGGGGCCTCCGACGCGGCAAATCTGGCGCGCAACCTCGGCATCGCGCTCTCGGGCCTTGCGCTCAAGGCCGCGCGGGACATCGTACCGCGGATCGCGGCGTTGCCCGCCGGGACACGCCACGCCATGGCCGCACGTCTCGCCGCCGTGTTCCTGCTCGCGGTTCTCCTGCAGCCATCCGCAGAACCCCTTTGCCTGCACGTCGACGGCGTCCGATGCTTGGGACCGCTGCCGGAAGCGTCACGTGGCCTCGTCGTGCGCCAGCTGCGGACCTTGGCAGATGGGTTGGAGGCCACCCCGCCCGGAACGGAAATGTCGGGCCTGGCCAGCCGCCATCGCGAAGCCCTCGCCTTGCGCGGCCTCGCCCAAAACATCGCCGACGAACGTGTCGAGACATCCGTTGGCGTCGCCCGTCTGGACGCCATCAGTCACCGCCCGCTGCCCGGCCCCTGGCGGGGCCGCGACTCCGCGATCCTCGCCGTTCTCCTTGCGTTGACCCTCGCGCTCGCCTCCTCGCGCCAGCCCAGGGTCGCGGCTTGGACCATGGCCGCCGCCGGCTTGATCGCCGGCCTTCGCGTCATGGGCACGACCTGGTCGGAACCCCTCGCCATCCTGCAACTTGCGGCCGTCGGCGCCGTGGCCACGTGGTGGCCTGCACTCGTGTGGCTCACCGGGAGAGGGCGCCCGCAGGTCCCGATTCCAGCGCGCGCCATCCGCTTCGGTCGAGGTCGACCCGCGACGGCCACGCCGCTCCGGCCCGTGGACTTTACGGGGAGCCACCGGATGGCATTGGCGCTGGCCTCTGCTGCCCCGGCCGGGCACGGTCCGCTTTGGCTTCGCTGGCCCGCCCTCGGCTGGGTCGCTGCCCTGGCTCGCTTCCTGCCGTCACGAGCCCCGACGCCCTCTCAGATCCTGGTCGACGCGGCGGCGGCCTCATCCACATTCGATCTTCTGCTGGTCGAGGCCGACGACCTCAGCCCACAGGAATTTGCGCTCATCAACGAGGCGCTACACGCGGCGACGCGGGCGGGCGCGACGGTTGCCATCGACATCGACCGGCACCGCTGGGTCAAGCGCCAAGGGGCAGACGGCGGGCTCCGAAGCGACCCCGGCCTGGAGCCCTCGGTGACCTTCCCGACCTGAGGCCGTCCTCGGCAACGCAGACCGATGCGTGGGCGCACCCGCCGCGCTGAATCAGAAGCCCGCCTGCATCCGCAGGAAGGCGGCCATCTCGTCAGACGCGGCCGGGTCTTCGGGCATGAGGTGCTCGTAGGTGAGGCCAAGCGAGACCTTCTCCGCGAAGTCGTGCAACACGCCGCCGACGAGACGCATCTCGCCGTCGTCGTTCGTCGCGCCGTCGGGGTCCCAACGATCGAGGCGGGCCAGAAATCGCACGACCTCTGGCACTTCAGGAGACACGGCAATCGCCTGCCCGAGCCCAGAGATCGCACCCTCGGACTGACCAAAGACATGGGCGTACGCCGCGACTCCAGTCTGCTTGTACCCGATGCCACCGGCCCACGTCAGGGTCGGATCCGCGCCGGTATGCAAGTTCTCTTCGACGAAGGCGGTGATGGGCAGCTGGGCCTTCTTGCCCGAGGCCAGCGGGTCCAAGGTGAAGCGGGCTTGCAACGCCTTGCCGGCGTCCACCTCAGGGTTCGTGTACCCCTCACCGTTGAGAATGGCGGCCTGCCAACTCACCAGACCCTTGGCGTGTTTGCCGCCTCCGGTGATGCCGAAATCGGCGGTGTCCTCGATCTTGAGTTGGTCGAGTGCCGTCTTGCCGACCCAACGCAGTTGCATGACGTCCTCTTCAACGCCGATGTAGGACGTATCGACGATGCCGCCGCGAACGCGGAGTCCCTTGGCCTCCGGCGAACGCCACTCCAGGTAGGCGTGCTTGACGAACGTGCGCAAGCGCGTGTCGGCCGGCACGATGACCGTCGACGAACCGCCAAGGCCGTCGGGGACTTCCACCTCGGCGTCCTTCTGACGGTTGGAGTCCAGCGTAAGGCGCACGCGCCACGCATCCGACACGGTACCGTCTGCGCGTAGGTAGGCACGCTCGAGATCGAACGCATTCGCGAAGTCAGCGCCTTCGCTGAGATCGACGCCGTAGTTGGCGTAGAGCACGCCAGACACTTTGACCGACGGCTTCTCGGCCTTCTTTCCGTCCGCCTTGCCTTCGCCCTTCCCTTCCGATTTGGCCTCGGCGTTGGCACTTCCGGAATCCGCGGGCGCGCCCTCGGCCGCTAACGCCACACTTGTAAGCCAGAACATCATGACGACCTCCTTGGCGTCTGTCTTACCCTAGGGATGCCGCCTCGACGCCGATGATGACGGTTTCTTCGCTGTCCCGTCACATTCAACAAGCGCCGTTTCGCGTTCGTCACCGGGCGAAATCATCGGCCACGCCAGAACGCAGAACGGGCCCCGTCCCCGCAATTGGGGAGGGGCCCGCAGTGGCCAAAGGCGCCGACCCGAGGCCTATTTCTTGAGGTCGACGAATCCGGCGTCGACGACCACAGCCTGGCCCGCCGGCGACAGAACCCAGTCGAGGAATTTCTGCTGGGCGCCCGTCGGGGCTCCGTTGGTATAGACCTGAAGACTGCGGCCAAGGGCGTAGGCTCCCGACTTCACGGTTTCGACCGAGGGGACAACACAGGGAGCGGCGGGGTCGCTCTTCACGCAGGCGGAACGGGCACCGTCCTTGTAGTAGCCAATACCGCCGTAGCCGATGGCGCACTTGCTGGTCGCGACGACGTCGATGACCTGCTGCGTTCCCGACTGGTCAAGCGTGTTCGTGAACTTGCCTGTGGAGCCGAGCACCACCTCGCGGAAATACTCATAGGTGCCAGAGTTGTTTTGCCGCGACAACTTGATGATGTTGTCGCTCCCACCGCAGTCGAGGGCAATCCCGAGATCCGACCACTTGTGGCAAGGTCCGTCCACCGAGTAGATGCACTTGAGCTGCTCGAACGTGATTTCCGAGATCGGATTGTCGGCGTGAACGTAGACGCTGAGCCCGTCGAACGCGACGATATGGCGCACGGGCGTCACGTTGTTCTTGCCGGCAAGCTCGATCTCAGCTTCCTTCATTTCGCGCGAGCTTGCCGCCAAGTCCGTCGTCCCGTCGATGAGGGCCTTGATGCCTGTGCCGGAGCCACCGCCGGTGACGCTGACGATGACCGACGCCTCCACGCCAGTGAACGCCTCCGACAAGCGCTGCATCAGGTTGACCATCGTGTCGGAGCCCTTGACCTGAAGAATCACGGGCCGAGCCGCTTCCTCGGCCCCTCCCGAGCCACCGGAGCCCCCGCAAGCGATGAGCGAAACGGCCAGCAACCCACGCATGACGACCTCCCAATGGACGCCGCGACTATCGGGTGTGTCCGGACGCAGTGCGACGGGACGGTGACGAAGCTGCCACCAATTGCGATGCGGCGACGTCCTTGGCGTCGATCGCGCTGCCGCCAGGTAGGCTCAGGGCGCCTTGGCGGCCCGCCGGCCCAACGCGACCTGGGCCGCGGCCAGCCGGGCCACGGGAACGCGGAACGGCGAACAGCTGACGTGGTCCAGCCCCACGTCGTGAAAGAAGGCGATGCCACTTGGGTCACCCGCGTGCTCTCCACAGGCCCCGAGCCCTAGGCGAGGCTTGGCCGCCCGCCCCTTCTCAACGGCGATGCGTACGAGGGCGCCAACGCCGTCGACGTCGAAGCGCGCCACCGGCGACCCCTCGAGGACGCCCGCGGCCAAGTAGAGCGGGATGAAGCGACCCTGGTCCTCTCGGGACAACCCCCACACCATCTGCGTGAGGTCATTCGTCCCGAACGAGAAGAAGTCCGCGCTCCCGGCGAGCCGATCGGCGAGCAGCGCAGCCCGCGGCAGTTCGATCATCGTCCCCACCTGGTACGTGACCGGGACATTGTGCTCGGCGACGACCTGTTCGGCGACCTCCACGATGATCGCGCGGATGTGCCTCAGTTCTCGCTCGGCGCTCACGAGTGGGACGAGGATCTCCGGCGCCACGGCAACGCCTTCGGCCGTCAGCTGGCAGGCCGCCTCAAAGATGGCCCGCACCTGGGCCCGGTAGATCTCCGGACGGGTGATGCCAACGCGGACGCCGCGAAGGCCCAACATCGGGTTCACCTCGGCGAGTTGCTCCACGCGCGCGGCCAGCGTCTCCGTGCGCAACCCGAGTTCCAGGGCGACGCTCGCAACGTCCTCTGGCCGACGGGGCAGGAACTCGTGCAGCGGCGGGTCGAGCAACCGGATGGTGACGGGAAAGCCCGCCATCTGGGAGAAGAGGGCTCGAAACTGTTCGCGCATGAGCGGCAGCGCGTCGGCGAGGGCCCGCGCGCGCGCACGGCCGTCCTCCGCCAAGATCGCACGGCGCAGCGCCCGGAGCGCGTCCGGTTCGTAGAACATGCGCTCGGTGCGGCACAGACCGATGCCGACGGCGCCGAAAGACCGCGCCCGCGCGGCGTCGGCCGCCGCGTCGGCATTGGCGCGCACGGCAACTCTGGCCACGCTGTCGGCCCAGCCGAGCAGCACGCGTAGCGCATCGCCGGCGCCCGGCGGCTCCACGAGTTCGGCGCGCCCGAGCAACACATCGCCCGTAGAACCGTCGAGCGAAATCCAGTCGCCGCGGCCGACGATGTTGTCCCCGGCGTACAGGAGCGAACGCGTGTAGTCGACTGTGATCTCGCTGCAGGACACCACGGCGGGAAGGCCCTTCTCGCGCGCTGCAATCGCTACGTGGGAGGTCTGCCCCCCACGCGTCGTCAGGATGCCTGCGGCCACACCCAAACCGACGATGTCCTCGGCGCTCGCGTCCACCCTCACGAGGATGGCGGGCTCGCGCTGCTCCCGCATCGCCAGACACTCGTCCGCCGTGAAGCAGACGCGGCCCGTGGCGGCCCCCTGGCTCGCACCGAGGCCTTTGGCGATCGAACGCCGGATGGCACCCGGCGCAATGGTCGGTCGCAGCAGGCTCTCGAGCGACGCGGGATCGACGCGCATGAGCGCCTCGCTGCGGTCGATCACACCCTCATTGGCGAGGTCCACCGCGACCTGAATCGCCGCGAGCGTCGCGCGGGGCATCGGACGTGCGTCCAGCACCCAAACCCGCGCTCCCGACATCAGGTAGCGGATGGCGACGCCATCGCGCAGCAACTTCTCGCACCCCGCGACGTAGGGGGCCAAGGCGTGCACCACGGCATCCGGCAGCGTGCCAACGCTCCCGCTATCGGCCACGGTCCAACCGCCTTCGCGCCAGCTGCCACGGAGTCCTGCCGCACCTGTCGTCGGATCCCGGCTCCAGACGGTCCCCGTGCCACGGGTTTCGTTTGACCCGTCGAGAGGCAGGACCATCACCTCGACGGCGGGCCCATCGGTCTCGGCGACCCCGTGGACGCGACGCTGGTACTTGGCGCGCGCGCTGCCATGGGCCCGCCACACGGACTCGATCGCGAGCGTCACCTGACCGAGCACGTCGCCCGGAACCGAGCCTCGGCAGCTGTGGATGAGGTCGATCAGCCCCGTCGCGACGACGGAGAGCGCTGCCCCGTCGGACGCTTCGGCTCGGACGCCATCCAGCCGTTGAAAGCGCGTCGCGTGGATGCCGATGACCCCCTCGCCCCACGCGCGGAGAAACGACACCCACAAGCTCTTGGCCGCGATTTCCCCCAACGACGCCTCAAGCGCCGGAAGGACCCCGGGATGAAGGCCCACCCCCTCCAATGGCTCGGGTGCGCCCGGCCCGACATCAGCCGCTCGAACCCACAACACAAGCGGCCCCTGGGTCTGCGCGGCCATCTTGGCCACCGCCGCGGCGAGCGCGTCTTTGACGGCGTCGGGCCAACGTTCATCCCGCAACCAGCTCGCGGCCGCCTCCGACTCCACCCGGAAGCCGAGGGGTGTGGGGAGGCCGGCAGCCACGCGGGCGGCGGGTCCACCCACCCGGTCGGACGCAGCCGCCGCGCCGTCGTGAAAGCTCAGAATCCACGGCTTCACGCCAACCCCCGGGTCGAGACTTTGGAGAAATCGGCGAGTTGCCCGAACAGGGACGCCACTTGCGCCAACAAACCCACCCGGACGGCGCGAACCGCGGGGTCAGGGGCGTCGACGAGCACGGCATCGAACAGGTCCGCCACCGGTCCGCGCAAAGCAACCGCCCGCGCCAGCGCGGCCGAGTAGTCGAGCCGGGCGACGGCTTCGCGAACCTCCCGCTCCACCGCAGCGATCGCGTCGGCCAGGGCGCGCTCCGATGGCTCGGTGAAGCCGGCCGGATCCGGCGGCGGAAGGGTCACGCCCTTCGTGATGTTGGCGACCCGCTTGAACGTCTGCAGTGTGGCGTCGAAGTCGGCGTCCACGGCGAGACGGCGAAGCGCCTCGACGCGCGCCTCGGTTTCCACGGGGTCTGCGGCACCGACGGCGAAGGCGGCGTCGACGAGGTCGCCGCTCAGCCCTTCTACGTTCGAGCGATGCCGCGCGGCGACGAACGTGGCGATGTCCTGCACCAGCGCGGCCCGACCCTTCGCGACGGTGTCCTTGCCCCGCTCGGCAAGCCACTTGTCGAAAGCGGGTCCAGCGCTCGCCAGCGCTGAGGCATGCAAGCCGTCGACGGCCGCCTCGATGGCCTGTGGGACGGACATACGGACGCCGCTGCGGACGAGGCCCACCACGACGCCGAGCGCCGCGCGCCGGAGCCCTTGGGGGTCATTGCCCTTCGGGACCATGCCAATGCCGAAGGTGCCTGCCAACGTGTCCAGTCGGTCCGCCAAAGCGACGGCGAGGCCCGCGCGCGTGGACGGTGAGGCGTCGCCGGCAAATCGCGGCCAGAGGTGTTCCTCGACGGCGACGGCCACGTCCTGCGACTCGCCCTGGTGGGCCGCGTAGAGGCGTCCCATGTGGCCTTGCAGCTCAGGGAACTCGTTGACCATCTGGGTGACGAGGTCGAGCTTGCAGAGCGCCCCTGCGCGCGCCGCCGTCGCGGGGTCGGCACCCACCGTGGCCGCGAGTCGCGCAGCCAGGGCGGCCACGCGAACACCTTTGTCCGACATCGTGCCAAGGCCCCGGATCCAGACCATCCGTTCAAGCGAAGACGACCGCTCCTCAAGTCGCTGCTTTCGGTCCTCGGCGTAAAAGAACCGGGCGTCGTCGAAGCGGGCGCGGAGGACCGCGGCAAAACCCGCCGCCATCAAGGCGTCGTCGCCCCACGGGGCATTCGCCACCGCAATGAACCGGTTCGTCAGCCGACCGTCGATGGAGACGGGGACGTACCGTTGGTGGTGTCGCATCGTCTCGACGAGCAGGCGCGGGGGGAGATCCAGCAGGGCGGGGTCAAAGGTGCCGACGACCGCGCGCGGCCACTCCACGAGGTCGACGATCTCCTGCAACAGGCCCTCGTCGACCGCGCGATCCGCGCCTTCCGCGGCCAGCGCGGCGTCGAGCGCACTTCGGACGGCGGCCTCGCGTACGCCGCGGTCGGGCTCGACGAAACGGCTCCGCAGCCCGGCCAGCCACGCCGCTTCCCCATCGAAATCGAAGCCGGTGGCGTCCGCCTCTCGGTGGCCCGACGTGGTCCGACCCGCCGTCAGTCCCAACACGGCGCAGGGAAGGACCTTGCCGCCAAGCAGGACGTTGACGGCGCGCAGCGGGCGGCCCCACTTGGCCCCACCGTCGCCCCATTCCATGGACTTAGGAAAGGGCAGACTGGCGACGACAGCGCCGAGTCCGTCGGCCACGCGCTTCCAGGCGCGCTCCCCACCCTCCTGGACGCGGAGGGCGACGACCTGACCCTTGGGCGTGTCGACCCGCTGCAGATCATCGACCCGCGCGCCACGACCGGCGGCGAAGCCAAGCGCCGCGGCCGTGGGCGTTCCGTCTGCTGCAAAACAACGTTCAACGGGTGGACCCGTCACCCAACGTTCGGTGGGGGGACGCTCGGACGCAAGGTCCGAAACGGCGATGGCGAGGCGCCGAGGCGTCGCGTACGACCGGATGGCGCCGTGAGGTAGTCCCTCCAGCAGGCCCACGACGCCATCCGCAAGGGCCTTCGACGCCGCAGCAACCACGCGAGCCGGCAGCTCTTCGCAGTGCAACTCGATGAACAGGTCCGAGGGTCGGGTCGGGGCGACGAAGGCCTCGTCTGTGGTGCCAGAGACGAGGGTAGGCGGCGAGCTGGCGGCGGGTTCACCGGCCAACCAAGCCTCCGCGACGCCGCAGGCGAGTTCGCGAATCCGCTTGATGTAGCCGGCCCGTTCGGCCACCGAGATTGCGCCGCGGGCAAGCAAGAGATTGAATTGATGGCTGGTAGCGATGGCGGCATCCATCGCTGGCAACGCCAGGCCCAATGCCGTCAATCGCTTGCATTCGTCGCTCGCGCGACGGAAGCCCTCGAACAGCCCCTCGACGTCGGCATGTTCGAAGTTGAACTTGGACTGTTCGACCTCGTGACGGTGAAAGATGTCGCCATAGGTGACGCCCCGAACCCACTCGATGTCGTAGACGGATGCGACGCCTTGGAGCGCCATGGTCAGCCGTTCGAGTCCGTAGGTGTACTCGACGGGAACGGGACGGGTGGTCTTTCCGGCGACCTGCTTGAAGTAGGTGTACTTGCTGACCTCCATTCCGTTTAGCCAGACCTCCCAACCAAGGCCCCAATCGCCAAGCGGCGGGC
>SXOB01000076.1 GCA_005776945.1 Pseudomonadota bacterium
AGCTTCATCGTGCACGAACCGAGCGGGATCATCCCGGCGTTCAGCGCGTAGTCTTTGACCTCCAAGCCGTGCAGCCAGCGCAACATCTGCGTCTCGCTGCGGTGGTTGTGGAACACGGGCTGGGCCAGGTAGGTGGATTCGCGACGCAGCGCAGTCGGTTCGCCGTCGGCGGCCGCCAGCGGAACGGCCATCGAGATGCCAAAGGCGCGCTCGAGCGCGGCGACGCCAGCCGGGTCGATCGTCTCGTCGAAGGCCACCGTGAGAACGCCGGGAGTCAGTCGACGCAGCAGGATGCGTTCGGCGTCCGCGCGCGCGAGGATGGCGGCCTCGTCGGTCCCGACCTCGACGCGAACCGTGTCAAAGAAGGTGGTCGACACGTTGCGGCCTGCGGCGCGGTTCGCCGCCGCGAAGGCCGACGCGTGGCCGTGGACGCGGCGGGCGATGACGCGCAGGCCGTCGGGACCATGCCAGACGCCGTAGGCGCCCGCCATGATGGCGAGGAGCACCTGGGCGGTGCAGACGTTGCTCGTGGCCTTTTCGCGACGGATGTGCTGTTCGCGGGTCTGCAGCGCCATGCGCAGGGCGGGGTTGCCGTCGGCGTCGACCGCGACACCGATGAGGCGACCGGGCATCTGACGCTGCCAGGATGTGCGGGTGGCGAGGAAGGCCGCGTGGGGCCCGCCGTAGCCCATAGGGACGCCGAAACGCTGAGCGCTTCCGACGGCGATGTCGGCGCCCATCTCGCCCGGCGGCACGATCAGGCAGCACGCGAGCAGGTCGGCGACCAGGGTTGAAAGGACGCCGGCGGCCTGGGCTCGGCTGCACAACGTCGTCCAGTCTGCGAGTGTGCCGTCGGTGCAGCAGATCGCCGCCAACACGCCGAAGGCGCCGTCGAGGTCGGCTTCGCGCAGGTCGGTGACGACGACCTCGATGTCGAGTGGCGCCGCCCGGGTCGTGACGACCGCGAGGGTTTGGGGATGGACGCCGCGGTCGACGAGGAAGCGTCGTCCCGAGACCTTCGACAGGCGTCGCGCCATGGCCATCGCCTCGGCCGCTGCGGTGCCTTCGTCGAGGAGGCTGGCGTTGCTGATGGGCAACCCCGTGAGCTCCTGAATCATCGTTTGGAAGACGAGGAGGGCTTCGAGGCGGCCTTGGCTGATCTCGGCCTGGTAGGGCGTGTATGCCGTGTACCAACCCGGATTCTCGAGGATGTTCCTCAGGATCACGGGTGGAACGACGGTGCCGTAGTAGCCCATTCCGATGAAGCTGCGGCGCAGTTCGTTCTGGCCGGCCCGTTCGGCGAGGGCCGCGAGCGCCTCACGTTCGGTCAGGGCCGGGGGCACGGCCGGCAGCTGAGGTGCGCGAATATTTGCGGGGACGGTTGCGGCGACGAGGTCGTCAATCGTCGCGAGGCCCAACGCGCGCAACATGGTGTCCCGGTCCGACGCCGTCGGGCCGATGTGACGGTGGACGAAGGCATCGACTGGGGGAAGCATGGGGCCTCAGTGGCGCGCGGAGTAGGCGTCGGCGGAAAGGAGCTCGGCGCCGGCATCATCGACGGAATCGAGCTGGTAGATCCAGGAACCATAGGGGTCCCGGTTGAGGGCGGCAGCGTCGTTCGAAAGAGCGGAATTGACGGCGCAGATCACGCCACTGATCGGGGCGTAGACCTCGGCGACGGCCTTGACCGACTCGACCTCGCAGACCACGTCCCCGCGGTTCACGCGCTTGCCGACGGCTGGAAGCTCGACGTGGACGAGCTCACCAAGCGCATCTTGGGCGTAGTCGGTGATGCCGATCGTCGCCTTGGCGCCCTCGCGGCGAACCCACTCGTCGTGGCTCGTGTACTGCAAATCGGAAGGGGTCTTCATGGGCTCCTCAGCGGCGACGGTAAAAGGTGGATGGGACGACGACGGCCGGCGTGGCGCGGCCGCGGATGTCGACCTCGACGCGCGAACCCAGTTCGGCGTGGGCGAGGTCGACGTACGCCAAAGCGATGGCCTTGCCCACGAAGGGGCCAAGTGTACCACTCGTGACGAGGCCGATGGCCTGGCCGTCGGCATGCACGGCCATTTGTTCGCGCGCGATTCGGCCGCCCTCGATCTCAAGGCCGACGAGGCGTCGGGGGTCCTTGCGGGCGGCGATGGCGTCCGCGCCGAGGAAGCCGCCAGGTTTGCCGAGCTTCACGATCCAGCCAAGCCCGGCCGCGAGCGGGTTCGTGTCATCCGACAGCTCGTGACCGTACAGGCAGTTGCCCGCCTCCAGCCGGAGCGTATCGCGGGCGCCAAGGCCGATGGGCAGGATGCCGAAGGGCTTGCCCGCCTCGAGGATCTGCTCCCAGACGCTTTCGCAGCCGGCGACGGGCAGGAAGATCTCGAAGCCGTCTTCGCCCGTGTACCCGGTGCGGGCGATGAAGCAGCCGTTGCGGCCAGCGAAGGTTCCGTGGACGAACTGTGGGCGCTCGATGCTGCGGATGTCGGTGCTCATCAAGCTCGCGACGACGTCGACAGCGCGCGGCCCCTGAATCGCGACCTGGGCCCAGGCATCCCCTTCGTCCACGATCGAGCTGTCGAAGCGATCGTTTTCCTTGAACCAGGCGAAGTCCTTCGCGCGGTTGGATGCATTGACGCAGACGAGGAAGTCGTCTTCTGCAACTCGGTAGGCGTAGACGTCGTCGACGACGCCTCCGGTCGCATTGCACAAGGCGTTGTACTGGGCGCGGCCAACCTCGAGGCGCCTCACGGCGTTGGACAGGAGCCAGGACAGGGTTTCGGCAGCGCGCGGGCCGCGGACCCGGATTTCGCCCATATGGGACACGTCGAACAGGCCGACGCTGTTCCGCACTTGATTGTGCTCGCCGGTGATGCCCGTGTAGACCACGGGCATGTCGAAGCCGGCGAAGGGCACCATCCGGGCGCCCGCTGCGACGTGTGCCGCGTGGAAAGGGGTTCGTTGCATCCGTGCCTCGGACGGCTCTCTCACCGAAGGGTCCGCCCTTGTCAACGGCGTTGACGGGCCTCAGACGCAGTCACGGTATTGGCCATCAGGCCGGCAATCGTCAGCGGTCCCACGCCGCCGGGAACGGGAGTGATCATCGAGGCCCGGAGGGCGGCAGCGTCGAAGTCGACGTCGCCGCACAGGGACCCGTCCGCACCGCGGTTCATGCCCACGTCGATCACGACGGCGCCGTCTCGAATCATGTCGCCCGTGACGAAACGCGGACGCCCGATGGCGGCGACGATGATGTCGGCGCGGCGTGCCTCGGCCGCGAGGTCGATCGTCCGGCTGTGCGCCACGGTCACGGTGGCGTCCGCCTGTTCCAACATTTGGGCCATGGGCCGTCCTACGATCAACGACCGGCCGATCACCAGGGCGCGGGCTCCGCGGAGGGGCACGTTCGCGTCCGCGAGCAGCGCCATGACGCCCGCGGGCGTACACGGCCGGAGTCCGAGCCGCCCTTGGGCGAGGAGGCCGGCGCTCGTCGTCGTCAGGCCGTCGGCGTCCTTCGTCGGATCGATGTGGGCGACGGCCGCTTGGGGGTCGAGGCCGCTTGGCAGCGGCAGTTGGACGAGGATTCCGTCGACGGCGTCGTCGTCGCCAAGGCGGCGAATCTGCTTGGCCAGGTCGGCGGCCGAGATGTTCGCCGGCAAGTCGATCTGCTCGTGGCGCAGGCCCAAACGGTGCGCCACTTCGCCTTTGCGTCGGACGTAGACCTGCGACCCGGGGTCGGCGCCGACAAGGATGACCGAAAGGCCTGGAGGGCGCGGCAACTCGGCGATGCGGGCGCGCAGGCCCTGCTGGATGCGGCGGGCGAGGTCCTTGCCGTCGAGGAGGCGGGCGGTCATTGCGACGTCCCGGTCGTGGTGCTGGGGCTGGATGAGGCGGGGGCGGGAGTCGAGGAAGGCGCCGATTCCGTCTTGGACGTTCCTTCCGTCTTGGACGTCCCTTCCGTCTTGGACGTCCCTTCCCTCTTGGTTTCCGACTTCCCTTCTTTGGCGCCGCCGTCGCCTGAGGCCGCGCTGGGCTTGAGCCCGTAGTGATCCTTGTACCAGCCGCCCCCCTGTAGAATGAAGCCGGCGCGGCTGACCTTCTTCTCGGTGGGTGCGGCGCAGACGGGGCAGGGGGGCGGTTCGGAGCCTCGGGGCACGAGGCGCTCGAAGGCATGTCCGCACCGGCACGCGTACTCGTAGATCGGCACGTTGCGCTCCCTGCGTGTGGCGCCGATATACGGGCAGCCGACCGCTGGTGCAAGGGGGGCACATCCCGCTCCGCGATCTCGTGCTGCTCGTGGCGCTCGTGACGTTGGCCTGGGTGGGGGCGGGCCGATTGGGCGGCTTCGCCGTTCAGGCCGTCGCCAGGAATGAGCCCTTCCGATTCGACGCGCCGCGGATGGCGACGTTTTGGCGGGAGGTCGTCGCGCGAACGGCGTTGCGGGCCTTGTCGCCATTCGGCGCTTTCGAGGGTCGGATGCCAGGGCCCATGGGCGACGATCGGCCGGTCCTGCTCGTCGCGGAGCCGGGTTCGACCCGGCATTCGATGGCCGTGCTTGCGCTCTACTTGAGGGGCAAGGGCCGCAGCCGCGTCCTCACGGTCGACTGTGGGCCGATCGCGGCCGATCTGCCCCACCGGGCGGGGTTCGTCGCGGACCACGTGGCGTCCTTCGCTCGAGCGACGGGCGGCAAGCCCGTCGATGTGGTGGCGTTTGCCGTGGGCGGCTTGGCCGTCGCCTGGTCGGTACGCCACCTTGAGGTGGCGCCGCTCGTCCACCGCTTCGTCTCGATCGGAACGCCCTGGCAGGGGACCCAGCTCGCCGTGTTCGGTGGGCCGCGGACGCCTTGGGAGATCCGTCATGGAGCCCCCGTTCTCGACGGGCTCGTGCCTCCGGCGGTGCCAACGACGGCCATTTGGGGGGACGACGACCCCATGGTCGTCCCGGCGATGTCCGCGGCGCCGACCGGAGCCACGTGTGTGCGGATTCCTGGCGGGGGCCATCACGAGCTCTTGTTGTCGGCGAGGGTCTACCGGGAGGTACTCGCCGCCCTCGACGCGGCCGATCCAGCGCCATGACGCCCTTGTCGCCTGGAACGGCGATCGTGGTGTTGGGCAAAGGCGGGGCCGGACGCACGACCGTTTCCGTGGCCTTGGCTCGCGGGCTGGCGCAGGTTGGGCGGCGAGTCGCCCTCATCGAGCTGGACGGCCGATCGGCCGCAGCGCGTCAACTGGGCCTGGAGACCGGCAGCTACGCTGGCGTGACGACAGAGGGCATCCACGTGGTCCGGATGACGGCCCGGGAGGCCTTTGCCGATTTTGCGGGCCGCCGGCTCGGGCCGCGCGGCGCGACGTGGCTCGCGAGCGGCGCGGCCTGGTCGTGGCTCGACGCGCTGCCGAGCTTCGCGGACGTCATTCAACTCGGGCGGATCGAGCACGTTCTCCGCGAACCCGACCCCGGGGACCCCGACTGGGAATTCGCCGTGATCGACGCGCCGGCGACCGGGCATGCCGCGACGTGGATGGCGGGTCCGGCCGCGTTGGCCGAGGGGTTGGGCGAAGGGCCTGTGGCTGCCCTGTCGGGGCGTTTGGCGGACTGGCTTGCCGATCCAGACGTCGTCCGCCGCGTGGTCGTCACCTTGGGGGAACCGGTCGCTTGCCAGGAGACGGTCGAGTTGCTCGCGACGTTGCGAACCGTGAAGGTCGACCTCCTCGTTCACAACAGGGCGCCGACGCCCGCCTTGGAGGGCGTGTCGGAGGTGGCGCTCGAGGCGTATGGCCGATGGGCCGACGACGGCCGTCGCTCGCGGGTGCTCAGGCTCGTGGACGAGGACCTCCAGTCCGATGCGGCCCTCCGCCGGGTCTCCGGGCTGGGAATCGCCGCGGTGCGCCATTGGCCGGTGGGTGGTCGCGGGGCGCTGCTTTGGGTCTGATCCGCATCGTGGGCGGCGAAGGCGGAACTGGAAAGACGACGGTCTCGACCGCCATCGCTCTCTCCCGCGCATCCCGGGGGCGACGGGTGGCCCTTTGGACGATCGACCCGGCTCGGAGGCTCGGGCATGTGCTGGGCTGCCCCCTTGGCCATGAGCTGAGCCCCGTGCCTGGAGAGCCGAATCTGTGGGCCGGCATGCTGGACGGGCGGGTTGCCTTTGAAGCGTGGCTCGCGGAGGAATTGGGGCCGCGCGGCGAGCGGATTGCGCGGCGGTCGCTCGCACGCGCCGTAGGGGGCTCGCTTTCCGGAACCCACGAGTGGTTGGCCCTTCGCAGCGTCGCGAAGCTGGCCGCCGCCTTCGATGACGTCATCGTCGACACGGCGCCAGGCACCCACCTGCTGGACTTTCTGGGCGCCCATCGCCGTTTGCCGGCCCTGTTTGGGGGCCTGCCAGGAGGCGTGGCGGGTACGGTCCTGGGTTGGCTCGCGGGGGCGTCCTTCGGTCCTGTGCGCACGCTGCTGGCGGCGATGTCCGACCTCAGCGGCTCTCTGCAAGCCGTCGAGCGGGACATCGATGCGTTGTGGGCGAGCGGGCGCGTCGACGCCGTCCTGACCACCAGGGCGGACCTTCCCGATCGCGACGGCCGGGAGCCGCTGGTCGAGGGCCTCCGCGGGCACGGCATTCGCGTCGCTGGCTTGCTTCTCAACCGCGCGGAGGGAGAGCCGGGCCCTCCGCTTCGCCCCGTGGACGAGGTTCCGGCCAACCTGTTGGCCATTGAGACGGCCGTCAGGGCGGCGGATGCGCAATGGCGACGGCGCCATGGGGAGCAAAGTGCACGCGCTGAAGCGCTGCGCCAGTCCCTTGGGGGCGCCGCCGTTGTCCGATTGCCCGTCGTCGACGCCACATCGCGCGACGCCCTGCGCGCGTTGGGTCGCCTTGGCGACGTCGACTGATCAGAGCGTGCCGGCGACACCTTCTTCGCAGTCGCGCGAACTGCCGCCGGAAACCTTGGTGTAGTTCGCGTGAAGCTCGGATTCACGGGGCGGCACGGACGTTCCGTGAAAGGTCAGGAAGCATGTCGCGTCGTCGTAGGTCCAACCGTTGACCGAATCTTCTTCGATCTCGACGTCGTCGACGAACACTTTCAGCGACTCCTTGACCCCTGGCTCATCGAGTCGGAAGCTCGTGTTGATGCCGGTGGCATTGAGGCCGAGGTCCTCCATCACGTGGCTCCAGTCGCCGTCACAGATGTTGCCGATGAGGCCACCTGTCAGGGCCGCGGCCTCCCAGTAGCGACGCCCCGGGTAGGTGTCCTGGCAGTCGTCCGTGTTCTCGGGGCCCACGATGGCGCTGACTTGGACGTCCTCGGGGTCGTCCTTGGCGCTGGTGATGTCCTCTACGAGTTCGTGCACGGGGACGAGAAGCTCCTTCTCCTTGTAGCAGGCCTCGCCGGGTTCCCCGGACAGGGCGCCGCCGTCGGAGCAGTCTTCCTCGTCGGAGACGATGGCCACGAGCAGTTGGGCCTCGGGCCGCAGGAAGCCCGCATTCGGGCCGCTGAAGAGCATCGCAGGTGACAGCGCCTGTGCGGCCGCGGCGAGCCCCATCTCCTTGTCCGAACCGCCGACGCCGACGGCGGTCCGTTCACCGAACTCTGCGAGGTACTCATCCTCGTTGGTCAGCCACTGCAGCTCCGCCCCGCCGGTGACGGGGTCGGGTTCTTCGACGCCGACGCCGAGCACACCGGCGTTGGGGTCGTCGGACACACTGGTCGTCGTGACACCGATATGAAAATCGGTCAGGCTGGCTTCCATCTGGGCGACGAAGGTCGCGAAACCGGATGCCAATGTGACCTGTTCCTCGGTCATCGAGCAGGAATTGTCGACGACCCAGAGGACGTCCACCATGTTGTTTGGCACTTGATTCCAGGCGGTGTGACCGTCCAGATTGCCGATTGTCTCTTCGCTCCCGCAAGCGGCGAGGGCCAGGACCAGGGGTACGACTCGGCGCATCCTCACTCCATGGCCCTATGATAGCTGGCTGCTGGCGAATGGCCACGCAAGCCGTTCGTGGCGTGGTCGAACGGGGCCAGCGGCGCAATGGCGCGGTAAGCCGGCGCGTGCACAACCCCGCGGTCAGCCCCCGCACCTGGTGGCTTGCAGCTCCACCCACGCCGTTCGACGGCCGAGGGCGCGTGGACGTAGGTCGCCCCTTCGCGCACATTTGAGCTTTCTGTTGGAGCGCGGCGCGGGGGGCTTGGTCGTTGGCAGCTGGGCCGCCGAGATGCCGTATCTGACGGACCGAGAGCGCAGCGCGGTGCATCGGCTCGCCCTGGACTTGGCGCGTGGGCGGCCCGTGTACGTCTACGTTTGGGATCCGTCGCCAGCGACAACCGACTACTTGGTCGACGCTGCGGCCGAGGCGGGCGCGTCGGGCGCCGTTCTTCCTCTGCCCCTTTGGTACCGGGTGGACGAGGCACTGGTCGCCGCGGTCTTTCGCCGTCGCAAGTGGCCCCTGCCTCTGCTCGTGGACCACGGTGGGGCGGTCGCCACAAGCCCGATTCAAGAGGCGTCCTACCTGGCGCTTCGCGCTGACGGCGTCTTGTCGGGCATGTTGGACGGGTCGGGCGACCTTTACCGACTCGCGCGATTGGGGGCGGCCGACCCGGGTGCGGTCTGGTGTGGTGACGACCGGGTACTGGCCCGTGTGGTGAGATTGCGCGGCGTGGGCGGGGTCGTCAGTCTGATCGCCAACGCCTGGCCGAGCCTCGTGGCCCGCGCTTTGGCGGACCCTGCGGTCGACGTCGCCCTCCGAGAAAGGGCAGTGGCCGTCGAGCGCGCTGGCGGGGTGTTCGCGATCAAGGCGATGTTGCGAATGGGTGGACGCGCACCCTTTGACGGGGTCACCTCGACGTCCTTTGCAGGCCTTCCGGAGCCCGAGGAAGGCGCGCGGTAGGGCCGGGCAAGGCCTCAAACCGGCGGCAGGTTGCCCCGCCGCCGGACGGAAGAGGTTGGACCCGGGCTAGGCGTCGGCCTCGACCGGGGCGGCAGTGGTGACGCGCGCGGTGGCGACCGCGTGGTTCTGCAACACGTGGGCCCGAATGCGCTCACACAGGTCCGGACGGGTCTTGAGGAAGTCGCGGGCGTTTTCCTTGCCCTGACCGAGCCGCTCGTCGTCCATGGCGTACCAGGAACCCGATTTGCGGACGATGCCCGTGCTGACGCCGAGGTCGACGAGCTCGGACTCCCGATCCACGCCGCGCCCGTAGTAGATCTCGAAGTCGACTTCGCGGAAGGGCGGCGCCCCCTTGGTCTTGACGAC
>SXOB01000007.1 GCA_005776945.1 Pseudomonadota bacterium
CGGCGCCATCGCGCTCGGCCATCCGCTCGGAGCGTCTGGGGCCCGCATCACCGCCCACCTTGTCCATGCCCTTCGAGCCCGCAAGGCGCGGTACGGCCTCGGTTCGGCCTGTATCGGCGGCGGCCAGGGCATCGCCGTGATCGTCGAGGCCGTCTGAGGCCGCCATGGACGAAAACGACGTCATCTACGACTGGAATGCGACCGGCGGTGGCGCCACCACCCGGCGGGTGGAAGTGCACGACGAGACGCTCCGCGACGGCATCCAATCGCCAAGCGTCCGCGATCCCAGCCTCGACGCCAAGGTCGCCGCCATCCGCCTCATGGCGACGATGGGCGTCGCGAGCGTCAACGTCGGCCTTCCCGGCGCCGGCCCTCGGGCGGTGGCCGACAGCACACGCCTCGTCGAGCTCGTCCGCGACGAAGGCCTTCCCATTCGCGTCGGATGTGCGGCGCGGACCCACGCCAATGACATCCGCCCCATCGTCGACATCACCCAGCGCACCGGGGTGCCCGTCGAGGTGATGACCTTCCTCGGCTCGAGCCCCATCCGGATGTACGCGGAAGGCTGGGACGAAGCGAAGCTGGAGACGCTTGCGCGCGACGCCGTCAAACTCGGCGTGACGGGGGGCTGTCCGGTGAGTTTCGTCACCGAAGACACGGTCCGCTCTCGCCCCGCCACGCTCGAGCGCCTGTTCTCCGCCGCCATCGAGGAGGGCGCCGACCGCCTCGTGCTTTGCGACACGGTAGGGCACTGCACGCCCGAGGGCGCGCGCGCGCTGGTCGAATGGACGGACGCGCTACTGGTCCGGCTCGGCGTCCGCGACCGCGTCCGCATCGATTGGCACGGCCACCAGGACCGCGGGTTGTCGCTGATCAACGCGCTGGAAGCAGGTCGCGCCGGGGCCGACCGGCTGCACGGCACCGTGCTCGGCGTCGGCGAGCGCGTTGGAAATACGCCGCTCGATCAACTCCTCGTCAACCTGCGCCTCATGGGTGCCCTCGACGCCGACCTCACGCGGCTTGGCGACCTCGTCGACCTGATTTCCGAAGCCACCGGCGTTCCCATCCCCGTGAGTTGGCCCGTGTTTGGTGCCGACGCCTTTCGCACGGGCACGGGAGTCCACGCCGCGGCCGTCATCAAGGCTGAACAGCGCGGCCAAAGCTGGTTGGCCGACCGCATCTACTCCGGCGTTCCCGCCGCATGGTTTGGGCGCGAGCAGGTCATCGAGGTCGGCCATCAGTCGGGCCTGAGCAACGTTCGCTACTGGATGGCGCGGCGAGGCCTGCCGGCCGACGACGCCGTCGCCCAGGCGATCTTCGACACCGCCAAGGGTCACAACCGACTGCTGACCGACGCGGAGGTCATGGCTGTCGTGGTCGCCCACAGCGGCAGGGCGGAGCGTCTGCCCGACGCCAAGGCCTGAAGCCCGGCCCCACGCTGGCGATTTCGCGGCAGCCTGCTAGGTGCACGCCCGATCGGAGCCATCATGTGGATCGTCCTCCTGGCGGCACTCGCCGCCTGCGCCCCCAGCCCTTCTGGCAGTGCCGCCGGCAGCGCCGTCGCCGTTGCTGCCCCAAGCGCCCCCCCCGCGGGCGAAGGGGTGCCGGACCCGGTTGCGACCGTGGACGGCGAGGCCATTTCTGCGGCCTCGCTGGAGGACAAGGCCGCCGCTGGCCTGCAGGCCGCGCGTCAGCAGATGTACGACGCGCGGCGCTCCGCACTCGAAGAGCTGATCGTCGAAAAGATGCTCGAGAAGGAAGCGGCCGCGCGCGGCACGGACAAGGACAAACTCCTCGCCGACGAAGTCGACGCCAAGGCGCCGCCGCCCGACGATGCCGCCATCCAGGCCTTTTTCAACGAAAACGCGGCCAAGATGGGCGGCCAACCCTACGAGGCCATGAAGCCCCGCATCGCCGCATTCATGGGTGGCCAGGCCAAGAACGAGCGGATGGGCGCGTTCATCGGCGAACTCAAGGCCAAGTACAAAGTCCAAGACAATCTCGAGCCGCCGCGCATCGCCGTCGAAGCTGGGGATTCGGCCCGCAAGGGTTCCGCCAGCGCACCGATTCAAATCATCGAATTCAGCGACTTCGAGTGCCCCTACTGCACGCGCGGGGCGGACACGATCAATCAGGTTGTCGCGAAATACGGCGACAAGGTTTCGGTCGTCTACAAGCATTTCCCACTGTCGTTCCACGCGCGCGCGCGCCCAGCAGCCGAAGCGTCTGAATGCGCCCGCGAAGGCGGAAAATTCTGGGAGTACCACGACCAGCTCTTCGCGAATCAATCCGCGCTCGGCGACGACGACCTCAAGAAGTACGCGAAGGCGGTTGGTCTGGACGTGAAGAAGTTTGAAACGTGCCTTTCCAGCCACGCGATGGGTAGCCGCGTCGACGCCGACATGGCGCTTGGCGCGAAGGTCGGAATGAGCGGCACGCCAGGTTTCTACATCAATGGCGTCAACCTCCCAGGCGCAGTTCCCCTCGAGGCCTTCGCGCAGGTCATCGACAAAGAACTGTCGCGCCTCGGCCAATAGTCGTGGTCGCCTGGGCCGCCCTCCTCGGCTGTGGCGGCGGCACTCCGGCGCCGCCCCCCGACCTCGCGCTGCCGTCCACGAGTGGCACGGCCTTCGTCGCACTGCATCGTCGGGCCGGGGAAGTCGACCTCTCCGCCGTTCCGGAAGCCGTTGACGTGCAGCTGACCGACACCTTCGACGTGAAGGTCGAGGCTTGGGAGCCCAAAGGCGGCGCGGCGGCCTGGCGCGGCGACCTGCCATTTCCGATTTCGGAAGAAGACGCCAGATTCAAACCGATGGACATGCGCGTGCGCGTCAACGGCGTCGACCTGCCGTTTTCGCGGCAGCCCTTGGCGCGGGCCAACCAGGACACATGGCGCCTCATGGGCGGCAAACTCGTCGTGACCCACGCCAATCCGCCCGGCGGCGTCGTCCAGGTCGTCTACCCAGGCGTCCGCGTCGCGACGCAGCGGCATGACCCGCGCGCTTGGTCCGGCGCCGCGTGGGACTTTGCCAAGTACGACCTCACCGTGGAAGGCGTGACGCGGCAGGGGCTGCTGCTACCGTCGGGGGCCACGGCCTCATGGCGTCTCACCTTGCCGCCCGGCGCTCGGTTTGAAGCCCACCTCGCGCTGGAGCCCACGCCCATCCCGGGCGCCCAGGGCGACGGCGCTGCCGCCGTCCTCGACGTCATCGTGGCCGGCGCCCGAACGGAGGTGGCGCGCAGCCAAGTGGCCAAGGCGGGCCCCTTCGCGCCGATGACGGCCGACCTTTCGGCCTTCGCGGGCCAAGAAGTCACGCTCATCCTGCGCACGGAGGCCGGCGAGACGGCCGCCTGGGACTGGCTCTTCTACGGCTCGCCGTCAGTCGTCGGTACGCCGGCCTCGCCCCCCCGTCGAATCGTCGTCGTCGCGCTCGACACGACGCGCCCAGATCACATCGGCTTCAACGGCTACGCCCGCGGAGCCACACCGGAAATGGACCGCATCGCGCGCCAGTCGATGGCGTTTGACGCCGCCTGGTCCCAGGCCCCTCGTACGCGGCCGTCGTTTCGGTCGTCGACCACGGGACGGACGCCGCTGGAAGCCGTCGGCGCGCCGAACACGGGCACGGTCTTCTCGTCGGCTGGCTGGGCGACCGCGGGCTTCGTCGCCAACGTCCACCTGCAACCGCGCTTCGATTTCCATCAGGGCTTCGACGTTTGGACCTACACGGGCGAAGAACGGGCCGACGTTCAGGTCGACCGGGCCCTCGCCTGGCTCCAAGGCCACGCCGACCGCGACACCTACCTGTTCCTCCACATCATGGACCCCCACCTGCCCTACGGGCCCCCCGGGGAGTTGGCCACGCGATTCGTCTCGGACCCCGACCCCGACCTTGGTCACTTCGAGCGGGGCGACGTGCTTGGGTGGATGCGGGACGGCACGCTCGACGACCGTCGCAAGAAGCACATCGAGGCCTTGCACGACGGCGAGATGACCTACACGAGCCAGCAACTTGGTCGGCTCTTCGACGGGCTCGACACGCTGAACGGCCCCGTGTCTGCGGCCGTCTACAGCGATCACGGTGAGGAGTTCTGGGAACACGGCGGCTTCGAACACAATCACGCGCTCTTCGACGAGACGGTGCGCGCCGTTTTGTGGTTCAGGCCCAAGGGAGGCTTCCCGGAGGGCAAGCGCCTGACGACCCCCGTCAGCCTGATCGACCTTCCCCCGACGCTGTACGCGATGGCCGGGGTGACGCCGCCCGACATCCTCGACGGACGGTCCCTCACGTCGCTCTTCACGGGTCCCGCGGGCCCAGAATGGCGTCGGCCGCTTGGCCTCGGTCACCTCCAGTACGGCGCCCAACGCTGGGGCGTGATCGTCGACAACAAGAAGTACGTGTTGATGACGGCCTCGGGCAAGGAGGAGGTCTACGACCTCGCAACGGACCCCCAGGAACGCACGAACCTCATCGACAGCACGGACACCGGCCCGTTGCTGGCAGCGCTCCGCGGCGTGCACGCGGGCCTGGACGTTGGACCCGGCTGGCGCGTGCGCGTCAACGTGCAACCGTGCGGAGCCCCACTGACGTTGACGCTGCCGCAGCCCGCGCGGTCCGCAGGCGTGCTCGACCCGGAAGCGGCGCGCGACAATCCCGCCAACCAGGAATGGGGCGAGGCTCCCGAAGTCCTACCCGAAGACGTCGGCAGCGCTGTGCTGTCCAAGGACGGGATGCAGCTTTCCATCCAACCTGGGACCGTGGCCAACGGGATCGTCTGGGTGCGCTTCGATGTACCCGCGGCCGGCGCGCCGCAAATCGTGCGCGGCGACGAAACGCTCACGGTCAGCACCGGAAAAAAGAGCAATCACCGCTGGGAAACTGGCACCGAGTCCGTCGTCGTCGAGCCCGGCACCGTGGTCGTCCCCCCTATCGGTGAATGGACCCGCATGATGGCCCTTCGCGGGAATCAGTCGGTTTCCCAGGGGGATCGGGAGGAGTTGATCCGCCTCGGCTACCTTTCCCCCGACGCCGAAGATCACCTTCCGACACGCCCCGGTTGCCATGCACGACCCTGACGACAGCGCGCTTCTCGGCGATACGACCTCGACATTTCGCCGCTGTCATGCTGGCGTCATCGACGCGAAGCCGCCACATGCTACGGTACGCCCATGAACGCCGTACCTCAGCGCCGCCTCGGATCCCGTCGCGAACGACGTGGCAACTACTCGTTGATCATCGGGATCACGATTCCGCTGACCTTCGGCTTCGCGGCCCTCGGTCTCGATCTGGCCTACCTGACGCTTGCCCGTACTCAGGCGCAGGCCATCAGTGATGCCGCATCCCACGCGGCCTTCGTCGTCTACCGCGACTCGCTCGACCCCGACCTCGCGCTCGACGCAGCGACGTACATCGTGAACAACAACAACGTAGGCGATCGTCCGCCCACGCTGGAGTCCGTCATCCTTGGCGGCTGGGACCCATCGGATGCGTCCTTCAGCGTCGACTACGATTGGACAAATGCGGCCTTCGTCGAGGTCTCCCGCGCCGGCCAGAACAAGCTGGAGCCGCTCATCGCCCGCGTGATCGGCTGGACCGGCTGGTCGATCTACTCGAGCGCCGTCACCGCCGGCCAGACGCGCGAGGTCATGATTGCGCAGGACATCACGGGTTCCTTCGCCGATGAAGACATGGACAATGCCCGCATCGCGGACCTCGCCTTCCTCGACTACATGATTTCGAGCCCGTACCCCAACGACAAGGTCGGAATGAGCACCTTCGTCGGCGGCGTGGAAGACGATGCCTGGGACCCGCTCGACCCGCTCGAGGGCAATGAGGTCGCCACGCGGGCGCTCTGGGAAACGCTCGACTCCTGCAACTGCAACGAGCCCGCCTATGAGCCCATCTGCCAAGCCATCCACTCGCCAAGTGAATGGGCGGGCTACGGCGCGTGCTGGGAGTGGTTCTGCGACGATGGGTACCACAACGTCAACGAGCAGCCCCACATGCAGGACTGCTTCGACTTCGGCGCCGAGACGGCCCCAGGGGCGGGCATCGACCAGTCGATCGACGAGTTGCTCGCCTCCGGCGTTCCCACGAGCTTCCAGGCCATCGTGCTCGTCTCTGACGGCGCCCCTTGCTGCGGCGACGTGCTGACGGCCGAGCGCGAGGCCGACGCCGTGGCCGCCGCGGACCGCGCCTGGGAAAACGGTATCCACGTGTGGACGGTCGGCTTCGACGCCGGCGACACCGGCAACCTCGTGTTCCTCGAGTCGCTTCAGCGGGGGATGGGCGAAAGCTACGTCACGCCCGATTCCGATGAACTCGCCGCCATCATGATTGAAATCGCCACGGCCATGCCCGTCACGTTGGTGCAATGATGCATTTGAACCGTTCCACGCGCCGTCGCGGTGCCCACGTTGTCGAACTCGCGCTGACGTTGCCGGCCTTCTTGTCGGTCATGTTTGCGCTCGTCGACTACGGCGTGTACTTTGCGAACCTCGCCATCATCGACGCCGCGGTCGCCGAAGGGTGCCGTACGGCCTCCCTCGTCGATCCCTTGACGGGCGATCCGATCACCGAGGCGCAGCTGACGATGGTGCAGTTCATAGACTCGGTCGGCTTCGTCAACTGCGCCGAGGACTGCATCGTCGAAGCCAGTGACGTCGGCGAGGTGCCCGCGCGATCGATCCGGTGCTCTATCGACCTCGCCTACCAGCCCTTCGTCGGTTTCGTTCCCACCCCCGACCGCGTCGGTTCCGCCGCGGTCATGCGGTACGAATGGCAACGTTCGGAGGTCTTCTAGGTCATGGCCCTGCAACGCCCCGCACGCCGCCGAGCCAACGCGACCATTGAGTTCGCCTTCTGGCTGCCGATATTGCTGACGATGACGTCCGGCCTGATGGACTACGTCTGGTACATGACGCGCTACACGAACGTGGCGCGCGCCGCTCGCGACGGCGCCCGCATCGGCGCCACGGTCTTCGAGGGAGAGGACGTCACCCCGGGCGACATCGTCGTCCCAGAGACGGTCGCTCAGACGAAGGCGATTCTCGACCTGGTGAATATGCCCTGTGAAGAGGGCTGCGACGTCACCGCCGAGGTCACTTTCCTGCCCTTCCGCGCGGTTGAAGTGGAAATCAATTACCCTTTCCAGCCAATCTTTGGGTACATGCCGGTTCCCGACAATTTGTACGCGCGATTCATTCTCGCGTCCGACTTCCAATGAAGTCGGTCCTCCCGGCGCTTTGGCTGGCCACGCTGGCGTGCGCAGGCCCCGCAGAACCCGTGGCAGACGTCCTTCAGATCCCGGGCGGCGACGCCGCCCTCGTCCCGCTGGCATCCACTCCGGTCGAGCCCGTCCAACCGACCACGCTCGCGATGGACGGAAACCTGCTGCCCAACGGTGTACCCGTCGCCTCGGCGGAAGTCGCGACGGTCACCGGGCTTGCCCCAGACGGACGGCCTTGGCCCGTTTACAGCCCCGTCTCTGTCCCAACTGAACCCACAGGCGACAGCAAATTCGCGTGGCCCTTTGGCACGACGGGGACGATCAAGGGCGAAGAAGTCGACATGCGGGGATGGCCCACGAGCCCCGACCAAATGTACGACGACGAGGAGAAGCAGGAGGCGTTCAACAAACGCGTGCTTCAGAAGAAGGTCAAGATGCCAAAGCCCAAGCCCATGGGCACGGCCCCTACGGCGGCGAAGTAGGCGTCAGCCACCGGTTCATCCAACCGAGCACCTCCGCCCACCAAATGGCCACGTCGCGGCGGTCGCCAAGGTGATGGGTGGCCTCCTCGAAGAGCACAAGCCGGGAAGGCACGCCCTGGCGCTGCAGGATGCCAAAGGCGCCGAGCGCGTGGACTTCGGTGACCCGGAAATCCTGCCGCCCGTGCAGGATCAACATCGGCGTGCGCCACGTCGAGGCCTGAAGCGACGGGTCGGCCGCCGCGTAGGCCTCGGGCACCTCCCAAGGCCGTCCGCCCATCTCCCATTCCGGGAAAAAGAACTCGTCGGTGTCCATCCATAGGAGACCCGGCGACAGCGCTCCTTCCGCCATGACCAAGCAACGAAACCGATCGGGACGCGCGGCCTGGAGATGACAGGCGAGCCATCCCCCCAGGAAGCGCCGAGGAGCCCGACCCGGTTCACGTCGACATGGGGCGTCGTTACCTTCAGCAGGTCCAGCAGGGCGTCGAGGTCGGCCGTTGGCGCCGAGCCCCAATCGCCCCGAATGGCGTCCATATGCGCACGCCCGTAGCCGCTCGACCCGTGGATATCGGGGACCAGCACTGCGAAGCCGCGAGACACCAGCACTTGTGCATTGAGCCCGGTGGTCCAGATGTCGCCATAGCTGGTTTGCGGACCCCCATGGACGGCGACGATCAGGGGCCGTGGCGCGCCGTCGTCGGGGGCGATCAGCCAGGCTCGCCGCGCCAACCCGCGGCCACGACCCGGACGGCGGGAGTCGCCCCCACGGTGGTCACAGGCCCCAACGGGCGGCGCCCCCCTTCGGTCAACCAAGCCAGATGCGGGGGTTGTCCCAGCCCGCTGGCGACAACCAGCGCACCCCCACGACCCACCGCGAGCTGGGTGACGCTGCTCGCACCGGGCACAGGCTGAGGCAACGAGGCACGCCAGGGGAGGAAAAACGCGCGCCGCTGACCGGCATCGTCAGCCGTCAACCAGGCGCCCTCGGCGCTTGGAGCCCAACTCCACACGCCGCGGTCCCAGTCGCTCGTCCACGGCGTCCACGCCATGGCACCGGGCCGCCAGGGCGACCACTCCAGACGCACGAGATCCGAATCATGGCCCGGACGGTCGGTGACGCCGACGGCGATGGCATTCCCGCCCTGCACCGTTCGCACCGAGGTGATCAGCGCCTCGCGTTCAAGGAGCGCCACGCACCCACCCGAGACGGGCGCCCACCACACCGTGCGCGCGGTTCGCCAACGTGCGCCCTCAACGGGCTGGGAGACAAACAGCACGCCGCCGTCAGGCGCAAAATCGAATGCGTCAGACGTTGGAAACGGACGCGTCGGCGTGTCGTCGAAATCGGGAGGGGTCACGCGGTGGGCGGAACCCCCCACTTGCTGCCGCCAAATCGCGATCCGCTCCGCCGACGTCCAACGGTCCCAACGCCGAACGTAGCCGCCTTCAAATACCCGGGTCCGAGCCGCCGATACCGGCTGTGCCGCGGCGATGTCTCGAACGTCGGAACCACAAACGACAGCGACGAGGACTTCATCGCCTTGGGCACGAAAACAGAGGACGTCGACGCCAGCGGCGGTCACCACCGTCTGGGCCCCTTCTCGCCACCGCACGACCTGCGCGACACCCTTCACGGGCAGCAAGAACCAAAGGTCCCGGCCAACCCATTGGGGCGCGCGCGCCCCAGAGAACTCCGCCAAAACTTGGCCATCGGCGGACGCCACCCGAAGCACCGGAGGTTGCTCACCCCCAGCGAGAACGTACGCAATCTGGTCGTGTTCGGGAGACGCCGCCGGCATGGTCGGTACGCGCAGATCCATCAATTCGCGTTCTGGAAACGCTGGCTCTGGCCGGCGTGCCATGATTCGGGCTAACCGTTCATATGCCACGCGACGCGCGCCGGTGGGCCACCGAGATACTGAATGACCTTTCAGAAAGTGGGCTCGTCGAGTTCACCCACGATGTAAATCTTGCCGCGCAGGCCGCGGATCTCGCCGAATTATTGGCGATTCCCGTCGATCTTGACGAGCGTGCGGGCTGGCTCGACGCATGGTTGCTATCCAACGAAGCGGTGTTGGAAGTCTATGCCAAGCCGGAAGCCCTACGCCAATTGCTGACGATTTCCGCAGACGAACCTGACTGCTGAATCGGGCACCACGCGCGAATCGCGGGAGACGGAAACGACAAAGCCCGCCGGAACCAGGTTCACGGCGGGCTTCGAAGTGGTTGGGCATACAGAACGATTCTCGAACTGGTTGGCGGGGTTGGGCCAGGATGACGCGAACCGGCTCGCCGACCGTGCGCGCCCTACCAGCCGCGATGCGCACGGGCGATCTCGGACGCCTCGTCCTCCGTGAAGCCCGACAGCAACCCTCCGCATGGAGGTTGCCCACGCGCAAACGGGACCATCGCAAGCGCCGACCGAACCAGCGCTGGGTGGGAGACGTGACCTTCCTGCGCACGCCGATGGCTTCCTGTACCTGGCCTCGATCATCGACCTCTTCTCGCGCAGGGTGGTCGGCTGGGCGTTGAGCGCCGTGAATGACCGCCGAGTCGTCCTGCGGGCGCTCGACATGGCGGTACGCCGTCGCCGCCCCGGCCACGGCCTCCTCCACCACAGCGACCGCGGCAACACCTACGCGTCCGACGACGACCAGGACGCGTTGACCGCGATCGGCGTGACGTGCAGCATGAGCCGGCGCGCGAACTGCCTCGACAACGCCGCGATGGAGAGCTGGCACGGTACGTGAGCCCGCGTGGGTTCGAGCGGGAGCACACCCGGGATCGGGCCCTGCCGGGGGCTCCCAGCGCCTCCGGCTCGCCCGGTGGGCGAGTCGCCACCGCTGGGTCTTTGTTCAAGCTCCAGACGCAGGAGGAGCTTCTCGAGATCGCAACGAGATAGTGTTCGGACGGTTCCCAACCGTCCACGGGATCGGATCACGCCCAGGGGCTCTCCCATGGCCCACTACGCCACCACCGTGCGCACGCCGCAGTCCCCGTCGGACGCCTTCGCGGCGATGTCCGACCTCACCCGCTTCCCCGAGTGGGACCCCGGCATCGCAGCGGCCGTCCGCGTGCGAGGCGAGGGTCCGGTCGTGGGCGCGGCCTACGACCTCACCCTCCAAGGCCGCAACCCGATGGTCCTGCGCTACGAGGTCGTCGAGGCCGACCCGCCACGGCAGCTGAAGCTCGTCGCGCAGACACGCTGGCTGCGCTCGGTGGACGAGATCCGCGTCGTGCCGGACGGCGCCGGAGCGCGGGTGACGTACGACGCCGTCCTCACGCTCAACGGGCCGCTCGCCGTCTTCGACGTTGTCCTCGGCCTGGCGTTCCGCCGCATCGGCGACCGCGCCGCCGCCGGCCTGCGCCGCTTCCTGAACGCCGCGTGAGCGCACTCGCCGACGGCGTGGACGCCCTCCTGGAGGCGTCGATCGTCGGGAGCTTCACCCGGCTCGGCTTCCTCACGCGCCGCCGTCTCGACCGCTGGTCACCCACCGAAGGTCTGGACCTCCGGGGACGCGTGATCGTCATCACCGGCGCGACCTCCGGGCTCGGCCTGGAAGCCGCGACCACCCTCGCCCGCACCGGCGCGACGATCGAGGTGGTCGCCCGGGACGCCGCCAAGGCCGCAGCCACCTGCGCGCGGATCCGGGCGGCGTCCGGGGACACCCACGTCGACCACACCGTCGCCGACCTGGGCGACCTCGACGCCGTGAGGCGCGCCGCCGACGCCCTGCGCGCCCGCCACGCCCGCGTCGACGTGCTCGTCCACAACGCGGGCGCCCTCGACGACGTCCGCCACGAGACCCCCCAGGGTCTGGAGCAGACCGTCGCCACCCACGTCGTCGGGCCCTTCCTGCTGACGACGCTGCTGCTCGACCGGCTACTCGCCGCGCCGCGCGCCCGGGTGCTTTGGGTGAGCTCGGGCGGCCTGTACAGCGAGCCGCTCGACCCGGACCGGCTCGAGCTCGACGCCGCGCACTACGACGGCACGAAGGCCTACGCGCGGGCGAAGCGTGCGCAAGTGACGCTGTCGGCGATGTGGGCCGAGCGCCTCCGGGCGACCGGCGTCGTCGTCCACGCCATGCACCCAGGCTGGGCCGACACGCCGGGCGTCGCGCGCTCCCTGCCCACCTTCCGCCGCGTGGTGGGACGGCTCCTCCGGACGCCGGCGGAGGGGGCCGACACGCTGATCTGGCTGGCGTCGGACGACGGCGTGCCGCTGGCTGGGACCGGGCAGTTCTGGCTCGATCGCCGGCCGCGCGCGCTCCACCTCACGGCCGCCACACGGCGCTCCGACACCCCGGAGGCACGCGCGAGGCTGTGGGCCTGGGTGGTGGCGCGCAGCGGCGCGGACGACCCCAGCGAGGCGCCGATCACTCGGGCTCGAAGTACCTGAGCCGGGTGAGCTCCCGCCCGAGGGCGGGGTCGACCGCGTGGGACGGCCCCGGTCGCCCCGGCGACGACGCGTCCAGCACGACCACCAGCGCGGCGACGTCGGCGGGCCCGGCACCGGAGAGGTCGACCTGCTCGGTGGGGTCGGTGGCAAGGTCGTACAGCGCGACGGTCCCGTCCGCCGACCGCTGCAGGAACAGGTCCCCGTCAAGCAGCAGCCGCTGGTCCACCCGCAGCGCCATCTACGGGATCGTCAGCGCGAAGGCGAGGTACAACGCTAGAACGCCCCGCCAACGGGGGCGATCCGAGGCACGTCCCGGCGCGTCACCCCTTCGAGGACGTAGGCGGCACGGTCCGCCTCCAACGCCCGGACCTCGCGGTCCATCCGCTGCCACTGGGCCCGCAGCCAGGTCAGGCGGCCCTCCCGCGTCGTCGGGACGTCCGCGAACGGCACGCGCCACAGCCGCACCCGCACGGCCAGGCCGACGAGGTCACCGCGCAGCATGCCCGCGAAGCTGTAGGCCCGGGCGAGGCCCGCGTGCGCGCAGAAGACGACGTCGTGGCCCGGGTTGCGGTCCAGCAGGGCGAGCGCTCCCCCGACCTTCGGCGGCAGCACGCGCTCGAGCGTGCGCGCGTAGGCGAGCCCCTCGGTGTCCCCCGCCGCGGCCAGACGGTCCCGCACGGCGGCGGCCTCCTCGGGCGAGAACCGCGTACCCTCCGGGTACAGCAGCACGCCCTCGTCCGGCTCCAGCGCGTCGATCAGGGCGGCGACGCGGGCACGCTCGGTCTCGCCGTCGGGGCCGTCCCAGTCGACGAACAGGGTGCGCACCTCCGGCCCCACGAGGTCGAACGCGGGATCCCAGGTGAGCTCACGCTTGACCGCGAACCTCAGGTTGGCCTGCCGGTCGAGCTCGAACACGAGGGGGGCGATGACCCCGTCGGCGATCCCGGCGTGCCGGAGGAACACCAGGTACGGCGGTCGAAGCGCGAGGTCGGAGGCCTCCATGACCAGCCGCGCGCCGAACAGCGCGAAGCCCCCGGACGCAGGGCCTGGACCCACCGGCGCTTGATCTCGCGGTGCCAGTGGAGCGACCGACGACCGTCGGGGTCGCCGAGCGCCGGGGCCGCGACCCGCGCCCCGAGCGCCGCCAGCACACCGACGCAGTCCACCGCTGTGTACAGCAGGAGCAGGAGCACCGTGCGCGTGGCGCCGAGCTTCCGCCCCCGGGTGAGTTCCACGCGAGCGCGCCGCCCAGCCACACCGGCGCCCCGCCCCAGGCCAGGGCCGTCGCCACCCCGAGGGCGGGGAAGGTGATCAGGCGGCGCCGGAGCGTGGTGGCCCGCACTCACACCTTCCAGCCGATCCATCGCGCCGCCGCCTCCCAACGCCGCCCCACCCCACTGACCTCGTCCGCCGCGATCGCCTGCCGCATCACCTCGTCCAGCGGGGTACGCGCCCGACCGCCCAGGCGCGCCCAGTACCCGGCGTCCTCCGTAACCAGGTCGGACTGCAGGCCATCGACCAGCTGGCGCGCCACGTCGTGGTTGGCGCGGGTCACGAGCCGCAGCCAGTGGGCCGAGAGGCTCGGCGTGAGGACCGGGACTGGGAGCATGACGGGTCGAAACCCGGCTGTCGCCGCGGCCCGCGTGAGGATGTCGCGGGCGGACAAGACCTCCGGTCCGGGCAGGTCGAACGCGGCGCTGCCCTCCAGCGGGTCGACCACGGCCGCCGCGAGCGCGTCCACCACGTCGGCCACGCCCACGGGCGAGCTGCGCGTCGACAACCACGCGGGCAGCACCATCACCGGCAGCCGCAGCGCCAGGTCGCGGACCATCGTCCAGGACTCGCTCCCCGCGCCGATGATCATCGCCGCCCGCAGCTCGATGCAGGACACGGTGGACGCCCGGAGGCGCTCACCGGTGACCAGCCTCGCGACCAGGTGCTCGGACGGCGCGCCGGCCGGCTTCGGTCCGCCCAGGTACACGATCCGACGGAGCCCGTGGCGCTCGGCGGACGCGGCGATGGCCGTGGCCGACGCGGCCTCGCGAGCGAGCAGGTCCGGCCCGTGCGACCCGGCCATTTGGTGCACCAGGTAGACGAGCGCGTCGGCGCCGGCGAGCGCCGCATCCAACGTCTCGGGGCGGTCCACGTCCAGGCGCACCCAGTCCCGATCCGCCGGCCGCGCCGTGGCGGGGTTGCGCGTGCCGCACCGGACGGTGTGGCCGTCGGCCAGCAGGCGCGCCACGAGGTGCCGCCCGACGAACCCCGAAGCGCCCGCGACGACGACGATCATGGCGCCTCCACGGCGCGCCGGAGGTTGGCGAGGGCCTCGTGGCTGAACCGGGCCTGGATGCGACGTGCGAGCGGCCGGAAGGCCCGAACCACCCAGTGCTCGAGCCGGGAGAACTTCCGGATCTCGAACGAGACCTCGTCGGTGGCGTGGTCCCAGCGCAGCTCGAAGCGCTCCTCACCCGACACGACGTGGCCCTGGAGGGTGCCGTAGGCGAAGGCGAACCGCGTGCTCGCGTCGTCCGACACCTCGCTCACGTCGACGATGCGGCACAGGTTGAGCGCCCACAGCCCGACCTGGTGGGACGAGAACGCCACCACGATGCCCGGCCGGATCGCCGTGTCCGGCCGGTAGAAGCGCACCCACGACAGCTCGAACTGCTTCCAGTCCCTGAGAGCCGCCACCGCGCGGTCCCACGTGGCCCGGCCCCGACCGAGCACGGTGCGCTGCACGTCATGGTCGAAGCCCTCGGGCAGCTCCCCGCGCGTGCCGCCCACAGGCCCGTAGCTGAACGGCGCACGTTCGGCTGCCCGAACCGCCGCTTCGGCGTCCGGGGGCGTGGGCAGGAACAGGTGGAACACGGTCGGGGTCGCCGACATGGGTCGCTCTCGCGATCGGAGCTGGAGGCCGTCGGATAGCACGGTGGCCGGCCCCACCCGGGCGTCCGGTCACGGCCGGGGACAAGTCGTGGCCAGCCGGTACGGAACGACGTCGCAGTTGCGGTCGACCTCCTGCTTCGGGCGTCCCTTGCGCACCGCCTTGTTCACGTAGGCCGGGTAGACGGCGGCGAACGGCATCGCGAAGCCCCGGTGGGCCGTCATCGTGGACCTCCTTCGTCCCCGGCCGACGCCGCCAGCCGGGCCCGGAGGTCGTGGCAGGCGGCGACGATCAGCGCGTCGAGCGCCGCCGTGTCGAGCGGGCGCCCCGGCAGCACCTTCACGTGGCGCATCGCCTTGCCGGTCCCCTGCAGCAGGACGGACGGGTCCGGCGGCGCCACCCCGTGGAAGAACCCGACGTTGACGTGCGCCTTGAACACGCCGACGTAGCCGAGCACGGGGAGCCCCCCGGCACCCCCCAGCCAGGACGCCAGCGTGGACTTGCCCGACCCCGAGTTGCCGAGGACGGCGAAGCGCATGGGTTCCTCCGCGACCGGCCCTACGACCCCGACACCTTCCCTGTCACGTGTCGGGCAAAGTTGTCCAGGATCGCCTGCCAGCCTTCCCGCTGCTGTTCCTCGGAGTGGGTCGGCTCGCTGTCGAAGTCGACCCGCAGGTGACCGAACGTCGGCCGGAGATGGCGCTCGATGATGCTCCGGTCGTCCTACTGGCTCCGCTTGTGGGCGGTGCGGTGCCCGAGCCAGTCGTCGCTGTGATCGCTGAAGGTGTGCGGGTCGGGTGGTCGCGGCCTAGCTCCGGCCCGGATCTCCTCGACCTCGGCCTTCCGCAAGGCCAGCGCCGCGCTCGCCTCCTTGGGGGTGGCGAAGGTCTCGAACCGACGATTCCAGTCGACGTCGAGGAAGTTGATCTGCCACCGGCTCCCGTGCTTGCGGGGCTTCGCGACCTTGGCCATCGTCCTGGACCTCGCCTCCGGACGGGGTCGGGCATCGACGACGAAGCCGATCTGCTCGGTAGCAGTAGCGTCCTCCATCGCGAGTTCCTCGGACGCGAGCCGGAATCCGTGGCGGCCCTGCTCTGACCATGTGAGATGGTCATCTAGAAGGAGGCCCCGATGACCCGCGTCAACCTCGCCGAGGCGAAGGCCCGCCTCTCCGAGCTCATCGACCGCGCCCTCGCCGGCGAGGAGGTCGTGATCTCGCGTCGAGACGTGCCGGTGATCCGCCTCGTCCCAGAGCCGAGCCACGACGGACGTTCGCTCGTCGGCTTGTTCCGCCGCCAGGTCGTGCTCGGCCCGGACTTCGACGCGCCCCTGCCCGGCTTCGAGGATCTCGGTGGCTGACCGGTCTGACGAGTATCGGCCGCTGCTCCTCGACTCGCAGGCGTTCCTCTGGGCCCTCGATGACAGCGACCAGCTCGGGGCGAACGTGCGCGCTGCGCTGCAGTCCGGCCGTCCGGCCTGGCTCTCGTCGGCCACCGTGTGGGAGCTCGGCATCAAGACCGCGATCGGCCGTCTCGCGCTGCCGGTGCCGCTTCGGGCGTTGGTCCGGCGCGCAGTGGTCGACGGAGGCGTGCGCGTGCTCGACGTCACGCCGGAGCACGCGCTGCGCGCGTCCGAGCTGCCCATGAACCACAAAGATCCGTTGGACCGGATGCTCATCGCGCAGGCGATGACGGAGCGGATGACACTCGCCACACGGGACGCCAAGGTCGAGGGGTACGACGTCGCCACGCTCTGGTGACCGAAGACCAGAGGAGAGATCGATGCCTGCGCCGCTCATCCTGTTCGTCGACATCGACGACACGCTCGTCCGGTCGTTCGGGAGCAAGAGGATCGCGATGACACCCGTGATCGACCGGATCCGCGCGCTCCACGCTGAGGGCGCCGTGCTCTACGCCTGGAGCTCCGGCGGAGCCGCGTACGTACAGTCCACGTTGGCCGAGCTTGGTCTCAGCGGCTGCTTCGTCGCGTGCCTGCCCAAAGCCGCAGGTGTTCGTCGATGACGTACGCGGCGAGGCGTGGCGGGCGGCCGTCCAACTGCACCCGAACGAGATCGCGGCTTGCTCGGTCGACGATCTTGAGATGCTGCTCGCGGAGCGGGGCGTCGTCCGGTAGCGCCCTCCCGAAACGAGGAGTGCCGCCCATCGGCGCGTCGGGGTGTTCGCGGTGCGGGGCATGTCGTTCTCCCGCTGCCGGTCTCACGTGACCGAGGCAGGCGAGCGAGATGCCGGGCCCGGGTGGATACGCCGCAGGGTGCTCTTCCCTGGGAACGGAAACGGAGGGCTCGCTCACCCTCGCCTCAGACACGTCGCCGACTTCCCAGTCCATCTTGGGGTGCATGGGGTTCGTGGTCGGGGAGGCGTGCAAGGGGTTACCCGCCTCACGCACGCACGCACGCACGCGATGAAGCCATCGGCCCTCAGCGTCCAGCGCCGCACCGGAGGCTACCAATTCCTCCACAGCCTTGAGCAGCAGCTTGCGGGCTCCCCGCCGGTGCTCCAGCCAGTAGTCCGCCAGTTCGTCGAAGGTGTGCGGGTCCGGTGGCCGAGCCACCGCCCCGGAGCGCATCGCCTTCGCTTCGGTGTTCCGCGCGTTGAGCGCGTCCCTGGCCTCCTGGAAGGTGTCGAAGCTCTCGAAGGTCCGCTTCCCGTCCATGTCCTGGAAGCTGATCCTCCACCGGTTCCCGTGACGCTGCGGCTTCGCGATCTTCGGGACGTGGCCTCCACGAGCCGAATGATCCAGGAGCGATCCAAACAACGTAAAAAGCCAGGCCTCACTCGCGTGAAAACCTGGCTTCTACGATGGTTGCGGGGGCAGGATTTGAACCTACGACCTTCCCTTGGGTTGATTGCGGAAAGCCAGGACATCGCCTAGCGTGTACTTGCCAATATTGCGGCACGGCTCGGCAATCACCAGCAGGACGGTGATATAGGCCACCAACCAGCCCACCGAATACATAAAACCATC
>SXOB01000077.1 GCA_005776945.1 Pseudomonadota bacterium
ACCTGCAGGCGGGTGTTCATTTCCATGAACCACAGCCGGCCCGTTGCGTCCCGCAACATCTCCACGGTGCCCGCATTGCGGTATCGCAGGCGACCTACGGCCTCCGCCACCCTTGGGAGCACTTCGGCGCGCTCCGCCTCCGACAAGCCGGCCGACGGGCTCTCCTCCCACACCTTTTGGTGACGGCGCTGCAGGCTGCACTCGCGCTCTCCGAGGTGAATGGCGCCGCCTCTTCCGTCGCCGAGCACCTGCACCTCGACGTGGGCGCACCCCGTCAGACGGCGCTCAAGGTACATACGGCCATCTCGAAACGACGACAGGGCCTCGGCGGACGCCGCATCGAAGGCGGCGTCGAGGTCCTCGGGACGCTCGACGACGCGCATGCCACGCCCGCCACCGCCAGCGACGGCCTTCAGCAGCACCGGATAGCCAACGCGTTCGGCCTCGGCGTGGGCGGCCGCGGCGTCAGCCAAGGGTTCGCGCGTCCCGGGGATGACCGGCAACCCCAGCTCAGCAAAGGTGGCGCGCGCGACCGATTTGTCCCCCATCGAACGCATCGCCCGCGGTGTCGGGCCGACGAACGTCATTCCCGACGATTCCACCATCGCCGCGAAATCCGGGTTTTCCGAAAGAAAACCCCAGCCCGGATGTACAGCGGCGCAACGATGACGGCGCCCCACTTCAACGAGCGCACCAGCGTCGAGGTACGAATCGGCGGGCCGAGCCCCTCCGAGGGCCACCACCATCGTCGCCCCTTCCAGCCAACTCGACCCGAGGTCGGCCGCCGAGGCCACGGCCACCGTTTCAATCCCAAGGCTGCGGCAGGTGCGAAGCACGCGCGCGGCCACCTCGCCACGGTTCGCGATCAACAGGCGTCGGAACATGGCGCGGTCTAACGGACGGTCAGGGCGTCAGGGGCACGAGCCGGGTGAACACGTTGTGGGGGCTGGCGACCTCCTGTTCCCAAGTCACGGCCATCGTCGCCGCACCCCCGCCATCGTCGCGGATCGAGATGGCGACGCGGCTGGCGTCGACCAGGGGATCGTCGTTGAGCTGCCATTGGCTGACGACAGGCTGGCCGGTGGGCAGGTCCCAAATGCTGCACGGCGCGTCCGGCAGCAGGCCGTCGACGACGCCCTGCCAACAGAACACGGCGCGTTCTCCCCAGAACTGGACGACGGAGCGGTTGCCGTCTTCAGCCACCGACGCGAGCGAGAAGCTGTCCCCCATCGCGCGCCCCTGCGCGTCAAAGAAACGGCCGTAGGAGCCTGCGCCGACGCCCATTTCGACCTTGGAGCGCCAGGTGATCGCCATGCGTCCCACGGCGTCCACCGCAATGGCTGGGCGCGATGGGGCCTCCGACTCCGCTTGGTCGGCCCGAAAGGGCTGTACACAGCCATCGCCGCCAAACTTCTTGGCGTAAACCTCCATGTGTGCGTCGGTGAACTTGTGGGTCCCAGTGACGACGAAGCCCCGGTCCGCCAAGGCGTAGACGTCCGGCGCGCTTCGTCCGGCGGCTTCCACGAAAACGGGTTCCTCGTCGATGAAGTTGAGCCGGTCGTCGAATCGGCGAATGAGGTGCGTGCCGTCGCCCCAGTCGCCCCCGTGGGACTCCCAGACCACGACGCCTCCATCGTCGTCGAACACCGCGAGATCCGGCGTCTCGCTCGTCACGCCCCCCCTCGTGTACGCGAGGACGGGCGGCGACAGCGGCACACCCTCGAGGTTCGTTGCACGCAAGTAGATGTCGGCGCCATCTTCCCACGTGACGACGTAGCCATCGCTGCGCGCCTCCACATCTGGTTTGCCGCCGTTGCCAAGGGCGTTGAGCAGGTGGGGCCCGGACACGCGGGCTCCACTCGCGTCGAACACCGCCAACAAGGCTGAATAATCGGCGCCATCCCCTACTTGCCAGGCGACGGCGTAGCGGCCGTCCACACCCCAGGCGACCGTGGCGTGGTGCTGGTCCTTTTCGGACGGCTCTCCCACCGGCCCCAACGGGCTGGGGGTGTAGGTCGCGGCCGCCGGGCTCCCCGCAACGGGACCGACGAAGGTGAACGGTTCGTCATTGAGTTGCAGGCCGCTGTTCACGCCCGCGTCCGCGTCGTCACAATCGAGGCCGCCGACGACGGGGGTCGGGTCGCCGTCCCCGTCCTGGTCGTGGTCATCGCCGCCGTCGCAGTTCTGATCGACGCCGTCGTACCAGACCTCCACGGCGTCTGGGGAGAAAGCGGGATCCAGATCGTCACAGTCCAGCCCGCCCATGTCATCGGCATCGTGCCCGTCGCCATCTTGGTCGAAGTCGGAGCCGCCGGAGCAATCTTGGTCGACTCCGTCGTACCAGACCTCGGTCGCGCCTGGGTACGTCTGCCCGTCGGCATCGTTGCAATCGACGCCTTCGGTGTGGCCATCGCCGTCGGCGTCGACGGCGGGATCGGGTGCGTCCGTCCCGGGGTCCGACGTCGGCTCATCGCCGCAGGCCAAGGACAGGACCACCCACATCATGGACGCTGAATCTCTACAAAGGACCGGACCGGGAGGCCCGCGTAGGACGTCAGTTCGCCGTCCGGCCAGACGACGTCGACGCCGTCGATCGCCTCGACATCGCCAAGACCAAAATGCACTTCTGCGGGCCCGCCCGAACCGAAGTTGGTGCTGCCCGCCACGACCCACTCCGTCCATACGCGGTCACCCGCCCGGACGCGGACGGTCGCACCGACGGCAAACCCGTCGGGTCGCTGTCCGTCGTTGAGCGAAACGGCGAGCCAGGATTCCGCCCCGCACTTCGACACATAGGTGACGACGACTCCACCCATCTCGCGCTTGAGTACGTCGAGCCAGCCGTCCCGGTTCACATCCGCAACGACGAACCCTCGCATCGACAAATCGTCGTCCATCCCCCAGTCAGGCGCGACCGAAGGCCAATCGCCCGAAGGCGCGCCACGCCACAGGCCGTCGGGCTGTCGCGTCGGGAGTTGGACTGTGGCACCGAACGCAACGAGGAGATCCTCGTAGCCGTCGTTGTCGAGGTCCGCGTAGTCACCGCCCCACGCGACGACCTGGTCGACGGCAGCATCCGGGATCACGCCCCGCGAAACGGATTGGTTGACCCAGACGCCGCCGGCCGTGCTGTCCAACGTCGGAACCTCACCCCAGCCCGCCACCGCAAAGTCCGCGAGGCCGTCGGAGTTGATGTCGCCCGCTGCCAGGCCCATGCCCGCAAGGCGGACCTCGAGGCCAGGGAAACCCTCGGCGTCGTGGACGAGACCGCTGGCGTCGTTGTCGTAAATGAAATTGGGCAGCAGCACTTCCACATCGCCCACATCTTCGCCGTCGGCCGTGTTCTCTGCGACCAGGTACAGCTCGGGCCAAGGGTCTTCGTCGACCTGGTGCCAACCTGAAGCGAGAATGCGCGACAAGTCGGTGTCGTCGTCCAGCATCTCGGGGTGGTCGACAAACGTGCCGAGACCGTCGTTGACGAGCATCCGGCTCGGGCAGGCGACGAAGCTCGTCACGCCGTCGACGGTTCGGTAGGCGCCCAGCCGCCCATAGAACAGGTCGAGGTCGCCGTCGAGGTCCATGTCCCCGAAGGAGGCGCTGCCGCCGCACCCGAGGAAGTCGGGCTGGTCCCATTCGGGGTGTTCGGTCCCCACGAATTGGCCCGCCCCGTCGTTCACGAGGAAAACGGGCGGGCTCAACTGGCCGTAGAGGAAGGCGTCGCTGTCCCCGTCGCCGTCAATATCGGCCGCTGCGCCTCCGATGGGTCCACGCAAGGCCGCGAGATCGGGCAGGGCCGGACCGTCGACGAAGCCTCCGACTCCGTCACCGACCAACAATCGACTCTTCTCCGAGTACTGCGGCACGATCATGTCGAGGTGGCCGTCGCCGTCGAAGTCCGACACGACGAGGCCCCTGGCTCCGAAGCGCAGGTCCCAGTTCGCCGAGCGCCAGTCGGGCTCGAACGTCCAATCGAGCCCGAGTTCTGACCGGACCCAGGCGTCGGGGCCCCGCGCCACCGGGCCCGCGCAACTCACGGGCGTGACCGTGACGTCGGGGTTCGTAGGCCACGTTCCCGTCGTCGTCGGCGGGGAGGTGTCGGTCGTCCCGGTTCCGCCCGTCGGGTCGATCGAATCCGTCGGATCCGTATCCCCCGGACCACAGGCCAGTGCGATGGACCACGCGATCAAAGCGACCTCACCCTTGGATCTACCGCTCCTGACGCGGCCAACGCAACACGATCGTAGACGGCAGCGACGGCCGCAACGGCGGCGTCGGGGTCAAATTGGGAGGCCACCGCCGCGCGCTCTGCCCGGGCTTGCCGACGACGTTCGGGCAACGCGACCAACGCAGCGTCGATTGCGCGCCGCAGGCCGGCGACATCGCCAGGTGTCACACACGCGCCTGGACCGGCAGCCTCGGGAAGGCCACCGGCCGTCGTCGACACGACGGGAACCCCAGCCAAACGGGCCTCGATGACGGCCTGGCCGAGGCCCTCTGTGCGCGACGGATGCACCAATAGATGGGCTCGCGCCAGTGCCCGATCGGCGTCGAGCGGGCCTGCCAGGGAGAGGGTCACGCCCGTTTGTGCTGCGAGCCGCGCCAAAGGTTCTCCCTCGGGCCCTTCGCCCGCCAGGGTCAGGGCAACATCGCTGCGCCCCTCCAGCGCCAGGATGAGATCACGATGGCCCTTGTGCGGCACCCAGGCGCCCAAACATAGCAATTGCCAAGGTGGCCCCGGCGGCTCCGGGGCCGAGGGTCGGGGCGGCACGCCCGAGCGGATCACGTCGATCCGTTGGCGGGCCACTCCGTGACGGACGAGCACACCGGCTACGGCCTCGCTCACCGCGATCCACGCGTCGACGCGTGGCCATGCGCGGCGACCGAACCACCGGGGAGCGTCGTCGATACGACGATGGGCGACCACGGGGCGGTCACACCCCAGCGCGTGGTGGATCGATGGGCCGTCTTGCGGGGCGACGACCGCGAAATCCGACGCGACCGACCTGAGCGCGCGTCCGCCCCGCCACCCACCGCGAAACGGGATCGGAACCACCGGCAGAACACCGCGAAGGCGCTCAACCAACGCCGAATCTGGCGGTGCCGCCACGGCCGCCCCTGGCAGGCTGCGGGCCAGGCGCTCAATCTGCACCTGGCCACCCCGCCAACTTCGCGCCGTGTCGACGAACAGTACAGATGTTGTCACAGCGCCTCAGCTTCAGGGAGGCGAACGGGGGCGGCAGCGGGCAAGGCGTCGATGTCCACGCGCGTGAGAGACGCATCCAGATGGTAAGGCCAGCCCGCGCGGCCCCACGTCGACGACGAGCCCGCCGTCGGCGCTCCGTTGACCACCACGTGGACGCGGCCCTCCGCCGGGACCACATCCCCGCTGAGCACGAGTTGGAACGTGTCCGCCGTGTCCGCGGGGTGGGCCACGCCACGCCCCTGAAGCGTCACATGGCCTCCCTCGACCGGCGTCATCACGACGAGAGAGGTCCCCATAGAACCGTTGGCCGCGGGAACGGAAAGCGCGCCGCTTCGCGTCTGGACCGTCGTCGCGGCCCCGTCCACACCCAAGTCCAAGGCCGCAAGGCCGGCCATGAGAACGCCGCGCAGGGCCTCGTCGGCAACCTGTTGAGCCCCCGTGCCTCGAAGTTCGTCGGTCCAGCCAAGGCGCACACCCCCGCCCCGACGGATGGACAGCGTCACTGCCCGGCCGACGACCCGCTGCTCGACGTAGGCCATGACGCCTTCGGCCTCGTCGGCCGACCCGCTCGATGGGCGGACCACGAAGCGCGCGTCGTGAACGTCGCAAGCCAAGGTCGTCCATCGACCACGCGAGGGCTCGGCCTCACAACCAAGCACCCAATTCGCGTGGAGGCCGCTCACGGCGACAGGTCGATCCTTGGCATCTACCAAGGCCAGCGCGACGGGCACGTCGATCTGCATCGCAAGCACCCAACCGACGCGACCGCCCGCCCCCAGCCACCACATCCCGCCTCCGCCTCGCCCACCCGCCAACGTTAGCGCCCGACGCTCGGGAGCATCGATGAAACCTGACTACTACGAACACCGCCATTTGGATCGCTTCGGCGACATCGGAAAGGCCTCCCCCGAGCTGGCGAAGAAATACTTCGCTTGGTACAACGCCGTCTTCGAAGAGGGCGCTCTCTCCCCACGCGAGAAGGCGCTCATCGCCGTCGCCGTCGCGCACGCGGTCCAATGTCCGTACTGCATCGAAGCCTGGACCGAGGGCAGCGTCGAGCGCGGCGCGGACGCCGAGCAAATCACAGAGGCCATCCACGTCGCAGCCGCCATCCGGGGGGGAGCGTCACTCGTTCACGGAATGATGGCGCGCGACGTGTTGGAGACGAAAGGCATGGGGTGAACGCCCCACACGCAGCCTACCGTCAATCGGCCCAGTGTCGGTGGATGGCGATGAGTGTGGCGACGAAGGACAACAGGGCGTCGTCCAGATCGACGTCATCTACAGAAACGCCGAAATCGAGGGGCACGACACAGGCATGTGGAGCTCCGCCGTCCCTCGGCTCCGGGAAACGGGTGTTGGCGAGGGGCAGGCCCGGCCGTCCTACCGGCCAGGCGTCGGGGTCGACGAAGGCCATCGACGCATAGGGCACGGCGGCCAGCGCCTCCGTGTCGAGCTCGAGCTGATCGAACCAACGCGCGAGCCAGTCCTTCGTCGCGGTCTCCCCCGTCTCCGACGTGTCCCCTTCCCGGCCACCAATGGCCGCGGAGAGTCCGCCAACACCGACCGTGACATCCCTCAGCCCGGGGTGCTCCACGAGGGCCTTGAGGATCGCGTGCACGCCACGGCCCTCGCCCAACAACATGACGCGCGGCAACGTCTCCGTGTTGGCGATCCGGTCGACAAGGGCTGCGGAGGTGGCCGCGACGTCAGTGAACGGAACGACGTCCGCCCCAAGAAGCGCGCCGGCGCGGGCCAGCGGTCGCGGACCCAGGGTCTCATCGTCGGTGACGGCGAACAGTGCGAAGGGGCTTCGCCCGCGAATCGCGGATGCCAACTCCGCTGCAGGTGCGGCGGCGTTCACGCCAAAGGACGCCCTCCAACTGAGGCCGTCAACGCCTGAGGCCGGCGCGCCCTTCCAAAGCGCGTCCCATCGGGCTCGCCCGGCGGGAATCGCCGCCAACGACGCCACGTGGGCCATCTCTTCTGCGCTCGCCCCTTTCGGAGGCACCCACGTCTGGGGGGCCAGCAGCCGCGTCTCAGGCCGTCTGGCGAAGGGATGCCACGGCAGCGGAGTCGCCCGGCCGAGGGCCTCGGATCGCGTTTGCCAAAGGTGCTTGAACCAGCGTTCGCCATCGACCTCGGGAAATCGCGGCCAATGCGCGGCGACTGCACCCCCAAACCAAGCGAGCGCTACGAGGCCCAAACCAACGCTCGGCGCCATCAGGCAGCGCTCAACGCGTGCGGGGACCTACGCGCACGGGCACCGGTACGGGCGCACGCGCCAGGCGCTCCAGCGATTCGGACAGATCCTGCCACCACCGCCTCAGTCCGTCCCACATGCCCGCCCTCCGCCCCCCACCGTACACGCCTTGCCGCTGACGTCCAGCGGTCCGACGCGGATGTCATGACGCAAACATGCGCTCCATCATCGCGCGATCGCCCATGACGGCGGTCCGCTGCAGATAAAATCGCAGCCCGCGCTCGCCGCCCAATTCTTCGCCACCGCCCGCGCGGCCCGGGCCGCCGTGAACGAGGTTCGGCAACACGGTCCCGGGTCCGGGCGACTGATCAGCGACTTTGCGGCTTCCCCAGTGGATCCGCCCATGCCAAGGCGCCAAGCCAAGGATGACCTCTCGCGCCCACGCCAACTCGTCCGAATACAAGCTCGCCACGAGGCCACCGCCGCCGCGCGCGGCGATCGCCACCGCCTCTTTGGCGCTGCCGTCGTAGGGAAGGAGGCTCGCCACGGGCCCGAAGACCTCCTCGTCGTGCACGACAGGAGCACCCACGCCCCCGTCGATGGCCAACAACGTCGGCGCCACGAAACAACCACCCTCTGGCGCTTCGCCTCTCCAAACGACGCGCCCAGCGGCCACCAGGCGCGCGGTGCCAGACACCACGGCCTCGCGCTGCGCGGGCGACGCGACGGGACCCGTCGTCGTCCCCTTGTCCGCCGGGTCGCCAACGGCCGCCGCAGCGAGGCGCTCAACCAGGGCCTCGACAACGTCGTCCATCCGGTCCTGAGGGACGAGGATACGGCGGATGGCCGTACACTTCTGGCCGGCCTTTTGTGTCATGTCGCGCACGCAATCGAGCGCGAACATGCGCGTCGTGTCCTCGTCCGCGTCCGGGCCAAGAATCGCGACGTTCAGGCTGTCGGCCTCGACGTTGAGGCGCGCTCCCCGGACGACGACCGCAGCGTGTGCTCGCAACTTCTCCGCCGTCGCAGCGCTGCCTGTGAAAGCGACGGAATCCTGAGCGCCGACGCCGTCGAGCAGGTCGCCGACGTTCCCTACGACGAGTTGCAACACGCCCTCGGGCAGCAGGCCTTCGTCGAGCCAGCGGCGCACGAGCGCGACGGCCAATGGCGCCGTCGCCGTCGCCGGCTTCGCGACGACGGGGACGCCTGCGAGCCAGGCAACCGCTGCCTTCTCGCACAGGCCCCAGGCGGGGAAGTTGAATGCATTGATGTGAACCGCTGCGCCAAGCCGTGGCGTGAAGATGTGCTGCCCCGCAAAGCGTGCGCTGCGCAGCACGGGTTCGGGCGGGCCGTCGAGCAGGACCGTTCGATCGCCAAGGGACCGACCAAGCGCGCCGTACCAAGCAAGCGTTCCCGCGGCGCCATCGATGTCGAACTTGGCGTCGCCGCGCGTGGTGCCCCCATGCCGACTCGCGTCGACGAGGGCGTCGCGGCCGGCAAAGATGGACTTCGCCAACGCCTCAAGCCACGCACCCCGTTGGGCAAAGGTCTGCGCCCGTAGCGTGGGCCCGCCGACCGACCGCGCGTGGTCCAGCGCGCCTATCAGGTCGAGTCCCGCCGTGCTGGCCGACGAGACGACGGAACCGTCGAGGGCATCGTGGATCGGCGTTCCCACGCCCTCTCCCCGCACCCAACGACCACACAGGAAGCTCTCCAACATCGTTCCCTCGAGGCCGGGCGGCGCCTAACGGGCGCGCGGCGTAAGGGCGCGAGGATGATCGACGTCACCGACCTGCACAAGTCGTTCAAGACCCGCGAACGCGGCGAGGTTCGTGCTGTCGCCGGCCTCAGCTTCCACGTCCGTGCTGGCGAGGTCTACGGCTTGCTTGGCCCCAACGGTGCCGGCAAGACGACCACACTGCGTATTCTGGCCACGTTGGCCCTTCCCGACCGGGGCACGGTCCGTGTCGATGGCCGAGATCCCGTCGCGGACCCGATCGGGGCGCGCGAGCGCTTGGCCTGGGTCCCCGCGGAGGGAGGCCTGCCGCCGAGGTTGTCCGGGCGCGAAGTGGTTCGCCTGTTCGCCCGGATCCAGGGCGTCGCCGACCCTGACCGCGTCGCGGACGAAACGCTCGACCGTATGGGCGCGACCCCCTTTGCCGATCGCCCATGTGGCGACCTGTCGACCGGCATGAAGCGGCGCGTCGTGCTTGCCCGCGCGCTCGTCCACCGCCCTGCGGCCCTCCTGCTCGACGAACCCACCGATGGTCTCGACGTGATGGGCCGCCGCGACGTGCTCGGCCTCGTTCGCTCCCTCGCCGCCGACGGCCGCGCCGTGATCTTGTCGTCCCACGTCATGGGTGAGGTCGAACGCGTGGTCGACCGTGCGGGGATCGTCGCCGGCGGCCAACTCGTCGCCGAAGGAACCGTGGCGGAATTGCTCGCCCGCACCGGGACGGCCACGCTCGACGACGCCTTCATGGCCCTGGTCGCGCCTCCATGAGGCGGAGCGCGTCAGCGCTTGCGGGCCTCACCTACGCCCACGCCCTGAGCCTGCTGCGCGAGGCCCTCGTCCGCCGGAGTCTTGGCTGGCCCGTCGCGCTGGTCATCGGCACGTTGCTTGCCGTTGTCGCTGTGACCACCGTCCGCCGCGGCAACCCGACCGTCCTCGTCCTCGACGGGGCACCAGCTTGGGTCGAGCCCACGCTCCATGACGCCGGTTTCGCCACGGTGCGCGGCTCGGACCCCGTCGGGCCCGTCCAACGCGAAGTGGTCCTCGCTTCCACCGATGGCCATCAGCTGAATCTCGGACGCGGAGGCCCCGACGCGGGCCGCCTCGAGATCGCGCTGCGCCGACATCACGGAAGTACCTGGCTCCCCGATGTCGAAGGTAGCTTGCCGGACCTTCGCACCACCGAAATCGGGGGTCGCCGCATCTGCCGTCTGCTTGGCGGCCTGTATGCCCTGTACGGCGCGGTGTTCGGCCTCGGCGCCTTGGCGCGGGATCGCGACGAAGGCACGCTCGACGCCGAGCTCACGTTGCCGATCGGAAGTTGGATGCCGGCCTTCGCCCGCTGGCTCGCGGCCAGCCTGTTGCTTGGCCTTTCGTGGGCCGTGGCCGTTGGCATGATCGACGCGCTCCTGGGTGTGCGCGACGCCGGCGCGATGGTTCGGGACGGCATCGGTGCCACCGCTGCAGCAGCCGCGTTGGGGGTCGCCGCCGTGGGTCGAGCCGGCCTCAAGGCGAGCTTCTCAGGGCCGTTCACCGCCGTGGCCGCCGGCATCGCAGGCATCGTCGCTTTCGGCACCACCTGGCCCGGCTGGGGCAGGCACTTGCCCATTGCGTCGATGGTGCTTGGCGGCGACGGGTGGTCGCCAATGTTCGTCGGCTGGGCGCTCGGCCCGCTGGCCGCGGTCCTCTTCGCATGGCGGGGCGGGCGGACGTGATCCGCGTCGGCCGTGTCCTCGCCATCGCGCGCTACGACCTCAACGCAGAGTTGCGGGGTCGGGGCGGCTGGATCGTCCCTGGCATCCTGTTCACGTTGCTCGCGCCGATCGCCGCCGTCCCCGCCCCGCGGCCGCTCCCCGAGCCCACGGTCTTCGACGTCTCCGGCGCGGCGCCCGATTCCGTCCGCAACCATCCCGGCCTCCGGGTCACCGACCGCGCACCGACTCGGCTCGTCACATCGCCCGAAGGACTCACGGTCCGGGGCCCCATCCCGGCGCCGCTACGCCAGGCCTTGGACGGCCCCGAGCCCGCCCTGGTGGTCCAACGCGTGCCGACCCAGGGCCGCTGGCCCGGCCGGACGATGGCCCTCGGCCTCGTGGCGGCCTCCAGCCTCACGGGGTCCGTGGCCGCGTCGATCGCCGGGGAGCGCACTCACCGCACGCTCGTCGCCCTTCTGACGTCGGCCGTCAGCCGACTCGAGGTCGTGCTCGGCAAATGGGTCGCATGGGGTGGGCTCGGGATGACCGCCGCGATGGCCGCGGCGCTCGGCACCGTGCTCGGCGGCCACGCGGAGGTCGGCACCTGGATCGTGGCCTTGCCCTGGGTCCCGCTTGGGACCGCTGCAGGAGGCCTCTTCGTCGTCCGGCGCGCCACCGACGTCGTCGGCGGTACGGCCACCGCCCTGCGCGTCCTCCCAAGTGGTCTCAGTTTTCTCGGGTTGATCGCTTGGTGGTTGGGCCGCTTCGACCCCATCCTTGGCGCTCTCGTCCCCATCGGGGGCGCCCTCGTGGCGAGCGGGGCGACGTGGGACTCCCCCACCGCCGACCTCCTTGCGTCCTTCACGGCGGCCATCGCGACGTTCGGGTTGCTCGCCATCACAGCAAGGGACCTCGAAGAGAGCCCGGCCGACGAACCGGCCCCCCAACGACCGTGGGCACCCCTTGCGCTCATCTCAGCGACGGCCCTGGCGCCCGTGCTTGGACCGCTCGGCTGGGCCGCCGCAGGAAACGCCAAGCTGACCGACCAACTCAACGCGATGAGCGGCCAATTGGCCGCAGCCAGTGGGACCCTTCTGGCTGCCCTCGTGTGGGCCGCTCGGGACCCCCGCCCCGCCCCTCCTGTCGACCTCCGCGCATTCGCCGCAGCCGTCCCCGCAGGCGTCGCTCTGGCGCTCCTCTCCACCGTGCTCTCACCCGGCGGCCACGGGATGCCGCTTCCCGCCGTGCTGGCGGTGTGGGCCGCGGACGAGTTCGTGTTCCGAGGCGTCGTCGCTCGTCGCGCCGGACCCTTGGTCGCGGGCATCACTTGGTGCGTCGTGCGCCAGCCGTTCGCGATGCTCGAATCGGCACCTGTGGCTCTCGCCCTTGGCCTCCTCGCCGCAAAGGGCGGATGGAAGGCGTCGCTCCTCGCCGTCGGGGTCGCCCTCGGGATCAGCGCGCTTCGAGGCTGACCGTCGAATTCTTCATCCTACGTCGCGTTGTGCTCTTGACACGTCGCTGCCTTGGGGGCATGATTCGTCACCCCCCGCGCCCGACCCTCGGGCGCCCCGCCTCGGAGCCCCCATGAACCTGATCGAGCCGCCCGACGGGCGTCCCTGGGCCCTCATCGGCCTGTGCGCCGGCAGCTTGTTGCTCAATGCCCTTCTGGCCATCCGGCTCGTCACCATGGACGCCCCCTCGGCCGAGGAAGCGAGTCCGACCCCGGCGGAAGTGGTTGCAGCGGTGGAAGCGCCCGCGCCAGCGGCCGCGCCGATGCAAGCCGCCGTTCAGTCCCTGCCGGACGTTCAGGTCGTTCGTGCCCCGTTGACCGGGAGCTTCGCCGCCACGTTCGCGGCCGCCGCGCCAAAGGACCACGCGGAAGTGCTCACCGCCGTCTACAACCGCCTGTTCATGTGGGACGTCGACGTCCGCAAGGACCTGCAACCGGGCGATCTCATCGAGGTGGCCTACGAGTGGGACGGCCCCTCCACCCGCATTCCAGTGGCCGCCTTCACCAGCCAAAAGCTCGGTAAGCGCATGCTCGCGTACGCGTACAGGGCCGCCGGCGACGAACATGCGTCGTGGTGGGACGAGACCGGCCGCGAAGTCCCCTACCGTCTCGTAGACGGCCCCATGGCCCAGTACGAGCAGATCACGAGCCTCGTGCGCGATGGCCGTGGCCACCACGGCATGGACTTCAAGGCGCCTGAAGGCACCCCTGTCACCAGCCCTCGCGGCGGCAAAGTGATTCGGGTGAATTGGAATCACACCTACAATGGCAACTGCGTCGAGCTCCAGCAGCCCGACGGCAGCATCGCCCGCTTCCTCCACCTGTCGCGGACGGACGTCGAGGCCGGGCAGACGCTCGCCGCCGGCGCCGCACTTGGCCTTTCGGGCAACACGGGTCGCTCCACGGCACCGCACCTGCACTACGAGATCGAGAAGAACGGACGCATCGTCGACCCGCGCGACGCCCACGGCGTCGTCCGCCGCGTTCTGCCAGAGACCGAGCTCGCAGCGTTCGCAGCTGAGCGGGCCCGCCTCGACGCGACCCTCAACGTCGGCCTCCAAGCCAAGCTCTGATCGCGTTCAGCGGGTCTCGGGCGGTAGGCCGGAAGCCTCGATGAGCGCCCGCCGATAGCGGTCCGTCCTCACCATCACGTCAGCGGGCGGGGCCGGAACCTCGGCGAGGACGCGCTGCGCCAACGCTTGCGCCTCGTCGGCCCGGCCCAGGGCCGTCAGCGCCCTTGCGGCCGTAGTCGCCAACCGAAGCCGCTGGTCGCCCCACGCGAACTCGAGGCCGCGTTGGGCGCGGGCCAGCGCTTCGTCATTGCGTTCCGCCATCAGCGCCACCGTAGACCCCGTCAGCGCCGGCGTCGGGTCGTCGGCGGCCCACGGTCGTGCATCCAACTCGGCCAACGCGCCGCTGACGTCACCGATGTCGGCCGCAAGCGATGCGATGGCTGTCCAATAGGCGTGGCCCCCCTCTCCGACTCCGCGCTCCCTCAAGATGGCGAGTTGGGCACGCTGCCACAGCGCCCGTTCGGCAGGGTGGAGCACCTCGAGGGCTTCGGCGACGGCCAAACTGTCCCCCGCTACGCCGTAGGCGTCCCGCAACGCTTTGACGGCCGGGGCACGAGCGGCGCGGTCGGGCCAGCGATGGGCCAACTCCGCCCAATACGCCGCGGGCGCATTCTTCACGAGCCATTGGGCGTCGTCGGGCGACGCCTCGGCGAGCGCGCGGGCGAGGCGCAGCGCGGGTTCGCCCTCGTGGCCACTTTCGGCCCGACGCAGCCAGGGTCCGGCCTCCCGGCCATCTCGAGCCCGCCGCAACGCCTCTTCGGCCGCAGCAAGCGGAGTCGCCTCGGCGGGCGTGGACACGGCGCCGTCGAGCACGCCCGTCAGCCAGACCTCGAATTCCTCCCGGCCGTCGAAACCCACGGTGCGGCCCCGCTCGGCCCCCGAACCATCGACGACGACCACGGTCGGGTAGCTGCCGACGTTGTAGGCGTCCTTCACCGTCCAGGAACTGGGGTCGTCGACGTCGACGACGACCACGTCCACCCGATCCAGGATGGGCGGCCGTGGCGTGGCCTCCAGCACCTCGTGAGCGAGCCGGTTGCAAGGCGGGCACCAGATGGCCGAGAAGTCGATCAGCAGCGGTCGACCCGCGGCGCGCGCGGCGTCGAGCGCGCTTCGAAATGCGCCATCTGCGTCCGCCCGCCATGGCGTCGCAGCCTCTGCGGGCAAGAGCGCGACGAGGCCGTCTGCGACGACGCCGCGAACGTCGACCGTCACGATGCGGCACGACCCATCCGCGTCCGAGCACTCCCCGTATCGGAGCGAGCCGCTGAACGGGCCAAAGGGTGCCGGCCCGAGCGGCCACCCTACGCCGAAGCGCGCGCTCAGCGCCTGAACCGACACGGAGGTGGCGTCCGACCAAGTGAGTTGCACCGCCGCAGGGGCATCCGGAGCAAGATGGTGTCCCTCGGCGGCAACGAGCGAAAGATGGGCAAGCCCCGCCCCAACCGTCAGCGTCGCCCCCATCTGGCCCTCCCAACGGGATAATCCGGGCTGGCCTGCGGAGGCAGCTTGCACCGCCCGTCCTTTCCGAACGACCGCCCGTGGCGCCGCGCGCGGGTCGACAACGCCATGGTGGCGGCGCGTTGTGCGCGCGTGCGGACGCGGAGCATCAAGACCGAGACGAAGGACCACCTCCTGCGACTCGCCCTGTCGATGGTCGATTTGACGACGCTGGAGGGCGTCGACACCACCGAACGCGTGGAAGCCCTGTGTCGCAAGGCGCTCCGGCCGCTCTCCGACCGCCCCGACTGGCCCTCGACGGCGGCCGTCTGCGTGTACCCCAACCACGTCGCCGCCGCGCGGCGAGTCCTCGGACCCGTCGGCGGACCCGTCAAACTCGCATCCGTGGCCACCGGATTCCCCGCCGGCCAGACCCCCCTCGCGACCCGGCTGCGCGAAGTCGAACAAGCTGTGGCCGACGGTGCCGACGAGATCGACATGGTCATCGACCGCGGCGCCTTCCTCGCCGGACGGGATGCCGACGTCTTCCACGAAATCGTCGAGACGAAGGCCGCCTGTGGCGCCGCTCGCCTCAAAGTCATCCTCGAGACCGGCGAATTGGGGACGCTGGACAACGTCGCCGCCGCCAGCCGTCTGGCGATTCTGGCCGGCGCAGACTTCATCAAGACTTCGACCGGGAAAATCCAGCCCGCGGCGACGATGGAAGTCGGCCTCGTCATGTTGGAGGCCATCCGCGAGACCTACTTGGCCACGGGGGTCCAGATCGGGATGAAGCCCGCCGGGGGCATCCGGGCCTCCAAACCGGCTTTGCACTGGCTCGTCCTCGTCGCCGAGACCCTCGGCTCCGACTGGATGAGTCCCACCTGGTTCCGCTTCGGCGCCAGCAGCCTGGTCAACGACCTGCTGCGTCAACTCGTCCGGCGCGACGAGGGCATCTACCCCTCTCCCCGCCGCTTCTCGGTCGACTAGGAGCCCCATGACGCCCCCCCACGAGCTTCGTCTCAGCGGCGCCCTCGACCTCGCGCCCGCACCCGAGCGCACGCCAGTCCACATCCCGCCCCGTTTGGGTCATTTCATCGACGGCGCCTTTGTCGACGGAAGCGACACGTTCGACACGATCAACCCCGCCACCGGCGACGTCCTCGCCAAGGTGTGTGCGGCGGGCGCCGAGGAAGTCGACGCCGCGGTCCGGGCGGCCGACCGCGCCTTCCGCGAAGTCTGGGGTCCGATGGACGGCGCCGCGCGCGGCAAGGTCCTCTACCGCATCGCCCGGCGCATGCAGGAAAGAAGCCGCGAACTTGCCGTGCTCGAATCGATGGACAACGGCAAACCGATCCGCGAATCGCGCGACGTCGACGTGCCGCTCGCGGCCAACCACTTTTTCTACTACGCCGGCTGGGCCGACAAGCTGTCCTACGCGGTTCCCGGGCGCACCGTGCGGCCCCTCGGAGTCGCCGCGCAGGTCATCCCGTGGAATTTCCCGCTCTTGATGATGGCTTGGAAGCTCGCGCCAGCGCTGGCGATGGGCAACACCGTCGTCATCAAGCCGGCCGAAACCACCCCGCTGACGGCCCGCCTCTTGTGCGAGGTCTTCCAAGAGGTGGGGCTACCCCCCGGCGTCGTCAACGTCGTCAATGGCGCCGGTGCCACGGGCGGCCACCTCGTCGGCCACCCCATTCCGCGCAAGGTGGCCTTCACTGGCAGTACCGGCGTCGGAAAGCGCATCCTCGCGTCGACGGCCGGCAGCGGAAAGAAGGTGACGCTGGAATTGGGGGGGAAAGGCGCCAACATCGTGTTCGCCGACGCCGCCCTCGACCAGGCCGTGGAAGGCACGATCAACGGCATCTTCTTCAATCAGGGCCACGTCTGCTGCGCCGGCAGCCGCCTGCTCCTCGAGGAATCCGTCGCGGCCGACTTCCTCGGCCGCCTACAGCGACGCATGTCGACCCTCCGCGTCGGCGACCCGCTCGACAAGAACACCGATGTCGGCGCCATCAATTCGGAACGCCAACTCAAGGTCATCCAGCACTATGTGGACGTGGGCCGCAACGAGGGCGCCACGGTCTGGCAAGGGTCCGCGACGGCGCTGCCGAAGCGGGGCCTCTTCCACCTCCCGACCCTTCTGCTTGACGTCGACAGCACCTGCACCGTCGCAAGGGAGGAGATTTTCGGGCCCGTCCTTTCGGTCCTGACCTTCCGGACCCCCGATGAAGCCATCAAGAAGGCCAACGATACCGAGTACGGTCTGTCGTGCGGCGTCTGGACGGAAAAGACGAGCAAGCTCTTCGAGGTCTCCCACGCGCTGAATTGCGGCGTCGTCTGGGCCAACGGCTACAACCTCTTCGACCCCGCGAGCCCGTTTGGGGGCGTGCGCCACAGCGGCTTTGGCCGAGAGGGTGGCCTCGCGGGCCTCGCCCCCTACCTGGAGGTCACATGACGGCGCGCCTCGCCGTCTGGCGGACTCCGAAGCTCTATATCGGAGGCCAATTCGTGCGATCTGAATCCGGTCAGACGGTCGCCGTGGCCACCGCCGAAGGTATCCTCCACGCCTGTCGCGGCAGCCGAAAGGACCTCCGCGACGCCACCGAACACGCGCGCGCCGCCCAGCCCAAATGGGCCGCCCGGGCCGCCCTGAATCGCGGCCAAATCTTGTACCGCCTCGGCGAAATGCTCGAAGGCCGGGGCGCCGGTGAGGCCGCCGACCGCGCCGTCCACCATGCCGGATGGGCGGACAAGGTCACGGCCCTGTTGTCGACGCTCAACCCCGTCTCGGCGACCTACGTCAACTACACGATGATCCGTCCCGTCGGCGTCATCGCGGCGGTCGTCGACCCCGCAACGGGCATGTTGGGCATGGTGGAAGCGCTGGCCGCGGCCACCGTGATGGGCAATTCCGTGTTGCTGCTCGTTGCAGCCGAATCGGTCGACGACGCCACGACGTTGGCAGAGTGCATCGCCACGAGCGACTGGCCCGCTGGCGTCGTCCAAATCGTGACGGGAACGTTGTCCGAACTCGTGGGTCACGTCAACGGCTTGGACGACATCGACACGCTCTTGCGCGTCGGCACGCCACTGGACGCCGAGGTCGCCCTCGCGGCTGAACAGGCCGGGGCGAGGACGATTCGCCGGCTCGTCGACCTGCCCAATCCTTCGATTCCCGCCACCCCGGAACAACTCGGACGCCTCGCCGAGGCCAAGACCGTCTGGATGAGCGCCTACGAACCCCAAGGTGGCGCCGCGTCCTACTGACGACGGTCACCAGGAGTCGCCATGCGAACCGTACCCCCCCCTGAACGCGTCCGCGCGGGAAGCGTTTCCGAAATGTCGGACCTCGCCTCGTACCAGCGAATCGTGCGAGAAGCGGCCGCGAATCCCTCTGCCTTTTGGCTCGCCCGCGCGCGTGCCGACATCGCGTGGCGCACGCCGCCGACACGCGGCTGCGAAGGCGATTTTCGGACCGTGGCCGAGCAGCCCATCCGCTGGTTCTCCGATGGGCGCCTCAATGTGACCGAGAGCTGCCTCGACCGACACATCGCGACGCGCGGGGACCACACGGCCATCGTGTGGGAGGGCGACGAACCCGGGACCGTCCGCCGTCTCAGCTTCCGTGAATTGCTGGCCGCAGTCAACCGCTGCGCCAACGTGCTCTCCGACCTCGGCGTCCGCGAAGGAGACCGCGTCATCATCTACATGGGAATGGTGCCAGAGGCTGCGGTCGCCATGCTCGCCGTCGCGCGCCTCGGGGCCGTCCACTCCGTCGTCTTCGGCGGGTTTTCCGCGGACGCGCTGCGCGATCGTATCGAGGACTCTCAAGCCCGCGTCGTCATCACCCAAGACGTGGGTCTCCGCGGCGGCAAGAAGGTGCCCCTCAAGGCGACGGTCGACGCCGCCCTTGCGGGCGGTGGACCCGTTCAAAACGTCCTCGTGTATCGGCGCACCACCGACGATGTCGCGTGGACGGCTGGCCGGGACCACGATTGGGCGACGGCGACCGCGTCGGCGAGCCCGGACCGAGCCGCGACCGTCGTCGGCGCCGAAGCGCCGCTGTACATCCTGTACACTTCGGGCTCGACAGGTCGACCCAAAGGCCTCGTCCACACCGCCGGCGGCTACCTCGCCTACGTCACGTGGACGGCGCGGACGACCTTCGATCTGCGGCCCGACGACGTCTACGCCTGCGTCGCGGACGTCGGTTGGGTCACCGGCCACAGCTACATCGTCTACGGCCCGTTGAGCAACGGCGTCACCACGCTGCTCTTCGAGTCCATCCCGACTTACCCCGACGCCGGCCGCTACTGGGACCTCGTCCAGCGTCACAAGGTCACCGTGTTTTACACAGCGCCGACCGCCATCCGCGCCATCGCGGCATCGGGCGACGAGCCCGTTCGGCGCTACGACCGCTCCTCCCTCCGCGTGCTTGGAACGGTTGGCGAACCCATCAATCCCGCAGCCTGGGATTGGTACCACGACGTCGTCGGGGAAAGCCGCTGCGCCGTGGTCGACACCTGGTGGCAGACGGAGACCGGCGGGCACTGCATCAGCCCCATCGCGCCGGTCACGCCAACGCGTCCCGGCAGCGCGACCTGGCCCCTTCCCGGCATTCTCCCGATCGTCCTCGACGCCAATGACAGGCGTTTCGACGGGCCTGGCGAAGGCCGCCTCTGTCTTGAGGTGCCTTGGCCGGGCCAGGCGCGGACGGTTTGGGGCGACCATGCCCGCTTCGTCTCCACCTACTTCCAGACCTTCCCCGGCCTGTACTTCACCGGAGACGGCGTTCGACGGGACGAAGATGGCTACGACTGGATCACTGGCCGCGTCGACGACGGCATCCACG
>SXOB01000008.1 GCA_005776945.1 Pseudomonadota bacterium
CGGGAATGCTGGGCGATGGTCTACCTGCTGCACGCCCACTTCGGGCGCGACGGGCGCGATGAGGCGGACGAGTTGCTCGCGCGCCGCGCCGGCGACGCCGACAAACCCCGCATCCTGGACGCTTTCAATCAAGCCTGCCCCGATTGGCTCACGTTCTTCGCGTTCACGTGCTTCACGGACCGAGACGGCAAGTACCAGCTTGGCGCACTCGCGGAGTCGGGCTTTGACCCGCTGGCCCGAACCACGCGGTTCATGCTGACGGAGGAGGCCCATCACCTCTTCGTCGGCGAAACGGGCATGCAGCGCATCCTCGAACGCGGTGCCACGCTCGCACGCCAGGACAAGAACGGGGACGCGCGGGCCCAAGGCGGCATCGATGTTCCCACAATCCAGAAGTGGGTCAACTACTGGTTCTCGTACAGCATCGACCTGTTCGGCGGCGAAATCAGTTCGAACGCCGCCGACTTCTTCGCTTCCGGCCTGAAGGGTCGGTGGAAAGAGGAGAAGTACGAGGACCACCAGGCCCTTGAAGGCCACCGAACGATGCGCGTGCTCGACAACGGCCGCCTCGTCAACCAGGACGTGCCGCTACGCAACGCGATGAATGAAACGCTGCGCGACGAGTACATCGACGACTGCGCGCGCGTCGTCGAGCGCTGGAACCGTGCCCTCACCGAGATCGACCCGAATCTCGAAATCAAGCTGCCAAACAACCGTTTCCACCGCCGCCAGGGCATCTACGCGGATGCGTTCTTCACGCCCGACGGCGACCCGATCACGGCCGACGAGTTCAACCGCCGACGCGCGGATTGGCTGCCAACGGACGAGGACCGCACCTACGTCAACAGCCTGATGACGCAGTCCGTGCCGAAGCCCGGTCAGATGGCGAACTGGATTGCGCCCCCTCGCAAGGGCATCAACAACCTGCCTTCCGACTTCGAGTACGTCCGCTCCTAGCAGGCAGGACCCCGGCCCACGCTCAGGTGCGGCGCCAGTCGTACCTCGGCCGCGTCGGGTGCCCGTAGAGCGTGAGGGCCCCCTCTTCGCCGACGGCGTGCGGGCGCTGGACGATCCAGTTCTGCCATGCCGACAACCGCCCGAAGATCTTGCTGTCGCCGTTCTCGACGCCGACGCATCGCAGGTTCTGCTCCATGCCCGTCAGCGCGTCAGGGCTGAGGCTGACGCGCTCTTCCACTGCGATGCGAACCTCGTCGTCCCAGTCGATGTCGTCGGGCGCAAACGTGACGAGCCCACGCTCCATCGCTTCAGACGCGTCGAGCGGCCCGCCCGCGGCCACCGCCTCGCCTACCTTTTCGGGTTCTCCGAGGAAGCGGACCGCCAAGCGGCTCGCACCCGTCGTCGTCGGCCAGGTCCCGTCTTGGCCCGGGCCCACGTGGATGGCGGTTCCACCCGCGTCCTTCATGTAGACGCGGTCCGCAGCGAGCGCGAGTTCGAGAAGCGACCCTGCAAAGCAGCTGCCAGGCTCCGCGATGGCGAACAGCGAACGGGCCGTTTGATCGAACCGACGGAGGACGCGACCCTGGTACCAACGGATCTCGTCGGCCAGCCATGTGCCCGCAAGGCTGGCCAACGCCGCGTCGTGGGCGAGAACCGCCCGGGCATCGCCGGACGCCCGAACCGTGATCACGCCGACCACATCCTGGTGGAAACGGAGCTCCAGCAGGTGGTTCTCCAACTCGCGAAATGCCGCCATCGACCATGTGCGGCAACCGCCATCGCTCAGGGCAGCCTCGTCGCTTGGCGCTGCACCGGTGGGCGCGAAGACGGTCAGCTCGGCGACGCGCCGGTCGGCATCGATCCGCAGTTCGGTGTGCTTTCCGCGCCGATGGCGCCCGTCGGCGGACACCTCAATCTCGAGGGGCAGGAGCGCGATGCCCCGCTCGCTGCGCGCTGGCCGGTCGGCGAGGCGCCTCGCCTCGGTGGCCATCCCATCGGTCCACTTGCTGCGCGCGTAGGTGCCGTCGATGAGGCCCATCTTGAGCGCATCGCGCGCGCGCATCCCCTCGGCCCGAGTGCAGAACACGTCGGCCAAGTCGCGCCGGACCTTTCGCTTGTCGACGAGGCGGGTCAATCCGCCGGTTCCCGGGAGAACGGCGAGGAGCGGCACTTCGGGCAAGGAAACGGCGGCATTGCCGTCGTCGATGAGCCAGATTTCATCCGCGGCCAGGGCCAACTCGTAGCCGCCGCCAGCGGCTGTCCCGTTGCAGGCCGCAAGGAAGCGAAGACCGGACCGCATCGACGCATCTTCCATGCCCAGCCGCGTCTCGTTCGTGTACCGACAGAAGTTGACCTTGAACCCGTGCGTGCTCGATGCCAACATGAGAATGTTCGCGCCCGCGCAGAACACCTTCGGCTGGGCCGACGTGATCACGCAGCAACGAACCTCGGGGTGTTCGAAGCGGAGCCGCTCGATGGCGTCGCTCAACTCCACGTCGACGCCCATGTCGTAGCTGTTCTGCTTGAGCAGGTAGTCGTCGCGCAGGCCGCCCGCTTCCACCACGTCCATCAGCAGCGTGGCGACGCTTCCGTCGATCTGCAGCTTCCAATGGCGATACTGACTGGGGTGGGTCTCGAAGGAGGGGACGCGGGTTTCGCGCTGGACGGTGCCCATAGACGACCTCGGAGGCGGCCCGCCCCCTACCGCGCTGGCCCGGCGACCGCGAACGCAACTCGCCTCAGTTGCCCGGCGCGTCCCCGGCCAGCGACATGACGACATTCGTGTCGACCGGCTCGAACACGGACTCGATGATGCGCATGTCCCAGTCGATCAAAAACGCATTCGGCACACCGCCCGGTAGCCAGTCCGCGAGCGTGTCCGCCTCGTCGACGAGCACTGGGTACGTGACGAAGTGCTGGGCCGACCAAGTCTCCGCCAACGGAACGGTCGGCATCGCGCCAGTCGCGTCTGGCCGAAGCACGACGACAACCATCACGGTGTCGTCGCCGTCGATATCCTCCCAGAACTGCTGGTGACCGAAGGTGCGGGTGGAGCAGCCGGTGCAATCCACACTCATGAAGTCGAGCAGCACCACACGGCCGTAGAACTGGTACAGGCTGACGTCGTCGCCGTACTGGTCCTTCAGGACGAAGTCGTAGGCGACGAATCCATCCGTCAGGCCCGTTCCCGCCAAGTTGGACGGAATGTCGTTGACCTTGACGTGCGGCCACCGATTCGACGGGCCGAAGTCGGCGGGAGGTTCCGGAACGGTCGCGTCCGTCGTGGCCGAAGTCGTGGCCGGAGCGGTGTCCGTGGGGTCGCTGGAGCCACAGCCGATCCAGCCAAGGGCAAGTACGATGCGCATGACCGACATCTATCCTCGGCGTCGGCGGCGCGATGCACAGCACGACCATGACACAGATGTCGCGGTCAAGAGACCCGGCCCCCGAGCGAAAAGCGGCGTTGATCCGTCAATGGCCCTCGACTTTCGACCGACCGGACCCAATTTGCTCATCCTGCGCCCGCCAAAACCAACCACCGCGACATGGATGTCGTGGATTCCGAAATCTACGCATCGAATCGACCCAGAAAGACGTCGCCGACCCAGTTACTAGCTGCGTCCTCGACCTACCCATGAACCGTGGCACGGAGTCTGCTGGCGAGCAGGCCGAGACGCAGAGCTCTAGGTGACCGGCCGGAGACCCGGGCACCGCTGGAGGACCCGGCACCCCTTTGGGTGCCGGGTCGTTTGCGTTTCGGGGCATGCTCCCGTTCCGATCCCATCGGCTTCGGCATAGCGGCAATCATGCCGACGTCCTCCACGTCCACGCTCGACCGCCGCGCCGTGGCCAGAGACCGACTTCCTGGCACGACGCTCGACACGTGGCAGGGTCGCGCCGCCGAAGGACCGGATCGGGTGATTTGGCCGACCTCGAAGGGCGACGTGGCCGACGCCCTCACCGAGGCTGCAACCGCGGGCGTATCCGTCGTACCCTGGGGTGCGGGCAGCGGCGTTGTTGGCGGCGCCAGCGCGACGAGCGGCCAGTGGACGCTGGACCTGAAGCGCCTCGCTGGCATCGGCCCTTTGGACCCGGTTCGACGGACCGTCGAGGTCGACGCCGGCGTCAACGGACAACAACTCGAGGACTGGCTGCAGGCTCGCGGCTTCACTTTGGGCCACAGCCCCTCGTCCATTGGGTGCTCCACCGTCGGCGGTTGGGCGGCAGCCCGTTCGGCGGGCCAGTTTTCAAGCCGGTACGGCACCTTCGAGGACATGATCGTCTGGTTCGAGGCCGTCTCGCCCAGCCTTGGGCACATGCGGGTCGGCGAAGGGGGGGACGCCCCCGAAGCGTGGGCCCCCTTGATGATCGGAAGCGAAGGTACGCTCGCCGTGTTCACGCGCTTCGCGCTGCGCGTCTGGCCGGTGCCCGAACACCGTCGTCTTCGCGGCTGGCAGTTCCCAGACGTCCAAAGTGCGTTGAACGCGATGCGCCTCTTGATGGACGGCGAGACGTGGCCGGCGGTCGTCCGCCTCTACGACCCCGTCGACACGCGCATCGGCGGCAAGACACGGCCCAAATCCGACCACCGACCGTGGTTCCGCGACTGGCTCGACAGCCTGCGCTCGATGCCCGGCGTGTCCGGACGCGCCTTGTCGCTTCCGCTCGCCCTTCCTGGCCTCGTCAACCACGTCTTCGACCGCCTCGCAAGCGGCGTCCTCCTCATCGTGGGTTGGGAGGGTGGACGGGAGGTCACCGATGCGCTCGCCGACGCCGGCGAAGCCATCCTGCGAGAAGGAGGGACCGATTTAGGAGAGGAGCCGGGGCAACGCTGGTTCGCGAGCCGCCACAACGTGTCCTACAAGCTCATGCCGATCTTCGCGGACGGCGGCTTCGCCGACACGATGGAAGTCGCGACCACCTGGGCCGGCATGGAGCCGCTGTGGCGCGCCGTGCGGGCCGCGGTCCGCCGCGACGTCGTCGTCATGTGCCACATGAGCCACGTCTACCCGGAAGGGGGCTGCCTCTACTTCAGCTTCGCGGGACGGGGCGATCGCAAGGTCTGGGAACGGGTTTGGCGCCGGGCACTCGACGCGGTCGCGCAGTCCGGGGCGACGACGTCGCACCATCACGGCATCGGCAGGCTGAAGGCGTCCTCGGCAACGGCCGAAGCCGGCATTGCACGCGAAGGCTGGCGACAGCTGAAGCGGATTCTCGATCCCGGCGGCCTGTTGAACCCCGGGGTTCTCGACGCGGACCACCCGCCCCACCCGCCGGCCGACGCTCCGCCGTCGGACGCGGGGTGGACGGCCTTCGCGCCGGGCCAAGGTCGCTGGCCGTGGGCCGATGTCGGCCTCGTCCCTCCTTGGCGACGTGCGCCCTGGATGACGTCGGCCCTCCGCGTGTCCGGACCCGGCTTCCTGGTCGGCCGCGCCCCTCGCAGCGCCTCGGGGCCCGACTTGCGAGACTGGGCTGCCAACCACCTTCCAGTCGCTCGAATCGAACAGTCAGCCCCGCCTGACGGAGACGGCGTGATGGCTCGCCTCGCTGGAGACAAGCCGTGGGCGATCGCCAGAGCCGTCCTTCACGCGGACTTCCGACCCGGCGCCCTCGGCGTCGACGCAGGCCAACTCGCAGTCGGCTTCCGCGGACCCGCCGCAGACGCCCTGATGAGCGCCCTCCTCCGCCGCTTTCCTGGCGAACGGGTCCCATGGCGGACCTACCCCTGGCCATGGCGCGATCTCGTCCCGTGCGACGACGAAGACCCTGCCGCCGTGACCGCGTGGCTCCACTCCGTCGGGAGGCCGCGTTGAGCACCCCCTACGACACGTGCGCCCTGTGCCCTCGGCTGTGCCGCCACGCGTGCCCTGTCGCCACCGTGTGGGAGCCGGGCGCTCCTTCAGCGATCGCGGAGGTGTTGCGGGACGGTGCCCTTGGGCGCGTGGACGCCTCGTTGGCTCAATTGGCGGCGTTGGCATGTACGGACTGCGGCGCCTGCCAGGAAGCCTGCGCAATCGACCGCCCCGTTCCTGAGTTGCTGCGCAAATTCGTCCCCAAGGTCGAAGTGCCGACCCAACTTCCGCCGATCGCGGGCACCGCATCCGAGGTCGCGGTTTGCAGCGGCGATCGACGGTGGGCCGAAGCTTTCGCCGCACAGACCGGCCGCGCCGTCGCGTCCTGGACCCCGCCAGCGAACTGGCACGAGACCGACTCCAAGACCTTTGGCGAGTTGTTTTCCGGGCGCACCGCCATCGTCGCCGACGGTGAAGACGCGCGCGCCTTGCGCGGTGCCGGCGTCGTCGTCGTATGGTTGGGCGACGCGCTTGGCTGGGTCACGGAGGCGTCGTGTTCGTCGGGTCGACCTGCGCTGGCCTGTTGCGGGGGGCGCGGCCCGCTGAGAGACGCCCACCCCGAGCCGGCGGCCGCGTTGGCCCAACTCTGGTGGGCCCGCTCCGGGGGTCAGACACTCGCCGACGCGCGCTGCCGAAGGGCCCTCGGCCGACAGGACGTCGTCGACCAGCTCCTGGCGGGCACATGAGGACGGCCATCGTCGTGAATCCCCGCTCGGGCGGAGGCGCCACCGGGAGGCAGCTGGGCGAGATCGAGGCCGCCGCGCGGCGTCATCTTGGCGAGGTCCTACTCGTGCCGACAGACGGACCGGGAGGAGGCCGACGGGCCGCCGAGCGGGCAGTCGAAGGCGGCGCCACCCTCGTGGTGGCCGTCGGCGGAGACGGAACCGCCAACGAGGTCGTCAACGGTCTAATCGACGCTGCGCGAGCCGGATCCTCCGATGTAGCCTTTGGGCTTGTCCCCGCGGGAACAGGTTGCGATCTCGCCAAAACGTTGGGGATGCCCAAAGGTTGGGATCGCGCTTTCTCTGCGCTGGCCGCGGCCCCGACGCGCCCGTCCGACGTGCTCATCGGCACGATGGCGACCCCGTCGGGACCCATCGAGCGCGCTGCGATGAACATCCTCGGCTTCGGCCTCAACGGCGAAGTCGTCCACCGCGTCAACCGGTCCTCCAAACGCCTTGGCGGACTCGTCACATTCGGCTTGGCGACGATCCGAAGCCTGGCATCCTGGCGCGCACCGCGCGTTTCGATCGCGTGGGAAGGACCCGCAGGTCCGGGCGGCTGGCAGGGTCTCCTCGCAACCGCCTTCTGCTGCAACGCCCGAGCGTGCGGCGGCGGAATCCTGCCGGCCCCCACGGCCCTGCTGGACGACGGTCTCATCGATCTCGTGATCGTCCCCGAGTCGCCCTTGTGGCGGAGCGCCATGAGTCTGCCGCACCTGTACGACGGACGACTTCAAGAGGTAAAAGGTGTCGTCACCGCCCGCGTCACGCAGCTGACCGCCACGGTGGACGACGCGACCCCGATTCGCGTCGACGTGGACGGCGAACAGCCGGGTACGCTGCCCTTGACGGTGGCGATCCGAAACCGGTGCCTTCAGGTACGCGCGCCGGCGACTGGAGCCGTCTTTGGCCGGGGGTCTCCCTACCTGTCGCCAGGGTGACAAGGATTTGTCGAGCGAATGGCGATGACCCCGCTGCGGGCTATCCATTCGTGGTGCCCGGGCCGGCAACCATCGCCGGCCAAGCAGTGTCCCCGCCCAGCTCCCGAAGGATTAAAAACCATGAACAAGGCCGATTTGACGGAAGTGCTCGCCGAACAGGCTGGCATCAGCAAGGTGCGCGCCGCCGGCTACATCCGGATCCTCACTGAGGCGATCCAGGTGGCGCTGTGCTCGAACGAAAAGGTCACCATTTCCGACTTCGGCACGTTCACCGTGTCGACGCGTCGCGAGTTCAAGGGCCACAACCCGAAGAACGGCTCGGCGATGGCCGTGCCGAGCCGCCGCATTCCGGTCTTCCGCGCGGGTAAGGGCCTCAAGAGCAGCCTCAACAGCTGATCGAGAGCCATCCGAGCGCCACTGCAGCGGCGGTATCGGTGCGCAGGACCTGGGGACCGAGTCCCATAGGTCGCGCCCCCGCCGCCGCAGAGGCGTGCCGTTCTCCGTCGGTCCAGCCGCCTTCAGGGCCGATGGCCACCGCTGCGCCCGCCGGACACGCCGGTGCCGACGCGCTCCCCGGCTGTGCGAAGAGGCGCACACAATCGGGTGACGTGGCCGCCCACGCGTCCGCAAGCGAACATGGCAATCCGACCGGCGGCACGTCGGACCTGCCACACTGCCGCGCCGCCTCTTCAACCCAACGGCGAACGCGATCCGGCCGATCGGGCCGAGCCACGCTTCGCTCGGCCAAGACGAGGTGGATCCGCGTCACTCCGATCTCCGTCGCCATGCGCACGACCGTCTCCAGCGCGCCTCCCTTCGGCACCCCGAGCAGCAGCTCCAACGGCCGCCGAACGTGCGACACGCGCATGTCTCCACGGCCGACGATGTCGCCGTCCCCATCGAGCACCACCAACGCCGACCGACCGTGACCGTCGAAAGCCTCCACAACGTCGCCTTGGCCAAGGCGAAGGACGCGAATCAGATGATGGGCCACGTCAGCGGGAAGTGCCACGCGTTCGCCGGCGGCGGGGACCCGTTCGACGCGCGCCCGCCTCACGGGCGCTCATAGGCGAGCGCAACCCACTCGCCATCGACTCGGCGCTCGTCCAGTCGCAGTTCGGGCTCGAAGGTCGCGCGAACCCGGGCCTCGCGATCCGCGAGCACGCCGGCCACAATGAGTCGTTGGCGCGTGAGTCTCAGAAGGTCGCGCCCAAGTTGTTCGAGCAGTTCAGCGTGGAGGTTCGCCAACACGAGGTCGGCCGGCGCGGTCAGCCGTCGTACAGGCGTGGCGTGGAAGCGCGCCTTCAAGCTGTTGCGGCGCGCTGTGCGCCGCGCTTCGACCAATGCAGCCCGCTCGACGTCCACCCCTTCGACATCGGCTACCCCAAGATGAGCCGCGGCCAGTGCGAGGATGCCAGACCCGCAGCCGACGTCGAGTACCGTACCGATGCCGCTCAAGCGGCTCTCCAAGAGGGCGAGGGCCGCGCGCGTCGTAGCATGGGCCCCCGTGCCGAAGCCCATGCCGGGCTCGAGGACGAGGTCGCCGTCCTGCGCACACCACGGCGGCGAAATCGTCAGGCGGGGGGACACGACGATCGGTTCGTGGGCGGCGCGGAACTTGGCCTCCCAGTCAACCTCTGGCTCCTCGGTCCATTGAACCGACGCCGGAAAATCGGCCGGTCGCGCACCGTCGAACCAGGCCCGGACGACGACGCGAGCGGGCTCCGCCGGCAACGGACCTCGATCCCAGGGCTGCCTTGGCGGACGTTCTTGGCCTGGCGGATCCCGCTCTTCCAAGCCGGCGGCGCCCGCGCCGAACATCCGCCGGGACCATCCCTCGAGGTCGGAGCGGTCGATCTCGACCTCCGCAACCCAAATCGTCACAGCGGCTGGTGATCCATCGGTGTCGGCAACTCGGTGCCTTCGCGCTTCGCGCGAACGAGGGCCGCGATTCCATCGGTACCGTTGTGCATCTGCACCCAACGGTCGCCCCAAGGCCCTTTGACAAAGAACGCGGGTGTACCTGTGACGCCCGCGTCATTGCCAGCGGCGGCGTCTGCCGCGACGTGGGCCAAAGAGACGGGGTCGGCCATGCAAGCCGCCCACTCGTCCACGTTGAGGCCGACTTGCGCAGCCATAAAGCGCAGGTCCTCATCCGCCATCGAGTTCTGATTCGCGAAGATCAGGTCCGCCATCTCCCAGAACTTGCCTTGGCGATGTGCGCAGTCAGCCGCCATCGCTGCACGGCAACGCTCGGGTCCGCGGTCCTCCGCCAAGGGGTTGCACGCGCCAGTCAACGGGTAGGTCCGGAACCGAACCTGGAGTTCGGGGGACGCGTCGACGAGGTCGTGGACCACCTTCGTGGCCATCGCGCAGTGAGGGCAGCCGTAGTCCGCAAACTCGACGACGAGGATGGGGGCGTCCGGATTTCCAAGGACCGGCTCATCGCCATCCAGGCGAACCGGGGCGACGGCCCAGGCGGCCGACACCGCAGCGACACCCCCGCCGTGGGCGCCTTTGACGACTTCGACGGCCGTGGCCGGGCGCAGCACCGCCCACGAAGCGAGGGCCGCAGCCGTCGCTCCCCCGGCCAGCCCACCCGGTGCGCCGAACAGCGCGGGCAGGAAATCGAGCGGATCCGCCCCCGACGCGCGCGCCCCTCGCACGCCACCGACGACGTTGATGGCGACCGCCGCGTAGATCGTCAGGCAGAGGACGCAGGCCACGCCGAGGCGAGCGGCCTCAACGCCAAGCCATAGGCACCAAACCAACTGCAAGATGGACGTGATGCCCACAAACTGGAACCATCGGGGCCGCGCGGCCTCGTCGGCGAAGCCGCCGATCACGACGCCAACGAACCAACCGAGGCCAAAGGCCGCGATGGGGTAGCCTCCAAGCATCGACGCCGCCGAGGAATTCACGACGTCGCAGTTGAGCGTCGACCCGACGTTGCAGATCGCCTCCTCGCCGCCCCAACCGAGTTTGCGGCTGTACAAGTACGCCGAGCAGCCCGCGGCAAGCGACGACGCCCCCAGGATGCCCGCGCGCGGGTCCCGAGACAGCAGCCAAGCGACGAATCCGAGCGCCGCGAGCAGAATGGCGATCAGTGCCATGGGGCGCGCCCGTATCGCGCACCGACCGGCCTGGGCAATGACTCGACGAGGGCCAAGGGCCACTCGCGTGCCGTGGGCGGTGCAGCACGGCAGTTGGCGCCGCCCTGTGACGGTCAGTCTCGGTTGCGGATCTCGCGCTTGGCGTCACGGTCGCGAATGTGATGCCGCTTGTCGTGATGTTTGCGGCCTCGGCCTACGGCGATGGCGCACTTGACGAGGCGTCCCTGCAAGTAGAAGCGCAGCGGGACCACGGTCAGGCCCTTCTCGGCCGTCGCCTTCTTCAAGCGCGAGATTTCCGGCCGCTTGAGCAACAGACGACGCGGACGCGTGGCCTCATGGTTCCAGCGGTTCGCCTCCGTGTACGGGCTGATGTGGCAGGCCATCAGCCAAGCCCCATCGGGGGCCACGCGCACCCAAGCGTCCTGGAGGTTGGCCTGCCCGGCGCGCAGGCTTTTGACCTCACTGCCCATGAGCGCGATCCCAGCTTCGAATTGCTCCAGCACCTCGTACTCGAACCGGCCGCGCCGATTCTCCACCAGGTCTCGGCGCGCTGCTTCGCGTTCGGTGGCCATCGCCCCCTCCTACCGCGGCGCCACAAGGCCCGCAGATCTCTCTCGCGCGCGAGAAAAACAGCCATCTGGTGGAAGATTGTGGCTGAAAATGGTACGACTTGGATCAAGACGAAGGGGCGGTGGGATGTTTCGGGCGCGTGTCCACACCGACGCGATGATCGACGAAAAGGGTCGTTTGACCCTGCCGTCTACGCTACGTCGTGACCTGGACCGCCACCTGGCCGAGGATCCCGGAGCCACGCCCGGCCTCGTCTTGACCGCCTACCAGTCCACGTTGTGGATCTTCACGCCCCAACACTACCGCCGTGAGATCGAGGATCGCCTCGAAGGCTTGGACCCCTTCCTCCCCGAAGTGCGGGCCTGGCGCGACGGCTTCTGCAGCACCGCCGAAGACGTCGATGTCGACCGTCACGGCCGGTTCGTCATCCCCGGTCGCCATCGGGCCGCCGCTCGCCTCGCCGAAGGCGCGCGCGACGTCGTGCTCAACACGAGCGGAGGTCACCTCGAGTTGTGGCGCCGCGATCTGTGGGAGGAGCGCTTCGCACAGGCTTCCAACGGCATCGTCAACCTCGGCCAGCTCCCCGCCCGGCGGTCCCCGTGACCGGCTTTCAACACACGCCTGTCCTGCTGACCGAGGTCATCGAAGCCCTCGCGTTGCCGCCCGACGCACGCGTGGTCGATTGCACCTTCGGAGGCGGTGGCCACACCGAGGCTGCCCTTGCCGCTGGCGCCAACGTGCTCGGCCTCGACCGGGACCCCGAAGCGATCCGCCACGGAGCCGACGCCGTCCGCCGCTACAAGGGACGTTTGACGCTCGACCATGCGCCGTTTTCGGACCTCCGAGGCGCGCTCGTGCGCCGCGGATGGACGGCCGTCGACGCCGTCATGGCCGACCTCGGGGTGTCCTCTCACCAACTGGACCAACCCGCACGAGGCTTCAGCTTCCGCCATTCCGGCCCCGTCGACTTCCGCATGGACCCGACCTCCGGTGTTCCCCTTTCGGCGTGGCTGGAAACGGTCGACGAGGCCACCCTCGCTGGTGTGCTTCGGGAACACGGCGATGTGTCACAGGCGCGACGCGTCGCGGCGGCCATTCTTGCCGGCCGCCCCTTTCGCGACACCGTCGCCCTCGCCGACACGATCGCGCGCGCGCTCGGCGGCCGCACCCGCCGCACCCATCCCGCCACAACGGCCTTCCAAGCGCTCCGCATCGCCCTCAACCGCGAGATGGACGAGCTCGACACGCTTCTGCGGACGCTGCCAGACGTCCTTGTCCCCGGCGGGCGCCTGGCCATCCTCACCTTCCACAGCGGCGAAGACGCGCGCGTGAAGGCCGCACTCCGGGCCGGCAGCGTCAGCGCGCTGCCCCGGGACGCCTACGGGCACCCCGTCGGAAACGCCGTCTGGAGCCAACTCCGAGACCGCTCTCCCGCAACCTCCGACCCCAACCCCCGGGCGCGTTCAGCGCGCCTCCGCACCGCCACGAGGTCCCCATGGACACCGCTGTAGTCGCAGATCACGCAACGTCCGCGACCGACGTCCGGAGCCTCGTGCCGCCCCTACGCCACGTGGCCTGGGCGGTGGCCACCCTTCTTGCGGTTGCGCTCACGGGCTGGGTCAGCACGGACAGCCAGCGCCTTCGCACCGATCTCGCCCACCACGGCGCGCGCCTTGCCGTGGCCCATCGGATTCACAACCAGCTTCAGATCGAACTCGAGACGCGGCGCCGGAGCGTGTACCTCGAGGCCGCCGCCGGTCGCCTCGGCATGGTCGCCACCGTCCCCGTCCACCGCATCGAGGCGCCCTGATGTCGCTTGAGATGCCGCCGATCGAATTGCCAGTCGAGCCGCCGATCGAGGTGCGCCGACGCGCCGTGAAGCGCGTCGGACACGTCGGCGGCATCATGTTTCTGCTGCTGGCCATCGCCGGCGCACGCGGCGTTCAACTCGCCTTGGCCCCCGACCCACGCACGCTTGAGAGCGCCGGGCAGACCCGCTGGGTGGAAACCATGCTCCAGGCCGAGCGGGGCGACATCCTTGATCGCGACGGGCGCCGGCTCGCTACGACAGCGAGCACGCCGAACGTCTTCGTCGACCCGGCCGAGGTCCCAGCGGGCCAGCACGCCACGGCGATCGACGCGCTCAGCCGAATTCTCGACCGACCCGTCGGGGAGATCGCGGCCGCATTTTCTCGGACGGCCGCCCGCTACGTCCTCGTCGCACGCAACGTCCACCCGTCCCAGGAAGTGGCCGTCCGCCAGCTTGACATTCCTGGCATCGGTATCGAGCGCGAAAACCGTCGCGTGTACCCAGAGGAAGCCATGGCCGCTTCGGTCATTGGCTTCGTCGACCGTGACGGCGACGGCAAATCCGGGCTCGAGCGCCGTTTCGACGACGCGCTTCGCGGTGGCTCCCTCGTCGTCCAGCGTCGACGTGACGCCCAGGGCTTCTCGGTCGAGGACCCCCTCGACCTCGCGACGCGGCGCCTCTCTCGCGGCGACGACCTGCACCTCACGATCGATCGCACCCTGCAGCGCGCCACAGAGCGGTCGCTCGAGAAGGCCGTGACGACGAGCGGTGCGATGGCCGGCTACGCCGTCGTGCTCGACGTCAAGACCGGCGAGGTCCTCGCCCTCGCCAACCTCCCGACCTTCAACCCCAACCTCCCGCCGCTCGACGACGGAGGCCAACGCAACCGCGCTGTGCAGGACGCGATCGAGCCCGGTTCGATCTTCAAGCCCTTCACGGTCGCGGCGGGCCTCGAGGCCGGCGTCATTCATCGCGACGAGTCGATGGACTGCGAAATGGGGGGTTGGTTCGTGGGCGGGTCTCGCATCGGCGACGACCACCCTCACGGCGTCGTCTCCCTCACGGAGGTGATCAAGTATTCGTCGAACATCGCGTCCGCGAAGATTGGCCTGAAGCTCGGCACCAAGCGCTTCGTGACCAAGCTGCGCGAATTCGGATTCGGCGCACCGACCGGCATCGAACTGCCCTGGGAAGACGCCGGTCGCATCCGGAATCCAGACAAGATGCGCACGATCGAACTGGCCACGACCTCCTTCGGTCAAGGCCTGACAACGACGCCCATCCAACTCGCCGCCGCGCTTGCCACCCTTGCGAATGGCGGCCAAACCGTCACTCCGCACCTCGTTCGCCGTGTCCAGGATCCCGACGGGGTCCCGGAACACATCCACCGCCCCGCACCCGGCCGGCAGGTCGTGTCGCCCGAGGTGGCCCGCGACGTGATCCACATGATGGAATCTGTCATCGAGCCCGGGGGTACCGGCACACGCGCCGCGGTGCCCGGCTACCGAGTTGCCGGCAAGACGGGCACGGCCGAGAAGGTCACGAACGGGGCCTACAACGAGGCGCGCATCAGCTCCTTCGTCGGCGTGATCCCCGCCGAGGACCCCGTCATCGCCATCGTGGTGTCCGTCGACGAACCCACGATCGGAAGCCGCTACGGCGGCATCGTCGCGGCGCCCGTCTTCGCTGAAGTGGCCGCGGTCGCGATGCGCCACCTCGGGGTCGCACCCTCCGTGGGTGTGGCGCCGCAGGTCGACCCCGCAAATCCGGAAACGCCGGCCGCATCTGCAACGGTGCAAGGTCTCACCTGGGCCGGAACCGGCTGGCGCCTGCCCGACTTTCGGGCCCTGCCGATGCGCGAGGCCCTCGCCTCGCTGCAGGGTTCAGGCCTCGGCGTCGAACTCGCCGGCAGCGGCCACGTCGCCGAACAACTTCCCCTTCCCGGCAGCATTCTCGCGCCGGGCCAACCGATCACCCTCGTTTTGCGCTGATCCCACCGTGAACACCGTTGTCGCCCTGCAGGTTCGCTCTTCCTCTCCCTTCTCCCCGAAGGGAGCGGACCGTCGCCGACGCCAGTCGGACCGGTCTAGAGGCACCTTGGCGGGTACGAACCTGCAGGGCGACGACGGCTCCCGCCTAACCTACGGCCCCCGATTCGACGTCGGCCGGCTGTCGCACCTGCACGCCTCCCTTGCGCCTCGATGACCTGACGGACGTCGTCGGTGCACCGCGACCCGCCTTCGGCGGCGACCGAGAGGTGCGCGAGGTCACCCGCGACAGCCGCCGCAACGGTCCGGCAACGGCGTTCTTTGCGGTCCGAGGCGAACGCGTCGACGGCCACGACCACGTGTCGTCCTACACAGGGGTGGCCGCTTTCGTGGAGCGGCCGGTGCCCGCGCCGCCGCAACTCCCCGTCTGCCTGGTCCCTGACACGCGCCGAGCGTTGGCCCTTGCCGCCGCCGCCGTAGCTGGCCATCCGACCCGCCGCGTGCCCGCCCTCGGCGTGACCGGTACGAACGGGAAGACGACCGTCACGACGCTCATCCAGCAGGCCGCCGCCCATCTCGGCCAGGTCGTTGGGCGCGTCGGAACCACCGGCGCCACGGCCGGTCCCCGCGCCTGGGAGTTGGGTTTCACCACGCCCGAAGCGCCCGTTCTACAGGCGGTCCTCGCGGACATGGTGTCCGCCGGCGCGACGGCGCTGACGATGGAAGTCTCGTCGATCGGGCTCGCCCTCCGGCGCGTCGACGGCATCGCCTTTCACGGCGCGATCTACACGAATCTCAGCCGGGACCATCTCGACTTCCACGGCGACATGGCGGCCTACGGCGCCGCGAAGATGCGCCTGTTCGACGAGCTCCTTCGCCCCGCCGGAGGCCTGCCGCGCGCCCTCATCTGTACGGAGGCCGCGGCCGAGCGTCCGGCGATCGCCGACGTCTGGACCTATGGCACCTCCCCGGACGCCGACCTGCGCCTGGCCGCCTGTCAGGCCACAGGGGACGGCCTCGACCTGCAGGTGGTGACGCCCGAAGGCACCGTGGAAATCCAAAGCCGCCTCCTTGGCCACCACAACGCGCTGAACCTCGTCGCGGCTCTCGGTGGCCTGGCCATGTTGGGAACGTCCTTCGCCGACGGCGCCCGCGCGCTCGCTTCCGCTTCGGGCCCCCCTGGCCGGCTCACACGCGTCGCCAGCCTGCGGGGCCCTCGCGTGGTTGTCGACTACGCGCACAGCCCCGACGCCCTGGAGCACGCACTCCGGACCCTTCGCCCGCTCGCCGTGGGCCAGCTTTGGGTCGTGTTTGGTTGCGGCGGCGACCGCGACGCCGGCAAACGGGCCGCGATGGGGGTCGTCGCCCGCCGGTTGGCCGACCGAGTCGTGTTGACGAGCGACAATCCACGATCCGAAGACCCGGCCTCGATCCTCGACGCGATTGCGCAAGGTGCCGGCCCCCACGCGATGTGCATCGTCGACCGCGCCGCCGCCATTGCGACGGCGGTGGCCGGCGCCGGCGCCGAGGACGTCGTCGTGATCGCGGGCAAGGGCCACGAACGCACCCAGGAGATCGCGGGAGTCCACCACCCCTTCGACGACCATCAGGTCGCCTCCGACGCGCTCGCCGTCTGGGGGCTCCCGTGAACTTCGACGCGCGCGCCATCGCCGCCGCGACCGGCGGCACCCTCCTTGCCGAGGGACCCCATGGGCCCGTGGCGACCGACACTCGGAACTTCCCGGCGGGGGGCTGGTTCGTCGCACTCTCCGGCGCTCGATTCGACGGCCACGACCACCTCGGCTCCCTCGTCGGGGCCGCGGGTGCTGTGGTCTCACGGCCGCCCGGGGCGGGCTGGACCGCCGGCGCGGTGCTCGTCGCCGACACCCTTCGTGCGCTGCAGGACCTCGGCGCCGCGGCGCGTCGCTCGACGCCCGCCTCCGTGGTCGCCATTACCGGCAGCGCAGGCAAGACGACGACGCGCGCGCTCACGGCGCTGGCGCTGCGCCCGCTCGGCCCCGTCCATCAGACGCAAGGGAACCTCAACAACCACATCGGCGTGCCATTGACTCTTCTCGCTGCGCCCGCCGACGCGCAGACCTGGGTCATCGAGATGGGGACCAGCAGCCCCGGAGAAATCCAACGGCTCGCAGAGATCGCCACGCCCGACGTCCGCCTCATCGTCAACGTCGGTCCCGCCCACCTCGAGGAGCTTGGCGGCCTCGACGGCGTCGCCCTCGAGAAGGGCGCCCTGTTCCGCACCGCCCGGCCGGGGGACTGGCTCGCTGTGGCCGTGGACGACCCCTACGTCGCTGTCGTCCCGCGGCCCCTTGGAACGAACATCGTGACCTGGGGACGGAGTTCGGGTGCAGATGTCGCATTGAGCGACATCGCCTTCGAGCCGGCGGCCGGCGCGCTCGTGGCCGAATGGAACGTTCGCGGACGGCGCGTTCGTGCCCGGTTGCCGACCCTGTCGGACGCGGTGGCCATCGACGCCGCGGGGGCGCTCGCCATCGCCCTGGCCCTCGACGTCTCGCCCGCCGACGCCGCCGACGCCCTCTCCGACTACGCGCCCGTCGGCAGCCGAATGCGGAGCGAGCCGTTGCCGCGCGGCGCCACTGCGTGGAACGACACCTACAACGCCAATCCCACGAGCGTGTCCGCGGCGCTCGCGGCCCTCGCCCGCATGCCCGGACGACGGGCAGCCGTGCTCGGGGACATGTTGGAGCTTGGCCCTGACGAGGCCACCTGGCACCATCGGGCTGTCGACGAGGCGCGCAGCCTCGGCCTCGATCACCTCGCATTCGTGGGCCCTCGAATGGCCAACGCGGCGGGTGCCAAGGACGGCTGGGCCGACCCGCTCGACGCCGTCGGCCCCCTGGCCGCGTGGGTGGAGCCGGGCGATGTCATCCTGTTCAAGGGCAGCCGTGGGGCGCGCGTCGAGCGCGTCCTCGACGCGCTCCGCACCGCACTCGAGGGATCCTGATGTTGTACTGGCTGTTCGTGGATCCCGGCCCCGCGGCGGAACTCGTGCCTGGCACCGGCGTCGTCCGCTACCTCACGTTCCGCAGCGCATGGGCCGTGCTCACCGCGCTCTTTCTCGCCTACGTCGCCTTTCCGCCGTTCATCGCCTGGATGAACAAGCGCCGCATCGATCAGATCATCCGAAGCGACGGCCCAGAAAGCCACCTGCTGGCGAAGGTCGGGACGCCGACGATGGGCGGCATCGTCCTCCTTTCGGCCGTCACCCTGTCCTCCCTCCTCTGGACACGCCTCGACACCCCGCTTCCCTGGATGGTGCTCGCCGTGACCCTTGGGTACAGCGCGATCGGCTTCGTCGACGACTGGAAGAAGGTCATGTTGCGCGATGCCAACGGCCTTTCCGGTCGGTACAAGATCCTCGGCCAGGTCGCGATTTCCGGCGCCGTCCTCGGCTGGGCCTACTCGGCGGGGCACGTCGACGCCCAGGTGGCCCTCCCCTTCTTCAAGGACAGCTCCATCGACTTCGACGCCATCCCAGGCTTCGGTTGGACCTACGTCCTTTTCGCCATGTTCGTCCTGACGGCGATGAGCAACGGCGTAAACCTGACCGACGGCCTCGACGGGCTGGCCATCGGGCCGACGATGACGTCGGCCGTCACCTTCGGCGTGCTCGCCTACGTCGCCGGCAACGCAAAGTTCGCCAGCTACCTCGACATCCCGTACGTCGTCGGCGCTGGCGAGCTCACGGTCATCGCGATGGCCCTGCTCGGCGGCGGCCTTGGCTTCCTCTGGTACAACGCGTACCCCGCTCAGGTTTTCATGGGGGATGTCGGTTCGCTCGCGCTCGGCGGCGCGCTCGGTATGCTTGGCTTGTTGACGGGCCAAGAGCTGCTTCTGCCCGTGGTCGGCGGCATCTTCGTCCTCGAGAGCGTCAGCGTCATCCTGCAGGTCCTGTCGTTCAAGTCCACTGGCCGGCGCGTGTTCCTCATGGCGCCCATCCACCACCACTACGAGAAGCTGGGGTGGTCGGAGCCGAAGATCATCGTCCGCTTCTGGGTCATCTCCATCGTCCTCGCCCTCGTCGCCCTCTCCACCCTCAAGCTCCGGTAGAACATGAACGCCCCCCGCACGACAGAGTCCGTTTGGGACTGGCCTCTGATCGCCATCGCCGCGTTGACCACGGTCATCGGCCTGCTCTCGATCAGCAGCGCCGGGTCCGCGTTCGCCGACGCCTACCTGGACAATCGCTGGTACTTCGTCCAGCGCCAGGCATTCGCGCTCGCGGGCGGCGTTCTCGTCGGTGGCGCGCTGCTGTTCGTCTCGAAGCGGTCGTTGCTCGCGGCGTCCGGCCTGCCGCAGTGGCTGCTGACCTTCGTTCTCCTCATTCTCGTCATGGTTCCCGGCATCGGACGCTCCGTGAAGGGAGCCCAGCGCTGGATCGACCTCGGCGTCGTGAACTTCCAGCCCACCGAGTTGGCCAAGCTCGCGCTCGTCCTCGCGCTGGCCCGCTTCTTCGCTGGCAACGAAGGTCGCCTCCGCGATGTTGCCGGCGCCGCGTTCCCCGCCGTGGCCTGGATGTTGCCCTTCGCGCTGTGCGCGATGTGGCAGAAGGACTTCGGCACCATCGTCCTGCTGCTCGGGACGACGGCCGTGATGTCCTACGTGGCCGGCCTCGAAGTCCGTTGGCTTGCGCTGGCCGGCGGGCTCGCAACGATTCCGCTTGGCCTTCTCATCGCGATGGAGCCCTACCGCGTCGAGCGCGTGCTCAACTTCACGAACCCGTTCCTCGACGCGGACGGGTCCGGCTACCAGGTCGTCCAGGGCTGGATCGCCCTCGCGACCGGCGGGCTGACGGGTGCCGGTCTCGGCGCCGGCGTCGCCCAACGCGGGTTTCTTCCCGAGGCGCACACCGACATGTTGGCCGCCGTCATCGGGGAAGAGATGGGCGCCATCGGCTGGGCCATCGTTGTCGCCCTTCAGGCCGGCCTGTTGTACCGCGTCTTCCTGATCGCCCAGCGTTCGACGCAGCTGTTCGACATCCTGCTGGCGTCGGGTGTCGGGGCGCTGCTTGGCGCGCAGGCCGTCATCAACTTCGCCGTCATCGGCGGACTGATGCCCACCAAGGGCCTCGTGTTGCCGCTCCTCTCCTACGGCTCGAGCGCCGCCTTCGTCCATGTCTTGAGCCTGGCGCTCGTGTTGCGCCTCGATCACGAGCGACGCCTCGCCGCATTGGAACCTGCCCTCGCGGCCCCCAGCCGCGCCCTGGCTTAGGCACCGCCGGAGGCGTCGTGTTCCGCGGAAAGGTGCGCACCATCCACTTTGTCGGCATCGGCGGCATCGGCATGTCCGGCATCGCCGAGGTGCTGTTGTCGTCGGGCTTCGACGTCCAAGGCACGGATCGCAGCGACGGCACCGCCGTGGCTCGCCTGCGGCACCTTGGCGCAAGGGTCTTCATCGGCCACTCGGCTGACGTTCTCGGCGACGCCGATGTCGTCGTCCGCAGTTCCGCCGTCCCCGTCGAAAACCCGGAAGTCGTCGCGGCCCTGAGCCGAGGGACCCCCGTCATCAACCGGGCCGAGATGCTCGCGGAGTTGATGCGACTCAAGTACGGCATCGCGCTGGCGGGCAGCCACGGCAAGACGACCACGACGACGATGGTCGCGACCATCCTGCACGCCGGCGGCCTCGATCCGACGACCGTCGTCGGCGGCCGCGTCGACGCCTTCGGCGGCGCCAACGCGATGCGCGGCGGCGGCGAGTACCTGGTGGCAGAAGCCGACGAGTCCGACGGCACCTTCCTTCAGCTCAGCCCGACCGTCGCCCTGGTCACGAATATCGATCTCGAACACCTCGACCATCACGGCGACATCGACCGGCTTGAACAGGCGTTCGTCGACTTCGTCAACAAGGTGCCGTTCTACGGCTTCGCCGCGTTGTGCATCGACCATCCGCGCGTCGCCGCACTCGTCGGGCGGGTACGCAAGCGGGTCGTCACCTACGGGCTGAGCCGCCCAGCGGATGTGCGCGCCACGGACCTCGTGGTCGACGGCTTCCGGACGCGATTCGTCGCGTGGCATGGCGACGTCCGCCTCGGCGAAGTGGACCTCGGCGTCCCCGGCAAGCACAACGTTCAAAACGCGGTCGGCGCGCTCGCCATCGCGCTCGAGCTCCAGGTGCCCTTCGACGTCGCCGCCAAGGCTCTCGCCGGCTTCCAAGGGGTCCAGCGACGGTTCACGCGCGTCGCAGAGGTCGGCGGCGTGCTCGTGATCGACGACTACGCCCATCACCCCACCGAAATCGAGGCGACCCTGGAGGCGGCCGAAGCGGCCCTCCCCGGCCGGCGCCTGGTGGCCTTGTTCCAACCTCACCGGGCGAGCCGCGTGAGCGACCTCTGGACGGAGTTCGCCACCTGCCTTCACCGCGCTGACCGGGTCGTCGTCCTTCCGATCTACCTGGCCGGCGAAATGCCCCGCGACGGCATCGACGCGCCATCGCTCGCCGCTGCGATGCGCGAGCGGGGCCACCGCCAAGTCACGGCGTCGGTCCACGCCAACGCCGCGATCGAGACGCTTCGGGCAACCCTGATGCCTGGAGACGTCGTGATCGGCCTCGGCGCCGGCGACATCACCCGCACGATCCGCCAGCTCGCCGCCGAGTTGGGCGCGTGAACGACCATCTTTCGGTTCGCCTGAGTGAGCCGATGGCGCGCCACACGGCCTGGCGAACGGGAGGCACGGTCGACGCCTGGGTCGTCGCCCATGGCGTGGACGCTGTGGACCGCATGGTGGCCGACTGCGCCAAGGCGAAATGGCAGTGGCGACCCGTCGGCGCGTGCACGCGAACGGTGTGGGGGGAACGCGCCCCGCACGGCGTCGTCGTCCGCCTTGGCGTCGGTTTTCAAGGTGTCGAACGCATCGACGACGGCGGGGTTTGGCGAGTGGGCGCTGCCGTGCCCATGCCGGCCCTTGCCACCACGGTCGCGTCGGCCGGATTCGGGGGTGCCGACCGCTTCGTGGACGCCATCGGCACGGTGGGAGCGAGCCTCGCGCTGGACGACGGCTGGGACGCCCACGTGATCGACGTCGACTTCCTTGCCCGGGGCAAGCGGCGGACAGGAACGCTGGCCGAGGCGCGCTCCTCCCGCGTCGTCCTTGGGGCCCGCCTTCGCTGGAATCGGGAGACGACCGACCGCGCCACGGCACGGCTGCGCGCCGCCTGGGCGAAGGCATTGCCCGGCCGTTGGGTCAGCGCACCGGCCAAACGGAGCGTCCGAACCGTCGTTCGCCAGACGACGCTGGAACGCGTTCGGCTCCGCGCGGCGGCCATCCCACCCGAGGCGCCAGAGATGCTCGTCAATCTCGGCGGCGCGACGCCGGCGGATCTTCAGCTCCTGCACAAGTCCGTCATCGAGCGCGTGGCCCGGCTGCGCGGCCTCGACCTCAGCCCCCACATCCGCTTCACCTGACCGGAGGTCCCCATGGCGCCCGAACGTTCTACCGCCCGCGTCGGCGTCCTCCTCGGTGGCCTGTCGTCCGAGCGTGGCGTGTCCCTGAAATCGGGTGCGGCCGTGGCCAAGGCCCTGCGCGAACGGGGCTGGGACGTCGTCGAGATCGACGTCGGACGCGACCTGCCCGCCCGCCTCGTTCAGGAGCGCGTCACAGTCGCCTGGCTCGCACTGCACGGCCGTTTCGGCGAAGACGGCTGCGTCCAAGGGATGCTCGAGGTCATGGGCATCCCCTACACGGGAAGCGGCGTCCGCAGCAGCGCGGTCTGTATGGACAAGGTCGCGACCAAAGCGGCCCTCGCCGGCGTGCCGGCCGTGCGAATGGCGTCGGACGCGTGCTGGCGCCGGGGCGACCCCTTGCCGACGCTACCTTTGCCCGTGGTCGTCAAACCCGCGGTGGGTGGCTCCACGATCGGCATCACCAAAGTCACCGAAGCTGAGGCGCTCCCAGCCGCATTGGAGGCCGCCGCGAACCTGCACGAACTCGTGCTCGTGGAGTCCTTCATCGCGGGCGAGGAGATCACGGTCGCCGTCATCGACGGCGAGGCGCTCCCTGTCGTCCGCATCGTGCCCGACAGTGGATTCTTCGACTACGCAGCGAAGTACACCAAAGGGCTGACCCGGTACGAAGTGCCCGCGGCCATTCCGGCGGCATCAGCCATCGCGGCGCAGCGCGCAGCTGTGGCCGCCGTGGCAGCTGTCGACGGGTCCGGTCTGTGCCGCGTCGATTTCATCGTCCCGGCCGACGGCGACCCCGTCATGCTCGAAGTCAACACGCTTCCAGGCATGACGCCAACCAGCCTCAGCCCGATGGCGGCGGGGGCCGTCGGCGTGTCCTTCGGCGAACTCGTCGAGCGCATCTTGCTCGGCGCCCACGTGATGGCCGCCGAGGCCTCCGGCTGATCGCGCCGTTCGCGGCCAGGAACGAGTTCAGCGCAGGGCGCGCGCCCGGCTGAGACTGTTCAACATCTCGTCCGACACGCGCGGTCCCAATCCCGAGGCGAGCCGCGCCACCCGCGATGGCGTGTCCCCGACCGGCGCAGGCTCGTCCCAGGGCGCGAAATCCACACGCGCAGACAAGTGCAGCCGGTACCAGCCACCCGGCGTCAAATCGCCTGGCGCCTTGAACGCAAGGGGCCCCGTCACGGGGTCGGCGCCAGCGACGTCGTTTGCCTTCGAGCCGCCCATCCAGCCGTCGCAGAATTCGGTCTTCAGCCCATAGGCGCGGCCGCCACAGTGGTGGACAAAGTTGGTCCCGCCAGCCGTCGGGTCCTCAGCGAGCCCGCTGTCGACGAGCCACCAGGCGATCACGGCGACGTCTACGGCGGCTGTGAGCATAGGTTCGTCGTACCGCCGAGGTTCGAGCGCCCGCCACGACCGAAGGCCGAGGTATTGGCCAGGGTTCGCACAGCTCACGTAGGTGCCCGTCGGACCGCAGCCGGGGAACGCGCGAACGCCCCGACCAAGAGGATCGTAGGCCCCCGCCTCCAGGCGGTTTCGCACGGTCCAATGGATACCGATCGCCTCGACCAGGCCGAATCGGCTGGCGACAAGGCGGTCGGCGCCTACTTCGGACAATGCGAGCCGAACGGCCACCGACAAGGCGCTTTCGCCCTTGAGGTCCCGGCGCTTGACGGGGGCCGTGACCTCGTCGAGGTCGTAGACAAGCTCAAATCCCCCAAGGCCGATGCCAAGGTCGCCGCGATCGATCCAGACGGACCGGGGCGCGAGGCAGGCGCCCTCTCCCAAACAGGCGGGGGGGACCGGGGGCTCAGGGACCGCGTCGCCAGGGCGCAGAGACGCGTGCGCAACGGCGTCGTCATCGACCCCAACCGTCGCCGCAGACGGCTCCGACCCGGCCGAAGCGGCCATGGCCATGGAGATCGCCAGCAGGAGCAGGACCGGTCGCAAGCCGCGCGATCTAGTCGAGATCCCCAGATCAGCGCCAGGATCGGCGTCGGACCGGGATGAACTCGCCGTCCCCCCCGACTGACCGCCCCGCGCAACACCCCCGTGTCGTAACATGGCGCCACAATCGGTCGTCGGTCACCAATTGATTGATGTTTTTCTGTAGGCTTCTGGTACGATCCGCCCGTTGCGGCCGACGGAGTGACCGCCGGCCGAGGGAGGACCCCATCGACTACTTCGTCCCGAAGCAAAAGAAGTCCGAACGACTCACCGCAGAACAGGAAAAGGAACTGGCTCGCCGGATCCACGCCTGCGAGAATCGGGCGCGCGAAGCCATTCGCGACATCCAGGAGGCCACGGCAGAGCTCAAGCGGATTCCCAAGCGGGCAGAACGGACGCGGGCCGGCATGGTCGATCGGCTGGAGGCCGCCGTCGAAGCCGCCTGGAAGACCTCAGATCGCCTGCCTCAGATTCGTGGCAAGGCCCGCGAAGCCAAGGCGGCTTGGGCGGAGGCCGAGGCCATTCGCTGGAAGCTGGCGATGTCGGGGCGACGCATCGCTCACGGCGAAGCGCGCAAGCTTGCCGGCCCATTTATGGACGAAGCCGACCTCGTACAGGAGGGCTACATCGGCCTGCTGCGCGCAGCGAAGCGCTTCGATCCCGAACGCGACATCCGGTTCAGCACCTACGCCCGTTGGTGGGTCCGCGCCCAGATGACTCGCGCCATCGACCACACGGGGCGACCGGTTCGGCTGCCCGGTTGTGCGGTCGAGCAAACCCGCAATCTCCGCAAAGCCATCAAGCGCTTCGAGGATGCGGGAGTCGAGTACACGGTCGTCGATTTGGCCGAAGAGGTGGGCGTCGACAAGAAGCGCGCCGAGTTCCTGCTCAGCCAGGGCCAGACCGTGTCACTTGATCAACCTGTCGACGACGGGCCGCGCAGTCGATCGCTCGAACACTTCCTCTCCGACGAGGACGCCGAGAACCCCGACGACGAAGTCATCAGCAGCCAAGAGATTCGCCGGATGCTGGACGCGTTCGAGCGCGTCCTCAACGACCGTCACCGCTACGTCCTCGCTCGCCGATACGGCTTGGAAGACAACCAGTTCCGGACGTTGTCGCAGGTCGGGAAGGGCATGAGCTTGTCCCGCGAACGTGTTCGTCAGATCGAGCGCGAGGCCTTGCTGCGCCTCCGCGAGCAGACGAACATCCGCGATGCGTCAGGCCTGCTCCCGCCGCTCCCGCCGCTCCCCGCGGCCTGAGATCAGCCCGCCCGCCGCGCGCGCAGCGTGGCGGGCCAGGTGCGCCATCGCGTCGCCAGGGCGTGCTGCGCGGCAAGCAGGTCTTCAAGCCCGCGACAAGGCACCGCCGGTCGCGGGTGGCCTTCGACAACGAGGACGCTGGAACCGCCGTCGGGCCGCCAATCGAGATGAAGACCGTCAGCCGCGTGTTCCCGCGCGAGCACTAGGAAGGCCTCTCGTCCCGCACCATGGACGGCCACAAAGGGCTCTGGCGGGTCAAAGCTCGCCTTTCTCCTTGGTGGTTGACCGATCCGTACGTCGAGGCCAGACAGCAACTCGGTCGACGGCGCGCCGCCAAGCCAACCGACGTCGGTCCACACCGTCGGATGCTGGGTCGCGCCCTCATCGGTCGCCTCGGCCGCCAGCACGATCCTGTTCTGCGCCCGGTTGACGACCGCGTCCTCGACGGCCCCGGCCAACGCTCCCGTCGTCGCTTCCAGCAGTGGCAACGCCGCCGATGCCGCGCCAAGGGACATCCCCGCGACCCAAGCCTCGGTGGCCGCACCCAGCTGCCACGCGCCAAGGCCCCCTTCCTCACCCGACCGCTTGGCGACCCATCCGCGTACGGCAGACATGAACGACGCATCCGTCTTCGGCCACGCTCGGACGACGATCGCGGCCTGCTCTTCCGGTTCCACCATCCCGAACAGCGTCACCCCAACGACCTCGATGCCGGGCACGCGCCAATCTCGACCGCCAAGACCCGCCCGCCGCGTACGCCATCCATGGAGGACCGGTTCCGTTCCTCGTTCCCATGTGCCAGCGACGAAGCCCCATCCGACCATGGCCACGTCTACCCGGTCCACGCGCGCTGCGGACGCTGGGGCCGAGGTCGCGGGTTAGCGCGGGCACCATGCGTTTCGGAATCCTGCTCACCCTGTTCATCGCGGCCACGGCCGCCTGGGCAGCGCCTCCCGCCATCCGCCTGCGCAACACTGAGGGCACGGCCGTCCTCAACGACGCCTTGCAGAATCCGTCTTTCTGGTCGAGCGCCAAGCGCTGGACCTATCAAGACCGGATGTACGACACGATCCAGCTCAAGCCCGTCGAGAGCGGCTACGTCCCGATGATCACGGGCGAATCCGACCAGGACATTCCGGCGGAAGCGGTCGCGGAAATCGTCTTCCATCAGCAGAACCGTCTGCCGCGAACGATGTCTGGCGCCGTGGCCGTCATCAACCTTGGCACGGGCGTCGACGCCGTCACCGGCGCGTCCTACCAGGACACCTGGTTTTTGCTCGACCTTACCGCCTTCTACGCGTGGTTCTACCAGCGCATGTACCGCTACGACCGCGACGGCCAGACCGTCCTCGCCTTCGAAAAGCTCACGCCCTCGATGGTCGATGCCGCCACGTGGACCCGGTACGACGCCGCCGCCAAGGCGGCCTACGCCAAAGCGCCCAAAGGCAGCATCTGGCGCATCTTTGGTGACCAAGAGGTCACCGAACTCTATGGCATGTTCCGCGTGGAGCCGGGTTCGACGCGGACCTCGCGGGTCACCTTTGTGTCCCGGATCGGCTTCGGCTCCGACTCGAGTTGGCTGGCCCAAGCTGGCAGCAAGATGCCGTCCGTCATTCGCGGCGGACTCGAAAACGGTTTCGATGGATGCGTTTCGCTCGCCAAGGCGGAGCGTGACCGCCGCGCGGCCTTGCCGCCCCCGGCGCCCCCGCCGCCGCCCCCCGTACCAGAAGCGACGCCGGCGCCGCCCGCCCAGTGACGAAACATGGCGTGACGAAACATCGGGGTTCGACGTCGGGCCATCGAACTGGCCCGACCGTCGCGCCGACTCACTCCCCGCTGCGGAAGAACGTCGGGATGTCGTAGTCGTCGTAGGCCGGCTGGTAGCCGGTGTGCAGGTCGCGACGGGTGCGTCCGCCCGACACGCGCGCCACGCGCTCGTTGGCACGGCGCTCGACGCTTTGCGGCTGCAGCACGGCGCGGGAAGCCTCGAAGCCGGTCGCGATGACGGTGACGCGGGCTTCGTCTTCGAGCGAGTCGTCGACCACCCAGCCCCAGATCACCTCGGCATCCTCATGGGCCTCCTCTTGGATGATCGTGCTCGCCTCGTGCATCTCGTACATCGTGAGCTTGCTGTTGCCCGTGATGTTGATGAGCACGCTCGTAGCGCCGTGGATGCTCACGTCGTCGAGCAGCGGCGAGCTGATGGCGTTCTGGGCCGCTTCGACCGTCTTGTGTTCGCCGCGCGCCGAACCGACGCCCATGAGCGCCATGCCTTTGCTCGCCATGATCGTCCGGACGTCGGCAAAGTCGACGTTGACGACGCCGTTGAGGTTGATGAGGTCGGAGACACCCTTGACGGCCTTGAGCAGCACGTCGTCGGCCATCCGGAACGCGTCCTTCATCGTCGTGCGGTCGTCGGCCATCGCGATGAGACGCTGGTTCGGAATCGTGATCAGCGTGTCGACGGCATTCGACATCGCAGTGATGCCCTCTTCGGCCTGACGCCGGCGGCGCTTGCCCTCGAAGTGGAAGGGACGCGTGACGACCGCAACCGTCAGGGCCTTCAGGGCGCGCGCGACCAGAGCGATGACCGGCGCAGCGCCCCTGCCGGTCCCGCCGCCCCACCCCGCCGTCACGAACACCCTGTCGGCGCCCAGGATCACTTCCGCGATGCGGTCGCGGGCATCGATCGCGGCTTCACGGCCCACATC
>SXOB01000078.1 GCA_005776945.1 Pseudomonadota bacterium
CGGCGCCGTCGTCCGTGACGAAGACCTCGCCGTGTTGGTAGGGCGACATCGTGCCCGGATCGACGTTGATGTACGGGTCCATCTTGACGTTCGTGACCTTCAGGCCACGCGCTTCGAGGAGCGCCCCGAGGGCCGCCGCACTGAGTCCCTTGCCAAGCGACGAAAGCACGCCACCCGTGACGAAGATGTACTTCCTGCGCATGGCCGCCTCACGCGGCCGCTAACCCGACGCGCCCGCGGGCCCACCCCTGGGGCCCTCGCGGTGCGGAACGATCGCATCCCAAGGCCGCCGACGCCGCAGGTGCGGGCCGACGTGGACGATCAGCGCTTGCTGAACTGGAAGCGGCGGCGAGCGCCGGCGCGGCCGTACTTCTTGCGTTCGACCTCACGCGCGTCGCGCGTGAGCATGCCAGCGGCCTTGAGCACCGGGCGGTGCGAAGGATTGGCTTCGAGCAAGGCGCGCGCGATGCCGAGCCGGATCGCGCCGGCCTGGCCACTTGCGCCGCCGCCGCGAACCGTGGCGTAGACGTCGTAGTCACCGCCGGTCTGCGTCAACTCGAGCGGCTGACGCAAGTCCATGACCGACGTCGCACGCGGGAAGTAGTGCTCCAGCTCGCGCTGGTTGACGTGAAACCGGCCGGAGCCCGGGCGGAGAAAGACGCGCGCCGTGGACGTCTTGCGACGGCCGGTGCCGTAGTACTGGACCTTCTGCGTGCGGGCCATGGTCTACCAGATCGAAGGGAGGGGTTTGGGCTGCTGAGCGGCGTGCGGATGATCGGCACCCGCATACACCTTCAGCTTGGCAAGCTGGTGGCGTGCAAGCCGGTTCTTCGGCAACATGCCGCCAACCGCCTGCTGGAACATCGTTTCCGGGTCGCGCTCGCGCACGGCGCGGGCCGGGGCGCGCTTCAGGCCGCCCTTGTGACCGGTGTAGTGGTAGTACAGCTTGTCATCGAGCTTGTTGCCGGACAGGGCCACTTGGCTCGCATTCAGCACGACGACGAAGTCGCCAGTGTCAATGTGCGGCGTGTATGCGGCCTTGTGCTTGCCACGCAGGATGACGGCGATGCGGGTGGCGAGGCGGCCCAATTCGACGCCGCTCGCATCCACCACGTACCACTCCCGCGCGACCTCACCGGGCTTCGCGGAGTACGTGTTCATGGGACTCCTCGTGGTTCGGGACCAGGTTCCCGAAGCCCGGCGGGGCTATCGCCGGGCTCCGCCGCCTGTCAAGGTCCGGTCGTTGGTAGCGTGCCCGACTCCGTCGTTTCCGGCAGGACGACACCCTCACCGAACTCCACTGCGTTGAAGTAGACGTCCTGGCTGCCGTTGCGGCCGTCCGTCCAAGCCGCAAAGAGCAGCCCACCGTACACTTCCACGTTCAGATCGAGCTTGTAGGACGCGCCCGCCTGCATGACGTCGATTCGGAGGTCCTCCTCCTCAAACGTCGTGCCGCCATCCGTAGAGGCTTGGTACAGGACGTCGACGTAGCCATTGTCAGCGCCGGCCTGAGCCTCGACGCGCCCATCTGTCCAAGCGATGGCCAGGCGGTCGTCGCCAAGGGCGACCTGGGGCAACTGGCTGTTCGAGAAGCCAGGCGCCACGTCGTGCTCGGGGCTGACCTCTTCGATCCCGAGATTCCCTGACGTCGCCGACCGGTAGTAGATGTCGTAGTTGGTGTCCCGGTTGTCCTGCCATACGATGTGGGCCACGCCCTGCTGGACCTCGACATCGGGGAAGACCGAGTTGAAGAAGCCCGCCTGGTCGCTGTCGACCCGCTCGGCGACCGACTTCCAGTCGAAGCCACCGTCGGGCGAGTAGTTCATCATGATGCTGCGGCCTTCGCCGTGCCGGGCATCGTGCCAAACGACGTAAACGTCGTTGCCGTCGGACGCGAGGCTCGGATTGAAGCTGCCGAATTCGCCGTCGCCATCCCCGCCGTCGATGCGGACATCCGGCTGGAAGCTGCTGCCAGAATTGTCGGACACCGCAAAGTAGATGTCGCTAGACCCGCTGCGGCTGTCTTCCCACGCCACGTAGACGTTGCCGCTTGGCGTTGCCGCGATCTGGGGCCACGCCGAGTAAGCGGCGCCTGCGGCGTCGCTGTCGACCCGGACCGGCTCACGGAAGGACGCGCCCGCATCCCCGCTGGACGCCACGTAGATGTCGTAGGCGCCCGACGCGTTGTCGAACCACGCCAGGTAGACGTTCGAGCCAACGGCTGTGAGCTCCGGTCCCTTGCTGTAGGCGCGCCCGTCGGGATCATCATCGATCCGGACGTCCTCTTCGAGGAACGTCTCGCCCTTGTCGTAGGACACCGAAAAGTAGATGTTGTGGTTCTTGATGTCGCCGTCGCGATCGTCTTCCCACGCCACGAACACGCCCTCGGTCGTGCACGCGATGTCGGCCTCGTCGACGCTCGACTCGCCCCGGTTGACCTTGACCGCGCCGGGCAGCCAGCTCGCGCCGGCGTCGAGAGAGCGGTTGAGCCAAACCGCCGGTAGATCATCGCGATCGTCGATCCAAATGACGTAGATGTTGCCATCTTCGTCGACGCACATCTCGGTGCCACGGCTCTCGGCGCTGTCGCCGTCCCCCGCCTGGTCGATGCGAATGTCGAGGTCCAAAATGGCGTCTGTCGTGGTGCCATCGGAGCCACAACCCAACGCCAACGGCGCCAACCACAAGGATGCCAGACGCCTCATCGTCTTCCCTCCGACACCCGCCGATAGCCTGCCCTCGCCGTCCCCACCACCGAGGGCGCTTGACGGAAGGGTCTCCGTTCGGGTAGGGGGCGCGCCCTTCGGCGGAGACCCGATGCTCGACAAAGCCAAGCTCGGAGCGCGCTACACTTGCTTCCAGTGCAGCACGAAGTTCTACGACCTCCAGCGCCCGGAAGCCATCTGCCCGGAATGCCAGGCGAATCAGGTCGACGCGCCTCAGCGCGACGTCAAGGCCCTCCTTGGCCGCAGCAAGACTCGTCCTCGCGGCGAGGGTGAAGAAGAGGTGGGCTTCGAGGAAGAAGAAGAGGAAGCCGCGGCCGACGACGATGACGATGACGTCGAAGGCGCGGACGACGATGAGGAAGAGGCCGAGGGCGGCGAAGAAGAGGAGTGGTAGTCACGGCGCCCCGCGCAAGCCTACGAAGGCCGGCGCGCCGGGCTCGTCTACGTACCAAATCCGCTCGAGGGTCAGGCCCTGCGGGGGCGCCGTAGGGCCCGCGCGGGTTCGATCGCGCGCGGCCAAAACCTCGGCGACCCGCTCGACCGGCCAGCGTCCATGGCCCACCTCCGTCAAAGAACCCGCGACGATGCGGATCATGTTGCGAAGGAAGCCGGTTCCCTCCATCCGGAGGTGGACCTCATCGCCCGCCTCCACCACCTCGACGACCGGGATCGTTCGCAGCGAGGTCGCCGCGGAGCACCCGGACGCGCGGAAAGACTCGAAGTCCCGCGTTCCCGCCAAGCTCGCCGCGGCCGCGCCCATCGCCGCAACGTCCAACGGGAGCTTGAGGTGCCACGTCCGGTGACGTCGCAGCGGGCTGCGGCCTTTGCGGACGAGCCACCGGTAGCGGTACCGCTTCGCGTGTGCCGTCCGCCGTGGGTCGAATGAGTCTGGGACGATTCGGGCGCCGAACACGGCGACGTCCGGGGGCAGCACACCGTTGAGGCCCAAGAGCGCGCCCCGTTCGGTCCGGGGCGCGTCGCTCTCGAACGCAACGACCTGGTGTTCTGCATGGACGCCGGAGTCGGTCCGCCCGGCCGCGCCGATGCGAATGGGTGCACCGAACACGCGTTCTACAGCGTCTTCGAGCGTTCCCTGAATCGTTCGGAGGCCGGGCTGAAGCTGCCAGCCGGCGAAATCCGTCCCGTCGTACTCGAGGTCGAGACGCCAGCGGGCCACGTCAGTAGTCGAGCTTGACGCCGAGGGTCACGAGGTCGCCCGAAAACACGAGGCCCTGCTCACGCGAAGCCTGCCAAGGCAGCTCGCGGTGGTCGATGGCCTGTCGCCGCCATTCAACGACGAGGTACGAGTCCCGGATGCCCGACTTGGCCTCCAGCTTGGACGCGCGAGCCGGCGCCGCCGCGTCCAGCAGCAGGTCCGCGCCAAGGCCCCAATGGTTGCCCACCTTGAGGCCGCGCAGCGCGTCTTTCGAGCCTGCTGCGTTGTCCGTCAGCTCCGTGTACACCAGCAGATCCACCCCGCCACGTACGAAGGGGACGACCCATTGCTCTTTGAGCAGCTCCAGACGGAAGGTCCCGCCCAAGCTGAACGGAAAGGCCGTGAGCATCGTCTTGTCGGCGCTGTCGGCTCCCGAGTTCGTCTCGAGGTGTGCCAGCTCCTGGAAGAAGCCCAAGCCAAGGTCGAATTCGAGCACGTGCCACAGCTGGGGACCGGCCTCCACCTGCAGCATGTTCATGACGTGTTCGTCGTAGACGACGTCGATGGGATTTTCGGACCCGTCGGTCATCGGCGCCAGGTCCACGAAGCCGTAACGAACCTCCACATTGCCGCGACTACGGCGCTCCATGTCGCCGCGGTTGGGATTTTCGGCCTGCGCGACCGTGGGGACCGCAACGACCAGCGCGGCGACCGCCAGACGCCGTCGGCGCAGCAGGCCAAGGCCGAGCAGCGCGGCCCCGAAGCCCGGTCCACCTGTCGTGGAGCAGGTCCACGGGTTGCCACCCGCCTCCCCCGCAAGCGAGCCCGCCGAGAAGCTCGGACGAGGTGTCTCGCGAATCACGGCACTCATGGCTCCTTCCTTTCCACCCGTGTCGGTGGCGCGAACCGCCACCCAGTAGGGCGTTCCATTGGTCAGGGGTTCCAGTCGCAAAGTCACGGAGGTGGACGGCGCCGACTCCACCGTGACGGGCCCCACGAAGGTCCCTTCCACCATCTCCGGTCCCCCCGTTGGCCAATCCGTCGCCTCGAATTCCGAGGCGGAAACGTAGACCGTGTAGTGGGAGAGGTCGTCGTCGTCGATGCCTTCGAAGGTCACGCGCAGCGCGCTGTCCGAGAAGCCGACGCTCGCATTCGTAAAGTCGGGAGGATCGGGCGGCGCGTCGACGTCGATGTCCACGGCCCCGTGACCCGTCAGGCCGGTGTTCAGATCCGTGCAGCGCACGACTACGCGGTTGTCGCCCTCGTCCCAACTGTCGTCTACCGTCAGTTCAAGGGAGACGGGCGTCTCGACGGCAACGTCGGAAAAGGCACCCAGAAAGTCGCCGGAACCGAAGCGATCTCCGTGGAGGCGAACCTCACATTCGGTTTCGGCATCGACTTCGAACGTCAAGGAAACCACGTCGCCGGCCGTGTAAGGTTGAGGCGTGGACGCCGTGCCTGTCACGGTCGTGGCCACGTCGACGGGCGTCACGAACATCCGATCCGGGTAGACCCACGGGCGTGCGGTAGCGACCCGAACCTTGCCCCCTTCGCCGCCTCCGAACACGTAGCCGTCGCTGACCACGGCATCTTGGACCGCAGACTCCCCGGACTCGGGAACCACGACGGTGACGGGATCGGCCTCGATCACGCCGTTGACGATGTCGTAAACCTGGACCTCGTCACCGTAGATCACGATCCAGTCGTCGTCGGGGTCGCTGCTCCAAGCCACCGCTTTGGGGGCCGGCAGGCCGGTCTTCCGAATCGTGAACTGGGAGATGATTCCGCTGTATGTGGCGAGCACGCCATCCTCATCGACCAGGGCGACCTCGTTGAGCGAGCTCGGGACGATGTCGAGGGCCGTGATGCCTGGCGCCGGCGTGAACAACCCCGGCGTCCCGGACGTCAGGAACACAGGAGTGATCGACGGTCCGTGGGAGACAATGAGGTAGCTCCCCGTCACGGCCCCTTCCTTGAAGTCTGCGTCGAGGAGTTGGTTTCCGACCCGGTAGGTCGCATTTTCCCAGTCGTCGGCCGCCAGGGCGTGGACGTACGCGGGGTCGGCGCTGACGCCAGACCAGCTGACGACGAGCAGCGACAAGATCCCGTTGGTGTCCTCCCAACCCCACACGCCGTGAAGCGCGGAATCGGAGATTTGAACGCTCACCTCGGCGCCGTCGTCGGTGGTCGCCGCGACAAAACCGGTGTCTGTCGGGTGGAACAGCCGCAGGGTCCCATCTTCGCAGCTGACCCAAAGGTCGAGGTCGTCGCCTTGCACCCAAGGGCTCACCCCGGTGACGTCGCACACCGCGGAGATGCGGCTCGACCAGTCCTCGACGTCGATCAGCCACAGGCTCTTGTCGCCTTTGGAGCGACCGGCGACCCACCGCCCGTCCGACGTCACGGCGAAGCGCTCGACGTCGCTTGCGCCGACGTCCACCGCGCCCGTCTGCCGGTCCGGCGGAAGGGCCATCGCGGCCATAGCGCCCCACGCGAGCACGCTCATCGCGCCTCCACGACTCCGCTAGCACATTCCATGCCACCCGATGAACGGAGTTGGCAGGCCGATCTTGGACAGACGTGCGCCCGCCCCCTGACAATGTGTCCAGACGCCAAGGAGCGCCGCATGCGTCGGGGACAAGCTGTCAGGTGAGGGCCCGCGCGAGCAAACCGCCACATCCCACGGCCGCCGCCGCCGTAGCGGACAAGTTGTCGAGGGCGACCCACATCCACGTGGCGTCGGCACCCACACGGATGCGGCCGACATCGGCGAAAGGACGCCCCTCGACGTTTCGAGAGCGCGGCACGTTGCGATCCGTGTTCTCGGAATGGACGCGCAGGCCACCCGCTTCCAGCATCTTGGCCATCTCGGCGGGGTCGAACCGGCCCCGCAGACGAACCTCCGCGCAAACGCCGGAGAAGACGGGAACTTGAACGAGCGTGATGTCCGGCGGCGGCCCGCCACACAACTCCGCCACCTGCGCGCTCACCGACCGCTCACGGGGGGTCCAACCCTCTGCCGAGGCCGTGCCGACTTGCGGCACGAGGTCGAACGCGAGGCCACGCGGGAAGACCTTCCGCGGAGGCGTACCACCGCCCATCAGAGCCACGACCTGGCGGCTGAGCTCCTCGAGTCCGGCACGCCCTTCGGTGGACGCCGGCAACAACACGGTGGCTTCGGCCTGCGCCGTCAGGCCTGCACGTCGCAATGGCGCCAACACGGACGCTACCGCGAGGGCGGCGGGCGAAGGAAGGACGAGAATCCGAGGGTCATCGCGAAGCGCCGCTGGGTTGAGCCAGGGGACGACGAGGGGTCCGTCGCCGGCGAGGCCACCCGAGCAGTCGACGATCGCGACCCCCTCCGCGGCGGCTGCACGACCCACCGTCTTGGCCACCTCAGGCTGCGTCGCGAAGAAGGCGATGTCGAGGTCGCCGAGGACCTCTTCGCCAAGATTGTCGACTGCAATGTCCGCGTCGCCATAGCGAACGGTGGACACCGACGAGCGCGAGCTGGCCAAGGGAACGACCTCGGCCGGACGCCACGGAGCACGGTCCAGCGCTTTGAGAAGCTCGCCGCCGATGAGGCCCGTTGCGCCAACGACGCCGACCCGCAATGACCTGCCTTCGCTCAAGGGGCTCCCACGCCGGGGGCGCGCAGGTAACGCGGACGCACAGCCGTCGGGTCGCCGCCCGTTCGACCCCAAACCGACCTGGCGACCTCCAGGACGCCGCAGTCTGTGTACGTCTCGCACACGCGCCCAGAGGCGGCCGCGATGCCGTCTGCCAACAATGGCGCCCCCTCCCCCGTCGCCAAGACCCCGGCGGGCAAGGCGGGCAACGCGTCAGGGCGAAGGTCGGCCGGTTCGAGGAAGCACGCGCCGTCGCGGGCCCATCCCCCGACGTAGACGCGACCCCTCCGAGCGTCCAAGACCGCCAGGACATGGTCGGCGTCTACGCTTCGCGCGCGCGACCACAGGCTGCCGACCTCCACCAAGCCGACGCGGTACCCCATCGCCGCGCCAATGGCGGCCGCGACCCCGACGCGCACACCGGTGAAGGCACCGGGACCCACACCCACGCCGATGACGTCTGGCCGATCGACCCCGAGTTCATCGAGGACCTCCCGCAACCAGGGCACCAACACCCGTTCCGTTCCGCGTGAGACGCGTCCCGTTCGCGTCGCGCTTCGGGCTCCGTCCCACGCCGCCACGCCAATGAGCGGGCCCGCCGTGTCGATGGCGACCGCGACCGTCATCCGGCCAGGAGGTCGGAGATGTCATGCCAGGTCACCCACAACATGAGCATGACAAGCGCCAAGACCCCGACCATCTGGATCCGTTCCCGAAGGATGAGCGGCAGCGGACGGCCGCGAAGGCCCTCGATTGCGTAGAATACGATTTGACCGCCATCGAGAACCGGAATCGGCAGCAGGTTGACGAAGCCAAGGCTGAAGCTGATCATCGCCATCATCCGCGCAAACGCAAAGATGCCCGCCTCCGCACTCCGACCCGCCTGGGCGAAGATCTCGACAGGCCCACCGAGGCTCTCCTCCGGCTTCACGTTCTGGGACAACATGTTGCCGAACAGGGTCAGCGTGTCAGTCAGGGCCATGAAGCTCGTGCGGACGGCGCGCTGCACCGCCTCGACGGGGCCGTAGTAGCGGCGGACGTCGGGCGCCGCGACGAACGCATTGGCCCAACGCATGACGCCGATCATGGGCCGATGGCGCGCCTCGACGTAGACGAGTTCGCGGTTCATCGTCGGCGTCATCGTCAGTGCAATCCGCTGGCCGGCACGGACGACCTCGATCGCGATGGGCTTCGGAGACGCGTCGGGCGCGAGGTCGTCCACCGTGGTTCGGACCTGCTTGCTCAGCTCACCCCAACTCGACAGCGTCGTGCCGCCCGCCGACCAGAGGCGGTCGCCCGATTGGATACCCGCGGCTTGGGCCGCGCCCCCCTCGGTCACACCCTGGACGAAAAGCTCGACAGGGACGATGCCCCAGCGATTGCCAACTGGGTCGTCGGCGGGCGCCTGCCAATCTCCCGCCACCATGCGGAACGTGTGCTCGACGGGCAAGCCTTCAGCGTCCGGCCGCTCGATCGTCAGAACGTGTTCGGCGCCTATGAGGGCCGCTCGCAGGCGCCGATGGTCGAGGATCTCGACGCCGTCGACCTTGGTGACGCGGTCGCCCGTCTGAAGTCCCGCGCGTGCCGCAGGGGAGTCGGGATGGTCGACGCCAACCACGCTGGACGTGCGCTCCGACGCGACGCCCATGTCGGTGGGGTCCCACCGTCCATCGACGACGTCAACGGCGTCGGCGGGAACCACGACGTCGCGCTTGGCACCGCTCTGAGATTGGACCAGCAGCGGCAGCGGTTCGCCGCCGCGCCCGACGATGATCGTCGCCAGATCGCCCCACGTGGCCACGGGTTGTCCCGCGGCTGCCAACACACGGTCGCCCTCGACGATGCCAAGTTCGGCGAACGCGCCAGAGCGGGACACGAGCCCGACCGAGTTGTCTGCCTGGGGTTCACCCGCGATCAGGACAGCCGAAAACAACACGACCGGCAACAACAGGTTCGCCGCAGGCCCGGCCGCCATGACCAACAGACGTTGCCAGACGGGGCGCGCCATGAAGTCCCGCCCCTCTGGGATCTCGTCGGATTCCGAGTCGGCATCGCCAAACGGGTCGGCGCCGGCCAACCGAACATAGCCACCGAACGGCAGTGCGCTCAGCCGAAAATCGGTGTCACCCCATCGGAATCCCGCGATTCGCGGCCCGACGCCGACGCTGAACACGGGCACGCCGATCCCGAAAAACTTGGCGACGATCATGTGGCCCGCTTCGTGGATCACCACGAGCACGCCAAGCATCACCAGACCCGACAAAAGTGCGGTCAACGAAGCCCCACAGTGGCCATGTACACCCAGGGCACCACAAACAGCACGGAGTCGATGCGATCGAGCATCCCGCCGTGGCCCGGGAGGAACGCGCCGCTGTCTTTTACGTCCCCCGCCCGCTTGAGAAGACTCTCAAAGAGGTCCCCACACAGGGCGAAGATGGCGCCGACCCCTCCCAGCCCGACCGCCGCCCAAAGGGGCCCGGGCCAACCGCCAAGGTGCTGGACGAGCCCACCGGCGACGGCCGCGAGAAACACGCTTCCGACCGCGCCTTCCACGGTCTTCTTGGGACTCACCCTCGGATGCAGCGGGGTTCGCCCAGCCAACACTCCGGCGAAGTAGCCGCCCGTGTCACTCGCCCACGCAATGGCGAGCGGGAGTGCGAGCCAAGCGGGCCCGTGCGGGAGACGGCTCATGTCGACGAGCCAGACGAGCGGACCCAGCCACACGAGGCCGAGCGCGGAGCGGGCGACATCGTCGACCGATGCTCTGAAGTCGTCGCCGGTCCATACGACGGCGCCAATGACCGTGATGGAGGACACCAAGAATGTGACCGGCCACCGTTCGGCATCCCAGCCCGCTCCTGTGGCCAACCACAACGCCGTCCACGGGACGCCCACACCGACCCAACCGCGCGACGGCGCAGCCCGAAACGCCATTCCCGCGTACTCGCGGACACAAAGCGCTCCCGCGAAGCCGACAAGGGCCCAGACCCCGACCGGGCCGGCGGCGAGGATCGGCACGGCAACCACCAAGGCCACCGCGGCAGCCACGATGCGAATCATCATCGCGTCACTTGCGCGGCGGTGGCGCCGAAGCGGCGCTGCCGGGCCCGGAACGCAGCGAGCGCCAGGTCAAACTGCGGCCGACGAAAGTCCGGCCAGGCCACATCGGTGACCACGAGTTCTGAGTAGGCGATCTGCCACAGCAGGAAGTTGCTCAGCCGCATCTCGCCACTCGTGCGTATGAGGAGGTCGGGGTCGGGCTGACCCGCCGTCCAGAGCCCGACGGCGACATCGGCCTCCGAAATATCGGCCGGCGCCAACTCCCCTCGTTTGACGCGTTCGGCGACCAATCGGACCGCCTGCGTGATCTCGGCTCGCGAGCCGTAAGACAATGCGAGAACAAGTTGAAGGCCATCATTGTTGCGCGTCGCATGTTCCGCGGCGCGAAGGAGTTTGCGGACCCAAGCCGGCAACCGGTCCAGCTGCCCGATGGCGGTGAGGCGCACCCGGTTTCTCGCAAGCTCCTCCAACTCGTCGACCAGGTATCGACCGAGCAGCTTCATGAGCGCCGCGACTTCGGTGGCGGGTCGCTTCCAGTTCTCGGTGCTGAAGCTGTAGAGCGTCAGCACCTCGACGCCGACCTCCCCCGCCGCTCGCACGACCTCTCGGACGCTGAGCGCCCCGGCTTCGTGGCCCGCCGCGCGCGGTAGTCCCCGACGCTCGGCCCAACGGCCAGTGCCGTCCAAAATGATCGCAACGTGGCGGGGAACGCCTGGGGGTGCGGCCATCAAACCTCGAGGACCTCGGCCTCCTTGGCCGTGAGGTGCTTGTCCACCTGCTCGATCGCCTTGTCGGTCGCGACCTGGACTTTCTCCAACAGGCGGCGGCACTGGTCCTCGGAGATCTCCCCGTCCTTCTCGCCGTTCTTGAACATCTCATTGTACTCGCGCCGCACAGCTCGGACGCGTACCTTGGCGTCCTCGCCCACCTTCTTGACGACCTTGACCAGTTCCGTTCGGCGCTGCTGGGTCAGGGGAGGGACGGGAATGCGAATGATCTGGCCATCGTTGCTCGGATTGAGGCCGAGACCTGCCGCCATCACCCCTTTCTCGATGTCTGGGATCGTCGACTTGTCCCACGGGGTGACGGTGATGAGCCGCGCGTCGGGCGCCTGAATCGTTCCCAACTGTTGGATCGGCATCGCCGCCCCACCGTACGCGTTGACGTGCACGGTGACGCCGTCGACCAGCTTGGGGGTGGCGCGGCCGGTGCGCACCTTCGCGAGTTCCTTGATCAACGCATCGAGCGCCGACTTCATGTCGTCGTTGAGCGCGTCCAAGTACTCGTCCATCGTGCCTCCGCCCCGCCGGCTAACTCAGGCCGGGGCGTCGCCGACGAACGTGCCGATCGGTTCGCCACACACGACGCGAACCACTTGATCTGGGCCCAACTTGAACACGACGATGGGCAGCCGGTTTTCTCGGCACATCGTGATCGCAGTCTGGTCCATCACGCCGAGGCCTTGCTGGAGCACGTCGATGTAGGTCAGCCGGTCGTAGCGAACCGCATCCGGGAAGTGCTTGGGATCGCGGTCATAGACCCCGTCGACCTTCGTCGCTTTCAGGATGACCTCGGCTCCAACCTCGGCAGCACGCAAAGCCGCCGCCGTGTCCGTGGAAAAGTAGGGATTGCCCGTTCCAGCGGCAAAGATGACCACGCGCCCCTTCTCCAGGTGACGTGCCGCACGCCGCCGGATGTAGGGCTCGGACACCTGGTGCATTTGGATGGCCGACATCACCCGCGTGAGGCAGCCGCGGCGCTCCAAGGCGTCCTGAAGTGCCAGGGCGTTGATGGCCGTCGCGAGCATCCCCATGTGGTCGGCGGTCGTACGGTCCATGCCTCGACCAGCGCCGCTGAGACCCCGAAAGATGTTGCCGCCGCCGATGACGACCGCGGTCTCGACGCCGAGGTCGCGAACGTGATGAATCTCTTCGGCGAAGGCTTCGAGCACGTCGCCGTCGATGCCACTCCCCCCCGCTCCGCCAAGCATCTCGCCCGACACCTTGAGCAAGACGCGCCGGTAGCGGGGGGTCGGCATCTCAGTTCATCCCAGCCTGGGCTGCGACTTCGGCCGCAAAGTCATTCGCCTTCTTTTCGAGGCCTTCGCCCAACTCGAATCGAACGAACCGGCGGACCCGGATGTTCTCGCCGATCTTGGCGATGGCGGCCTTGACGACGCCCTCGATCGTGAGGCTGTCGTCCTTGACGAACTTCTGCTCGAGCAGGCAATAGTCTTCGTAGAACTTGCCCAGTCGGCCGTCGACGATTCGGGCGGCGACGGCGGCCGGCTTGCCTTCTTCGATGACGCGCTGCGTCTGGATCTCGCGCTCGCGCTCGATTTCCGAAGCGGGCACGTCCTCGCGGGCGAGCCAACGAGGGCTAGCGGCCGCGATGTGCATCGCGACGTCGCGGACGAGGCCCTGGAACTCCGAGTTCATCGCCGCGAAGTCGGTCTCGCAGTTGACCTCGACGAGGACGCCGACCCGGCCGCCAGCGTGAATATAGGCATGGACGGACCCTTCCGTCGCAGCGCGAGTCGCCTTCTTGGCGGCGCTTGCGATGCCCTTGGCGCGGAGCCAGTCAATCGCCTTCTCGATGTCGCCGCCGGATTCCGACAGCGCCTTCTTGCAGTCCAGCATCCCCGCGCCGGTACGTTCCCGGAGCGACTTGATCATGTCGGTGCTCATGGCTTCCCCTGACGGCTAGGCGTCGTCTTCACGGTCGGTTTCGGGGCCCGCGCTCGCGTAGCGAGCGAGCCCGGCGGCATCGCCATCCGCCATGTCGTCCGCATTGGAAACAAAGGCGCTGGTGGATTGCGTGCGACCCGTGGACACCCGGCGACCATCGCCGATGGCGTCCGCGATGGCGGCCGTGAACAACTTGATGGACTTGATGGCGTCGTCGTTGCCAGGGATGACGTACTGGATCCCGGACGGGTCGCAGTTCGTGTCGCAGAGGCCGATCACCGGAATCCCGAGCGTGCGGGCTTCCTTGACGGCGATGTGCTCCTTCTTGGGGTCGACGACGAAGATCGCGGCGGGCAGGCCCTTCATGTGCTTGATGCCGCCGAGCGACTGCTCCATCTTCTCGATCTCGCGGGCGAAATCGAGGGCTTCTTTCTTCGTGAGCAGGTCGAACTTGCCTTCGTCGCGCGCTTTCTCAAGCTGCGTGAGGTGGTCGATGCTCTTCTTGACCGTGGTCCAGTTCGTCAGCAAGCCGCCCAGCCAGCGGTGGTTGACGAAAAACATGCCGCAGCGGAGGGCCTCTTCCTTCACGATTTCGCGGGCCGCGCGCTTCGTGCCGACGAAGAGGATGGCGCCGCCGTGTCCCGCCGTGGCTTGCGCAAAGCGCGCACCGTCGACCAGGCCGCGCGCAGTGCGCTGCAGGTCGATGACGTGGACGCCGTTCTTGGCGCCGTAGATGTACGGTTTCATCTTGGGATTCCAACGACGGGTCTGGTGCCCGAAGTGAACCCCGGCTTGCAGCAAATCGCGGAGCGAGACGTTCATGGTGGACCTTGCGGGAAACCCGCTGGGGTGGGTACCTCCGCCACAGGCCGTCCCACCCCGAAGGCCGGCCCAATCATCGCGGCGTGCGTTCTCCCGGCCGAATGGACGGGGCCCGCCGGACTAGCAGGCTGGTGCAAAAAGGCAAGGCTCCCTGGCGCTCGGCTCAGACCGGGGCGCTCGCTTCGGGACCGCCAACGCCGCAGCACTTCTTGAACTTCTCGCCCGAACCGCAGGGGCACGGGTCGTTGCGGCGCAGGCCTTCCGCGAGGCCAACGGCGCGGGCCGCCTCCCCTTTCGCGGGGCGCGCCACCGGTGCGGGCGGCGGCGGCTCGGCGACGGGCATCGCCAAGGGCCTTTCGACCCGAGGCGCGGGCGCCGGGGCCGGAGCTCGGACGACCTCGGGCGGCTTGGCGGCCGCGGGATCGAAGCGCAGAATCTGGGCCACGAGCTGCTCGTCGCGCTGAGCGCCCATCATCAGGAACATCTGGAGGGCTTCGCGTTTGTACTCCAGCAAGGGGTTGCGCTGGCCGTAGCCACGCAGACCCACGCTCTGGCGCAGTCGATCGAGGGCCAGGAGGTGGTCGCGCCACAGGGCGTCGGTCTGCTGGAGCAAGACCATCTTGGACAGCTCCATCGCCATCTCTTCGCCAAGCCGCTCCCAGGATTCGGCCATTCGCGCGCGCACGTCGGCCATCAGCCGTCGGCGCAGATCCTCGCGGGAAAGGTCCCGCAGCGCGAGGTCGGAGTCGGGCCAGTTGACGCCGAAAATGCGGTCAAGGTCCGTGCGAAGCGCCCCAACATTCCAGTGTTCGGGGTGCATCCCCTCGCCCACGTAGTCGTCCATCATGTCATTCGCGACGCCGTCCACCGCCTCGTCCACCAGCTCGCGGAGGCCTTCGGCGCGCAGCGCGCGGCGACGAAGCTCGTAAACACCTTTGCGCTGGTAGTTCATCACATCGTCGTACTCGAGCAGGTTCTTGCGCGAATTGAAGTGATGGGCCTCGACCTTCTGTTGGGCGTTCTCGATCGACCGAGTGACCCAACGGTGCTCGATCGGCTCGTCGTCCTGGAGCCCCATGCGCTCCATCCAGACGCTGATCTTGTCCGTTCCGAAGATCCGCAGCAGGTCGTCTTCCAGAGAGAGGAAGAAACGGCTGCCACCCGGGTCGCCTTGCCGGCCCGACCGGCCGCGGAGTTGGTTGTCGACTCGCCGTGACTCGTGCCGCTCGGTGCCAAGGATGAACAGACCCCCAAGGGCCCGAACTTCATTGGCCTCCGCCTGACAGGTGGCCTCGAACTCGGCGACCAGCGTGGCCAGGGTCGCGGCGTCGGCCTGCGGCGCCGAGATGCGAGCGAGCGCCTCCGGATTTCCACCGAGCTTGATGTCCGTCCCGCGGCCGGCCATATTCGTCGAAATCGTGACCGCACCTTTGCGGCCCGCGTTGGCGACGATCAGGGCCTCGCGATGGTGGTTCTTCGCGTTGAGGACCTCGTGGGGAATCCCCTTCTCGCGCAGCAGGCGAGCGAGGAGTTCGCTCTTCTCGACCGAGGTCGTTCCGACGAGCACCGGCTGGCCGCGCGTGTGGAGCTCCTCGATGCGGGTCGTGACGGCCTGAAACTTCTCGATCATGGACTTGAAGATGATGTCTTCTTCGTCCTTGCGAGCGATGGGCCGGTTCGTCGGGATGACGACCGTGTCGAGGTTGTAGATGGACGCGAACTCCGCGGCTTCCGTGCTGGCGGTCCCGGTCATGCCCGCCAGTTTCTTGTACATGCGAAACAGGTTCTGGAACGTGATCGTCGCGTAGACCTGGCTCTCGCGCTCGATGTGGACCTGCTCCTTGGCCTCGATGGCCTGATGCAATCCATCGGACCAACGGCGCCCATGCATCTTGCGGCCTGTGAACTCGTCGACGATGACGACCTTGCCGCCCTCGACGACGTACTCCTGGTCTCGCCGATACAAGTGATGGGCCCGAAGCGACTGCTGCACGTGGTGCAGGATTTCCATATGGGTCGGGTCGTACAGGTTGTCCAACCCGAGCCGGCCCTCGACGCGGGCGATCCCCTCCTCGGTGAGGGCCACCTGCTTGGCCTTCTCGTCGACGGCAAAGTCGATTCCTGACCGCAGGCCCGGGATGATCGCATCCGACGTCTGGTAGAGGTCGAGCGAACCGGACGCCTCTCCGCTGATGATGAGCGGCGTCCGGGCCTCGTCGAACAGAATGCTGACGACCTCGTCGACGATGCCGAAATGGTCGCCCAGCTGAACCATGTCGTCCA
>SXOB01000079.1 GCA_005776945.1 Pseudomonadota bacterium
AGGCATCTAAGCGGGAAACCCACCTCAAGATGAGCTTTCCCTTAAGGACCCAGGAAGACTACCTGGTTGATAGGCGGGAGGTGCAAGTGCTGCAAGGCACGTAGCTTACCCGTACTAATTGTCCTTATGGCTTTTTACCGGATCGCGCTCGAACGAAAGAGTGGCAACATTGATCGGCCGCGTCAACCCCATCCCTATGCGCAAACCCTTTGCCGGTGACGATAGCGCGGAGGATCCACCCGATCCCATTCCGAACTCGGAAGTTAAGCTCCGTCGCGCCAATGGTACTGCCTGGGCAACTAGGTGGGAGAGTAGGTCTTGCCGGCATTCCTTTGCCCCGCTCGGGTTTCTCGAGCGGGGCTTTTTTTTGCCTGCGGTCTGGGGTCAGAGTTGGACCTTGGGCCGCGCAGAACGACGATGGTTGGGCGGGCCCCGTGCGTCGCGCTGCGGCAGCATGCCCGGGTGTGTTGCTTGTGCGGGAAGCTATGGACGTACGGCAGGTGTTGACTCGCCGGGGTCTTTGGATGCGCGCTCTGGCCCGCAGGGCCAGATAGGGTTGGTGTTGTGGCTCAAACACGGCGGAGGGCGTACGCTGGGGCTACGTTAGGGCTGTTCGGGAGGTTCAATGCTCCGCTGGGCGTGGTTGCTCGTGGGATGTTCCGAGTACGACTTCCCGAATCAGGCGGTTCAAGGTGGCGTTCCGTTCCCCCAGCCTCTTCCGGTGTTGGAGCGGCAGGACGTGTTTCTCCAGTCTGAGCAGCCTCAGGTGGACGTCCTCTGGGTCGTCGACAACAGCTGCTCGATGTCGGAGGAACAGGACGCCATCGCGGCAAATTTCCCGTTGTTCGCTGCTTGGTTCGTAGACTCGGGACTCGACTACCACATCGGCGTGATTTCGACGGACATGCTGGACCCGTCCCATTCTGGCAAGTTGCAGAGCATTGCCGGCCTCCAGTGGATTGATACGACGACGTTGGACCCCGTGGGGACTTTCGCCGCGATGGCCCAGCTCGGAACGGGCGGCGCGGCCTCGGAGTCGGGTCGCGCCGCCGCGTACACGGCGATCGAGATCAAGGGCGAGACCGACAACGCTGGCTTCATTCGGGATGCTGCCACCCTTCACCTCATCGTGGTGTCCGACGAGCCTGACCAATCGGGCGAGGTACCCATCGGGCTCGACGAATGGGTCGACTACCTATTGACGGCGAAGGAGTCGCCGGACCGCGTCAGTCACAGCGCCATCGTGGGGCCGCCGGGCGGTTGCGGGCTTCAGGCAGAGGAAGGCAGTGGGTACATCGAGGTCACCGAGCGCGTGGGCGGAATCCTGCATCCCATTTGCACCGAGGAGTGGGACGTGGTCCTCGACCAACTGGGCGAACATGCCGCCGGCATTCGAACGGAGTTCTTTCTCAGCGAGATCCCGGTTCCTGGGACCATCTCGGTCAGCGTGATCGATGAAGGTGTCCAGTTCGATTTCTACGAGGGCACGGACTTCACGTACAACCCGACGCGCAACAGCATCATGTTCCTGACCTACGTTCCCGACCCCATGGCCGAGGTCATCCTTCGCTACGAGGCCTTGACGGCCGACGCGGGCGACTGAGCGACCGTTGGTGTTATCGGGCGTGGCCGCCGACTAGGCGGCCCCTGAGGTGGCTGTGAAGACGTGCCCATCCTGCGGCGCCATCGTCCCGGAAGCTGCGCCGCGTTGTAAGGAGTGCTTCGAGGACCTGAATCGTGCGCCGAAGGGTGCTCAGGGAAAGGTTGTCCTCTACCTCGTCATGGGGGCCATCATGGCCGTCATCGCGGCGTTGGTCGTGGCCTTCCTGGCGACCCGCCCCCTCGAGCAGCACATCCTCGTCGACGAGGACACGCGGTCCATCGTTTGGACGACGAAGTATCGCACGGGCCTGGACACGAAGCGGCTCGCCTTCGATCAGATCAACAAGCTGGAGCATGTCATCCAACAGGGTGGCAACTTCGAAATCCGCGCCGTCGACCTTGGCGGCGAACGGCACATCGTGATGGCTGGCCCGCGGTCTTTGGCCGGCGAAACGGGGCACTACGCGGACATCATGAAGAAGCCTTATGAGGAAATCGACGAGACGGGCGTGAGTCAGATCAAGCCGCCGCCGCCGCCGCCGACCTACTGACGATGTGGCCCGCCGAGCGGGGCGACCTCGATTTCGGGCTGGATTTGGGCACGCGCCGAACGCGCGTTGTCGACGTCAACGGTACCGTCGTCTGGGAGGAAGCATCGCTCCTTGCCCGACGCCGGGGCCGTGATGTCGTCGCGGTAGGGGACGCCGCGGCTGAGTGGCAGGGACGCGGTGGGCAAGATGTCGACGTCCATTCGGTGTTGACTGGCGGGGTACCGGAGGATGCCGTCCGGCTTGAGGCCTACCTCCGCGCCATGATGGAACGGCTGACGGGCGTGGGGCGCATCCGGGGAGGCTGGCTCGTCGGGGTGTCGGCTCCTTGGACGGCGTCGGCCCGAGACGGTGTCCGCCAGGCGCTGGCGTCGGTCGGCGTTTCGCGTGTCGCTTGGGCGGATGGGCTCGCTTGTGCCGCCGTTGGCGCAGGTCTGGACATCGCAGGGCCCAGCGCCCAAATGGTGATGGATGTCGGTGCCGGGCGCTCTCGGGCGGGCGTATTTGCTTCGGGGATGCTGCTCGCCGATCGGCACATCCCGGTGGGCGGAGACGAGTGCACGAACGCCATCGAGGCGTGGTTGCGGACGTCCTACCAGATCGTCGTGCCGGCCCGCGTCGCGGACGCCGTGAAACTACGCCTTGCGACGGTGGTCATCCCCTTGGATCCTGCCCGAATGCGGGTTCGTGGCCGGGATCCAGCCACAGGTCAGGCCAGAGAGGTCGAGGTAGGCCAGGTGGAGGCCGCCGCTGCCATTCGTCCAGTCGTCGACCGTCTGCGGAAAGGGCTCCGGGATGTGATGGCCCGTACGCCGCCGGACGCCGCTGGCGACATCGCGGATCGCGGCTGGGTCCTCGCGGGCGCGGGGGGTCGGATGATGGGCCTAGCGGACCGTCTGCGCGAAGACACCGAGTTGCCCGTCATCGTGCCGAGTTCGCCGGACGGCGTCGTCGCGGCGGGGCTCGCGATTGCCCTCAAGGACCTGGGGTCGGAGCGCTGGCGGGGGGGTCTCCCCACGCTCGGCGCTGGGCCATGAGCGCGCCGAGCACGGTCCGCACGTAGCGGCGCGTCTCCGTGAAACTGATGTCCTCGGCGAATTCGTCGGGTGGCGGCGTCCCCTCCGTCCAGCGCATCACCGCCGGGGCGCCGCCATTGTAGGCGGCGATAATGGCCGGCAGCAGGTCGCCATCGATCCGACCATCGAGCCGCTCGGCCAGTGACGCGAGCTCCGTCGCCCCGAGGAATGCGTTCGTGGGGGTCCGGTAGAGGTCGGACGTCTCGAACGGGGTTCCAGGCCAGGCCGACTCGGCCAAGGACGCGCCAAGCGCGGGCATCAGCTGCATGAGGCCGCGGGCACCGACAGGGCTGGTGACCGACGGGTCGAAGCCAGATTCGGCCAACATGATGGCGTACGCGAGCGACGGGTGCAGGTTTGCCGCGGCGAGAATGGGCTCGACGATGTTGGACGCGGGACGCGCGACGCACATCGCCCGAGCGGCGGGCAGCTTGCAGTCGACGAGCGCACGGCCACCGACGAGGTCGCCGGCCGAGAAGCGGGCCCATCCAAGCGCCAGGCGGCCCTCGACGTCGGCGGGTGTGGGGACGCGTGCAAATTCGCGGCGCGCGGCGTCCACCAGACCGGCGTCGAGCAGGGCGCGGCCGCGGCGGACGTCGTCGCGGGCCGCCAACGTCGCGGGCCATGCGGGGGCGACAGGTGCGGCCCGAGGCGCATACGTGACGCCAAGGGCCTGGGACGCAAACCAGCCCCAGGACGACTCGGGCCAGCGGTCGAGGACGACCTGCAGCGCGGCTCGTTCGCCGGCTGCATCACCGCGACGGCCCTTGGCCCGGGCCAGCCAGTAGTGCGACCCGGCCACGAGGCTGCTCTTGGGGCGCTCTTGAATGAGACGACGCCACAGACCCTCGGCCTCTTCCGTCCGTCCCTGTCGCCAGCGACACCGGGCCGAGAACCAGAGGCTCTCGTCCACCCGCGCAACGGTGGGGTGGGCGGCGATGTGCGCGGCCAACAGCGGCACGGCGGCGTCACAATCGCCGGCATCGTAGGCCATGTAGCCGAGCTTGAAACGAGCGAACTCAGCGTCGGTGGACGTCGAATGTTGTTGGATCAGCCTTCGGTAGACGAGCGATGCTTTGGCGTAGTCGCCCTGGCGCGCCAAGGCGAGCGCGTGCTCGAAGAGGTCGTCCGCAGGGCCGACCGCCGTCTCTGGCGGGCCGTGGAGTTGGGCCCAAATTGCGGTCGCGTCTGCATAGGCTCGCGCCTCGGTGGCCAGGCGCCGGGTGCGCAGGACGCTCTGGGGGTCGGTGCCGAGGCCCAGCTGCAGGAGCAGCGCGTACGCTTCGCCGTCACGGCGCGCTTTGTCGAGGGAGGTCACGCGGGCCTGGGCTGCGGCTCGGATGTCCGGCCGCTTCAGGTCCGTGACGGTGACGCCAAGCGCTTCCAGTGAGGCGGCCGAGCGAGCGTCGTGGCCTCCTGGGCTTGCGTCGCTCCACCCGCTGAGCCACATTTTCGTCGCCTCGCCGACGTCACCGCGGACCCGTGCCGCTTCGCCAAGCGCCCAGCGGGTGGCGGGGTCGGCGGCATGTTCGCGCATCCAAGGGGTCGCTGCGCCGGTGACGGTGGCGATGCGCGTCTGGACCTCCGCGGCATCGTCGGCCCATGCGCCCCAAGGTGTCGGCAGGCGCGCGAGCCAGGCATTGGCGTCGTCCACTCGGCCTGCAGCGGCCAGCGCCGAGGCGTGCGTGACGACGGCCCAGGCGTAGAGTGGTTGGCCCTCTGCGACCGCTGGAGCGGAAGGAACGGGCAGCCCGCGACGTGCAGCGCACCAGGCGTGGGCGAGGCGGTCGCCGTCCGTCACGGCGGCCGACGCGAGCGCGCGGGCACAGTCGCCGACCGACACCGCGACGGGGTCCGCTGCCAAAGCCACGAGCGCGAGCCAGATGATCAAAACGACCCGCCGAATTGCAGGTAAGGGACCGCAGTGGGCGCGATGACCGTCAACGGCACAGCGACGCCCCCGCGGGCGCTGACGCCCGCGCCCCACAGGACGACGGTCCGGAACGTGAGCTCGGCGCCGACCGACGCGAGCGGCTGTTCAGTCGCCGCGTTGAGGATGTCGCGCCCATCGACGCTGAGGCCCCCTTCGAGGTCGCTGAGGACGAACGCGTTTCCGGTGTCGAAGAACGCTGCCGCACTCAGGTTGCGCAGGTACAGCGGTGTCGTGCCGCCCACACCCCGCTCGATTCGCCAAAGGGGAAAACGGTACTCGGCCGAGCCCAACCAGTACAGGTCCCCCGAATCGAACGCGAAGGGGTAGCCGCGGAGCATGCGGAACTCGTCGGGCGTCGCAGTGAACGCGCCGTCGCCGTAGGCCCCACCCAGCTGGTAGCTGCCTAGGTACTGAGTTCCGCCGATGGCGATCCCCGACGCGGCCCGCCAAGCGAAAACGTGGTTGGGGACCCACGGATTGGTCACGTACTCGCGGATTTCGCCCGTGATTTGCAGCTGCGTCAGGGGTTCCTTGTCGCCGTCCTCGTTGACGACGGCGGTGCCAAGCCACGGACTGAGGACGCTGACGACCAGGTTGGCAGCCTCCCCGTCCTCGGCGCTGATGGCGTAGGCGGTCGGCTGGACGTCCGCCCGGCGCCACCCCGCGGACAACGCGCCGATGGTGCCGCGCAGTGGGATGGCCTCCTCCACGGCGTCCGGGGGGATGGGGTCGCTCTCGCGCCGTTCCGTGAGGCTGTACTGACCAAACAGACTGGAGCGAAGGCGGTAGGGAAAGGCCACCTGCGCCCACCCGATGTTGCGCCGCTCCCAGTAGATCGAGGGCGGATCGGTCACCGTGAGCAGCGGCCCGCCTTCTTCGGTCGTCAGCGTCGGGTCCTCAAAGATGAACTGGGCCGCCGCCACGGGCGAGGTGGACGCGCCGACGGACACGACGGGGAGGTACCGGTTGTAGGTCAGCGCGACGGCGGCGCCGCCCTCGGCGGCGTCGGTCCGGTAGTGGACGTTCGCACCCCAGGCCCAATGCTGGAGGGGGTCGACGGCCGACGTCCCCAAGTTGGCGAGGATTCCGGAACACAGAAGCGTCGGCTCGATGCACGTGCCGGACCAAGACGGGTCGGGTGCGTGGGGCGTCGTGACGAACCACGGAAGGACGTACCGGGGCAGCAACCAGGGCGCCGGACGGTAGCGATGTGGCTCGATCGTGAAGGGGTAGTCTTTCTCCGCGCCGAAGGCGTCCTCGACGCGGCTGTCCTCGAAGGTGTCGATGCCCTCGGACGGCGCCTGTGCCATCGCCGGCGTGAACGTGGAGCCACGTCGGGCGCGGGGCAGGGGGTCGCCCGTCCAGCCGTCGACGCTGGCCACCATGGGAGCGGGCGGGCCCGGGACATAGGGGTCGCCACCCGAGGGAAGGCGGGGGAGCGTTCCGCGGTCGATCCACGCGTTGCGGTCGACGTCCGCGACTCGCACTTCCCAGCCATCTGCGCTGTACTGCTGCCAGGCGAGTCGGGTTCCGTTCGGATGGGGCGCTGGCTTCAAGGCGCCCGTGACGACGTTGGTGACCTGCCAAAGGCGATCGGTCGCCAACTCGATGGCGTACACGTTGGGGATGCCGCTGCGATCGGAGCTGAAGTAGAGCCACTGGCCGTCGAGACTCCATGCGGGGTCGGCGTCGACGGCGACGTCAGCCGTCAGCCGTCTGAGAGGTTGTCCGTCGGGGTCGAAGAGCCAGAGGTCGCGAGCGCCATCTTTCCACAGGCTGAGCGCGACCCGTTTGCCGTCAGGGCTGTAGCGAGGACCGGCGACCTGTTCGTTCGCGGTGTGGTCGGTCAGCGCTTGGCGACGACGGTCCACGGTGAGCGCTTCGAGTTGGGTGTTCTGTGCGCGCTGGGTCACCACGAGGAGACGACTTCCGTCGGGGCTGAATTCTGGGTCGCGCGCTCGAGCCCCATTCGTCACCGACGAGGACGTCGGGCTGCCGAGGTCGTGCAGGTAGATGTCGGACCAAGTGTTGTACTGGTTGACGACGTGGATGCCCGCGTAGACGAAGGCCTTGCTGTCCGCTCGCCAGGTGAAAGCGGTCGCACCGCGTTTCTCCAATTCGATTCGCGGCGCGGAGCCGTCGCCGTCGGCCAGCCAGATTTGCGAGCCGCGCCGAAGGTCGTAGCAGGAGAAGACAAGGGACTCGCCGTCTGGCGAAAACGCGGGCGCGATGCAGCTGGCCTCGGGGTCCGACACCGTCCTCGACAGGGTCTCGCCCTGAGCGGCCACGTCAGCCCGAATGCGCTCCGCCTCCGCCAACGCGTCGGCTCGCCAGTCCTTGTACATCGAGGAAAGGGAGCGACCGAGCGCTTTGCGTGTCGGCAACAGAAAGGGGACGTGCCCACCGTACAGATGGGTCCAACGGGTCCAGACGTCTTCACCTTGGTGGTCGGCCACCCACTGCATGAAGTCCTGGCCGAACAGGTAGCGAAGGTTGCCGGCCGGCGGGTCAGGCTGGAAACCGTCGAGGTTGCCGAGCGGCGGAAAGTCATCCTCGAGGGCGGCGGTGCGGCGCACCATTTCGGCGATGGGCGCGCGTCCGCGGCCACCGGGCGTCTGGCGCGTCTCCTGCAGCGTAGCGAAGCCTTCGATCATCCACGCGGGGCTGGCCTGATGGGTGCTCGCGACCCGGCCGAGCACGTTGCGCGCCAATCGAACGATGCCGTGATTCGTGTCGATGTGCAGGATGTGCGTCAGTTCGTGCGTGAAGAGCGCCCGGTTCCAGTCCTCGTAGAGGTTGAGGCTGCCGTCGGGGGTGGGGGCCGTGACGAACAGTGTGATCGCGTTGTACGGAATCGTGCTGGCGTAGCCGTTGGCGCTGTCGGTCCGATCGACGAGCGTCACGTGGATCCGTTGCTTGGGTTGCCACCGCAACTCGCCGACGAGCTCGTCGAACACCTCCTCGACGAGGCCGGTGTAGGTCTCGGCGAGCGCCTCCTCTCCCTGATGGAAGTGAATGTGGAAGTGCTCGGTCGTGATCGTTCGCCAGTCGAGCTGCGGGTCGAACGTGGCGGCCGACGCCGCCAGCGCCCACCCGACGAGGGGCAACACATCGGCTCCAAGCGTTTGGGGCGCCATACCTTCTAACGGACGCGTGCCACCTTCGGGAACGGCAGCTAGCAGGCCCCATGTCCACACGTCCTCTGCTGCTCGTGGTCGATGACGAACCTGATTTGCGGAGGCTTCTCGACATTCACTTGAGGCGGGAGGGCTTCGAGGTGGTCGTCGCCGCCAGCGGTGCGGAGGGCATGGCGGCCATCGCTCGCCGGCGGCCGGACCTCGTTGTGCTCGATCTCATGCTGCCCGACGTGTCGGGCACGGAGTTTTGCCGGCGGCTGCGCGAAAACGCGAACACGGCGGCGATCCCGATCATCATGCTGACGGCCAAAGGTGAGGAAATCGACCGTGTGGTGGGGTTCGAGGTCGGGGCTGACGACTACGTCGTCAAGTCCGCGTTCTCGATGCGGGAGTTCACCCTTCGCGTGCGGGCCCTTCTGAGGCGGCGGAGTGCCCAAGCCTCCGAGGACGCGCCAGCGCAACTTGGCCGTTTGGTGGTGGATGTCTCGTCGCACCGGGCGAGCATCGACGGCAACGAACTGGACCTGACGGCCACCGAGTTCCGGCTCCTTGCCTTCTTCGCGGCACGGCCGGGCCGGATGTTGACGCGCGGTGCGCTCCTTCAGGAAGTGTGGGAGATGGCCCCGGACATCCCAACGCGCACGGTCGACACGCACGTCAAGCGGCTTCGGGAGAAGCTGGGGCCGCTCGCCGAGTGGGTCGAGACGGTTCGCGGGGTGGGCTACAAGTTTGTTCCCCGCGAGACATGATGCGGGTCGCCCTGCCCCTGGCCTGCCTTGGCGTTCTCGTCGCGCTCCTCACGGGGACGGGCGTTTGGTCGGTGGCCGTGTTGCCGCTGTTGGCCCTCGTCGTTTGGTCGGGTGCCAAAGAGGACGCCGGGGTGCGGCCCCCGGCACCGGAGGTCGCCACGCCACCCCCGCTGCCCCCGTGGCGGCTTGGCACTGACGCCTCGGTCCTTGTGGTCGACGCCCGCGGTGACGTGATCGCGGTCGGCGAGGGTGGCGCGTTGGGCGACCCGAGTTGGATTGGCCGGCCCATCCTGGCCGTCGGCGCACCCTCGGAGGTGCTCGAGGCAATCGAACGGGTGGGCCAGGGGGCCCCAATTCCGATGGCGGCCGCCCAGGCGGACCTGCGGTTGCACGCGGCCAAGGCCCCCGACGGTTCTGTCGTGGTCTTCGTCGAGGACTTCACCAGAGTCGCTGAGGCGGAGCGAACGCGAACGGAGTTCGTCGGCAACGTCTCCCACGAGCTCCGGACGCCGCTGGCGAGCTTGCTCGGATTCACGGAGGCCGCCCTGCTCGATCGGGAGGGCCTGCCACCGGACACCGTCGAGATGCTCGATGCCATCGGACGGGCTGGCGAACGTCTTCGCAACCTCTTCGACGGCCTTCTGCGGCTGCACCGCATCGAGATGCGCCGTCGCGACCTGCCGTCAGAGCGTGCCCCTGTTCGTCCCATCCTGGACGCTGCCGTCGTCGATGCCGCGAACGAGGCCCAGACAGCCGGCGTTCAACTCGACGTGGAGTGTCCGGACGACCTGGTCGGGTGGGTCAACCGAGATGCCCTTCGCACGGCTGTCGCCAACCTTGCGCTGAATGCGGTTCGGTACACGCCCCGCGGCGGGCATGTCGTCGTGCGGGCGCAGCCCCACGGAGACGACGTCGATGTCGAGGTCGTCGACGACGGGATCGGCATTGACCCCGCGCACCACGAGCGGGTGTTCGAGCGCTTCTACAGGGTCGAGGAAGGCCGCGATCGGCACCGCGGCGGCAGTGGTCTGGGCCTCGCGATCGTCAAGCACCTCGCCATCGCGTCGGGTTGGCGGCTGTCGCTCGACAGTGGACCGGGACGTGGCTCGAAATTCGGTCTGCGCTTGCGTCCGCCTGCGCGTTAGCGCGGCCTTGTGACCCGGCGCGACGAGGACCTGGACCACATCCGCGCGCTCTTGCTCCGCATGTGTGTGCGTGCGGAATCCATGGTGCGCGTTGCGGCGCGTGGCGTAGCGGAGCGCGATTTGGCGCTCGCTCGGTCTATTGGCGGGGCCGACACTGAGCTTGACCGGCTCGAGACCGAGATCGACCGTGAGGTTGTCGCCAGCCTCGCGCGGTTCCCCGCCCGTGGCGAGGAGCTGCGCGCTCTCGTAGTCGCGCTCAAGATCGTGACCGAGGTCGAACGCATCGGTGACCATGCCGTCAACCTGGCCGATCGGGCCATCGACTTGGGCCAGGGGCCCGGCATGGAGCCTGGCTTCGAGTTCCCAGCGATGGCGGAGGTCGCGCTCGGAATGATCCGCTCGGCGACGTCGGCCTTCGCGCTGCGCGACACGGCGATGGCGCGCAGCGTGATCGAGCGCGACGACGAGGTCGATGAGCTTCACCGTGTCGGCTTGGAACGCCTCGCTCTCGCTGCCGCGTCGGCTCCAGATCAGGCAAATCGCGCGTTTCGGTTGTCGAACATGTTGCGACAGGTCGAGCGGATCGCCGACCACGCGGTTCGAGTGGCCCAACTCGTCATCTTCCTCGTCGAAGGCGCCGACGTGCGGCACGGTCGGCTGACGACGTAGGAATTCAGGCGACGACGATGACTTCGTCGCGGTCGATTCGCCGGAGAAGGCCGCGGAGCGCGGTGCGGCGTTCGGCGTCCTCTCGGTAAACATCCGCCAACTGGCCCAAGAGGTCCTTCGCGCGGCGCAGGCCGTTGACGAGATCGCCTGCAACATCGGTGTTGGATTCCAGCGCATCCGAAAGGTCGGATAGCGGTCGCCCTGAGGCCCACAAACGACCGAGGCCGATCCAGTCGGCATCGAAGTCGACGGCTTGCTCAGTGAGGCGTGCGGCCTCAACTACGACGTCGCTGTCCGCGATACCTTGGACGATTCGCGCGATCTGTCGTTCGGCGGGGGATGCGCGCGTCGTGCGTTGAGCGCCTCGGGGCAGGTGGCCCACGACGGCGCACAGGAGCCCAAAGAGGAGGTCGGGTTCGAGGTCTTCGAACACCCCCGCGAGGATGAGCTCCGATGTGAACACCTCGGCGATCTGGATTTGCGCGACGACCCGGCCGCCGGCCTGCAATTCGCCGGACTCGGCGAGGTAGCCGATGTCTGTGAGGAACTGGACCTTCTCCTGGAAGGCGTCCCAGACGGCGTTTCGGGCCCGGTCGGCGCGCGCGGCGCTGCGTTTTTGACGGCCGGTGGACCCGGTCGGTGCGGGCGTGATCACGCGGCGAAGGTGCCAGGCCAGAAAGCTGCGCTCGACGACGTCGCGCGCGCGGGGCCCGTGGCGGACCACGAGGTTGATCACGGAGTGGAACGACAGGTTGAAGGTGCTGCGTACAGGCTCGGGTGTCCCGTTACGCAGTCGGTCCAGGACGGGTTCGAGCCGAGGCCAGTCTTCGGGGTCGACGCGGATGACGACTTCCCCGTGTTCGTCCAGGCCGCGGCGGCCGGCGCGGCCCGCCTTCTGCATGAACTGGCGGTAGGTGAGCGGGGCCATGGAACGGCCGTCAAACTTGAAGACGCCGTCGAACACGACGGTTCGGGCGGGCATGTTCACGCCGAGGGCGAAGGTCGACGTCGTGCAGAGCACGGACAGCAGCTTCGCCTCATAGAGCCGTTCGACCACGGCCTTGAGCAAGACGTGGGCTCCGGCATGGTGGAAGCCTACGCCCCTCCGCAGCAGGCGGGCGAGCGGCGGTGTGATTGCGTCGGTACCGTCGGCCTCGGCGAGGATGGCGTCGACCCGCGCGCGGTCGGGAATCGGCAGTCCCAGTTCGTCGGCCGCATCTTCCATACGACCGGCGATGGCCTCGGTATCGCGGCGGGAAAACACAAAGTAGAGAATGGGCAGGTTGTCTTCGGCGACGAGGTCGGCGACGACGTCCATGGCCGTGGTGTTGCGCCGTCGACCCCGGCTGTTGCCTTTGCCGATTCGGCGCATCTGCCGCGCGAAGTCCACCGGTTCGCGAAGTCCGGTCTCGCGCGACCCGTAGCGGAGTCGGAGGGGTACCGCGCGCCGCGTTTCCTCGACGACTTGGACCTTCCGACCCCGCACTTCGGTGAGCCACGCGGCGAAGTCCTTGAGGTTGGACAAGGTCGCCGACAGGCCGAGAATCTGAATCGTCGGAGGCAGGTACATGAGCACCTCCTCCCAGGTCGTGCCGCGTTCGCGGTCGTCGAGAAAGTGGATTTCGTCGAGCACGACAGCAAGAAGGCCGGTAGGCACGTCGTCCTGGAGCAACATGTTGCGCAGGATTTCCGTCGTCATCACGAGGCAGGGCGCATCGCGACGGATGACGAGGTCGCCAGTGACCAGGCCGACGTTCTCGGACCCGTGGATGCGGCAGTAGTCGCGGTACTTCTGGTTGGACAGCGCCTTGATCGGCGCCGTGTAGATCACGGACCGGTTCGTCGCGAGGGCGCGCGCGACGATTGCGTCGGCGACGAACGTCTTTCCTGTGCCCGTGGGCGCCGAAACGAGCACGCTGTCGCCGCGCTCGAGCGCGGCGATGGCCGTCACCTGGAACGCGTCGGGGACGAAGGCGGGGGGGTCAGAAGACGGTACTGGCGTGGTCACAGAAGGGCTCGGCGGTGGCCTGTCGGCGTCCGCGTGTGACGTCGACGAGATCCGGGCCGCCGGCGTCGAAATCGATGGTGACGGGTTTGGCACCGGGCGTGGCTTCCGCGCGCCCCTCGCGTGGGACCGGGCAGGGGCCCAGCACGTCATCCTGTTCAAGGAGGAGGTTGATCACGGTGACTGGGATGTCGTCGACGGTGGCGGAGCCGTCGACGGTGACGCGCTCACCATCGTTGGTCATGTGCAACGCGTCGAGGGCCACGTCCATGCCGTCCACGCTCAGGTCGCCAGAGAGGGTGGCTTCGAAGGTCACCCCATCCGTTGCGAGCGAACCGGCGAGGCCGGGGCTTTCCACGGCCCGCCGTAGGCCGATCTGAAACTCCAGAAAGCTCCAGTTGACCTTCGAATTCTCATCGGAGACGGCGGCGACGGCGTGGCCGGCGAGCAGATCGGGAATCCACCCCGTGGTCGGGATGCAGCCGTCGGGCGGGTAGTCCAGCGTGGTTTCGAACTCGATGTCCGAGGGTCCGAAGCGAGAGATGGCGGGACAGCCGAGCCCGCTGTGGCGTAGCGCAGACGTCGGGGCTGACGGTGGCGACGTCGCGTACCAAGTCAGCTCGGAGAGGACGAGCGCAATGTCCACCGTAGCGGAGGTGGCCGTCAGCGCTGCTTCCATTTCGGCGATCGCCTCGGCCTCGGTCGTACACGCGGCGAGCGCGAGCAAGGCGAGCCCCCTTGCGGGGGCAAGAAATTGAGTACTCCCAAGGGGAATCGAACCCCTGCCTGTGCCGTGAGAGGGCACTGTCCTAACCGCTAGACGATGGGAGCTTGGAATGGTTGACCCGCTAGGACTCGAACCTAGAACCTTCGGGGTCAGAACCCGACGTCTTGCCAATTCGACCACGGGTCAACACGCGCGGGCGGTAGTCAGGGCTGCGCACAGCGTCAAGAGAGGCCCCTCCTTGCCGACGGTCATGGGATGGCATCGAGGGGAATTCCCGTGGGGGCAAGGGCCTCGTTGGCGGCGCGAAACCACGCCTCCTCGTCGAGGCGGTTGCGCGTGAGGTCGGCGGCCGCGCGGTCCCAACGGGCGCGATCGCCTTCCGAGAGGGCGGCGGCCGCTTCCTGCGCGGCCGTGGCCCGGCGGTCCCAGAGGCTCACGAGCTCACCGTGGCGCGCGGTCCATGTAGGGGGGGCCTCCACCGTAGCGGAAACGACGGCGACGTGGATCGCGAGCGGAACGACATCCTGGGTCCAACCGCGGGCGAGCCGTTCGTGGTCGGGATTCGGCTGAGTGGCGTCGCCAGCCAACTGCAGCACCCGCTCCGCAAGGAGGCCGTTGTCGGCGAGCACAGGGGCGAGATCGCGCGCGTACGCAACGTCGGATTGTTGCGGCGTCGTCGCGCAGGCGAGGCGGAGGAGCACCCACATGGCCTGCAACTATCCCGGTCGTCGGGTAGGGGGCGGCGAAGGAGGGTGGGATGCGTCTGCCAGTCGCCGGAATCCCGGTTCGCGGTCGGCTGGTGATGTTGAGTCCCGCGCTTGATTGGGCCGTCGAGGCCGTCCGCGTCGCGCTGGAGGCGCCCCCGAGCCGCTTGTCGGGGGAGTTGCTTGTGATGCCGCCGGTGAAATTCGGCCGCGTGGACGTGCGCGCAGCCGTCCAGACGTCCGCGCCACGTTGCTGCGATCGGTGCGGCGAAGACCTCGAACTGGCCGTGGACACCGAAGTGACGCTGAGTTTTGTGCCTCCGGACGGGGAGCCCGCCGACCGCGGCGAGGTCCAGGTCGACGAAGATCTCGACTTCGGCATCTATGAAGATGGGGCCTTGGATCTCGGCCAGGTCGTGCTGGACGCGGTCGGCTTGGCCGTCCCTTCCCGCGTGGCGTGCACCAACGAGGTGGCATGTGAGGCGCGGACCGCGGCGCTGTTGGGCGAGACGCGGCCGGCGGGCCCGTTTGCGGCGCTGCGTGGTCCGCAGTAGACCGCGGAGCCCTGGCGGGACCCGCCCGGAACGAGAGGTCGACGATGGCCGTCCCCAAGAAGCGCCTGTCCCGCAGCCGTCGTGACATGCGGCGCGCACACGATCACATCATCCTGACGGCCGCCGTAGAAACGTGCCCGGCCTGCATGGCGCTCAAGCAGCGGCACCACGTGTGCCCGTCTTGTGGCGACTACCGCGGGACCAAGGTCATCCAGGTCGACGCGAGCTGAGCGCCGGTTGGCACTCCAGCGTGGCGAGGAGCCGCTCGTCGCGCTCGATGCGATGGGCGGGGATCACGGACCTGAACCCATCGTCGCAGGCGGCGTCCAAGCGGCCAGGGCTGGAGTACGCGTAGCGCTGGTCGGCGATCGCGCTCTGCTGGAGCCGCTCCTACCCGCCGGTGTGTCGATTCCCATCTGGGATGCGGGCGCGGCCGTCGCGATGGGTGACGACCCTGTGGCCGGCTTGCGCCGACGCCCCGATGCGTCCATCGCCGTCGCGATGGAGGGCCACCAGACCGGCCGCGCCCAGGCGGTCGTGTCGTGTGGGCACACCGGCGCGACCCTTGTGGCGGCTGTGACGCGTTTGGGCGTGCTCCAAGGCGTCGACCGCCCGGCCGTTGCCACATGGTTGCCCCGTGCGGACGGGGGTCGGCTGTTGTTGCTCGATGCCGGCGCCAACGTCGATGGGCGCCCCGAGCAGTTGGTGGACTTCGCCCGCCTGGGGGCCGCGTACGCCGCCGCGGAGGGCATCGCGTCTCCCCGCGTGGGTCTGCTGAGCAACGGCGAAGAGGACCGGAAGGGCAACGCGCAGGGGCGCGCTACCTTGCCGCTCTTGCGTGCCGTTCCCGGTTTGAACGTCGTGGGAAACATCGAACCCACGACGGCGATGGCCGGCGGCTGCGACGTCCTCGTGACGGACGGCTTTGTTGGCAACGTGCTGCTCAAGGCTGCCGAAGGAGCGATGGCGACCGTGGTTTCGTTGCTGCGCCAAGAGATGCGGCGTTCGCCGACGGCCGCGCTTGGCCGCTGGCTGCTGGCGCCAGCCTTTGCGCGTTTCCGCAAGCGCATCGCGTGGGACGCCCATGGTGGGGCGCTGTTGTTGGGTGTCCAGGGCGTCGTGATCGTGGGCCACGGTCGGGCGAACGCGAGCGCCGTAGCCGCGGCCATCCGAGTGGCCGAGGGCGCCGTCCGAAGCGGCGTGTTGGACGCCGTGAGGCAGGCGGTTGCGGCGCCGCCCGACGTAAGCTGAGGCCATCGGGGATCGCGGTTGAGGCCGCCTTGGCCGTCTCGGCTTGCCGTAGCGGCAAAGAGAGGTGTAGTGTGGGCCCTCGTTGAACCCCGGAGCCCGGATGAGCCGCGACGACATGCAGGAAAAGGTGAAGGACATCATCGCGGAGAGCCTGGGGGTGAACCGCGTGGACGTCGTGCCGACCGCGTCCTTCATCGATGACCTGAACGCCGACAGCCTCGACATCGTCGAGCTCGTTATGGCGATGGAGAAGGAATTCGACATCGAGATCGACGACGAGGACGCCGAGAAGATCCGCACCGTCCAGAACGCCGTCGACTTCATCGTCGCGCGGATGCAGTAGGGGCGAGTGCGCGACGTTGTCGTCACAGGCCTGGGGGCCGTTTCCCCTTGTGGTCTGGACGTGCCGACGACCTGGGAGGCCATGCTGGCCGGCCGGAGTGGCACGGACAGGGTCACCCACTTTGATGTGACCGGCTGGCCGTCGAATGCGGCCGGTGAGGTCCGCGGCTTTGACGCCGATGCCCGCCTTGGCGCCCGCGACGCCCGCCGGATGGGCCGCTTCATGACCTTCGGCTGCGCCGCCGCCGAGGAGGCGATGGCGTCCGCCGGCCTCGTCCGTGGGACGAACTGGCCCGAGATGGAGCGCTTTGGTGTGTGGATTGGGTCGGGCATCGGTGGGTTCCCAGAGATTTGCGGCGGGGCTGAGCGCCTTCCGCACGATGGGGTCAGCACGATCTCGCCGTGGTTCATCCCGCGGTCGCTCATCCACCTCGTCGCGGGCCACATCAGCATTCGGCTTGGCGCGGGGGGGCCGAGCCTCCTCATCGCGACGGCATGTGCGGCGTCCAACCACGCGATTGGGGACGCCTACCGGGCGATTGCGACAGGCGCAGTCGACGTTGCGATCGCTGGCGGCGCCGAGGCCAGCCTGCATGCGCTCGGGTTCGGCGGCTTCATGAACATGCGGGCGCTTTCGCGTCGGACGGACAGACCGGACGCGGCGTCGCGGCCCTTCCATCGCGACCGCGACGGCTTTGTGATGGCCGAAGGTTCAGGCCTCGTCGTCCTGGAGGCAGGGGAACACGCCCGGGCTCGTGGGGCGCGGACGTTGGCGACGGTGCTCGGGTACGCCGCGACGTCGGACGCCCATCACGTCACGGCCCCGGCGCCTGACCACGCCGGGGCGGCCCGCTGCATGGCGGCGGCGTTGCGGTCGGGGGGGCTCGCCCCTGGCGACATCGACTACATCAATGCCCACGGCACGGGCACGCCGATGAATGACCCCGCCGAGTGCGCAGCCATCCGGCGCGTCTTCGGATCCGCTGCCGACCAATTGTGCGTTTCGAGCACCAAGGGCGTGACCGGTCACTTGCTTGGCGCGGCTGGGGGCGTAGAGGCGGTGGCGAGCGTGTGCGCGCTGCGCGACGGGGTGGTCCCTCCCACTGCGCACCTCGACGACATCGATCCCGCCTGCGACCTCGACCTCGTGCCCCTCGTGGCGCGCCCCCGGCGCCTGCGCGCCGCGATGTCGAATGCTTTTGGCTTCGGCGGGACGAACGCCGTGGTCGTCTTCGGCGCAGCCTGAGGACACGCCGGATAGGCGCCCCCCCGGAGGCGGACATGCGGGTGGCGTTGGGTGCCGACCATGCGGGAATCGAGTTGAAGTCGGCGCTGGCCGCGCACCTGAAGGCCGCGGGCCACGAGGTGGCCGACCTTGGCACCCATGGCCCTGAATCGGTCGACTACCCGGACTTCGCGCGCGCGGTGGCCACCTCGGTGGCCCGGGGCGACGCCGACCGAGGTTTGCTCGTGTGCGGGACGGGGCAGGGGATGGCGATGTCCGCGAACAAGGTGCCTGGCGTGCGGGCCGCTGTGGTCGCCGACACGTTCAGCGCGCGGATGACGATGATGCACAACGACGCGCGGGTGCTCTGCCTTGGCGCGCGGGTGGTCGGCCAGGGGCTGGCGAAGGACATCGTCGACGAGTGGATGGGGGCGACCTTCGAAGGTGGACGTCACGCCAGCCGCGTTGCCAAGATGGAGGGCGCGTGAGGTTTCTTCGCGACGCGGATCCCGCCGTTGCCGACGCGATCCGTGGCGAGTTTCGTCGGCAGCAGGACGACCTCGAGTTGATCGCAAGCGAGAACTACGTCAGCGCGGCCGTCATGCAGGCGATGGGGACCGTGCTCACGAACAAGTACGCCGAGGGCCTGCCGGGCAAGCGGTACTACGCTGGCTGCGCGCAGGTGGACATCGTCGAAGAGCTCGCGCGCGACCGCGCAAAGCAGCTGTTCGGGAGTGTTGGCGCCAACGTGCAGCCGCACTCGGGCGCCCAGGCCAATGCGGCTCTCTACCTGGCGACCTGCAAGCCGGGCGACACCCTGTTGGGCCTCGACCTCTCGCACGGCGGCCATCTGACCCACGGGTCTCCGGTTTCGGCATCCGGGCAGATCTACAAGGCCGTCGGGTACCGGCTGGACGGGGCGACGGGGCGCATCGACATGGACCATGTCCGCGATCTGGCGCGCACCCACCGCCCGCGCCTGATCATGACGGGGGCGTCGGCCTACCCGCGGGTGATCGACTTCGCGGCCTTCGCGGAGATTGCCGCTGAAGTGGGCGCCATCCTCGTCGCCGACATCGCGCACATCGCCGGACTCGTGGCGACGGGCCACCATCCCAGCCCCGTGCCGCATTGCGCGCTCGTCACGTCGACCACGCACAAGACGTTGCGTGGACCGCGCGGCGGGCTCATCCTCGCGAATCGCGAGTGGGCGCCCGCGATGAACAAGGCGGTGTTCCCAGGGACGCAGGGTGGGCCCTTGTGCCACGTCATCGCGGCCAAAGCTGTGGCCTTCGGCGAGGCGCTCCGCCCAGACTTCAAGGACTACATTGCATCGGTCCTCGCCAACGCGTCGGCCATGGCGGCGCGGCTGGTGGAGCGTGGGTTTGACCTCGTCTCCGGCGGAACCGACAACCACCTCATGCTCGTCGATCTCGGCGAACGTTGCTCGGGACGGGAAGGCGAAGAGGCGCTCTTGGCGGCTGGAATCACCGTCAACAAGAACACAGTTCCCGGCGAACGCCGCCCGGCGATGGAGGCGTCTGGCATTCGGCTTGGGACCGCAGCGATGACGACCCGCGGGCTCACCGTGGCGGACGCCCGTTGGGTGGCCGACCGCATCGCCGACGCGATCGAGGCGCGGGGCGATGCCACGCGGCTGGCGGCGATCGGAGATCAGGTCCGCGAGTTGTGCCACAAGTTGCCGGCCTACCCGGAGTCGTTTGAGGACGGAGCGCCGGCGTGATTTGTCCGGGCTGCCGACACGAGGAGACACGCGTTGTCGACAGCCGCGCGGCCGGCGACGCGATTCGGCGCCGTCGGGCGTGCGAGGCCTGCGGATTGCGTTTCACGACGCACGAACGCGTCGAGGAGCGAGTCAGCGTCGTCGTCAAACGCGACGGTTCGCGAGAACCATGGCAGCGCGACAAGGTGCTGCGCGGGGTGACGCTCGCGTGCCGCAAACGCCCCGTGGACGCGACGGCCATCGAGGGAATTGTCCGGAGCGTCGAGGCTGCGCTCGCGGCGCGCGACGGCGAGGTCACCAGCGCCGAAGTGGGTGATGCCGTGCTGACCGCGCTGGCGGGCGCCGATGCCGTCGCCACCGTTCGCTTCGCCTCCGTGTACCGGGCTTTCGAAAGCGCCGACCAATTTGTCGAGGCCATCGCCCCCTTCCGGCGGCCGGGCTGACGTGGTCGTCGTCAAGCTCGCGCTGTCGATCGACGGGCGGATCGCCACGGACGCGGGCACCAGTCGCTGGATCAGCGCGGGGGAGTCGCGGGCGGTCGTGGCAGAGATGCGAGGGGCCGCGCAGGCGGTCGTCGTCGGTGTCGGGACGGTCCTCGCGGACGACCCCGGTTTGCTTGGACCGAGTGCGCCAGGTCCCGTTCCCGTCGTGTTTGACACGCACGGACGGACACCGAGCGGCGCCCGCCTGACGCAGGGGCCACAGCGCGCGCTGCTCGTGACGGGGCCGAATGTCGCGGATCGAGCGGACGCCCAGGTTGTGCGGGTCGTTGTCGGCGCAGACGGGCACGTCGACGCTGCAGCCGGCCTGGATGCGCTGGGCGCACGTGGGCTCGATCACGTGCTCGTCGAGGGCGGAGGCGGCCTCGTGCGCGGGCTTCTCGACGCGGGTCGCGTCGACCGGGTTGTCGTCTTCGTTGCGGGCGTGTGGCTCCCCGGCGGCCGAGCGGCGGCCGGAGGCCCGTCGGTCGCTGCGCTCGAGGCGCTTGGGCGCTGGCAGCTCGTGGACCTCCGCCGCGTCGGACCCGATGCGATGATGACCTGGGAGCCGCCGAAGCATCGGGGTTAGCCCCGTCGGGCTTCGGGGGTGGTCGTGTTTACGGGGCTCGTCGAGGGCTGTGCCACCGTTGAGGCGGCCTCGCTGAAGGACGGCGTCCTGGCGCTTGCGCTTGCGCTGCCCTTCGAGACGGCGCTTGGCGATTCGGTGGCCGTCGACGGCTGTTGCCTCACGGTTGCCTCCTTGGACGGGGCCACGGCGACCTTTGCGGCCGTGTCGGAGACGCTGGCGGCGACACAGCTTGGCGACCGCCGGCCGGGCGATCGGGTTCATGTGGAGCGGGCGCTACGCCTTGGCGATCGCCTTGGCGGTCACCTCGTGACGGGCCACGTCGACGCGACAGGGACGATTCGAGCGCGGCAGGACGCAGGCGGCGCCCTGCGAATCACGTTCGACCTGTCGCCGACGCTCTTGCGCTACATCGTTCGCAAGGGCTCGGTGACCGTGGATGGCGTGTCGCTGACGGTCCAGGAAGTCGTCGTCGGCGGCTGCCGGGTCGACCTCGTGCCGCATACCGTCGCGGTGACTGGGTTTGGGGGCTACGCGGTCGGCCGTCGCGTGAACGTCGAGGTCGACCTCATGGCGCGCTACGCCGAGGGCCTGTTGGCCCCACGGGAGGGATCGTGAGCTTCGAGCCGATGTTGGCGGACCCCGACGCGCGTGTCGCTGCGGCCATCGAGGACCTTCGGTCGGGTCGAATGGTCATTCTGACCGACGATGAGGACCGCGAAAACGAGGGCGACCTCGTGTTTGCGGCCGAGAAGGTCACGCCGGCGCTGATCAACTTCATGGCGACCCACGCACGCGGGCTCATCTGCTTGTCCTTGACAGGCGCGCAGGTCGACCGGCTCGGACTGCCGCCGATGGCGTCGCGAAACACGTCGGCCTGGCACACGGCGTTCACCGTCAGCGTGGAGGCGCGCGAAGGCGTGAGCACAGGCATTTCGGCCGCCGATCGGGCGCTCACGGTCGCGGTCGCGTCGTCGCCGACCGCTACGGCGCGGGACGTCGTCACGCCTGGCCACGTGTTTCCGCTGCGCGCTCGCGATGGCGGGGTGCTCGAACGCGTCGGGCAGACCGAGGGTTCGGTGGACCTCGCGCGCCTTGCTGGCCTGCGGCCGGCCGCTGTGATCTGCGAGATCATGAATGAAGACGGGTCCATGGCGCGGCTGCCGGAGCTGCTCGACTTCGGTAGGCGGCACCACATCCGCATCGTCGCTGTGGCCGACGTCATCCGGTACCGGATGCGGACCGAGCGGCTGGTGCGCCGCGTGGCCGATGGCCAGGTCACGTTGCAATCCTGGGGGCCCTTCCACGCGCGGATGTACGCGGGTGTTGGCGGCGAGGGTCGGCACGTGGCGCTGTGGCGCGGCGATCTGAACGAGGCGCCGACCCACGTTCGGGTCCAGCGCGCGCCGTCGGCTTGGGCAGGGCTGTTGGGTGACGCCGTCGGACCCGTGCTTCGTGGCGCGCTGGACGCCATCGCGTCGGCGGACCGCGGGGTCGTCGTGCTCATGCATGTGTCGGGCGGGCCCGAATGGGTGGAGCCGGCCTTCGCCAGCGATTTCGGCAAGCCCGAGCGGGCTCCTGCCGATCCCAATGCAGCGATGCGGGACCTCGGCACGGGCTGTCAGATCCTCGCGGATCTCGGGTTGCGACAGCTGAGATTGTGGACCACCTCCGGGCGGCCGATCGCGGGCCTGGAAGCTTATGGTCTCGACGTGGTCGAGCGGATGACGGGAGTCGGCACATGATCTACGAAGGACGTTGGGTGGTGGGTGCCGAGGATCGCTACGCGGTCGTCGTGGCACGCTTCAACGAGTCGATCACGAAGAACCTGTTGTCGGGCGCGCTCGACACCTTCGGTCGGCTGGGGGCCGACGTCGGCAAGCAGGTCGACGTGGCTTGGGTCCCCGGCTCCTTCGAGCTGCCTTTGGCGGTCGAGCGGCTCGCGTCCACGGGACGCTACGCGGCCGTCGTGGCGCTCGGTTGCGTCATCCGTGGCGCAACGTCGCACCACGAGGCGGTCGGCGGTTCGGCGGCAAGTGGCCTCGCGTCGGTCGCCCAGCGAGTCGGCCTTCCCGTTGCCTTTGGCGTGCTGACGACCGAGACGATCGAACAGGCGGTCGAGCGGTCGGGAACCAAGCTCGGAAATGCGGGCGAGCGCGCCGTGCTTACGGCCGTCGAAATGGTGGACTTGCTCCGCCGCCTCGGGTCCTGAGATGGCGAGTCGTCGTCGTGCACGCGAGTTCGCGCTGGCCGCGCTGACGGCCGCCGAGCAGGCCGGGGCGACGGCGGCGGCCTCGTTGACGGACCTGTGGGCAACGCTCGTCGAGGAGGAGGGGTGGGCCGACGCCCGGGCCGCCGATTCCGAAGAAATCGAGTTTGCGCAGCGGCTTGCCTTCGGGGTCGAGGCACGCCGAGCCGAGATCGACACCCAGCTCGAGGCGATTTCCACCCATTGGCGGGTGGGGCGGATGCCGGTGGTCGACCGCAATGTGTTGAGAGTGGCGGCCTTCGAGCTGATGGCGTGCGATGAGATCCCGCCGGCCGTCACGATCAACGAAGCGGTCGAAATCGCGAAGCGATTCGGGGGCGCGGATTCCGGCGCCTTCGTCAATGGGCTCCTCGATCGGCTGGCGCGACAGGTCGGCCGTCTCGCGGGCCGGGCCGAAGAAGCGTGATCGGGCATCTGACGGCTGCAGCGGCAGCTTTCGCCGTGGTGGCCGTCGCCGTGGTGATGGAGCCGGGGCCCGACTCGGTGGTCCTGTTTGGCGTTCCGCTCCCAGCGGTCTGTCTGTTTCGCAACTTCTTCGGGATGTCGTGTCTTGGTTGCGGCCTCACCCGGAGCTTTGCGTACATGGGGGACGGCAACCTCGCCGCGGCCTTTGAGCTTCACGTTGCGGGGCCAGCCTTGTTCGCCGCTACCCTGGCCTTCGTGCCATGGTCCCTGCGCAACGCTTGGCGTGCGCGAGAACGGCCCTGAGCAGGCGCTGTCCTGGAGAACCGCTCAAGACGGACTCCGGGTGGAACTGGACCCCGATCGCGCGCCCATCGGGGGACGTCATGGCCATGATGACGCCGTCCGCGGCGTAGGCGGTTGGGCGCCATCCTGCCGGCACGCTTTGCACCGCCAAACTGTGGTAGCGGCCAACGACGAGCGGTTGGGGCATGCCGTCGAAGGGCCCGGTTCCGTCGTGCGTGACGGGGGACGGATGGCCATGAACGGGGGCGCAGCGGCCGACGTGGCCACCGTGGGCAACCGCAAGGACTTGGTGGCCAAGGCAGACACCAAGGACGGGCCGCGTCGCCGCACACCGCCGCGCCAAGGACAACAGCGAAGGTCGGTCCTCGGGATGGCCAGGGCCCGGACCGAGCACGGTAAGGTCCGCGTCGGGCAGTTCGTCGGGCAAGGCATCGACGTCGGACACCCGGACGTCGGCGCCGGCGCGGGCGAACGCCGCGACGAGATTGTAGGAGAAGCTGTCGCGGCACTCGACGAGCCAAACGCGCATGGGCCGTAGGGGTTAGCTGGCCGCAGGGAGGGCTGCGATGATCCGCGTGAGTCCACCGGCGGCCGCCCGCATCCAGAATGTGCTGGCGTCCCACCCCAACTACGTCGGCCTTCGCGTTGGCCTCAAAGATGGGGGCTGCTCGGGCTTCCAGTGGTTGCTCGCCTTCGAGGACGCGCCCGCCGATGAGGACAAGGTTCTCGATGCGGACGGCGCGCGGCTCGTGGTGCACCCCATGCACGTCCCGTTTCTCGCCGGCTCCACGCTTGAGTGGACAGAAGGCCGCACGGATGCCGGTTTTCAGGTCGTGCACCCTGGTGTCAAGCACGTCTGTGGTTGCGGCGAGAGCTTCGAATTCGGATGATCAGCGTTCGGGTCGAGGGTTGGGCGGCCTTCCCGTTGCCCGTGGGGGCCACGCTGTTGCAGGGGTGTGAGGCGGCCGGCATTCCCATGGAGTCGGCGTGCGGAGGCTTCGCCTGCTGCAACTCCTGCCGGGTCGGCGTGCTTGAGGGGGACTGCGGAGTGGCCAGTGCGGAGGAGGAGCCATTCCTGGACCTTCCGAGTCAGCGCTTGGGATGCCAGTGGCAGCCCGCAGGCGACGTCACCGTCTCGCTCCAGCCGGGGGCCTGACGTTGACCCCGGGGGAAGCCACCGTTAGGGCTCGTGCGCTCTGCGGCCGGATAGCTCAGCAGGTAGAGCAGGGGCCTGAAACTCCCCGTGTC
>SXOB01000080.1 GCA_005776945.1 Pseudomonadota bacterium
CGGCCCGTGCTGTCGATGTGGCAGCGGGCGCACATCGACACCGACACGCGGTCCGACGGCTCACCGATGAGGCGAAGGAACGTCTTGGCGTGGGTCACGGCCTGGTCGTCGAGGGCCGGCAAAACGCGGTCGGCCTCCCGCTCCGGCGTCGGAATGAAGACGTCGAAGTGCAGACGGCGACCGTCCGCGTAGGTGTTGTAGACGACGACATTCGTGACCGGGCCGGAGTACGCGACGAGTTCGTGGCTCATGGCGGGCGTCTTTCTTGTAGACGCCTCGATGGCAAGCGGGTCACGCCCGAGCCGCGACCCGGACCGGCGCCTAGGTAGGGTCCAGGCTCCGAAATCCGGCGAGGTGGAAGGTGATTCCGGGTCCAGCGTCGATGGTCTGCATGGCCAACAGCCAAGCGACAACGGCACTCTGGCGGGCGCGTGGCGGCGACAGACAAGGTCGAGATCGCGGGGACCGACGTCACCTGTCGGCTGGTTCCGTAGCGGGCTGACGCCGTCGCCTCCGGCGTTAGCCCCGGCCGGGGGTCGCGATGTGGGTGCTCCTTTCCGGCTGCTTTCTCTGGCCCTTTGGCGACCACGACGACAGCGAGTTTGGCGCCCCCATTCCGCCGGGCGAACCCAGCCCCGGCGGCCATTGGGAGGAGCCCCTCTGGTGCAGCAACCTCGCCGACTTGAGCGGCGTCGAATCCGCGCACACGGACATCCGGTCGACGGCGGTTGCCATTTCTGAATTGCGCTACCCGCCGGCCACCGGATTCATCGACGCGCAAACGGACGAGGAATTATCGATCTGGATTTCGGGCGATGACTACGACGACGTGCTCGACGGCTACGAGGTCGCCGTCCACGAAGGCTGCCACATCTGGGGCTTCGGCTCCTTCGGTTTTGGCTCCTATAGCTACCGCATCGTCGACGACGACCACATCATTGAAACGGCCTGGCCCGACACATTCAGCCGCAGCGCCATCCTCGACCGCCACCCCGACGCGGAAGGGGACTTTTATTCCGACGTCTACCTGACCGGCGCAAGCGGGGACCAGGGTTTCCACACGTTGCTCGACGAATTCAACGCGTACACGCACTCGCTGGCCTCGCGTATGTGCACGCGCGACACTTTGGGCGGTGCGTCCACGTCGGCCCGCGACGGCATCCTGACGATGATGGCCTACGTCGGCACCTATTTGGCCATCGCCCGCGAAGAGCACCCCGATGATTACGACGAGATCGTTGGCGACGCCCCGACCGTCCAGGTGATTCTGGACGTCTGGGATCGGGCGGAATTCTGGCTTGCCCAAACGGAATCGATGCCGGAACTTGGCATCGACGACGACGCCATCGCGACCTGGACCTACGATCCAGCCGTTACCGGGGAAATCGATCGACTGCGTTGAAGCTCAGTCTTCCCACGTGCGCGCATTGTGCACCTCGGAATGGCACGTTCCGGTACACGTGGCGCCGTTGTAGACGGCCTCGGGGGGCGCGGCCTGCGCCGTTCCGTCGACGTGTTGGCTGACGCCAACGATGGTCATGGACTCGCTGACCGTGCCCGGATGGCAGTCGGCGCAGAGAATCGGTCCGCCCACGGGCTCGTCGAGATGGGCCTCGTGGCGGCCGCTCATGTCATTCCAAAGGGGCTCGGTCGTGTCGTCAGCATGGCAGTCGTGGCAGGTGGTCACGCTTTCGTCGTGGTCCACGATTCCGTTGGCACCCTGGCCGTCGCCATGGCAGTAATTGTTGGAGCAACGCCCGTTTCCGCTCCACGACGCGGCCGACGCCAACCCGCCCGTGAAGTCCATTTCTGCGATGCCAGCGGTGATGTCGGAAACGAAGACGTGGCCCGGGGACAGGACGTCGGTCGGCTCCACATGGCACGCCGAACACGCGAAAGCGAGGTGCAGATCGGTGTCCTCGGTATGAGGCCGATGGGGGATGAAGCTCGCCAGCGCGCCGTCATCGACGCCAGAAATGTGGACGGGCGGCGCGCCGGTCCCGTCGAACGGGTCGCCGTGGCAGAATGTGCAGTCCGTCCGCCAACCCTCCCCGTGGCAAGTGTCGCATGAAGGGCCGACGTCGCCGGCAAGGTCGGCGCCGTGGCATGAGATGCAGGGTAGCACGCTGAATTTGGCGTCCATGCCGTGAATTTCTGCAGCGGCGTAGCCGAGCGCATGGGTGCGCTCGAGGGTCGTGGGTGGGGTGGTCGTCGCGCAGGCATCCGACGCGCCTTCGAGAATCCACGTGCGCACCACCTCGACGCGGTCGGCCGGCAGAACACCGCTCAGCGGCATCTCGTCGCCGACGGTCTGTGTACCCACGAGTTTCTGCCACAACACGCTGGCGTCGGGGTCGCCGGCCACGACGCGGATTTGGGTGGCGTCGGCGACGGACGGCACGCCGACCAGGGCGGCATGGGGGTCGCTGAGGAGGTCGAGGTCACCGAGGCCGCCCGTCCCGTGGCATCCCAGGCACTCCGCGTTGAACAGATTGACGACTGCGCAGAATCCATCGGCGTCCGTCGTGGGGGACGTCGGGAGGTCCGTGTCCGACGTCGACGGCGGTGGCGCGACAGCCGGACCTTCGGGATGGCCAAGAAACAGGTGGTCGTCGCAGCCGAGCCACAGCGCCAACGCGGCGATCACAGCGCCCTCCCGCGATGGAGCTAACGCCGCGAGCGGTCAGCGGTCGTGGTCGTCATGGACCTCGTGCGGAGCGACGGTTCCGTCGCCCACGATGCCGTCGGTCCAACCCGCAGGGTCTACGGCGACGCCGGCCTTGCGGACCTCGAAATGCAAGTGGGCACCTGTCGAACGGCCAGTCGAACCCACGCTCCCGATGGGGGTCCCAGCGGAGACGGTGGCCCCGACCTCCACCGAGCGGTCGCGGCAGTGCGCGTACCGGGTCGTCGTCCCGTCGCCGTGGTCGACGACGATGAGGTTGCCGTAGCCGCCACGCGTCCCCGAGAACACAACGGTCCCGGGCGCCGCGGCGCGGATGGTGGTCCCCTCAGCGGCCCCGATGTCGACGCCACGATGGTGGCGCGTGCCGCCGTGGATGGGGTCCCTTCGCGTGCCAAAGCCGCTCGTCACCCGCAGCTCCTGTTTCGGCGGCGACGCCAGCGGTGCGGAGCGCGCGAGCCCAAAATCGAGCCGGTCGGCGATCTGGCTGGCGAGTGCGTCGTCAAGGACAGGTCCCAACATGTCGAGCGCGGCGAAGGCGTCGCCCTGCGGCATCGCTTTGCGAACTTCGGAGACGAGCATCCGCGCGAACGTGAATTTGAGGGCTTCGTCGGGGTCCTTCGGCGGCTCCTTGGTAGGGGCCACCGAAGCGAGGGCCGCGACGTCGATCACAGGGTCTCCACCGTCGCCTGCAGGGCACCTGCCGCCTTGATCAGCTCGAGGATCACGATGAGATCGCGGGGTGTGACGCCGAGATCGTTGAGCGCGGTGACGAGCGCGCCAATTTCGACGCCCTCGACCAGGCTGAGTCGGCCCTCTTGTTCTTGAGCTGCGACGTCGCTGTTCGAGACCTTTGTCGTGCGGCCCGCGGAGAACGGCATGGGTTGGCTTGCGCCTTGGCTGCGCCGGACCTCGATCGTGAGACCGCCGTGGGCGACAGCGACGGCGCTGACGCGGACGTCGGCGCCCATGACGACACTGCCAGTGCGCTCGTTGACGACGATGCGGGCCGGGCTGTCGACCTCGACGCTGACGGCTTCGACCTGCGCGGCAAACTCGGGGAAGGCCCCGACGCGATCCGCAGGAATCGTGAGGCGCACCGTGCTCGCCGAAATGGCCGTGGCCACCTCGGAGCCGAAGGCCGTGTCGACGGACGCGGCGAAGCGCGCTGCGGTCGTGAAGTCGGCCTCGCGCAGCACGAAGTCGACGGTCGATGCCGTCGTCCAATCCACCGAGGACGCAATTTCGCGCTCGATGATGGCCCCGCCGACCACTCGGCCGACGGTCGGCGTGTTCTTCCGCGTGCCGCTGCCGTCCTGTTCGGCGGTGTAGCCACCCACGACGAGGGACCCCTCCGCGACGGCGTAGACCTGCCCGTCCGTCCCCACCAACGGGGTCAGGAGGAGCAGGCCGCCCTCCAAGCTGAGTGCGTCGCCGGTGCTGGCGACCGTCACGTCGATCCGGCTGCCGGTGCGGCCGCTTGGCGGCAACGTGGCCGTGACCATCACGAGCGCGGCGTTGCGCGACGTGATTTCGTCGAGCTGGAGGCTCGCGCCGAGACCCTGCAGGCGGTTGGCCAACGTGCGGATTGCCGCTTCGTTGCGGGTGCTGTCGCCGCTGCGGCGAAGGCCGACAACGAGGCCGGCCCCGGACAATTGGTTTTCGCGTTGCCCGAGAAAATCCCCGAGGTCTTTGGCCCGCGCGGCGAAGGCGTCCGCCGGGGCGAGGGCCAGGCCGGTCAAAACGAGGATGCGGATCACGCGGCCTCCGCGCCACCATCGGATCCATGGACAAAAAGTTGAGGGCTCATGTCGTGAGCGCGGTCCAATCCGGGCCGACGCCAGGGGTAGGTGACCGGAATGGACCCTCTCGACGGCTTCTGGGCGCCCACATCGTCCTGGTTCCGCCAGCGCTTTGGTGTCCCGACGCCCGCCCAGGAGGCCGCCTTTCCGGCCATCGCGTCGGGGGAACACGCGCTCATCAGGGCGCCGACGGGGTCGGGAAAGACGCTGGCCGCCTTCCTCGTTGGCCTCGACCGCCTCCTGAGGGCGCCCGTCAGCCGCCCCGGCGTGCGCCTGCTTTACGTGTCTCCGCTCAAGGCGTTGGCGACCGACGTCCGCCTGAACCTGCTCGAGCCCTTGGCCGGGATCACGTCGATGGCCGAGGTGATGGGGACGCCCGCCCAGCCCGTCACGGTCTCCCTGCGCACGGGCGACACGGACAGCCGCGGCCGCTCCGCTTTCCTCCGCACGCCGGGAACCGTCCTCGTGACGACGCCAGAGTCGCTGTACCTGCTGCTTGGCGCACCTAGGGGCCGTGAGCACCTGCGGTCGATTCAGACCGTCATCGTCGACGAAGTGCACGCGCTCGCCCCGAACAAGCGCGGCGCCCACTTGCTCCTTTCGCTCGAGCGCCTCGTGGACCTCACGGGCCGCGACCCCGTGCGGGTGGGGCTCAGCGCCACAGCGCGCCCGCTCGACGCCATGGCGCGCTTTCTTGGCGGGGGCCGACCCGTCACGGTCGTCGACCGATCCGCGCCTCGGTCGATTGAGGTCCGGATCGAGAGTCCCGTCCCCGACCTGACGCGGCCCGCCGTCCCGAATCTTGGCGTGGGGGGCGAGGGGCCGTTCCAGCGCATCGGTGGCAGGCGCCGACAGCCGGATCCGGACGTTTCCGGCGACGCCTTGTCGCACGGGGTCTGGCCGGCCATCGTCCCGCGGGTCGCGTCGGCGATCGCGTCGTGCCGAACGACGATCGTCTTCTGCAACAGCCGACTCACAACGGAGCGCCTGACGAGGCGGCTCAACGAGTTGGCGGGAGACGAACGCATCGCGGCGCACCACGGCAGCCTGAGCCACGAGCGTCGCATGGTCGTCGAACGGGCGCTGAAGGCGGGTGAATTGCCCGCTGTCGTCGCGACCAGGTCGCTCGAACTCGGCATCGACATCGGGAGCGTGGACCAGGTCGTCATGGTCGAGTCACCCGGGTCGGTGGCGCGCGGGCTGCAGCGCGTCGGGCGGGCGGGCCACCAGGTTGGCGGCACGTCGCGGGCCCTGTTCCTGCCTCGGCATCGGCTCGACTTGCTTGAGATGGTGGCGGTGAGCCAGGGGATGGCCGAAGGGGCCATCGAGGCCACCCGCGTCCCGTCAGGTTGCTTGGACGTGCTTGCCCAGCAGATCGTCGCGTCGGTGGCGGCGGAGGTGACCGCGGCGTCCGTGCTGTTCGCGCGGGCACGCCGGGCGGCGACGTGGGCGGACCTCGACCGGTCGACCTTCGACGCGGTGCTCGACATGCTCGACGGCCGCGTGCCGACCTCTGGCTCGATTGGCCTCCACCCTCGGGTGAGTTGGGATCGCGCGACTGGATCTCGTGCGCGCACGGCCGGGCGCGGGCCTCGTCGCAGCGATTTCGGGCGGGACCATTCCCGATCGGGGCACCTTTCCCGTCCACCAAGGCGAGGGCGGCCCCCGAGTGGGCGAGCTCGACGAGGAGATGATCTACGAGAGTCGGGCCGGGGACGTCGTCCTGCTTGGCGCGACGGCATGGCGCATCGAGTCGATCGGCCGTGAGCGCGTGATCGTCTCGCCGGCGCCTGGCGAGGCAGGCCGTCTCCCCTCTTTCCGCGGCGACCGGCCCGCGCGCCCCGTGGAAATCGGCCACGCCATCCTCGATGTGCTCACGGAGGCCGACGCGGTGGACCGTGAGGGGCTGACGGCTCACCTCCTCGGTCGCCACCCCCTCGACGGCCACGCGGCCACCAACCTGGCGGCCCTGATCGAGGAACAGCGCGCGGGAGCCGGCCTCCCGACCCGTCACCGCGTCATCGTCGAGCGCTGGCGGGACGAGCTTGGCGACCTGCGCATCGCCGTCATCGCGCCGCTTGGCCGAGAGGTCACCCTGCCGTGGGCCATCGGGGTCGAGGCGGCGCTGGCGGCGGACGACCTGCGGGCGGAACTCCGGCATGGTGAGGAATGGCTCACACTCCGTGCCCACCGGGATCAGCGACCGATCCTCACGCGCCACCTCCTTCCCGATCCGGACGCGATCGAGGACCTCGTTTGGATGCGCGTTCCCAACACGTCGGGGTGGGCCGGCGCGTTTCGTGAGGCGGCCTCACGCGCATTGTTGCTGCCGCGTTCCCGCGGGAGGCAGCGGCTCCCCTTGTGGCTGGCGCGCAAGAAAGCCCAAGACCTCTCGTCGTTGGCCCGCCATTGGCCTGACTTCCCGATGGCCATCGAGGCGGCGCGTGAGGTGCTGCAGGAACACATGCGGTTGGCCGACCTCGTGGCCTTCCTTCGAGGTGTGGCCTCAGGGCGCATCGCAGTGGTCGAGCGGGAGGTGGATGCACCCGGCCCGTGGGCACAGTCGATGGCCTTCCAATTCGTCGGCAACTACCTCTACGAAGGGGACCTGCCGCCGCAGGAACGCGCCCTCGCAGCGCTCCAACTGGACCGGGCATCGCTCGCCCGACTCGTGGGCGCGGTCGTGCCGGAACTGCCGGCTGACGTCATCTCCGCCGCCCTGGATGACCCGCCGCCCGACGACGCCGACGGTTGGCTCGATCGTCTGCGCCGCCTTGGCGACGTTTCCCCGAGCGAAATCCCGGATGAGGTGCGCCGCGAATTGGTGGCGTCGTTGCGCGCTGTCCCGGGGACCTGGGGTGGCCGCGAGCGCATCATCGCCGCCGAAGACGTGGCCTGGTACGACTCCGCCCTCGGAGGCGGCAGCGCCGAGGACGGTCGAGCGGCATCGGCGCTGACCGTGCGCTGGGCGTTGTCTCAGCCGGTGTTCGCGGCAATCGATGTTGCGAGTTGGGCGGGCTGGCCCGTCGGCATCGCTCGGTCCATCGTCGAAGGGCTCGCGGGGACGGGCGCGCTGGTCGCGATGGGGGGTGGGTGGTTGCATCCAGCCGTGTCGCGTCGTGCTCGGCGTCTTCGGATCGACGCCGCTCGTGACGCGGTGGCCCCAGTGGACGACGCGACCTGGGCGCGCTTCTTGCTCGACTGGATGGGCGTTGGTTCGACGCGGACGGGCCGCGACGGCCTGCTTGCGGCCCTGCAGTCGCTGTGGGGGGTCGCCCTGCCCCTCAAGGTGTGGGAGCGTGAGGTGTTGCCGGCGCGCGTCACGGGTTTCCGCGCCGCGTGGCTCGACGAATTGGGGGCGTCCGGCGAACTCGTGTGGACGGGCGAGGGGATGAATGTGGCCTTTTGGCCTCGCGGGGCGGTGGGGCCCCGAACGCGCGACCCCGTTCCCGACGGCCTCCCAAGCGCGCTGCTGGCCCATCTGCAAACCAAGGGGGCGGCCTTCCTCACGGAGCTTGCGCGCGTGTCGGGCGCCCCCGTGCCCACCGTCCTCGAGGCCCTGCGCATGCTCGCGGCGGCAGGTTGGGTGACGAACGACACGTTGCTGCCCCTTCGCTCGGCCCGTGGCGGAGGTGGGGGACGATGGTCGGTGGTGGAGACGGTTCTGGCATCGTCGCACGAGGTGCGCCTAGCCACCGCCAAGCGGCTGCTCGATCGGTTCGGCGTTTTCGGCCGGGCCTCGGCTGGCGACGTCGTCGGCGGGTGGGCCTCGCTCTGGCCCGTGTTGCGGGCTCTGGAGGACGTGGGACGCGTCCAGCGGGGCGCATTTCTGGGGGAAGGGGTCGCCTTTGCGCGGCCCGGCGCCGTCGAACGCCTGCGCGCGGCGCGCGATGGACGTCCTGGCCTTCGGGTGTTGTCCGCCGTCGACCCAGCGATGCCATGGGGACGCGACGCGCCTTGGCCCGAACGGGCCGGTGACGCCGGGGGACGACCACGCCGCCTGCTCGGCGCGATGGTTGCGACCCTTGACGGCGTTCCCGTCGTATGGTGGTGTGCGAAGGTGGCGTTGACGTGGCCAGGGACGGCGTGTGAGCCATGTTCTCATGGCCCTCTCATTGAGGAAGGGGCTGCGCTGGACCTCCATCGATGGGCAATCCGCCGATGCACCGCCATGGCGGGACCGTTTCCGGTCGGCCGGCTGGGTGATGGGTTTGGGGGCGTGGAAAGCTCAATGCGGGGTTCCCGCGACCGATGAAGGACGCGGAGGTTCCATGCGCGTCCTGTTGGGCTCTCGACGCGAGCGTTCGACGCTGCTCGGTTGGTTCGGTCAGGCAGTGCTGGTCGAAGACGCCCACAGCGCGATTCGCGCGTTTTGTGGGGCTTGGGACAGCCGCGACCCCTTCGACTGCGCGTTCTTGGACGCGAACGAGCCTTGGTCGCGCCTGGCGGTGGCGCGCTTCCGCTTCACGGAGTCCCTGCTCGGGGTCGACCAAATTCACCCGCTACGCGTCGTCCTGATCGGGTCCCCCAGCCTCGCCTGGCATCGGGGGCCCCGGGTCGACGGTCACGTGCGACGACCTCTCGCCGAGGGGCCGCTTTCGGAAATGCTCGAGTCCGTAGGCGTGGCCGAACACGGCCTGCGGGATCTCGCGGTAATTTGATGGAGCGAGGTGCTCCGGCCACCAGGCGCTGACCCGCTACTCGTCAGGGCAGGTCGAAAGCGAGCTTGCCCCGGGCGTCCACGGGAAGGGGCGCGCTTGCTTGATGAAGAGCTTCTCGTCGCCCGGCGTGTTCTTGTCGTCGAACTTGAATTCGACGTCCATTCCGTACCAACTGGCCTCGCCGTAGACGGGCTGGAAGAACTTGTGGATGTTGTCCAGGGCTACGGCAAGGTCGTGGGACTGCACGTCGTCGAGCACGGTGTCGCCCGCCGCCACTTCGGTGGAGTGCTGCAGGTAGACGATGGGCTCGCCCGGCGTGTAGTAGTAATGGATGTAGGTGTCGCCGAGCACGCCAGGAGGCGGCTGAACGACCTCGATGTCCTCGATCTGGACGTTGACGAAGAAGGCCTGCTCGAGGCCCGACGTATCGTAGATGTTGTTCGTCACCGCGACGCCGTTGGCCTCTTCATCGGGGAAGTTGGAGGTCGTGAGCAAGGCCATCCCGACGGCCAGCTGATCAATGCCGTAGTAGGCGCGCTCCTCGTAGGCGCGAGGATTCCAGAGGTTCGACCAGGCCGTCTTGATGGCCCATTCAATGGACTCCTCTTCCGGGTTCTCCTTGTCCAATTCGCCGGTCTGCGAATTGTAGAGGCCGGCGCCCGTGAACGTGCCGAGGTCCTCGGCGTTCGTGCTGCTGCGGAAGCGCGTGTCCGATTCCGGCCACATCGCGGCCGTCTTGACCATGATCTCTTCGAGGAAGACGGGGTCGAGGGGAGCCGCGACGATGGCCTCCTTGAACGCCTCCAGCTCGACTTCCCGGTAGTACGGGTCGAGCCATTCCGGACGGCTCAGCATGTCCTCGAGTTGGGCGCGCAGACCGTTGTCCACCATGTGTTTGTTGTAGTGGTAGAACGGGATCACGAAGGCGTCCTGGATGGGGACCACATCGGAGCCGATGTCGTAGAGACCGGCGTAGTTGGTGCCCTTCGAGCCGAACGCCGTAATGCCGGTCTCGATTTCGGTTTTGAGGTCACCGGCGTCGTCGACGATTTCTTCGACGTCGCGCAATTCGCGCGTCGACAGGTCGATGGCCGGCACGCCGAGCGGGTCCGGCGAATTATCGACCCACCAGGCCTCGGCCTCTTCGGCCGTAATTTCTTCGATCGTCCAATCGAAGGCATCGACGATGAGCCGGACCCACTTGCCTTCGAGTGCGAGCAATTCGGGATTCGTGAAGGCGTCGGCGAGGCCCATATTGGGGGTGCCGCGGTTGATCGACAACACGTTGATGTGCGCGAGCGGCGTCTGGAATTCCTGCGTGATGATGCCGGCCGTGACCGAGATGTCGTTGGGGACGGCGTCCAGGACGACGAGTTCTCGGAAGGGCACGTAGGTACCGTCGACTTCGTCGGCCGAGTGGAAGGTCAGCAGACCGGTCGTTTCGCCGAGGTTGTACGGCTGGAAGTCGATGCCCGCGAACAACTCGTCGGTGGTGACGATGGGGATGTCCGAAGGGAGGAGCGGCACGACGGCGGCGTCGTGTTGGGCCGAACTCGGGTGGAATTTCAAATCGGCGCCGAACCAGCTGGCATCGCGAATCAGGTTGAACGCCTTCGCCACCATTTCCGCGTCGGCCGTGTCGTACGGCGCGATTTCGTAGGTCCAGGCGTCGGCCTGCTCATAGTAGACGACGGCGCCGAGGATGAAGCGGCGGTCGGGGCTGTAGTATTCGGTAAGGTTGAACTGCGACAGGTCAGGGACCGGCGGCAGGCCCTGGGGCGCGCTCAGGTGGTTGAATGCGTACTCCCAATGGATCGGGTACTGCACGCTGTTCATAAAGGTGAGCGTGTCCGCGTTGGACTGGTCGACGATGGTCTTGACGCTGCGCGCGCCGGGAATCGAGGCATCGATGGGCAGCGAGGCCAACGCATCGAAATCCGTCGAGCAGATGAGCGCGGCCGCCGAAACTTCGGCGTCGCATCCCGTGATCCCGGGGGTCAGCGCGCAATCCGATGTCGGAGGCATCGTCGTGTCGGTCGTGCCCGGTGGAGGGGGCGGGTCCGTCGTGAGCGAAGGATCGGTGGATGTGCCGCCCTCTCCGCAGGCGACGAGGCTCAGCACGAGGTTCAAGATCACGGTCTCTCCAGGCTTGTGGCAGCGTAGCGCCGAGAGCGGCGCGTCGCCGGGAACTTGGGTCAGGGGTGGGTCAACCCGCGCCTTTTGGCGATGATGCCCTCGATTTCGTCGATGATGGCGTCCATCCGGCGCGCAAGGGCGTCGTAGGGCGCCGTCGTCGTCATGTCGACGCCCGCGGCGGCGAGGAGGGGCAACGGGTCGTCGCTGCTGCCTGCGGCAAGCAGGGTGAGCACCCGGTCGCGGGCGGCCTCGCGGCTGCGCTTGGGCCCCGTCAACATGGCTTCGGCGAGCTGCGCGCTGGCGGCCACGGACGTCGCGTACTGGTAGACGTAGTAGTTGTAGTAGAAGTGAGGGATGGTGGCCCACTCCAGGCCCATGGCGTCGCTGACCTCACACACGCCGCCGGCGGTGCCGTAGGTTTCGCGGACGATGCCGAGGTAGCGGCGTGTCAGTTCGATGCCCGTGAGCCCCTCTCCCGACTCGGCGGCGGCGTGGATTTCCGCCTCGAAACGGGCGAACATCGCCTGCCGGAACCAAGTTGTTCGCAACGTCTCCAGCGCGTGGCCGAGGTAGAACAACCGTTCGTCGTCGGTTTTTGCCTGCTTGAGCGCGTGGTCGAGGAGCAGGTGTTCTTGCAACGTGCTGGCGACCTCGGCCAGGAAGATCGGGTAGTCGGACGTGGCATAAGGCTGGGCGCGCGTCGACAACACGGTGTGCATCGCGTGGCCCCACTCGTGGGCCAGGGTGGAGACGCCATCCCAGTCGTTGTTGTAGTTCATCAACACGAAGGGGTGGACGTCGGTGGCTGACGAGGGGTCCATGTAGGCGCCGCCCTGTTTCCCCTCGCGCGGGTAGGTGTCCATCCAGCGGGCGTCGAGGCCGTCGCGCATCGCCGAAACGTAGGCCGGGCCCATGGGCGCGGCGGCTGCGAGCGCGATGGCCTTGCCCTTGGCGATCGGGAACTCGGTATGGCCCTCGACGAGCGGCGCGTAGAGGTCCCAGTAGCCGAGTGTCTCCAGGCCCATCATCGTCTTGCGCAGGCGCAAGTAGCGGTGGAGCGTCGGCAGGTTCTGGGTCGTCCCCGCGATGAGGGCCTCGTAGGCCGAAGCCGGGACGTGATTCTGGCCGAGCGCGGCCGTCATGCTGTCGGGCCAATTGCGGGCCCGCGACTCGAATATGTGGGACGTGATCGCGGTTCCCACCAGCGCGCCGTAGCTGTCCTGAAACGAGGCGAAGGTACCGAAGAAGGCCTCGAAAGCTGACTTGCGGACGGCGGGATCGGCGTGTTCTCGGACCCTCGTAAACGCCTGCGGATCCAAGCGGACATCGGCGCCGTCGACCTGGATCGTCGGGTAGGGCAGGTTCGCGTAGGTGAGCAGCCCGTAGAGATTGCTTGGTGCCGCCGTGAGGTCGCCGGAAAGGGCGAGGACCCGCTCGGCTTCGGCCCCAAGTACGTGGCTCCGGCCTTCGCGGAGGTGGCGGAGGCGGACGCGCCAGGTGGCCAAGGCGGGGTCTTGTTCGAGCGCCTTGAGGCGATCGTCGCCAAGGGCGAGCAGCCCGGGCTCAAAGAAGGACATCGCGTCGCGGATGCGCGTGGTGAGTTGGCCGACGGCCCCTTTCCAGGACACGGCCCGGTCGTCGCGCTGGTTTTGAGCGACGTGGTTGTCGGCCCAAGAGGAGAGGCGCCCGATGGCCTTCGCGGTCGCATCTTGGGCGCGGAAACAGGCGGCGAGTCCTTCCGCCGTATTGGGGACCCCGCCCCCGACTTTGCAGGCGCGCAGGAGCGGCCCCGTGTCTTCGCTCGCCTTGAGGGCGGCCTCGAACGCCGATGGGCTCTCGAACAGGTCGGTGAGTGCCCAACTTTCGGGGTCGGGTGCGGCGAGTGCCATGGCGGCGGTCCAGATCACGGTGGACTCTCCTTCTTGGTGCGGCGGATGCCGCCAGGGTGCCCGGCTTCGGGGTCGCGTTCATAGCCCACGCGCAGGCGCAGTCCCGCCTCGCCGAGATTCGTGCGCCACCCAAGCAGGCCCGTCCTAGGGTCGAACGTGTCGATGACGGCGTCGGGGCGGGGCACCGCGAAGGCGACGATCTCGGTGAGGAGACGGCGCTCCCCGCGACCCCATCTCAGGCCGCCGCCGACCTCGAGTTGCCCACCAAGAAAGGCCGTCGGAGACGCGGTGGAGGCCCAAAGGATCGGGAGTGTGAGGCCGACTCTCACGGTCGCCGTGGCGTCGACGGGCCCATCTCCAGGGCGATCGGGCCGGATGACGACACCCATTTCGGGCTGGACCATCGTGAAGAGCGGGACGGCGGCTCCGCCGCGCATCGCGTCGTCCCGCCAGGCGTGGACGGCCGCGTAGGGGCCGACGGAGCCGCGGCCCCATGAGATCGGCGCAAGGTCCCCGACGACGCCGAGCTGCGGGGCGGCCATCGGGCGCGGGGCCAGATCTGGCACCACACGGGGCGTCGCGAGGGGTGTGAAGTCGAGGGCGACGTGGTGGATGGGGCCCGCCAGCGCGACGGCCGGGGCCGCAACCGCGACGGCGACGGCGAGGCGACGGCGGCGGAGGAGCAGAAGTGCAAGGACGAGCCCGGTGCCGGGGCCGGTATGACACCCCGAGCCCGTGGGGTCGATGTCGGGGCAAGTGCCAGGTTCGTCGGAGAATCCCGCGTCGCAGATCGGGAATGCCCAAGTGAGGTCAGCGTCGTGGCCGATGAAGCCCAATTGCATCGGCGACCGCACCCGGGTGGGCACGAGGAGCAGGTCGTTGGTGAGCTCGCCGGGGTTCCAGCGCAGATGCAGCCGCGTGAGCCAAGCGCGCGACGGGTCGCCCTCGAAGCCCATGATGGTGAGGTCGGTTTCGTCGAGTGGAAGGTCCGAGCAGGGGTCGCAGGCGAACGGGTCGCCGCGCCATTCCGCGACCCAGGCGGGGGCGGGCGCCGCGTCGAGGGCGGCCGTCGTCCCGGCCAATTGAGCGGCGAGGTCAACGACGGCGGCGTCCAACATGCATTTGGTGTCCGGGCGGATTTCGATGCCCGTGCCTTCGATGACGTCGCCGTCTTCCTCGTCGGTAAGGATGTGTAGGACGAGGTCCTGGGTCCCGCTGGCGAGCGCCGCGCCGGGGGCCAGGGACAGGGCCACCTCCGCGTCGGTCGAAAATTCCTGGCGGATGGCCGGCAACCAGCCGCGCGCGGTGGGCGGTGCGAGGAGTTCGATGCGGGTGGCCGTGATCGTGGCGCCGGCCGCCAACCAAGCGTCGAGCTGGGGGACGAGCGCCTCCGGGACGATGAAGCCGTAGGATGCGAGCCAGGGCTCCGGGTCGCCTGTGAGCACCTCGGGGGACGCCGTACCGACCAGCGCCGTAGGCTCGGACAAGGCCAGAACGTCGTAAGTCGCCCCGGGCCAGGTGGGCAGTTCGATCGGAACGCGGCTGCAGCCTGGCGAGGTGACGAGATGGTGGCGTTCGTGCAGGTCCGCGCAGGTCAGCGTCTCAAGGCCGGGCGCCGTTGCGCGGTCGAATCGGAGCAACCAGTCGACGGAGGACGGTTCGACGCGGAGCGGTGGGGAGGCCGACGCCGTCAGCAGCGCAAACGTCGTGGCGTCACCGTCGTAGTCCATCGTCAGGGTGACGGACCGCTTGCCGTCTTCGATGGCGATGACGCCCATCGCACGAGCGGGGGAGGGGATCTGGGAACCGGCCGGGAGCGCGACGATGGCGTCGAAGGCCCAGGCGGCGGCGGCGCACCACGTCAGCACCGGACCTCCCCCCGCCTTTGGCCGCCACCTATCCCGGCTTCATCCCGCGCTGGGAGGCGCCAAGGGGCGCTCGGGCACGGCTTGGGCACGGCGACGTTAGCGGGGGGGCGGAGGCGTCGATGAGAGCGGTGGCGTTGGCGGTGGTGCTGGCCGCTTGTGGGGGCGAAGACGATCCGACCCCGGTGGATCTCGCAATTGGGCATGCCGATACATGCCTTGGTACGGCGGCGGACGTCATTGCGCCGGACGTGGAGGAACTCGTCTACACCTTCGGAGGCGAGTTGGAGGCCGTCGATCCCGCCCTCGGACTCGACTTCAACTTGATTCCCTGTGACGAGCGCGATTTGGGCGCCACGCAGATCGCCCAGATCAAGGACTCGAATCAGGTTCGCTGGCTCCTTGGCTGGGTCGTCCAGAATGAACAGGGCCAGGACCATACGCCGGTGTTGAACGCCCCGATTGGCACGCAGGTCAACCTGCTGTTCCGCGCCGTGGAAGGGGGCGCGTCCGCAGGCTTCGTCCTCACCGAGTCGGGCTCTGGGTTGGTCGAAGCGGCCCTCGAGGTCGGCCATACGCGCAACGCGCTCGGGGCCGGCGAAGTGCCGAACACGGCGATTTGGTTCGGCGCCTGGGCCACCACCGTCGACCTCGAGTGTGGCACGGCCCACGGCTACAATGTCGCGTTCGAGTCCACGAGCGACGGCGTCGTTTCGGAGGTCGCGCCCGTGAACGAGGGCGAAGTGACAATCGCGTCGGTCGGCTACGATGCGACGGCGATTGCGGCCTACGAATACGACTCGGAACCCGTATGCAGCGACGTCGGCAACGAACTCATATGGTCGCTCTTCCGTCAGCCGCGCTGATCGCGTGTTCGGCCCCGGTCGAACCCGTCGACGCGCCGGAGGTTGACGGCCTCGTCCAGGTGATGGGGGTCGGGCCCCACGACAGCGTGGGCCACGTGCGCATCGAGATGGCGCCTTCGGGCCCCGCGACGGCCTGGCTCGCCGTTGTCGGAGGGGAGCGGCAGCTGTGGGCGGCGTTGCCAGGCGCCGCGCCGCGCAGGTTGGACGACGGCGACCCGTACCCCATCGTGGCGACGGCCCGGGACCCCATCGTGGCCGTCGACGGCGATCGGGTCGCGCTCACCCAGGCGATGAGCGACGGCGGCACGGTGTCCGTCGGACTTTGGTCCGGAACCCTGGACGATCTTGGGCCCATGCAGGTCGTGGCGACGGCCCCCGAATCGCGGCCCGTCGATCAGCCGTGGGTTGCTTTTGAACCGACAGGGCCGGCCGTGACCTACAAGGAGGCAACTGACGACCTCGACGTCGTCGTCGTTCGCGTCGTGAGGGCCGACGGCACGGAACAGGTCGTCGACAATTTGCCTGGAACGGCCTGCCCCTGCTGTTCCCACACGCTTCAGTTCGACGCCGACGGGACCGCGTGGCTGACCGCGAGGACGGAGGTCGCGAACGTCCGCGACATCCACATCTCGCGGGCGTTCGTCGGTGAGGGTTTCACCGAATTGGCCAAAGTGAGCGACACGGCCTGGTGGCTGCCCTTCTGCCCGTTCGAGGGACCGGAATTGGCCTTCGTCGACAACGGTTCGGTCGCTGCTTGGGCGGACGAGACGATGGGAGAATCGCGGGTGTGGACGGCGACGAGCGTCGACGGGGTAGCGTGGACCACCAGCGTCCCCCTCGACCCCGAGGGGGAGTGGGGCCAGACGCGGCCCCGGTTGGCGGCGAAGGGCTCCGACGTGGTCGTCGTGCTCCACGAACCGGATGCAGTGGCTTGGCGCAGCGCGGACGCCGGCCTGACATGGTCGCGCGTGGAGTTGCCGTTGGCGTTTCACACGGCGGACGTCGCGTTCGGCGCCGACGGTCCCGTCCTGATCGGGGCCGAGGAAACCAAGGTCTGGCGCTGGGATCTGCCGGCCCTCTAGCAGCCTGCCAGCAGGCCGCTCGGCGTCAGGGGGCCTTGGGCTCGGGCCATTGGGCGAAGCCAAGTTTGCGCGCCGCGCGGGTCGTGACATCGCGGATGTCGACGCGTGGGGGGCCTTCGGGGACGCCGTCGGAATCCAACATGACGAACGGGACTTCCCGGTCGTAGCTGTGGGGCGTCCCGTGGTCGGACCCGATGGGCGTGCCGCCGGCCCAGACGACGCCGAAGGCCGGAACGAGGGCCCAATCGCCGCTTCGGTCGGGGTGGGTGCTCGCGAGCACGAGCGACGCCAGATCGGGTGTCCCGCGGCCGAGGACCTTGCCGGACGACGTGTGCACGAGCGCGTCGTAGGCGGGCGTCCCGTCGGGAAGCCTGGCACCGAGGACGGCTTTGGGAAGGGCGTCGTCGAAACAGGCGGCCGCGGCCCCCAACTCCGGCAGGTAGAGCGTGGGGAGCGACCAACGTGCCGGCGGGCCCTCGTGGCCGCAGCCGACGAGCAGCGCATTGGCGAGCGTACCGGGGTCGGTGACGCCGTCGGGAAGGGGCAAGGTGACGCCCTTCGCGGCGAGCCAGTTGGCCGCAGAATCGAGGGCCGCGGCATCTTTGACGGCGTCGCGGCGTGTGGCTGTCCAGCCGCGCGGATGGGGGGTCGCACCGTGGTCGGCTGTGGCGAAGAAGTGGTAGCCGATGCCGCGGCTGTCGAGACCGTCGAGCAGGCGATCGATCGAGCGGCCGGCGCGGACGACGATGTCCACGTACTCCACGCTCGTCGGCGTCGCGCCGTGGCCCACGCCGTCGACCTGAGACATGCCGACCATCAGAAGGCCCGTACGTTGGCCCGTTGCGTCGAGGGCCGCCAGCGCGAGGTCGACCAACGCGTCGCCGCCGCCGGGGTGGGCGAACAACAACTCGGGGTTGGAGATGGGCGGCAGCGGCAGTTCGGGCCTGGTGCCCGGACCGTAGGGCTCCGGCTCCTCGTGGGTCCCGCCGTCCGGCCCGCGCCAGGCGGAGCCGTCGTCGCGCGTCCAGGGGCCCATATAGGGCGCCAGGTCGAGCTTGGACGCCACGGCGTCGAGGGCCGGCGAGCCGCCACGGAAACGTCGCTCTTGGTCGTCGAGCCAGATCGCGTGGTCGGGACCGCCGGCGAGGGGCCAGGCCGCGCGGTCCTTGAGCGCGACCGCAATCGCTGGGCGCCCCTCGCGTCGGACGGCTTCAGCCAACGAGGGCGCCAGCGGTTTCGTCGCCTCACTCGTCCAACAGGTGCTTGGGCCCTCGTCCGTCCGTTCGGAGAACCAGCGATTGGCGACCATTCCGTGGGTGGAGGGCAGGACACCCGTCGCCAGCGTGGTGTGGCCAACGCACGTCTGCGTCGTCGCGTAGGGGTGCACGGCAAGGCCGAGGTGGTGGGGGCGCCCGATGGGCTCCATGAAGAGCGGGCCCGCGTCGGCCACCCACTGATCGACGACGACGAGCACGGTGAGGCGCTCGGGCGGCGGGGGCGGCGGGGGCGGCGGAGCGGCGGCGCACGCTGCGAGCCATGAAATCAAGGGGCCTCCAATTCGACGGTGGTGCCGAGTTCGACACCTGGATGCAGCGTCGTCCGCCCGTCCGTCCACCGCACGGTGACGTCAACAGGGCCGGCGGCGTCGCGCAAGCCAAAGAACAGCTCGGGGCCGCCGTGGGCGCCGAAACCGTCGCGGCTCCAGTAGGTGCGCACGACGTCGAACGGCTCGCCCTCCCCGTCGATGGCATGCACCGTGGCCGTGCTGCCCGTCGCGTCCGTTGGCAGGTCGACGCCGTTGCCGCGCAGCCGCAGGCGGAGGTGGGAGGCGGGTGGATCCGTCTCGAAGCGGAACAGCCGATTTGGCTCCCGGCTGCTGTCGCCCCCGATGAGGAACATCCCGCCGTTCATCACGGCGACGTCGACGGCCCCGTCGCGGTCGAGGTCGCCCGCGCAGACGGCGTGCGTTCGGTAAGGGTAGGGGGGGTAGGCCTCGGCCGGGGCCTCGGAAACCGCGGCCGGGAAGTCGGTGAGGTGGCTCCAGTCGTCGTAGACGGGCACGTTGACGAGGCCAGCGCCCTCCACCTCAAACGCCTCCAGCCCGCGGGAGAGCAGGAGCTGGTCCGAGTTCCCCGCAGTGGGGCCCCCGTTGCCGATGACGAGATCGGGCAGGCCGTCACCGTTGAGGTCGTGCAATTGGTTGCCCATGACGCCGAAGTCGGTGTGGTCGCGAAGGGCGCTCACGGGCGGGCCGATGTCGACGTTGGCGAGGTCGCCGACGGAGACGAAGCCTCGGCCCTCCACGTTGATGAGCATCACGTGGCCTTCGCCGTAGGGGCCGATGTTGGGCAGGCCCCGGACGTAGAGGATGATGTCGGGCCAGCCGTCGTTGTTGAAGTCGGTCGTGCCCGTGGCGAAGGTCTCGAGCGGGTATCGGAGGTCGGTGGCGGCGTTGAGGCTCGCGGCCAACGTGACGTCCTCGAAGGTGGCGGCGCCCGTCTCGACGAGTCGGTTGCTCCACAGGATGTTCGGTGTCGTTGCAAAGTGGTTCTGGTAAAGGTCGAGGTCCCCGTCCTGGTCGTAGTCGAGCCACGACGAGAACCGCCCGTTGCCCTGGATGGTGAGCCCCGCCTCATCGGCGACGTCGGTGAACAGGCCGCCGTCGTTGCGCCAGAGGTTGTTCCTCGCCACCGCGGTGTCGGGGGGCACGTCGTCCCAGAGCGACGGGTAGACACCCGTCTCGACGTGCAGGTCGAGGTCGCCGTCGGCGTCGAAGTCGACCCACTGAGCACCCACGGACATCGCCGGCATGGGCTCACCCGAGAGTGGGCTCTGCCCACCGAGCACGCCAACTTCTGCGGCAACGTCGGTGAAGATGCCGGCGGCGGCGTTGTCGTTGCGAAGAAACTGGTCGTAGCCGGGCCCCTCGATGCCGCCGGTGGACAAGAAGAGGTCGTCGTCGCCATCTTCGTCGTAGTCGGCCGGCAAGATGCCCCAAATCAAGGCGCCTTCGACGTAGGGGCCCGCCGGCGTGAACGCGAGGTTCCCGGGCGTGCCGACGTTGCGCAGCGTGTACGACAGGTCGGCCGGGTTGCCGACCATGACGTCGAGGCGTCCGTCGTTGTTCAAGTCGCGGATGGCGCAGGAGCGGCCGCGTTGGAAAGCGCCAGCGGACGTGTAGTCCTGGAAGCCAGCGGCGGGCGCCAGGTCGGTGACGACGACGTTGGGGGTCCATGGACCCGGGTCCCCGCCCGGCGGGTCGACCGCCTCGGGGGTGCAGGCTGCGATCAGCCAGGTCGCCGCGGTCGTCATGCGGCCTCGAACTGGCGCTCGACGAGCCGCGCGTAGCGGCCCGGCAGCGCCATCAACTCGCCGTGGGTGCCGGACTCGGCGACGACGCCTTCGGACAACACGGCGATGGTGTCCGCGCGCCGCACCGTCGACAGCCTGTGGGCCACGACGAGCGTGGCGCGGCCCACCATGAGTCGCTCGAGGGCCTCCTGAACGAGGTGCTCGGACTCGGCGTCGAGCGCCGAGTTCGCCTCGTCGAGGACGAGGACGGCCGGGTCTTGCAGGAGCGCCCGCGCGATCGCAATGCGCTGTTTCTGGCCGCCCGAAAGCCGCACGCCGCGTTCGCCCACGCGCGTCGCGTAGCCCTCGGGGAAGTCCCGGATGAAGGGGGCGGCCATGGCCGCCTCGGCGGCGGCGTGCACATCGGCGTCGGACGCCCCCGGCCGGCCGTAGCGAATGTTGTCCTCGATCGAGGTCGCAAAGAGGACGGGCTCCTGGCTGACGACGCCGACCTGTCGTCGCAGGAAGGTGGCGTCGAATTCCCGAAGGTCGACGCCGTCGAGGGTGATGCGGCCCTGCTCTGGGTCGTAGAAGCGGCTGAGCAGGGCGGCGAGCGTGGACTTGCCAGCGCCCGACGAGCCCACGACGGCGACGACGCGGCCGGGGGCCAGCGTCAGGTTGACGCCGCGGAGCACCGCGATGTCTGGCCGCGCCGGGTAGCGGAAGTGGACGCCTTCAAAGGCCACGTGGCCCGACACCTTGGCGGGGCGGGCGGTGCCGTTGTTGGCCTCCGGGGGGCCGTCGAGCAGTTCGAAGACGCGTTCGGAGGCGCCGATGGCGCGCATGAAGTCGCCGTAGAGGCCAGCGAGGGCGCCGAGGGAAAACGCGACGAGGGCCGTGTAAAGGAGGAAGGCCGTGAGGTCGCCGAGGCTCATCGTCCCCGCGCGCACACGTTCGCCCCCCGTCCAAACGATGACGGCCAGCGCCGCCTGGCCTGCGAAGGCCCCGCCACCCCCGAAAAGACCCGTGGCAAGCGCACGTTTGGAGGCGAGTCGGTAGGCTTCGTCCACGGCGGCACGGTAGCGGCCAACCTCGCCCTCCTCGCGGGCGAAAGCGCGGACGGTCCGGATGTTGCCGAGCGTCTCCTCGGCGACCTCGCCGCTCGCGGCGAGTGCGTCTTGGGCCCGTTGACTCAGGCCTCGGATGGCACGGCCGTAGACGGCCGCTGCGATGGCGACGACGGGGACGGTTCCGAGCGCAATGCCCGTGAGCGCCGGGCTCATGTACGCGAGCATCGCGATGCCGCCTACGGCGCCGGCCCCAAAGCGTAGGGCCATGGAGACGTTGGCGGTGAGCGTGTTTTGTAGGACTGTGGCGTCTGACGAGAGGCGGTTCGTCAGCTCGCCAGTGCGGGCCTGGTCGAAAAAGGCGATGTCGCGAGCGACGATGGCCGCGTACAGGTCGCCGCGCAGTCGTGCGACGATGCGCTCGCCGGCGAGCGTGAACCACCATGCGCGCAGGGCGCCCGCCGCCCCCTGAGCCGCGAACAGGCCGACGAGGAGCGCCGCTGCCGACCCGAAGTCCGGGGCCGTCGGGTCAGCGAGGCCGTCGACCATGTGTTGAACGGCCAGCGGCCACGCGAGGGACAGCGCCGAGCCGATGACGAGGGCGACCATCGCAGCCGCGATCATCGGAGCCTCGGGACGCGCCATGCGCGCGAGGCGAGCGAGCGTCGGGCCCTTCATTCGACGCGGCCGGTCAGCGTCACGTCGCCTTGGGAAGACGTCAGCCGCACGGACGGTCCGTTGGCGTCGAGGAGCACGTCGGTGACCACGTCCTCGCCGCCCGCGACGATCTCGTAGGCATAGCCGTCGGAGGGCACGGTCACGTCGATGTCCCCCAGCTCGGTCTGGAGGTCGATGCCGACGGGAACGCGCTGGAATTGGACGTCCATCGCGCCTGCTTCGGTCGTCACGTCGAGGTCGACGTTGCGGCCAAGGTGAACGGCGCGCAGGTCGCCGGTCGCGGTGACGGCCTTGAGGTCCGCGTCGCGAACATCTTCGAAGCTGAGGTCGCCGCCCTCGGTCTGGATGTCGATCGACAGGTCATCTGCGATCTCGAGCGCGAAACCCGACGTACAACCCGCCTCGCTGTTGGGGCACGTGGCCGCCAGCGTCAAAACGCCGTCGGTCAGGTCCTGTTTGTAGCCGTCAGCGCGATCGACGATCACGAGCTCGCCGTGTAGGTCGCCGTCCTCGGAAGGAAGCAGCGCAACGGAGCCGGTGGCCGTCGTGATGATCAGGGTGTGAAACGGTTCGAGGACGTCGAAAAGGACGGGCCCGGAGTCCTCGACGGGGCCGCCGCACGCCAACCACAACGCGATCAGAGGGCCTCCCGGGGCAGGATGGAGGAGGGTTCGTCGACCGACGTCACCCACAGCTGGTGGATGGCCCGTGTGGCGGCGACGTGCAGCAGGCGTCGGTTCGCCGGGACGTCCGGGTAGGCGCGCGCCGAAGCCTCGACGATGACGACGTAGTCGAACTCGAGACCTTTGACCTGCGCCACCTCGGTGACTTCGATTCCCGGCGCGAAACTGAAATCGTGATCCATGACGCGTCGGACGCGCGGCACCTCGGCTTGCATGAGGCCACCGGCGTACTCGGCGGTGACGTCGGCATTGGGCGTCAGCAGGACGATCGACGCCAGCGGTTCGTCTTCGACGAGCTGGGTCAGGGCGATCGCGAGGAAGGCGACCGCGGCGCCCGAGTCCGTGAAGCGAAAGACCTCGACAGGAGGGCCGTCGCGCACGACGATCGGCGGGTCGCCGTCCTCCCGGAGGTCGCCAAGCAGCGCGAGCGCAAACGAAACGATGGGGCGCGACGACCGGTAGGAGACCCGCAACGTCTCGACCTCGGTGCCCGGCAGGCCGAGGTGGCCGAAAAAGGCGTTCCAGGACGTGAAGCCCGCGTCCGTCATCACGTGCTGCTGGGTGTCGCCAGCGAGGGTCAGGCTTCGGCGGCTGTCGAGGCAGTCGATGAGCACCTGAATCTCCGTCGGGGCGAAATCCTGGACCTCGTCGACGGCGATGTGACGGTACCGCATGGGCACGCCTCTGCGTCCACGCAGGGACCCGATGCGGAGCTGCCAGGCGCGCAGGAGGAGTGCGTCGTCCTCTTCATCCAGCCCGGCGGCGACCTCGTGGTCGCCGTCGAGCCAGCTCTGGAGGTCTTCGGCTTGTTGGGTCATCCAGCGGTGAACGCGCTCCCAGTCCTCCGCGGTGAGGAGATCCGGGGCGTGCTCGCGGAACACGGCTTCGAGGCGCTCCCGGCCCGTGGTGGTCGACAAGTAGTCGTCGATCACTTGTTCGGGCGTGGCGCTGGCGCTGCGGTGCCGCTCGAGCTGCTCGGTGAGCGCGATCAGGAAGGCCGGGTGGAGCTTGAGGCGGACGACGGCCGCCGGCGTGTCGGGGCGCACGGTCGTAGGCAGCTTCGGGAAGTGTCGGCGGCGCTGTTCCGCACACCAGGCACCAAAGGTGACGACCTGAGCCTTGGGGACGCCAAGCGCCGGAAGGACGTGGGCAACGTAGTTGCACAGCGCGGGGCTCGCGACGACGAAAAGCGTGCGTTCGCTGTCCACTTCGGGGTCCGAATAGGCCAGGTAGGCGATGCGGTGGAGCGCGACGGTCGTCTTGCCGCTGCCAGCGGTGCCCCGGATGACGACGAGGCCAGAGTCCGGGGCGGAAATGAGCTTGAACTGGTCCTCGTCGATCAGGCCGGCGATGTCTGGCAGGCGCTTGTCGGCGCGGCGCCGGCCGCCCGCGAGATCGGTGCCCATTCGACGGTCTTGGGCCTCGCCGAGCGCGTAGGCGCGGACGGTTTCGCCGCCGCCGCCAGCGAGCCGGGGGGCCTCGCGATGGCGCTGGACCCAGCCGGTGTCCGTCTGTACGAAGCTGCCTTCGGGCGCTTCGATGCGGACGAGGATGCCGCGTTCAACGGCAACGACCCGCCGGGCGAGCACCTCGCCGATGTGGACGCGGTTGCCGAGCTCCTCCTCGTAGTCGTCGCCCTGGGTGTACCGGTAGAACAAGCGGCTGATGGGGGCGTTTCGCCAATCGACGATGCGCAACCCTTCGCCGATCCGGGTGGTCTTGCCGAGGAAGACGTCGCGGGTGCGGCCCCCTTCGAGCAGCCGGAGGTGAGCAAAGTACGGGTTGTCGGGGTCGACGGGCGTGACAGCGACGCGCTGCCGGAGTTGCTCGGCCCAGGCGGCATGGTGCTCGATCTGCTGCATGAGAGCCGGCTGGTCCTCCTCCTTGGCTTCGAGGAGCTCTTCCCGCATGCGCACGAGTTCGCCCACGATGTGGGTCTCCGACACGGTCGCCTCGTAGGGCCGCTCGTGCAGCCAGCGGCGAACCTGCTGCAAGAGCTCGGTCTCGTCGTCGATGATGGGGTGGTCCACGCGCTCCCGGGGGGATCGGTCCGCCCTAACCGTAGGTCTGGCCCGTCAGTAGTGGGGAGGTGGGGCGTCTTCGACCGCCATGCGCATGGCCGAAACCTCCTCGGTCGCGCGCTGGAGGTCGGAGCGAAGTCGGTCGACTTCGTCGCGCAGGGAACGGATCGTGCCGTCCAACTCGGCGAGCAGGTGTTCCTGGTAGGCGAGGCGGACCTCGAGGTCCATGATCGAGGTCATTGGCAGCTCCTCGCGCTGGCTTCAGCGGGCGCCCCACCCCCCACGCCGAAGGTGCCGGCCGGCCAGTGGGCGGTGCCGACCTCCCAGACCTCGTTGCGGTTCAGCGTCTCGGATCCCTCCCAGGCGAGCGCGCCGTCCAGCCAGACCGTGACCGTGGCGAGCGCCGGGAGTTCGGGTCCGAGCACCTCGAAGTAGTGAACGCGGACGGTAAAATCGCCGTCGGCCGGCGTGAGGATGTTGATGTTCTCGGGCCCGCCGTCCGAACGCGAGTCGAGGTCGAGGCGCGGGCTCTCCCCGTCGGCGCCCCAGGACGGGTAGCGATTGCAGAAGCTGCAGTCGTCGGGGACGTCGAACAGGTCGGCGCCGTTTCGGGCCAGGTGCAGATCGAGATCCGCGCTCGCAAGGTCCCAGCGCAGTTCGACGTGCAAGTCGTCGAGTGGAATGGCGTCCATGACGCATCGGGTTGGCGCGCTCGAAAGGCCGATCGCGTTCGTGACGACGAGCTCGACCTCGTAAGTTCCGGCGAGATCGTAGCTGAGGATGCTGATGGGGTCCGAGGCCGCCGTCAACGAGGCCTGCGAGCCCACAGGCACCTTGGCGAGGGACCAATCGAAGGCGAGCGGCAGGTGGCCTGCGGGGTCGTGGGAACCCTGGCCGTCCAAGGCCGTCACGCCGGGTGGAGCCAACGTGGCTGGGCAGGCGATCTCGGCCACAGGGTAGTCGAGATCGGTGCCACCGTTGCCAACGAGGAGGACGCTGACGTCAGGTTCGTCGGGGTCGTTCGACGGCAGCAGGAACGTGCCTTGGTCGCCGGCGTCGGTCGTCGGGCGGTAGGCGATCGGAATCGCTGCGGTGCCGTTTGCCGTCACGCCCGAGGGCAGCGTCGCCAAAGCGACGAAGGCCGGGGAGCCCGTTTGCTGAATCGTGCCGAGGAGCAATTCGGCCGCCCCGAGGTTGTGGACCTCGAGAATGGCGATGCCTTCGTCGCCGGCGGCCACCGTGCCGAAGTCGAGCACGGGGGGTTGAGGGTCGATGTCGGGAACCGGTGCGTACACGCCGTTGCCGGTCAACGGGACGCGAATCAGCGGGTGGGCGTCGTCGTTCGTGCTGAGGACCAGCTCGGCGGCGCTCGAGTCGAAGGTGGTCGGAGCGAAGCTGACGATGAGGGCGGCGCTGCTGTCTGGCTCCACGCTGAGGTGTTCGAGGTCCACCGCCCACAGACCCGAGGCGTCGTCTATCGAAACGTCGACCTCGGCGAGGGCCTCGCCCCCGTTCGCGACGAAGACGGTCGCGCTCGCTGTGGTGGGAACCACGACGTCGCCGACGTCCAAGGCCTCTGGCGCGACGGATACCACAGGAACGAGGGCGCGAATCGCGACTTCAGGGCCACACGCCAGCAAGAAGAACACCGGTCCTCCTCGAATCGCCGTAAGACCCTGGCAGGCGGCTGCAAAGCGCCGTCCTGCTGCGCCCGCGGGGGCAGCCAGCCCCCCGCCGGCTCTGGTGTCGGCCAGCGGCGGCACCACGGTGGACCGAGGGGGCGGATAGGCCGGTGGGGGAGTCGCCATGTTCGTCCTGTGGCTCGCGTGCCGGCCTCAGTTGTCGTCGCCTGGGACGGCGTCTGCGCCCGAGGCCTCGGACCCTCCCGTCGAGCCGACGATGTCCACGGGCGCGACCGTGCCGGGTTGCGATGTCGACGAAATCGAGCCCAACGGATTCGGCGACCCGGCCACGCCGCTTGGCCTCGACGACCGGGGATGCGGCACGATCGGGGAAGCGGGCGATACCGACCACTGGACCGTGGCCGTGGATTTCGAGGGCTGGCTCTCGCTTCAGGTGTCGGCGGCTTCCATCGGTTCGCCCGCCAATCTGCGCCTCGTCCTTGACGGGCCCGAGGGCGATTCCGACCGCGGCAGTCAAGGTGTCGGGCAGTCACCCGATCCCTACTTGCTCGTTCCGGCTGTGCCGGGGTCTTGGACGGCTGCGCTCGACGAAGAGAGCGGGCGGGGCGGCGTCGGATACGCGTACGAGGTCATCGCGTCCGAGGCGAAAGAGCCCGGCATTTGGACCGCCTCAGAGGTGGAGCCCAACAATGCGGTGGGCGACGCCATGGCCGTGGGTACGGGCGACGTGATCTACGGTGAACTCGACCGCCTCGACCTCGATTTTTTTGCTGTAGAGGCCCCACCGGGACCCGGCGTCGACCTGACGATTTCGGCCGCCGCGTATGGCCTGGGTTCGCCGGGAATTTTCGAACTCGTCGCCTATGGCGAGGACCTCGAGACGCTCGGTCGTGCCGACGGCGGCCTCGACGGCGCGCTCGACCCCAGCCTCTCTCTACACCTCGAGGGCGGCGCCACGGCCACCATACAGATCCTCGAACAATCGGCGCAAAGCGGCCCTTTGTATTGGTATCTGCTCAGCGTGGAGGGCCCGTGATTCTGTTGGCATTGGCTTGCAAGTCGCCCGACGCGCCGTTGCCCGCACTCACCGAAACGGGGTGGTTCGAGGCGGGCACGTGTCCCTACCAGGTGCTGAGTCGGACGCCGGAGGACGGCACGCAGGAGTGGTTTCTTGGCGACCCCCTTCGCGCGGAGACGACGGGTGCCGACCTCGGCGCGTACTTGCCCTGGGTCGTCGACGCGGCCCAAATCGCCGCCCCCATCACGACGACTTGGGACGGGGCGACCCTGATCATCGACGGTCCCTTCGATGCGGCGACCACGTACACGTGGACGATCGACGCGTGTGGCGGGCCTGTCTCGACCACATTCTCGACCTCCGCACTTGGTGGGCCGCTCACGTCGGGGCCGGAGGCGCTTGTCGGTTCGGCCTGGGCGCTGGACTTGGGCTCCGCGACCTGGGACGAACCGGCGCTGCTCGGGGCCGTCGTTGGCATTTACGCGACCGCGCCCCTCATCGTGCAGGTTGAGGCGGCCGACGACGTTGCGCTTCGGTGGCTGGGGACGGGCGGCAAGCTCGACCCTTTCGAGGGAATCGTCGTCGATCCCTCCCAGGCCATGTGGACCTTCCCCGATGCGGATTTCACGGAGCAGCCGAGCTTCCTCACAGGCGGAGCGACGGCCGTGATCAGCTGGGAGGGCCTCCCCGTCGAGGTCGACCAGTTGGTCTTTGGAGGCGTCTTTACGGCCGACGGCGTCGATATCGAACACGCAACGCTGGCTGGCGCCTTCGATCTTCGGCACATGGGGTCATTGGTCGGCGCAGGCGACGATCCCGAGGGCTTTTGTGGCGTGTTGGGTGACCTCGGCGTGCAGTGCCGACTCTGCACCGATGGGACGTTGGCCTGCCTCGACGTCGCCCTGTCCGACGTCCCCGCGATTCCCCTCAGTCCCGGGATCCTGTCACCGTGAAACGTGCCTTGCGCGATGCCTGGATCGCGGCCCACGTCACGCTCATCACGTTCATGGCGTTGCCCGCCGTGTCCAGACCTGTGTCCAAATCGGACATCTGGGACCCCACGGTCCGGGCGGAAATCGTGGGATGGGCGTCGACGCTACGCCGTCACGGGTACCGCCCCAACAACGATCGTGTGATCGAGGGCGTTTGGGAGGTGGCCAACCTCGCGCACAAGGGTCGTGCCGTAGTCCTTGCGCCCTTCGACCCGTACTCTCGGTGGTTGGGAACCTGGCAGGCGTGGCGCATGTTCGTGGCCCCACAGCGGTTCCCTGTTCGCTTTTCTGTCGAGGTCCAAGTCCAAGGGCTGTGGCGGGTCGTCTACCGGGACGTGGGCCCTGAAAGTTGGGGAGCGGACCTGCTGAGGGGAGAGCGAGGCCGTTCGTTGGTGTTCTCGACAGGATGGACGGGCGCACAGATGGGGCGGGAGAGATTCGGGCGCTGGCTGGCGAACGAGGTGCTCGGCGATCATCCCGAGGCCACCGCGGCGCGCGTTCGGTACCAACGGGTCGCCCTTCGTCCGCCCGCCGACGTGATCGCCGGCACGCCCGAGCGCGTGACTGACGACGTCTCCGTGATGCTCCTTCGGGGGGAGGCTCCGTGATCCGCGCGATCCGCGACACGCTCGATCGTCGCGAGGATGGACGCAGCTGGGCCGTGTTCCGCGTGGGACTGGCCCTCGTGGCGCTCCTCGACGTTGCGTGGGTCGCCTTCGTGCCGGAACGGTGGCCGCTTTGGCTCGATCGCGCGGGTGGGGGTTGGCTCGCCACGGCGGGGTCGCCGCTGTTCAGGTGGGTGGGGGCGTCCGTCGAGTCGGTCGGGGCCGTTTCGATCGTCACGATGTCGCTGTTGGTCGCCGTCGCCGTCGGGCGGGGAGGCCGGGTCGTGGCCCTCGCTGCGCTCCTTGGCTTTGTTTCGCTCATCGACATCCATCCGGCGGCCGGGGGTGGCTACGACGAACTGTTGTCCAACGGGCTCTTCCTGATCTTTGCAGGCGGAACGGGCGCCTACAGCCTCGACCACGTCCGCCGCACAGGCACATGGTCTGGCGATGTGCCCATGTGGCCCCGCATTCTGGTCGCCTACCAAATCTGCCTCGTCTACGCGACGACGGGCTGGCAGAAAATCAGCCTCCACTGGGTGCCTTGGGGGGATCGTACCGCGATCGCCGATATCCTGATGACGCCGTCCTACTCTCGCGTGGACCCCCTGTGGGTCGCCTACCTCGCACCGCTATGGGGCGTGCTCACGGCGGTCGTGTGGATCTGGGAGTGGCTCGCTCCCCTTTGGTTCCTCGCGTGGTTCCGATCGCTTCAGGCACCGACGTTGTGGTGGACGAAGGTGCGACACGCGATGTGGGCCTTCGGCGTGGGCTTTCATCTTGCTTCGGGCGCCCTGCTCGAATTGGGCGCCTTTGCGCCTGCGAGCCTCGTGTTCCTGTTTGCGATGATGCATCCAAGAGCATGGGGTGCGGGCCGTCAGCTGAACAGTGCCCAGCCCGCCATGGCGGTCACGACCAACCCGATGGCGGCGGGAACCCCGTAGGGAACGGGCGGGGCGACGACGGGGACCCACGGTTCGAGCGCCTTGGCCAACTCGGAAGCGCTGACGAAACGGGCCGCGGGGTCTTTCGCCATTGTACGTTCGATGATGTCGGCCAGTTCCTTCGGGACGCCGGGGACGACGCTGTCGATCCGTGGCGCCGGTGCGCGAACCTGCATGGCCATGGTCGCCGCCGGATTTTGGCCGTGAAAGGGCCAGCGGCCCGCGAGGGCCCGCCAAGCGAGGCAGCCGATGGCGTAAATGTCGCTACGGCCGTCGATTCGGTCGCCGCGAATCTGTTCGGGAGCCATGCCGTGGGGGCTGCCAAGGACGAGTTCGTCGCGGGTGCCGCCAGGCCGCGAACGCACCGACGTGGCCAGCCCGAAGTCGATCAGTGTGAGGTGTTCGTCGGTCCCGGTGCCGGAGATGAGCACGTTGCCGGGCTTGATGTCCCGGTGAACGAGACCGGCCGCATGAACGTGGTCCGCTGCGCGGCAAATCTGCACGAGCCACGGCACGACGAGGTCGGGGGGCACAGGTCCGTTGCGCAGTCGATCCGACAGGCGGCCGCCGTCGACGTAGGCGAGCGCCAGCCAGCCGGCGTCCGCGTCCGCGGCGATCATGCGCACCACATGGGGGTGATCGAGGCGGACCAACGCTTCGCGCTCCCGGTGGAAGCGCTCCGCCACCTCTTCCGCTGACTCCCCACCTACGGGCACGGGGAATTTGATGGCGGCGCGCATTCCCCCACCCAGGGGTTCGCCATCGTGGACGACTGACATGCCGCCCTGGGCCAATCGTCGGCCGACGACCCATCGGTCAGCAATGCGTTTAGGCGGCTGCGCGTCAGGCACGGTCGAACGGACTAACGCGGGGACGATGGACCAGTTCGGAACCGTAAAGGGCGTCAGGCGGGTGACGGCCCCGACCTCCCATGAGGTCTTCGTCGGCATCCACCCCGGGCTCGAGTCCGTTCTAGGCGACGAGTTGGCGTCGCTCGGCATCAACGGGACGGTCGTCGAGGGCGGCGTGACGTGCACCCTCGATGGCGTTCAGTTGGGCGTTGTGCTGCGCCGGGCGCGGACGGCGGGGCAGGTGCTCGTCCGCGTCGGCCATTTCCGTGCGCGAGACGGTGAGGGCCTCGTTGGGGGCGTGCGCGGCTTGCCGTGGGAGCGATTCGTGGCGCCGCGCCAACCCGTCGAGGTCACGGTCAGCAGCGCGGGCAGTCGCCTGCGATTTCGCGACGGCATTGAGGGCAAGGTGTTGGCCGGCATTCAGCAGCGGTTGCACGGACCGCGCCGCGACGGACCGCGGCCGCCCCGGACGCCCGTGGAAGTCCGGGTTCGTATTGTCGAGGACCGGGTCACGATGTCGGTCGACGCGGGCGGCGAACGCCTTCATCGGCGCGGCTGGCGCACTGAACCCGGCGGCGCGCCCCTGCGCGAGAACCTCGCGGCGGCGCTCTTGTTTGGCTCGGGTTGGCGCCCTGGCATTCCCCTCGTCGACGCGATGTGTGGGTCGGGGACGTTCAGCATCGAAGCGGCCACTTGGGGAGGGGACCGCGACCGTCGCCCCACGGCGGCGGAGAGCTGGCCGGTGCCGGTGACGTTGCCAAAGGGTGCGCGCCAGGCGTCGGCGCCCATCTGGACGTCGGACAGAGATCCCGAAGCGGCGGCGCGGACGCAGCGGAACATTCTCCGTTCTGGCGCCCAGGGCATCCGGCCTGTCGTGGCCGACTTCCGCGAAATCCCCCGGCCGAATGGCCCGCCTGGCCTCTGGATTGCGAACCCGCCGTACGGCGTGCGGATGGGGACCGACCTCGACCGACTGCTTGGCGCCATTGGCGCCGACCTGAGCGCGCGCTGGTCGGGGTGGCGGGCCACCATCTTGGTCCCGGGGCCGCCGACGACGGGTCGCTGGGGCCGGGTCGGCCTCAAAGGCAAGGTGTTGGTGTCCTTTTCTCACGGCGGCAGGCCTGTCACCGCGATCGCGTGGCTGGCCGATGACCGGGCCGTCGGGTAGCCCACCCCCGAGGAACGGAATGGCCGGCGCTGCGCCCCTGTCGAGCAGAGCCCTCTCCCGCCTCGAGGGAGACGGGGACAGCGTCGTCGGCTCCTTCGGGGGGCACCCGCGCGGCGTTCGTGCCCATGTCTGGCCCCGGTGCGCGGTGTGTGGCGCCCCCATGTGCCATATGGCCCAATTCGACGCGGGCCCCTGGCTGGACCTCGGACCCTGGGCCCGACTCACAGTGTTCATCTGCCACGCCACGGGCGGTCGCTGCGAGGATTGGGACCCGTGGAAAGGCGCGAACAAGGTCTTGTTGCAGCGTCTGCGCGATGACAACCTCTACGATGGACCGCCCACGGTTCGGGTCTACCGACGCGTGCGTTTGGGAGCCGGGTCGCCGGTCGATGAGCGCGACTGGGTGCGAACGATGGGCGAACAGGGCGTTGTGGGCCGCGCGGCCTCCGAGCGGCTGCGTTTCGACAAGTTGGGCGGGGCGCCGGCCTGGTTGCACAGCGACGACACCCCGAGGAGCAAGGTCAACGCCTCCCCCATGCGCCTCATCCTGCAGATGACGACGCAGATCGTTGCGTTCGACATCACCCGTGGCGGCGTCGCCTGGGTCTTCATCGACCCCGCGGATCCGGGCGAAGACGCCGGGCGCCTCGTGTGGCAGGGCGGCTGATCCTCGGTGCCTGTGGCTACGCGCGCCAACCCTGATTCGGGCGCCCTTTGTACGTCGCGTGGAGCCACTTCACGCGGTGGCGGTCGCCTTCGGCAAGCCCGAAGACCGGCTCCCAGCTGCAACTCGGCAGAACGTTGGGATCGAAGTGGGGTGGAAGTTTGGCGGTCGCGTCCCCGAATCGGTGCCGGTGCGCCCACACCCCGTGAAGTGAAGGCAGGTCGTCCCAAGGGGGGTCGACGTGGAGCAGGTCGCCGCTGAGCCCCTCCAGCGCGATGCGCGCGTCGGTCTGAAGCACGGTGATCGCCAAGCGGGCGGCCCTTGCATTTTCGCGGAGGAGGGCGGCCCGCCCCGGGTCGATCTCGATGGCGGTGACGCGGCAGCCGGCGCGGGCGAAGGCGAGGGCGTCGCCGCCACAGCCGGCCATGGCGTCCACGACGACGGCCCCCGACCAACGGGCCGCCAAGGCGTCGGCCAGCTTGGCCGGGCTGGCACCGATGCGCCCGACCTCGTCGACGCGAAGGTCGCCGCGAGGAGTCGTGTTTCGACGTGCCACGGCGTCGCGCGTCCGGGCCGCTCGGATGGCGTCGCGGCCAAGCTTGGGTAGGAGCGTCACCTCCAGTCGAGACCCAGCGAGGGTGAGCGCGCGGAGCCGGGCGGCGACATCGGCGGCGGCTGCGGGGGCAAGATCAGCGGTCCAAGTCTCGCCGGTTGGGCGGAAGGTCGGTCCCAATAGCCGCGCCGGGGGGATCATAGGGTGAAGGCCAGACACCGTGACGGCGATGGCCGTCACCCGGACAGCTCCACGACGACGGGGGCGTGGTCCGATGGGGTCGGTCCGCCCCGAATCTCCTTGTGAATCACGGTGCCGCGGCAGCGCGCCATGGCCGGAGCGCTGAGCAGCACGTGGTCGATCCGGAGGCCTTGGTTTCGCGGCCAGCCCATGCGCTGGTAGTCCCACCAGGAAAACGACGTCTCGTAAGGATGTTGGTGGCGCCAGGCGTCGGTGAGGCCCAGCGCAAGCAGCGCCTGAAAACGTCGCCGTTCCTCGGGATGGGTGAGGATCTGGCCATCCCAGACGAAGGGGTCCCAGACGTCGCTGTCGCCTGGCGCGATGTTGAAGTCGCCCATCAGCGCCACGGCGGACCCCGTCAGGTCCCGCCTGGACATGTTGGCGATGAGACGGTCGAGCCAGCCGAGCTTGTAGCGGAATTTGTCGGTTCCGACGGCCTGGCCATTCGGCACGTAGACGTTGACGACGGTGACGTCGGCCACGCGCGCGGCGATGAAGCGGCGCTGGTCGTCGTCGAGCCCGTCACCCATCGTGGTCGTCACGTCTTCGAGCGGCAACCGACTGAGCAGGGCGACGCCGTTGTACGTGGGTTGTCCCGTCCACGCGAGGTGCGGGTAGCCGAGCGAGCGCAGCGCATCGGCGGGGAAGAGCGCATCGGTGAGCTTGGTCTCCTGGAGCGCGATGACGTCCGGCTTTACGGTGGCCACGAAGTGCTCGAGCGGACCCATCCGCGCCCGCAGGCTGTTGACGTTGAAGGTCGCGAGCTTCACGGGAGCCGGCGCGGGTCCGTCAAACGGCCCGTGACGGCCGACGCCGCGGCGACAGCGGGCGACACGAGCCAGACGGGGCCGGGCGCACCCATTCGGCGCGCGAAGTTGCGATTCGTCGTGCTCGCGGTCGTCTCCCCATCGAGCGGGATGCCTGGGCCGTTGCCGATGCAACTGCCACAGCCAGGTGGGGTCACTACGGCGCCGAGGTCCGCGAAGAGCGCGAGGAGGCCCTCGGCTTCAGCGTCGCGGGCGACGTCGGCCGACGACGGCGTGACCGTCAGGCGGACGCCGTCGGCGAGGCGACGGCCGCGGAGGACCTCCGCGGCGGCGCGGAGGTCGGCAAGCGAACCGCCCGTGCAGGAGGCGATGACGATGTTGTGGACGGCCACGTCGGCGTTGGCGTCGAGGCATGCGCGGTTGCGGCTGTCGCCGGGCGTGGCGACGGTGAGCGGGACGTTCGCGAGGTCGACGCGAATCACCCGCTCGTAGGAGGCGCCGGGGTCGGCGTGGATCAGCGTGTCGGTGACGTCCACCCCACGGCGGGCGCGGAGGAAGTCGACGATCGGCGGGCAGGGTTCGACCACGCCCGTCATGAGGCCACCTTCGACGGTCATATTCGTGAGCACGCTGAGTTCGTCGACGTTCCAGTGGTGCAGGCCCGAGCCGCCGAACTCGATGATGGCGGTGTCGGTGGGGCTCGACCGCCATTGTTCGTCGCGGAAGTAGGGGTCGCCGATGAGGTGAAGGATGAGGTCCTTCGGCGACAGGCCCCCCGACGGCGTGCCCGTGACCTCGACCCGGACGACCTTGGGGACGGTGACGGGAATGAGGCCGGTGCGGAGGGCGAAGGCCATGGCCGTGGAGCCCACGCCGAAGGCGAACGCGTTGAGGACGCCCGCGGTTGGAGTATGGGAGTCGGTAAGGACGACGATGTCGCCAGGCAGCGCGTAGTCCTCGACCACGATCCGGTGGCAGACGCCTGCGGGCAGGGCGCGGCCAGGGCCGTGGAGGCGGATGCCGTTCGCTTCGGCCGCGGCGACCATCTCGTCGGTGAGCGCCATCGCCGGTCCGAGCCGCGCCTTCCGGGCGTCTTCGGGCACCGCGTTGTGGCCAAGGAGGACGAAGTGGTCCTCGAAGGCTGCGACTTGGTCGGGGTTGGCGACGGGCGCTTGGCCCCAGGCCCGTTGGTAGAGGTCCATGACCATGCCGGTCGTGTACTCGTGCATTCCGCGGAAACCGGCGCGGCAGAGGACCTGGTCACCGGGAGCCACGGCCGCGATGCCGTCTGCGCGGTCGACGCCCCCCCACGTGCGACGGGCGATGATCTTCTCCGCGATGTTGAGCGGGCGGGCCGGGACGTCGACGGCGTAGTGGGGGCGCACATCCCCGGCGAGCAGGGCGGTGCCGTAGGCGAGCAAGCCACCCCTCGCCGCGACGTTGGCGAAGAAGTCTGGCAATTCGCGGGCGAGGGCGGCCACGTCCACGTCTTCGCCGTTGCTCAGGCGCGTGAGGACGCTTCGATCCGTCGTGAACGGCATCCCCGAGTACACCATGTTCTCTTGGAAGATGCGCTGAAAGGAGTCGGCGACGACGAGGCGGATGCCGGCCCCCTCGTGGGCGACGACGGCGACTTCGCGGCTGGATCCCGAACCGTAGGCGTGGCCGCCGACGATGACCTGGAACCCACCCTTCAGGACATCGTCCTTCGCGATGGCCTCCTGGAAATTCTCCAGGAACCAAGGCCCGAGAATCTCGGGGGTGTAGCCGTAGGTGCACGCGCGGCCAGAGATCATCGCATCCGTGTTGACGCCGTAGGTGTACGCGCTGGATTCCGGGACGTGATCTTTGCCGCCGAGTTGGCTGCGGATCAGGGCGGGGTCATCGGTGAGGTGGAGCACTCGGCCGGTGAGTTTCATGGGAACTCCGAAGGAGAAGCTTCGACGAAGGCGCGCGCATGCCGCGCGAGATCGGGATGGTGGTGGCGCGCCAGGGCTTGGACCCGCCTGCGCACGTCGGCCACCTGAAAGCGCTGCAATTGGCCAAGCGCGAAGACCGCCTTGCGGATGGCCGCCTCGTCGGGCCCTCCCCAATGGAACCAGTTGCGGCGCTCGGACGGCAGCGTGTCGAGGAACGGGGCGGCGGATGCGTGGGGATTTCTCAGGAGGAGGTTCTCGATCTGCTCGCGACACGCCTCCCAGTCTGGCCGCGCCAAAAGCGTCCGGACGGCCTTGTCGACGTCGGGCGCAGCCTGAACCGTCGACCGCGTCCGGTCCAGGAAGGCGAGGTCGGCGTACTCGGGGTGGTCGACGAGCGGAATGCGCCGCCGACTTGCGAATCGGGGCCCGATGACTTCTCGCGCAAATGTGGGGAGACCAAACGGCAGGTCATTGCGGCCGAGCCAGCGGTCGATCGACGCGATGGCCTCCGCATGTGTCGGCCGACGCTTGGGCTCGTAGTGGCAAAGGGACGCAAGCAACTGGCGGAGGCTGGCCACCTCGGCCGTGGGCAATCCGCCGGGCAGGATGCGCGCGAGATGCCGCTCGAGGGCCTCGTCGTGGTGGGCCCGGTGGAGCGACAACTGGGGGTGCTGGCCGACGACCATCTCGAGCATCGAGATGCCAAGCGCATAGACGTCACAGCTCGGTGCGTCGTCGTGCCCGTCGAGCCGTTCTGGGGCGAGGTAGCCACGCGCGCCGAGGACGACGGAAAGGGTCGACGAGCGCTTTCCGTCGAGGTCGGCGTGGGCGATGCCGAAGTCGACAAGGCGGACGTCACCGTCGATCGACACGAGGATGTTCGACGGTTTGACGTCCCGGTGGATGAGGTGGAGGGGGGCGTCGGCGCCGGCCGGGATGTCTTCCCAGGCCGCCCGAAGCGCGTCGCTGACCTGCCGCCCGATGCGGAGCGCCACGCCAACGGGAAGGGGGCCCACGCTGTTGAGGACTTGCTCGACGGAGAGGCCGCGCGTCCATTCCATGGCGAGGACGGGACGTCCCTCGATTTCGACGAGGCCGTGCACCCGGACGATGCCGGGGTGGTCGATACGTTGAAGCATCGCCGCTTCGTCGCGGGTCCGGTCCAGCACGCGAGGGCGGGTCAGGTGCTCGGCGCGCAACACCTTGATCGCGTCAAGGCGTCCCGTGGCGCGGTCCATGGCCACACAGACCGTGCCGAAGGTGCCGGCAGCCGCCACCTCGACGACCTCCCAGCCCCGCGTACCGATCGTCATCCCTCGACCCGGTGCCCGTTCATCTCGTTGGCCAGCACCCAGGCCACGATGTCACCGATGGCGGGATCGACGGCGGGAACGCGTCCGTGATCCAGCGCGTGGCTTCCCGAACCCGCGGTTCGCAGGCCGGCGGAGACCATGGCGCCTGCGCGGGCCTTCCAACGGTCCACGTTGGAAGCGCGCAGATCGATCCAGCCTTTGACGGCCCAGGTGTCCCATTGCGCGCGCGACGGCGCCTCGACGCGCCGGTCGAGGCCCTTGAGTTCGGGCACGTTGATGCGCGGCCCGCGCAGCAGCGATTCGCCGTCTGGCATCAGGAGGGGAACGCCGATGCTCACCGCGAGGCTGGCGATGTCCGTCGAGGTGGCGAGGTCGGCCAGCGCGCCGCTCACCGCGGTCGGGTCCATGGCCGCCTGCGCCTTCAGATCGCCCACCGCGGTCTTCAGCAGCCAGGCCTCGAACAGCAGCTTGCTCAGTTCCGGCGGTCCGAGTTGTCCGAGAGCGATGCTCGGGCGGCCTGCTGTGCGCTCGGTCTCGGCGAGGTCGCGAAGGGCCAGGTCGCGCAGGAGGCCGGCCTTGTACGACGGCCCGAGGACCGACGCGTCGAGCGCAGCAACCATCTCGCGACCCGTCGCGTGGCCGGTGGCCTCGCGGACGACGAGGCCCGCGATCTCCTCTGGCGTCACGAATTCCATTTGGCCGAGGGCGGTGATGGCCGCGAATTCGCCGTGGGAGAACACCCCGTTCTCGCCGGTGTCGACGACGGCGACCTCGAGCGGGCCACGGTCGGGCCAGGTCGTCGGATCTTCGTCGAGTTCCAACGCGGCGCCCAGCGGAAGGGGTCGGGGCGAGGTGAGCCGGATGGGCTTGCCTTTGCGGCTGACGGGCGAGACGGCGATGCGTTTGTACCCGATCATCGCGCCCGGCTTGATCTCTTTGACGACCGGGCCGCCAGGGGTGCGGGCCATCAGGAAGAGCAGGCCCGTGTGCCCGAAACCGGCCTCCGTCTTCGCCATCAGGACGCGCGACGGGCGGTCCTCGCCGTGGGTGTAGGGGATGTTCAGGCCCATGCCGCCGGTCCCCGTCGTTCCGACCTTCACGTAGACCGACGTGCCTGCGGCGCGAAGGGCGCGGTCGAGCAGGGTCACATGCCGGACGATCTGGGGAACGGATTGGCTGAGGAGGAGCGCCTCGGCGTCGACAGAGGCGGCGTCCGACCAGCCGCGACCGAGGTGGTCGCGCAACCGTTGGGCGCCGTCGAAGACGTCCTGGTACGACAGGCCCGTCGCGGTGTTGACGCAGTCGATCACGCCGTTGGGGCGGGTGCTCGCGATGAGCGTGCAGAGGCGGTTGTCCCGGGCCGCGGAGTCGATGTCGCCGTAGAGCGCGTCGAGCAATCGACGGCGATGGGCGACAGAGGCCATGAGCGCGGCGCGCGGGGTGTCCGCGAGATCGGAGGGCAGGAAGAGGTCGCCCCAGGCGCCGTCGATTGCGGCCCCTTGGAATTCCGACCGGAGCGCGGCAAGGACCGGCGCCACCTCAGATTCCCGCAGGCTCGCGATGACCACGCGCGCTGGCGCGACGTCGCGCAGCAGCCGGCGCGCGACCTGGACGCCGACGAGCCCGGCGCCGCCGAGGACGAGCCAGGTCCCGCCATTCATGCGGGCTCCACCCGCGTCACGTGGTGGGCGAGGGCAGGCACGCGGCCGCGGACGGCGTCGGCGTAGGTCTTTTGCACGAGCCGAGTGATGGGTCCGGGACGGCCATTGCCGATGCGGCGGCGGTCGAGTTCGGCGACCGGGGTGATCTCGGCCGCCGTGCCACAGAGGAAGACCTCGTCGGCGACGTAGAGGGCGTCGCGGCCGAGCGTGGCCTCCACGACTGGAATGCCCGCCTGATGCAGAATCTCGAGGACGCTTGCCCGCGTGATGCCAGGCAACAGGTTCGTTGCGGAGGGGGTGACAACGCGGCCGTCGGCCACGCAGAACAGGTTCTCCCCCGTCCCTTCGGCGACCATGCCAGACGCGTCGAGCAGGAGGGCCTCGTCGTAGCCGTCGTCATTCGCCTCGTAGCGGGCCAGCACGCTGTTGACGTACTGGCCGATGACCTTGGCGCGCGGCATCGCGGCGTTCGGGTGATGGCGCGTAAACGAGGATGTCCGCAGGCGGATGCCCTTGTCGAGGCCCTCGTCGCCCATGTAGGCGCCCCAGGCCCAGGCCGCGACGATGACGTGAACCGGGTTCGTCCTGGCGCCAAGGCCCATCGCGCCCATGCCGAGAAACGCCAGTGGCCGGAGGTAGGCCTCCGTCATCCGGTTGGCGCGAAGCACCTCGCCGCAGGCGGCCTCGATCGCCTCGATCGAGAACGGCAACGGCGTGCGCAGCACGTGCATCGTACGTTCGAGGCGGACGATGTGGTCGTGCAGGCGCCAGATGCCAGGGGACCCGTCGGGCTGGGTGTACGCCCGGATGCCCTCGAAGCCACCCATGCCGTAGTGCAGGGTGTGCGAGAGGACGTGGACCTTGGCGTCGGCGAAGGGGACGATGCGCCCATCGAACCAGATTGCGTCGGACTCGATGCCCATCGCCCCCCCCTGCGGCCGGGCGGTCTAAGTCGCGGGTCGCGTGGGCGCGACGGCGAACGCGGCCGGCGATAACGGAAGCGCGAGAGGGGGCTGATTGTTGGCGCTGGTGCTGATGGCCGGCTGCGGCGCGTCGTGGACCCTTCGCGAAGGAGACACGCTGCCGATCGGCTGCATGTCCACCTGGATGTACCTGGACGCCGACGCCGACGGATGGGGGGACCCCGACGTCCCGCCGCAGCTCCTCTGCGCCGCCGACCAGGCGGCGGGCCTCACGGCGACGAACGGTCGCGACTGCGACGACAGCGATCCGAACGTCACCGGTTTGGTCGGCCAGGTCTGTCCCGCGGCCTTCGTTGCGGCCTCGGCCGGGACCGTCGAAGCGGGCGGGGTGGTCCTCGAATCGGTGGAATTGGCGTGGGTCCACGGTCCCGTGGGAGCCCCGTGGGTGGACCCCGTCGTGGCCGAATCGACCTGTGCGGCGTGGGGACCTGGGGCGACTCTGGCGTCCTTCGACGACGCGTCGCACCTGGTGCCGGTCCAAGATCGTGTAGACATCGCGATCGGTACGCGGACCTTTGCCGCGTGGGTAGGCGTCCTCTGGCAGGGCGACCTCGACGACGGCGCATGGGTCACCGCCGACGGCGTGGGCGACACGCTGTTGGGGGCCGAACTTGCCTGGTGCGAAGGGGAGCCCGGGCCCGCCGACTTTTGGCCCGACCTCAGGGTCGAGGATCCCGAAGGCGAGGCCGTGATGAACGACGGCTTGACCGACGTGCGCTTGGCGCTGGTGGCTCCGGCTGCCGGCGGCTGGTGTTTGGGGTGGCCCGATGTCGCGGGTGAGCCCTTCCTGCGCGACCGTGCCAGCCTCGTGTGCGAACGGCCCCGGCCCGATCCGGTCGACTACGCGGTGGGCGCCGCAAGCCCATAGGCGCGGGAGACAGGATCGTTTGTCGCCATTAGGCCCCGCCCCCCTGCGGTGGAGGCCCCATCGACGGCCCAGGCCGTTTGGCGCGCGCGTCTGCGATCCTGACCGCCGTGACGTGGGTGTTGCTGGTGGTTGGCGCGGCCGTGCGCGTCAAAGATGCGGGCCTCGCGTGTCCGGATTGGCCGCTCTGTTTCGGCCAGATCGTGCCGAAGTTGGACGTGTCGGTCGCGTTCGAGTTCGGCCATCGCGTGTTGGCCGGGATCGTCGGGCTCGCCTTTCTCGGTCTCGCCCGCGCCGTCTACGTCGAGCGTCGACGGCTGCCGGGATGGCTGCCGCGCCTGACCTTGCTCACGGCCATCGTCTTGGCCGTCCAGATCGTCCTCGGAGGGTTGACCGTTCTCGAGTTGCTCGCGGAGTGGACGGTGGCCAGCCACCTCGTGACGGGGACGACGTTCTTCTGCTTGCTCGCCGTGCACAGCCTGGTGTTGCGCGATGCCGCGGCGCCGCGCGTCCGTCCGTCCCAGTCGAACGTGATGCGCTTGGCCGCGGTCGGTCTCCTTGCGCTCGTGCCGTTTCAATTGGCGTTGGGAGGATGGATCGCCGGCGCGTCCGCCGGGCTCGTCTGCCCGACGTGGCCGTCGTGTGCGGGCGGCGCCTGGTTCCCGACCTTCAGCGGGACGCTCGGGGTCATGGTCGCCCATCGTGCACTGGCCTGGGGGTTGTTCGGAGCGGCGCTCGCGATGGCGTGGCGGGCGTCGGGTTCGATGGCGCTTCCGGCCCGTGCGCTGGCGGTGGCGGTCATCGTGCAGATGGCCATCGGCGTCGCCAACGTCTTCTTGTTGTTGCGCGCCGAGATCACGCTTCTTCACACCTTTGGTGGCGCGGGCGTGGCGCTCTGTGCGACATGGCTCGCCTACGAGGCAGCGATGGCTGGGCCCGATGACCGCTGAAGCGATGTCGCATTCGACCGCGGAATGGGCGCGCTTGCTCGTCGGCATCGCCCGGCCACGCGTGATGGCCCTCGTCGTCTTCACGGGTTTGCCTGCGCTTTGGATGGGGCAAACAAAGCCCCTCGATCCCATGTTGGCCGCGTCGGTCCTGCTCGGAACGGCGCTCGCCGGCGCCAGCAGTTCAGCCTTCAACGCCTTCATCGAGCGGGACGCCGACGCGCGGATGGCGCGCACGCGCCAGCGGCCGCTGCCAGCGGCCATGGTGTTGCCGTCGGCCGTGGTCGCCTACGGCATTGCCGCGGCGGTCGGCAGCGCCGTGATTCTTGCCGTCGCTGGCGGTTGGCAGGCGGCGGCGATCGCTTGGGCGACGATCGCCTTCTACGTGCTTGGGTACACGATCTACCTCAAGCCGCGAACGCCCCAGAACATCGTGATCGGCGGCGCTGCGGGGGCCACGGCGCCGTTGATTGCGTCGGCGGCCGCACACGGCGTCGTCACACCCGCGGCCTGGTGGATGTTCCTCGTCATTTTCCTTTGGACCCCGCCCCATTTCTGGGGCGTCGCCATCTTCCGAAAGGCCGAGTACGAGGCGGCCGGTTTCCCGATGATGCCGAGCGTCGTCGGCGACCAAGGGACGCGCTGGCGGTCGCTCGGGTACGTCGTCCTGCTTTGGCCTCTGACCCTGGCGCCGGTCGCTATGGGCTGGACCTCGTGGGTCTACGGTGTGGCGGCCCTCGGCCTTGGGGCCTGGTTCGTCGCGCTCGTCGTCCGGGCGCTTCGCGCTCGTGAACCGTCCGTCGACTACGCGGTCTTCAAGGGGTCGGTCGCCTACCTGGCGGCCCTCTTCTCGGTCCTGCTGCTCGACCTCGCCCTTCGCTGAACGTCACCAGGCCGACATCGGCCCGAGGTCGAATACGCGCGTCCGGCCTTTGGCTTTGAGGGTGGCGGTGGCCGCAGCGCTGCGACCGCCGCTCCGGCAGTAGACGACGACGGCCTTGTCTGCCGGTCCGATGGCGTCGACCCTGGACGCGACCTGGTCGACCGGGACGTTGATGGCCCCCTCGATGTGCCCCGATGCGAACTCCGCAGGGGATCGGACGTCCACAAGGACGGCGCCGTCCGCCACCCACTGTCGCGCTTCGGACGGTCCGCGGGAGCGGCCCATCGCCCAGGCGAGGGCGGCGACGACCGCAAGGCCAAGCACCCAAGGCAGGATCTCTTTCATGTGTGCTCCGTGCGCCGAGGTTGCTCGCGGTCCGTAGAAGGGCTCCGTCGAACCTGCACGACGAGCAATACGGCGCAGGTGAACCAAAAGCCAGCGTAGCCGAGGTGGGGGCGATGGGGCGGCTCCAACGGCCACCCGGGGGCCAGCGATCCGCCGGGCGGCGTCGGGGCGTCGGAATCCACACCCGGGCCTTGCAGGACGTAGGCCAGGCGCGCGTCCAAGGCGGTGGCGGCGTCCATGGCGTTGCCGTAGCGGACGAGGCCTTCGGCGTTGCGCACGGGCGTCCACCCCGAGGGTTCGGGGAAGGGCTCGCGAATTCCGTCGACGTCGAGCCTGGCGGGCAAGCTGGCCATCGCCGCGACCGGGTCGGGGGTCCAACCCACGTCGACGAGGACGCGGCCGACGTCGGGCCATTGGCATGGGACGACGAGACGGAAGCCCGACACCATGCGGCGGGGCGGAGCCGGAATCACGGCGCCGACCGGGTCCGGTACACAAGAACCGGCGACCCGAGCTGGGACGACATCGAAGCTCTGGGTCGGCTCGGCCAAAGCCAGTGCACGGCGCTCGGCGACGATGCCCTTGCGCTCGGCGTGTCGGAGGAGTTGCCACGTCCCCAAGCCACAGAGGGCGAGCGTGAGGCCGACGAGAGCCACGCGCATCATGGCGAATCCGTCGGGCCGCCGAAGCGCGCATGGAGGCGAAGGCCGCCCGCTGGGTGGGGCCTCCGGTGGATCAAGTCGACGCCGCCGTCGACCGACAGGCCAAGACCCGCCTGTTTGGAAGCGCGCCACGTGAGGCCGGCGCCGGCTCGCGCGCCCGCGCCGAGGCCGTCGCTGGTCCAGATCGGGCCCGCGGCGAGGCTGCCGTGCCACCCAGCGACGACGAGGTCGACGCCGCGCCGTAGCGAAATCATGGTGCGGACGGTGGGGTTGTCACCAGCGGTGGCGAGGTTGGCGACGACGCCAAGGGAGACGTTTCTACCGAGAACGAAGTCGGCGTCGTAGCGGCCCCACCACGCGTGGAGGTCGAGTTGGGCGGCGCCCGCCAAGCGGCCCGCCTCATGGCCCCCCCCGGCGCCTACATCGAGGGTCAGACCGTTCCGGTCCTCGGTCAGCGCGGCGGCTGACAGGGCCAATGTCAACCACATCGCGGTGCCCCACGGCCACGGCGTTAGCGGGGCGCGTCGCCGAGCGCACGGGGGAGCCCTTGAACAAGATTGAACGTCTGAGTCGGGCCTTGCGGGGTGAGCCGGTCGATCGTCCGCCGGTGTGGTTCATGCGCCAGGCCGGCCGGTACTTGCCGTCCTACCGGGAGCTGAGGGCCCGCAACACCTTCGAGCAGATGGTTCGCGACCCCGACCTGTGCTGCGAGGCGGCCGTCCAGCCGATCGACCGATTCCCGTTGGACGCGGCGATCATCTTCTCGGACATCCTTGTCACCCTCGAGGCCGTGGGTTGTCCGGTGGCCTACGAGTCGGGCCGGGGGCCCCAGATCACGGCGCCCCTGCGCGATCCGGCCGACGTCGATCGCCTCCGGCCGACGTCGGATGCCGCTCGATTCCTTGGCGTTGCGCCCGAGGCGATCCGCCGGTTCCGTGGATTGCGGCCAGAGGTCCCGATCTTCGGCTTCTGCGGCGCGCCGTGGACCCTGTTCTGCTACCTGGTGGAAGGTGGCGGGAGCGATGATTGGATCGCGCCAAAGCGCTTCGTCCAGGAGCACCCGGCCGCCGCCCGCGTGCTGCTCGACCGGTTGGCCGACATCGTTGGCGACCTGCTGCAAGCCCAGGTCGAGGCCGGCGCCGCGGCCGTCCAGATCTTCGACACGTGGGCGGGTTGCCTCGACGGCGACGGCTTCCAGCAGTGGGCCCTTCCCGGCGTCGCGCGCGCGCTGTCTCGGGTGAAGGGTGCGCCGACGATCTGGTTCACGAGGGACGCGTCGCCGTTCCTTCCCTACGCCCACCAGACCGGAGCGTCCGTCATCGGGCTCGATTGGCGGACGGACATTGCCCGGGCGCGCACGCTCCTCGGCAACGTGCCGGTGCAAGGCAACCTCGATCCCGTCGCGTTGTTCACGCCCGAGACCGTGGCGGAGCGCGTCGACGCCATTTGTGATGCGGCCGGACCGACCGGACACATCTTCAATCTCGGGCACGGCGTGTTGCCGGGCACGCCGGTGGAAGGCGTCGAAGCGATGGTGCAGGCCGTCGTTCGGCGGGGCGAGCGGCGGTAGAGAGGTCGAGCGCCGAGCCCGGAGACCTCACTCCGCAGCGGCGTCATCCTCGGCGCCCGGGCCACCCAGCCGTCGCCTGAGGTCGCGGTTGTGTCCCAGAACGGCCTCTTGGACGTTCTCCAAGGCCAGCGTCTCGCTCGGTTTCCACGACAGGTCGCGGGCCTTGCGGGAGGGGAACGGGGCCGCGATCATGCCGCCGACAAAGGCCACGGCGCCGACGCCGGCCACCTGCGACCAGGTCGCGTAGTCCTGCACGGTTCGCGCATTGTTGGCGCCGATCAGGCCTGCGATGCCGGCGATGCCGCCCGCGATGCCCACGCCAAGAAATGTGCGCCCGAGCTTCTGGTTCTTCTCGATCCGGTGCATCAGGGCCGTCTGGCCCGCGGTGTCGCCGATGGTACCAAGGTAGGTCGGTACGTCGAGCCGAACCGGCCCCTTGTAGACGGCCCAGTCTTCCACGGCCGTGATCATCGAGGGGCCCGCGACGCTGACGCCGCCCCAGCCCCACCCGTAGTGGCTGACCACCGTGGGCCCGGTGTGGAACTCCGCCACCGTCCTGACGATGAGCTTCTCGGCTTCGTACCGGGCCGCCGTGTCTGCGTCCATGCGTGGACCGCGGCGCGGCGCTTCCGACCGGGGGCCGGGGGCGTCAGCAGGAATCGCCAGCGGCTGATCGCCGGCCTCCTGGGCGAGCGCGGTGAGGGCCAATGTCGCGAGAACCATCGTGGCTCCTGAACCCGTAGGCCGTTCCCTTATTCCGCTGGGGGCAGGCCAAGTTGGCGGCGTCGGGCTTCGCGCAGCCAACTAACGGCGGCCGGCATGTCCCAGCCCGTTTCCGACATCAGCTCTTCGATGGCCTTCGCGATGCCGATCTGCTCGACGCGGCGCAGAACGGCGTCGGGGTCGGGCGCGCCGCGGAGTTGGACGGCCGCCGCTTGGACGTGTTCGACGACGTCGGGAACGGTCGGGGCCCGCTGCGGTGCCGGCGCCGGCGCGGGGTCCGGACGCTTGCGCCGCCGCGCGGCGAGGCCGAGCTGAGGGTCGTCCCAGCCTTCGCTCGGCCAGTCGGCGGACGGGCTCGGGGGGTTGCGCCAGGGCGTCAGGGACGGCCACGTCAGCTTGTCGGGACCGAGGTCGAGCGGGGTGAAGCCTGGCCGCGCCACCTGGGCGGCTCGTTCCGAGGTCGTGGGCGGTGCCGTGCGCCGAAGGGCGCCGGGCGCCGCCAGCGCCGTGGCCGCGGGAATGCCCAACAACATGGTTCCCAACGCGACGACCGCCGACAGGGCGAGGGTGAGGGTTTCGATCATTGGGCCGCCTTCGCGCGCACTATAAGACCTCCATGGACACGGGTATGGCCGAGCCGTACGTGCTCGCCGCGCCACTCATTTCAGTGGTCCTCGCATTTGTCACCCGGCGCATCGTGGCCTCGTTGGCCGCTGGCGTCGTCGTCGCGGCGATCGTGGGGGCCGGGGGCGTCTCCGACGGGCTTCGCCTGCTTGCGGGCGTCACGTGGGGCAACCTCGTCGACCGAGACAACCTGCTGTTGACGGCCTTCTCGACGGCCGTGGCGGTCCTCGTGGCGCACATGGGGCGATCGGGCGGCACTCGTGCACTCGTCGGCGCCCTCCTTCCGCTGGCCCGGGGTCCCCGGTCCGCCCAGTTGTCCATGGCCGGGGCGGGTGGGTTGGTCTTTTTCGACGACTACGCGAGCTGCCTCGTCGTTGGCACGACGATGGGGCCTGTGGCCGATCGCGCGGGCGTGAGTCGGGCCAAGCTCGCCGCCTGGGTCGACGCCATGGCCGCGCCAATTGCGAGCATCGCACCTGTGAGCACGTGGATCGGCTTCCAGCTCGGGCTGTTGGCGACGGCCCTGCCCGTCGGCATGGGCGCGATGGACCTGTTCCTTGCGATGATGCCATGGCGCCTGTACACGTTCGGCTTGCTCGCGGTCCTGTTGGGATCGGCGATCTTCGGACGGGACTTTCCCGCGATGGCGGCGATGGAACGGGCGACTGAGCGGCGAACGACCGTGGATGCGTCGGGCCCTCCGGGTCGTTGGGAACTCGCCGCGTGGCCCCTGTTGACGCTTGGGGGAGGGGGGTTGGGGCTGTTGTTGCTGAGCGGCGCGATGACCTCCCCATCGACGTCACCGGTCGATTGGCTCCGCGAAGCGGACTCGGCGGCGGCGCTGTTTGGGGCGGCTATGGCCGCGCTTGGGGTCGCCGCGTTGACGGCTTGGCGTGGGGGCGTGCCGCGCGGCACGATGGGAGCGGCGGCGACGGCTGGCGCGGCAACGGTGGCCGAAGCCCTTGTGATCCTGCACCTGGCGTGGGCGATGTCGGATGTGCTCGCCCATGCGGGCGCCGCCGAGATCGCCGCCAACGCGCTCCGCGGGGAACTCTCGACCTGGGCGCTGCCGCTGTCCGCATTCGGGGTGGCAACATTCACGTCGCTTGGGACGGGCAGCTCGTGGTTCACGATGGGGACGTTGTTGCCCGTCGCGTTGGGCGTGTCTGGCGCGCTCGCCCCCGGGGAGGCACTGTTCGCAACGGCGACGGCGGCCGCGGTCGTCGAGGGCGCCCTGGTCGGCGACCACTTGTCGCCCGTCTCCGACACGACGGTCCTGTCGGCGCTCTCCTGCGACGTGGATGTCTGGACGCACGCCCGGACCCAGTTGGCCTACGGCGCCACTGCGGCGACTTTGGCGGCCATCGGCTTCGGGGTCGGCGGCTGGGTCGGCGCCGTCGGCAGCGCAGCCATCGTCATCGCTGGCGGAACGGCCGCCATCGCGCTCCAACCGAGGTCGTCTTGATTCTTCGCCTTTGGGAGCTCGCGACGCACTGGGGGGTTCGCGCTCTGGGGTTTCGGTCCACCTACGCCGAGACCCCTGTCGGCCGCGTCCATGCGATGGTGCGCGAAGACGGCGGACCTCTGTCCGACCTCGTCTTGATCCACGGCATTTCGGCCAACCATGGTCATTGGCTGCGTGTGTTGTGGTACCTGCGGGGACACTTCCGGCGCATCGTGGTCATCGACTTGCCTGCCCACGGGCACTCGGACACGCCCGAGACCATTGATGGCGAGTCCTTGAGGAAGGGCCTGTTGGCGGCGGCCTCGGCTTGGTTCGACCGACCCGTGCTCGTCGTTGGCAACAGCTTGGGGGGGCTCGCGGCGTACCGCTTTGCGGTCGAGATGCCAGAGCGCGTGATGGCGTTGTACCTCAACAGTCCGGGCGGGGCGCGGGAGGAACTGAGCGTGTTCTCCGCATGGGCCGAGGGATTTCGACCGCGGAGTTTGGCGGACGGGGCGCGCTTCGTCGACCGTCTCCACGTGCGAAGCCCTTGGTACCGGTGGATCATTGCGCCCTTCGTGATCGCGAAGGTGTGGTCGCGGCCAGTCCAACAGATTTTGGCGACGATCCAGCCTGAGGACTTCGCCGACGCTACCCTCGTACGGGGCATCCGCGTACCGGTCCGCCTCGTATGGGGTTCGGCCGACACGCTCTTGCCAGCGCACCATTTCACGTGGTGGCGGGACGCCATGCCCGAAGGGGCGGAGGTCGCCGTGCCCGTCATGGGACACTGCCCCTACCTGGATACGCCTGCGGAGTTCGCGGCGGACGTGGTGTCCTTCGCCCGACGTGTCGAGGAGGTCAGATGCCGGCAGTGACGGGATTGGGTGGCGTGTTTCTCAAGTCTTCGGAGGACGCGGCCCTTCGGGCCTTTTTCTCCCAGGGCCTCGGCATGGACATGGAATCATGGGGTCGCGTATTTCCATGGCGTGACCGGGAAAATCCGGAGCGCAAGGGCTACACGGTCCTTGGAATGCACTCGCCCGAATCCGATTATTTCCGGCCATCCACGCTGCCGTTCATGCTCAATTTTCGCGTCGACGACTTGGACGGCGTGTTGGCTCGCTTGGCGGAATTGGGCGTGATGCCCGTCCGGACGTTTGAGCCTGAGCCGAATGGGCGATTCGTGCACGTGTCCGCGCCGGGCGGCCTGACGATCGAGCTGTGGGAACCGGTCGTCGAGGACCCGTACGACCCCTGAGGCACGAGATTCGGCGCACGCCCGCAGCCGCAACGGACGGAACCCGAGGCGTGTCGGCGGCTGCGAACGCGTCGGCTCGGGCGCCGGTGAGGGCTAGTGATGGTCCGCGCGACCCCGTGCGGCGGTCGGAGTCCAAGGGACGGACGTACCTGAGGAACCGCCCGAAGCCTGAACGCCGGGTGGCCGAGCGCTGAGCGCTGCCCGCTTCGTCACCAACCGCAGCCGACGGCCCACAGGTCGTCGCCAGCCGCCGCGAATTCGTCGGCCCAGGCGCCGGTGAAATCCGCCGCGCGCGCCACGAAGTCGGCGACGTCGGGGTCGTCGGCCGCGGCCGTTTGCATCGCGTCGCCCTCCGGGTCGATGAGGCCCGTCGGGCTGCCGAGGCCCGGAATCCGGTCCGCGAGTCGCGGAAAGCCGGGCGCCTCGGCCCAAGGGTCGGTTGCGGCGTCCAAGGGCAACAGGTCGGGCTGGTCGGACCAGGCTTCGATCCACGTGATCTCGCCGGATTCGTTGAAGGCGAATTCCTCGTAGATGGGGCAGCCGAGACCGTCGTGCTCGTCGTAGAAGAAGCTCACTCGGCAGCGGGCAAATGGCGCGACGTCGAAGGCGCGGCAGTCGCGCGCTTCGACGATGGAGGGCAGGGTGAGGCGGAGCACGAAGTCGGACGCCTCGATGACCTCGCGCGTGTAGGCCGTCAGCTTGAGCCAGGGCGGCCACTCCCACCGCACGACGAGCGGGCTGTAGGCCGGGTAGGACAGCGGGACGCGACTGTCCATCGTGTCGAAGTAGGCGAGCGCGGCGGTGACGTAGTCGTCGGGCGCCAGGGTCGGGACGCTGCACGGCAACAACGCGTCAGCGTCGCTGTCCGCACAGGCGTCGGGGGCCGGTCCGGCGTCGGGGGCCGGAGTGCAGGCACCCAAAATAGCGACGGCTGCAACAACCCACCACGGGCGCACTTGGGCCGAGCGCGTCGGCATGAATCACCTCGCCGGCGGTTTACCCTCGTTCGAGGGCGAGGAACACCGGGGAGCCGGGCCGCCGCGGGCGTTAGAAACGTCCATGACCACCCCGGTCTTCCTCGCGCCGCACATCCCAGCCCTGCTCGGCGTGGCATTTGCCGCGCTCGTCGGGGCGGCGGTGGGTAGCATCGGCGCGTTCCGCGAACGCCTGCACAGTGGTGGCACATTCGGCTTTGCCGCGTCGGCGGGCCCGCTTGCCGCGGCTGTCGCGGCCGCGGTCACCCTCGCGACGTTGGAGCCTCATGCGGGCGCCGTAGGAGCCGCGCTGGCGCGTTTCTGGGTCGCCCTCGTCACGGTCCCGGCGGCGGCGGCGATCGCGTTCGTCGCGGCGGCGCTGCCGTCGAACGGAGATGGGGACCGC
>SXOB01000081.1 GCA_005776945.1 Pseudomonadota bacterium
CTCATCAGCCGCGCCTGCATGCCGGGCTGTTGGTCGCCCATGTCGCCTTCCAGTTCGGCCTTCGGCACGAGGGCGGCGACGGAGTCGACGACGACGACGCTGACGGCGCCAGACCGCACGAGGGTTTCGGCGATTTCGAGTGCCTGTTCACCGTGGTCGGGCTGGCTGATGAGCATCTCGTCGATGCGAACGCCGAGCTGGCGCGCGTAGCCCACGTCCAAGGCGTGTTCGGCGTCGATGAAGGCGCACACGCCGCCAGCCCGCTGGGCTTCGGCGATGGCCTGCAGCGCCAGGGTGGTCTTGCCGGAGGACTCCGAACCGAAAATCTCGACGATGCGGCCGCGGGGAAGTCCGCCGACGCCGAGCGCCAGGTCGAGTCCAAGCGAGCCGGTGGAAATGACCTCGATCTTGGGGATGTCGGCCTCGCCGTACCGCATGATCGAGCCTTTTCCGAACTGGCGCTCGATGGACGAGATGGCGGCGTCGACTGCCGCGTTGCGCTCTTTGGTGCTCATGGGGGGCTCCTGTCGGGTGGGTGGGGTGGGGTGAAATCGAGTTGGCGGCGAAGCAGGTCCATCGCGCCCGCGGCCGCAAGTTGTTGAACGCGGTCGCGGTCACCGGGAAGCCGGATCCGTCGCGCCGTGGTGCCCTGAGGGCCGGCCAGCGCGAGCCAGACGGTCCCAACGGGCTTCTCCTCGCTACCTCCGCCGGGGCCGGCAATGCCGGTCGTCGCGAGGCCATAGGTGGCGCCCGACTTGGCGCGAATCGACTCGGCGAGGGAACGCGCGACCTCTTCGGACACGGCGCCCACGGCGGCCAACATGTCGGCCGACACCCCGAGCCGTACCTTGGCCTCATTGGCATAGGTGACGCGCCCTTCGAGGAACCAAGCGCTGGCGCCGGCGACGCCCGTGAGGGCCGCGGCGAGGCGCCCGCCGGTGCAGGATTCGGCGACGGCCACCGTTTCGCCACGGGCGAGAAGCGTGCGACCGAGCACCTCGGGGAAGGACCCGCCGCCAGCCTCGGCGCCGACGCCTTCGACCGTAAACACGGAGGACCCGAGCCGTTGGACGACTTGGCGGGCAAGGTCGCGCAAAACCTCGTCGGAGATGTCGGAGTGGGTCCGCAACTTGACGTGGTTCTCGGGCAAAGTGGTTCGGAAGCCGAGCGCGACGCCTTCGGGCATCGGCAGGTCGCGCAGGCGCTCCTGAATCTCGGCCTCGGCGATGCCGATCGTGCGCACGGTGACGAGGCGCCCCGGTCGAAGCGAGAAGCGTTCATGGAGGCCCGGCACGACGCGCTCGTCGAACATCGGGCGCATTTCGCGCGGTACGCCGGGCAGGAACGCGAGCCACGCGACGCCGGCCGCCAAGCCGAAGCCGGGCGCCGTTCCCCAGGCGTTGTCGATACGGACACAGCCTTCCGGCAGCCACGCCTGTTTCCGGTTTGCCTCGGGCATGGGGCGACCCACCGCTGCGTAGCGAGCCTCAATGGCGGCCATGGCCACCACGTCGAAGATCAGGGGGCGACCGAAGGCGCCTGCGACGGCCTCAGCCGTCAAATCGTCGGCGGTGGGCCCGAGCCCGCCCGTGCAGACGACGAGGTCGGCTTCTCCGGCAACGCGGCGAAGGGCCGCCACAAGGTCGGGGAGCCGGTCGGGAACGGCGGCGTGGCCGACGACGTCGAAGCCAAGATCGATGAGGCGGGTGGCGAGCCAAGCCGCATTGGTGTCCACCACCTGACCGGTGACGACTTCGTCACCCTGGGAGAGGATGTGGGCGGTGGGCACCAGGGCGCTCCTGAACAGGCGTGCAGGATACCTCCCCCGTTCGCTCGTGTCCAACCAAGGCGACCAAAATCTGTCCGCGACGCGTTGGGGTGAGGTAGGCGCAGCGTGGAGGGCACGCTGAAGCTCCTTGGACTCGACGTTGGAACCCGTACGGTCGGCGTGGCCGGCACGGATGCGCTGGGCTTGGCCGTTCACCCGGTGGCGACGCTGGCCCGGAAGGGGCTCGCCACTGACCTGCCCGCGCTGGCCGCGATCGCGACGAAGCGCGGTGCGGAGATGATCGTAGTGGGCCTGCCCTACGAACTCGACGGAAGCGAGGGGCGGTCCGCCCGGCTCGCGCGCCAAGTGGGCGACGGCCTTGCTGAGCTGGGCTGGAGTGTCGTCTACCAGGACGAGAGGTTCACCTCCGTCGAGGCGGTGGCTGAGCTGGTCGCGCTCGATGTGTCTCGCGCGCGGCGGCGCGAGGTCGTCGATCAGCGCGCCGCGGTACTCATCGTTGAGCGATGGCTGGATGCGCGAGCGGGGCGCTTCAGGCCGTCGTGATGCCGAAGCGCTGCATCTTGTAGAGCAGCGAAGAGCGGGGGATTCCGAGGCTGCGAGCCGCGTGGGTGCGGTTGCCGTCGCTCTGCGCGAGCGCCTCGACCACCCGCCGTTTGTCCTCCTCTTCGGGCAACCGCGGCGCGCGCTCCGTGGGGCGCGAGGTTTCAGCCAACAGCCAGGGGTCGAACGTGAGTTGCCGGCCTCCGATCCGCGGTCCGCCAAGGACGACGGCGCGGGTGAGTACGTTGCGCAACTCGCGGACGTTGCCGGGCCAGCCATGGGCCTCGAGGGCGGCGACTGCGTCGGGCAAGAGCGACGCGCCCGGGTGCTGACGCTCAAGGATGCGATGCGCGATGGCAGCGACGTCGGCGCGCCGGTCGCGCAAGGCCGGCAGGCGGACGGTGAGAACGGCGAGGCGGAAGTAGAGGTCCGACCGAAAATGCCCGTGCTGGACGAGCTGCACGAGGTCGCGATTGGTGGCCGCGACGATGCGCACGTCTGGAAATTCTGCCGCCGTGGAGCCCAGACGTCTCACCTCACCAGATTCCAGCGCGCGCAGCAGCTTGGCCTGGACCTCCGGTCGCAGCTCGCCCACTTCGTCGAGGAACAACGTGCCGCCGTGGGCTTGATGGAAGGCGCCGTCACGCCGCGCGGTCGCCCCGGTGAACGCGCCTCGTTCGTGCCCGAACAGCTCGGATTCGAACAGCGCATCGGCAACGGCGGCGCAGTTGACCGCAACGAAGGGCCCGTCTTCCCGGTGACTGGCGTCGTGGATCCCGCGCGCAGCGAGTTCCTTGCCGGTGCCCGATTCGCCCGTGAGCAGGACGACGGCTTCGGAGGTGGCGACGCGTTCCAGGAGGCCGAAGACGCGGCGCATCACGGGTGTTTGGCCGACCATCTCGCCAAATGTGGCGCCCTCGGGTTCCTCGACCGCCGTCTGCGATTCGATAACGAAACCGTGGTCGCCGACGCGGACTTCTTCACCGGCCAACACGGGGGTGATCTCGCGAACGCGTACGCCGGCGAGGAAGGTCGCCGCCTCGCCGGGCTCGACCATCACGCGGCCGCGGACACACCTGACCCAAGCCGCCGCGCGCGGAAGGCCCGCGTCGAGGAACACGTGGGCGCCCCGCCCGCCGAGACTCGAGCGGCTTCGCTGAAGGACCGTCGTCTGTCCTTCTTGGGTGCCCCGAACGAATCGGATGTGGGCTCGGAGGACGGCCATGGCGTCGTCGCTGACGTCGAGGATCTCGTCGTCGGCGTGTGTCGTTCGGGGCACTTTGGCGGTGGGCGCGCGTTGACCTTCGTCGTCGGCCCATTCGAATCGCGCGGTGAAGTCGCCGATGGTCACGAGATCGCCGGGTGCCAAGAGGTGGCGGGAGATGGGTGTGCCGTTGACGCGCGTGCCGTTGGCGGACCGATCGACCACCCACCAGCCCTCCGTGCCGCGGTCGAAAAAGCAGTGGATGCGGCTGACCGATTCGCTTGGAATGGCGATGTCGGCCTGATCGGAGCGCCCGACGACGACCCGGCCTTGGCGCAGGGGTTGGACGAGAAGGGTCCGATCATCGTGCTGAAAGTGGAGTCGTGCCATGACCGGTAGGGTACACCGTCGCAGCACGTGACGGTGGACTTGGCCTCTCGGACTTCAGACCCACAACGCTCCGGTGTCCACCGGTCCGGCGCGCGGTCCTTCATTGTCTCCCGCTGTTTGGGGCGCGGCGGTTTCGGCGAGGTGTACCGCGCCGTTCAGAGGTTGCCGTCTGGCATCGAGAACGACGTTGCGCTGAAGGTTCTTCGCCGGGACATCGACCCGCGTTCCCAGGCGGTGCAGCGGCTGCACGACGAAGGAATGTTGTTGTCGCGGCTGTCGCACCCGGTCCTGTTGCGCGTCTACGATTTGGTGACCCTCGAGGGCCGCGCGGCTTTGGTCACCGAGTTCGTCGACGGTGAGGACTTTACGTCGATGGTCGGCGACCTCCCTCGGCGCGCGCTGTGGGAGGTCATTGGGCACGTGGCCTCGGCCTTGGATGCCGCATGGAGTGCGCCCGTGCGGGACGGTCGCCCCCTGCGCCTCGTGCATAGGGACATCAAGCCGAGCAATATACGCATCGACCGGTATGGCCGGGTCAAGCTCCTCGACTTCGGGATCGCCACCGCCGAAGTCACCGAACGGATGGCGCACACGCAAACCGGTTTTCTGGTCGGCAGTCCCCCCTACATGGCACCCGAGCGGTTCAGCGCCGAGGGATCGGGCCCCTCCGCCGACATGTATGCGCTGGGGGCGGTCGCGTTCGAGGGGCTGACAGGCGAGCGGCTCATGGGCGGTCTGGCCGTCCCGCGCATCATGGGAATGGCGCTGGAGGCGGAGTTGTGGGATTCCCACGTCGCCGAGCGTTTGCAGCGGGTTTCGGCGACGCGTGCGGAGATGACGCTGTTGAGGGGGATGCTCGGCCACGGTTTCGCCTCGCGACCCGACGCCAAGCGCGTCGTCGAACTTGCTGAGAAGTTGGCGAGCGATGCGGAGGGTGCCGCGCTCGCCTCGCATTGCCGCCAACGTGAGTGGCCAGCGCCGGCGGTGATCGTGGGCGACTGGGAGGGGCGGCAATTGGCGGAGACGGTTCCCCTGCCGCCTCCGCGCAGCGTCGGGCCCTGGGTGCCCGCGGTGCTGACAGCCGCCGTCTTGGGGCCGATAGCGCTCGTCGCAATGCTCGGTCTCGGTTGGGTGGTGTGGACGTCCTCTGAGCCGGCCCCCAAAGCCGCTTCTGTTGCACCCACGGTTCCCGAGGTTCAGGCTGGAACGGGTCCGGCCGCCGTGGATGGCCCGGAGGCCGTCGTCATCGCCGCCGCCGCCGACGATGACCCCGCTCCGGCGGCGCCGAGACCCTCGCCACCCCGCCGTTCGGCGGCGACCCCTCAGCCCGACGCGGAGGTCGCCTTGCCGATGCCCGTGACGGCCAAGGTTGCGCTCCGCGTCGAGGAAGGCGTGCGTGTGGCGCTCGTTCGGCCCGGCGAGCGCATCGAGCTGCCCCACGATGCGGTGCCCGTGGGGACGTACACGATCGAGGCGACCTTTGCCGACGGCGTCGCACCCCTGCTCCGGCCAGGACAGGAAGTCGGCCATGGCGGAGGGACGATCTCCTGTGATCGGACCTTGTGGAATTGTACGCTGACAGGTCCTGGGTGACGTTCGACCGAATCCTGCAGGCGGGTGGCAGGCGGAACTCTAGGTAGGCTCATGCTCGCGCTTCGGAAGGCCCTCGATGCGGGCTTGGCCCTCCACCTCCTTCCCTCGGGAGGGGGCGAGAACGACGAGTTGCGCCTCGCCGGACTCGCGCAATTGCTTGGCCGTTTGGACGCGGCGGCCTCCGAAGTCGACTTCCTGGATCAGATCGTCGACCACATTCCGTTGATGGTCTTCGTCAAGGAAGCCGAGACGCTGCGTTTCGTCCGGTTCAGCAAGGCGGGACTCGACCTGCTCGGATTCGAGGCCTCGGAGCTGATCGGTAGGAACGACTACGACTTCTTTCCCAAGATCAGGCCGACTTCTTCACGGCGAAGGACCGGCAAGTGCTGGCTGGCCGGGCGGTCGTCGAGATTCCCGAAGAGCCGATTCTGACGCGGAAGAACGGCCAACGTTGGAAGATCCCGGTCCTGCGGGAGGATGGTACCCCGCGGTACTTGGTGGGCATCTCGCAAGACATCACGGAACGGCGCAACGCGGATGAGGACCTCGTCCGCTCCGCACAGCAACTCCGAGCCGCCAATCGAGAGCTCCAGCGCGCCGACCTCACGATTCGGGCCGCCTTGCACCGCCTCGACTTTGTGGGCCGCCAAATCCCCGGTGCGGTGTGGACGACGGACGCGTCGCTCCGTTTGACCTTCGTCTGCGGGGCTCGACTGGCGGCCCTCGGGATCCCGGCTCGCGGGGCCACGGGCCAGCCATTGACGCAGGTGCCAGTGGGCACTGCCCCGGGTGCCATCGAGGCCCACGAGTCAGCGTTGGCGGATCGGCCGTCTCGCTACGAGATCCGAATCGGTGACGTCCGCTATGAGGTGGCGACCGAACCCTACTTCGACGGGACCGAATCCGGGGTCCTGGCCCTCGCCGTTCCAGTCACGGGACCGCCATCTCCAGGTTGAGCCCGGTAGTTCCCATCGGCGTCCCTGGAAGGTTGGCCACGGGTTCGGACGGGTCCTTCGTCATCGCGTTGCCGTCGCGGTCGATGCGGACGGTGAGATCGATGACGGCCGGGAAGGGGCGGGCGCCGCCCATCGCGATGGCGTCGCTCGTCCGGACTTCGAAGGCCATCGGGAAGGGGCCGGCGGGCAGCTTGCGTGCGGCCAGAGGCGGGCCGCCGGCGGGGTCGCGTACCGACACGTAGAGCGTGCCCTCGGCGTTGGCGCCCGAGGCCAAGCTCACGGTCCCCGAAACGACCACGTCTCCTGTTCCTGCTGGGGCCGGCGGGCTGGCCGCCGGTGCGGAGGGAGCGCCTGGCGCCGAGCCACCACGGGCTTGGTCCAGCCATCGCCGAATCTCAGGGTTGGACGGCGCGAGTTGGGTCGCGCGCTCGAGGCTGACGATCGCATCGCCGGGCCGGCCGAGCTGGATGCAGACGACGCCGCGGTACACGAGGGCGTCCACGTGGTCCGGCGCGTCGGCAAGCACTTCGTCCAGGCGGGCGAGCGCATTGTCGAACATCCCGACCATGGCCGCGAGAACGGCCTTCTGCGTCCGTGCGGCGACGTGGGTGGGGTCCGCGGTCAATGCGCGCTGGTTGTAGGTCATCGCAGCCTTGGCGTCGCCCGTTCGGATGGCGACGTCGGTGAGCCCGACGAGGGCCTCCAGGTTGTTGGGATCCGCTTGAAGCGCGGCCTCCCACTTGGCCACGATCGGCGGCGTCCCGGGAGTTCCCATGTCGTCTCTACGGGGTTTCGCGTCTTCTCCCGCGTAGACGGCGAGACCTGCGACGATTGCGACACACGCAAGCGCGAGAAGGGCACCCCGCCACGCCGCGCCGGTGGCAGCGGGTCCGTGGAGGACGGCGTCGGCGAGCTGATCAGGATTCGAGCCAGCAGCGACTGCGGCGTCCCAGGCCACGTCGCCCAACTTGGCCCGAGCAGCGGCGTGGCGCGGATCGGGACCGGCGCCTTGGTCAAGTGCGCGAAGGGCGGCAGCCCCCCTTGCTGTCCAACGCGCGCGCTCGGCCTCGACGACGTCGGGGTCCATGTGGGCGGCGTCCAGGTCCAGCTGTCGGAGGGCATCGATGGCGACGGCCCGGTCGACTTCGGCGGCACGAATGGCGGCCTCACGGGTCACGCCCGCCGGGTCGGACCGCCGCATGCGTGCAGCAAGACCGATGCCGAGGACCACCGCCAAGCCAAGCACCGCGAGGGGCGGCCCCCATGTCTCGCTGTCGTAGGTCACGGGTCGAGCTCGCGCGTCAGCGCCGCTTCATAGGGATCCGTCGGCGCCGGGCGTGGCGCGGCCTTGGCCGACGTTGCAGACTGCATAGCGGCGCGCGTGGCGAGCGCGATGCCTAGGCCCGCCATCAGGCCTGGACCCAGCCAGATCAGCCAGTTCAGGCCTTCACGGGGCGGGTCGAGGAGGATGAAGTCGCCGTACCGGCTGCGGAAGTAGGTGACGATGTCGTCGTCGGTGTAGCCGGCTGACACGAGCCCGTGGATCCGCGCGCGAAACGACGTGGCCGCCTCGCTCGTGCTGTCGGCCACACTCAAGGCCTGGCAGACGGGGCAGCGCAGCTTGCGGGCCAAGGCTTCGGTCCGCGCGTCGGCCGTCGCGATGTCGGGCGGCGCCTGAGGTTCGACGCCGGTGATCACGTTGGCCTCCCCACCCGAGGTCGTCGGTGAGGCGCTGGCCAAGGCTGCGAGGAGGAGCCACGTCACCGTCCGATCTCCATCAGCCAGCGGTCCAGGGAGGCGGCGTCCAACGGGCCGACGTGTTTGTGTCGGATGGTTCCGTCGCGTGCGATGAAGAAGGTCTCGGGGACGCCGACGACGCCGTAGTCGACGGACAAGGCATCCGTCGGATCGACCAGCACGGGGTAGGCCAGCGGTTCGCGGGCGAGAAATTCGCGCGCTCGCCGGGGGTCGTCGCCGTAAAGGACGCCGAAGAACGCGATGTCAGACCGGCCTTGTGCGGCAGACTGGAGCAGGGGATGCTCGATTTTGCAAGGGACGCACCACGTCGACCAGAAGTTCAGGACGACAGGCTGACCCTTCAAATCAGCCAACCGATGGGGTTGGCCGTCGAGGTCGACGAGATCGAAGGACGTGGCCGGGGTGCCCACGAGGACGCTTGGTACGGCATTCGGGTCCGTGCCGAAGCCGCTGGCCAGCAACGCCACGAGGGGCAGGACAAGGGCCAAGCCCCCGGCGAGGATCCCCTTGTGGACCTTCACGGCGTGCTCCGCCGGCGTTCAGGCCAAGCGGCGATGAGGGCGCCGAGCGCGATGATCGGTGCGCAGATCCACAACAGCCACATCGCCGGCATCCAGATGGCGCGGAGAACGACGCTTTCGCGGTCGGCCGGAAGCTCGATGAGGCTCAGGTACAGGTCCCCGGTGAACATCGGGTGGACCGCCGGCGTGAAGACGGGCTCCCGCTGGCGCGGGTAGAGGTTGCTCTTCGGTTCGAGGCGGATGGTCTCGCCGTTCCGGGTGGCGTCAAAGGTGGCGACCCAGCTCGTTCGGTGCGCTTGGGGGCGCTCTTCGCCAGAAATGAAGCGGAGGTCGAAGCCGACGAAGGACATGGACTCGCCGCGCTGGAGGTGGACGTCCTCCTCGATCCGGTACGCTTTCGACATCGCCAGCGCGATGACGGCGGCCACCACGCCGAGGTGGGCGATCACGGACCCCGTTCGGCGGCGGCCGCGCTGGACGACGGCCACGGCGGAGGCGATCCAACCGGTCCCGTGGGCGCGGCGCCGTGCCAAAATGGGGGTGGTCAGCTCTCGGATGTTCGCCACGCTTGCAAAGCCGCAGAGGGCGAGGGTCAGCAACGTGATGGGCTTGTCGATGCCGAAAGCCAGACATGCAACGGTGGTCAACACGGCGGCCGTCCCGGGAATGCCGAGCCGATCGCGCAGGGCCTCGGGGCGCGCCCGTCCCCAAGGAAGGGCCGGGCCCACGCCCATGAGGAAGACGATGCCGAGACCGATCGGTAGGGCCCAACGGTCGAAGTAAGGCTCGCCGACGCTGACCCGGCGGTCTTCGAGGGCCTCCGTCACAAGTGGGTAGAGCGTGCCGAGCAGCACTGTGAACGTGAAGACGGTGAACAGCGCGTTTTGGAGCAGAATCATCGTTTCGCGCGACACGGGAGCGGGCGGCATCGCAGGTTCGGCATCCCACGCGTCGAGCACGTGGCTGCGCGTGGCAAGGAGGATGACGCTCGCAGTCAGAACGATCCCGATGAACACGAGGAAAACGGGGCCGATGTCCGACTGCGTGAACGAGTGGACGGAGTTGAAGACCCCCGACCGCGTCATGAACGTGCCGACAAGCGTCAGAAGGAAGGTGGACAGCCCCAAGACGAGGGTCCAATCTCGGGCCGTTCCGCGCCGCTGAAGCAGCATCAGGGAGTGCAGGAAGGCTGTACCCGTGAGCCACGGGTGGAAGCTGGCGTTCTCGACGGGGTCCCAGGCCCATGCGCCGCCCCAGCCAAGCACTTCGTAGGACCACCAGCCGCCAAGCACGATGCCGACCGTGAGGAAGGTCCAGGGGATCATCATCCAGGTGCGGATGGGACCCATCCAGCCAGAGTCCAGACGTCCGGCCAGGAGAGCGCCGGCCATCATGGCGTAGGGCACGGCCATGCCGACGTAGCCCAGGTACAGAGTTGGGGGATGGATCGCCATCAACCAATGATTTTGGAGGAGCGGATTCGGGCCCGGGCCATCGGGCGGCACCGGAACCATCGCCTCGAAGGGGTTGGCGATCGAGGCCGTGATGAAGGCGAAAAACACGGCGATGGCAAGCAGCACGGCGAGCGACCACGCAGCCCAGGCGCGCCATTGGTCCCCGACGCTCGCTACCCAGGCGGCGACGTAGACGGCGAGGACCCCGCTCCAGAACAGAATGCTGCCGTCGAGGCTCGCCCAAAGGCTGACGATCGTGAAGTAGACGGGCGTCGCGCGGCTGCCCACTTCGGCGACGTAGCTGACCGAAAAATCGTGAACGAGCAGGCTTCGCACCATGAGCAGGTTGGCGGCGATGGCGCTGCCGGCGAAGGCGTAGGCGAGACGGCGCGCCCATCGGAGGGCCTCATCGTCTGCACGGTAGGCCGCCAGGGCGGCCACGATGGCGCCCAAGCTGGCGAAAAGCAGGCTGCCGAGGATCAAACCGCGCCCAAGCGCGGGTGCGAAAGACGGCTCCATCAGCTCGGATCGACCACGAGGGTGCGCGCGACGTCCGGCGGGTGGCCGCCTTCGGGGGCTTGGTACTCGTTGCTGTGCTTGACCATCACGCGCTGGGTGTCGAAGGCTCCATCGGAAGCGAGCTTGCCCTCGACGACCACGCCGATGCCTTCGCGAAACATCTGCGGCGGATTGGTTTGGGAGCGAACGCGCACGGTGGCCGACCCGTCGGTCACGTCGAACGTCGCGGTCCCGTCATCCCGATTCCATTGCAAAGTGCCAGGGACGACGAGGCCACCAAGGCGCACGGTGGCTCCCTTGGCGTTGGCATTGGCCCGCAGTTCGGTGGGGGACCAGTAGTAGACGAGGTCCTCGCCCATGTCCGAGTAGCTGACCATGCCAAGGGCGGATCCGGCCACGGCCAACGCGGCCACGGCGAACAAACGCCGTTGGGTCGCTGTCTTCATCGCTTCTCCTGCGCCTCGGCCCGCGCACGTCGGGCGAGGACGAGGCCATATCCGCCCACCGTCAGCCACGTGAGCAGGAAGGCGACCCATACGTAGGTCATCGCCCCATCGCGAACGATGCCGTCAACGGCACTCATGGTGACTCCAAGGGAGGTGCGGATTCCCGGGCGTCGATGGAGGCTGCAATGCGGCGCCCCGTTCCAAGCCAGCCGAGGAGAAGGAAGAGGACCGCGAAGGCGTTGAAGCGAAGCACGAACACCATGTCGCTGTCCATCGTCCCCGGGTTGGACTGGACTTGGTGGATGGAGCGCCACATCTGCACGGAGAAGTAGGTGATCGGAATGTTGACGTACGCCATCACGGTCGAAACCGCCGACCAAGTGGCCCGCCGTTCCGGGTCGTGGACCACGGAGCGGAGGAGCAGCACGCCAACGAAGGTCAACCACATCACGGCCGACGACGTCAGGCGTGGGTCCCAAGTCCACCAGACGCCCCAGGTCGGGCGCGCGAAAAGGGAGCCCGTTGCGAGCAGCAGGGCATTGAGGACCACGCCTGCCTCCGCAGAGGCGACCGCCGTGTGGTCCATCGAGCGTCGGCCGGTGAACAGGAATCCGACCGCGGCGCCGAATGAAATCGTGTACGCGACCAGCGAAAGCCAGGCCGCCGGCACGTGGACGTACAGGATGCGCCCGACCTCTCCCATCATGCGTTCGGGCGGCACCCAGAAAAGGGCGAGCCCGTGGCCAACGATGAGAAGGACGAGTCCAATCGCGTAGGCGGCCCGTTCGGCTTTTGATGGCGGTCTCATCCGTCCTCCACAATGCGGCCGAAGAGCAGCCCACCGAGGCTCCAATGGAGCGCGGTGAAGGTCACAAGGATCCCCAGCCATGCCGGAGCCTGACCCATGGGGTCTCCCTCCAGCAGGACAGACGTACCTTTGGCCGCGGCGAGGAGCGCAGGCACGACGAGGGGGAACAACAACAGCGGCAAGAGGACGCTCGCGCCGCGCGCTTGGGCGGTCATCGCGCCAAGCAGGGTCGCGGGAGCGGCCAGACCGGCGCATCCGGTGACAAGGAGGAGCAGGAGCGTGCCGACGTCACCGCGGAGGGGCGCGTCGTACATGCCAAGGATGAGGGGGCCCGTGGCGAGGGCGACCGTCGTCAGGGTGGCCGTCAGCGCAAGGACCTTGGCGTAGAACAGTACGGCGGGCTCGACGGGCCAGAGGACGAGGGCCTCAAGCGCGCCGTTCTCCAGGTCGACCTGCCAGGCTTGATCGACCGCGCGTGTCGACGCGAGCAAGATCGCGACCCAAAACGTTCCGCCGGCTTGCTCGCGGAGGGCGGCCTCCGACGGGCTCGCGAAGGCGACGAGCAAGACGACGGCCGCCGAGAAGAAGACGAGGCTGGACCATCGACCGGGGCGCCGCCACTCGAGCAGGGCCTCTCTTCGCAACACGCCGAACAACCCGGTCATGCAGCCCGCCCGTCTTGGAGGGCCATCCAGCGAACCGAGGCGCCATCGAGCTCCTCGCGGTGGTGGGTGGCGACGACCACCGTGGTGCCGCTGGAGATCAGCTCTTCGATGAGGCCGCGGACGAGGAACCGACCGTTCACGTCGAGGGCGGTGGAGGGCTCGTCGAGGAGGGCGAGGCGCGGCCGCCGCAAGAAGAGGCGGGCCAACGCAAGGCGACGCTTCATGCCCGCCGAAAACGTCCGGATCGGGTCTCGCCGATCGGGGTCGAGCCCAACGCGCCGAAGCTGGGCGATGACGTCGGGGGCAACGCCGCTCATTCGAGCCCAAACGCCAAGGTTTTCCGCGGCCGACAGGTCGTCCCACAGGCCGGTCGCGTGGCTTGCGAGCGCGATGGCCGGCCGAAGCTCGGACCGTTCTCCCCAGGCGTCCTGGCCGTCGAGTTTGAGCCAGCCCGCGTCGGCGCGGAGGGCGGTCGCCAACAGGCGAAGGAGCGTGCTCTTGCCGGAGCCATTGGGGCCGGTGAGGCCGATCAGCTCGCCCGGTGCGATGTCGACGTCCAAGCCGGCGAGCGCCCAGCGTGGGCCGAACCGGCGGGCGAGGCCCCGGCCCGCGATGGACATCCCAGTCGCCATGGGCGCGGGGCTAACGCGGCGTCTGGCGGCCCCGTTGGCCGCGATAGGGGCGGGTCGGAGGCGACGTGCCCGCGGTTCCCGAGGTCGCCGGATCGTGGGTGGGGCCCGTTCTCTCCCTGCTTGACGTGCGAGTGGCCAGACTGGGCGAGTGGCGCGCCGAAGGGGCGATGATCCTCGGCGGGCGGTTCGCGCGGCTCAGCTACCGGGGACCCACCGGCGTCGGCGAGCTGACCGTGGGCCATCATCGCGAGGACAATGTCTGGACGATCGGCTGGATGGACACGTCGCTGCTCGACACGGAATGGCTCGTCCTGCGTGGCTCCGGGGAGCAGGCCCATGCGGAGGGCACGTGGTGGACGGGCTCGTCAGGACCACGGTGGGAATGGACCATTCGCGTGACGGCGGAGGCGGATGACCTCGGCATCGAGATGTCTTCGCGTTCTCCAGAAGGGCGCGCCGAATTGGCCTTGCGCGCGCAGCTTCGGCGTGTAGGAAGCGGGCCGGCATGAGGGTGGACGCGGCGCCGGCTGCGGCCCGCGTGGTGCCATCTGGCCGTTTTGCAGGGGCCTGCTAGGGAGGGGAAGCTGGGGAACGGGATGGCCGGGGAGGGCGGGGCGCTCACGCCGCTGCAGCAGGCGTTGGCGGCCGTGAAGGAGATGCGCGCCCGGTTGGACGCTGCCGAGGCCGCGCGGCGCGAACCGATCGCAATCGTAGGGGCCGGCCTGAGGCTGCCAGGTGGGGTCACGGACCTCGCCAGCTACTGGCAGTTGCTGCTTGCCGAGCGCGACGCCGTGGGACCGGTACCCGCGGATCGGTGGGATGCTGACGCTTGGTTTGACCCCAACCCAGAAACGCCGGGCCGCATGACGGTTCGCGAAGCCGGCTTCCTTGGCGACGTCGCGGGGTTCGACGCCGCCTTTTTTGGCATCAGTCCGCGCGAAGCGGCCGAGATGGACCCGTCTCAGCGTCTGCTGCTCGAAGTGGCTTGGGAGGCGCTGGAACACGCTGCGATCTCGCCCGGCGCCCTCCACGGAACCGACACGGGCGTCTTCATCGGCCTCGGCTTGTCAGACTACTCGCGACGGCACTTCCTGCACTCCGACGCGACGAAGATCACGGCCTACGCGGGCACTGGCAGCTTCCTCTCGGTCGCCGCGGGGCGAATCTCCTACAGCCTGGGGCTCAACGGCCCGGCCGTGACGGTCGACACGGCCTGCAGTTCGTCGCTCGTCGCGGTCCACCTCGCGATGGCGAGCCTGCGCAACTCGGAGACGAGGGTCGCCCTCGCCGGCGGCGTCAACCTGCTGCTTGCTCCCGAACCTTCGGTGTACTTCAGCAAGCTCAACGCGCTGTCCCCGGATGGCCGGTGCAAGGCCTTCGACGCGCGGGCTGACGGCTACGGTCGCGGTGAAGGCGCGGGCCTCGTCGTCCTCAAGCGACTCAGCGACGCCGTTGCCGACGGCGATCGCGTCCTCGGCGTCCTCCGGGGCAGCGCCGTCAACCAAGACGGTCGCAGCAACGGATTGACGGCGCCCTCGGGGCGCGCACAGCAGGCCGTCATTCGCGCGGCCCTCGGGGCTGCGGGCGTCGCGCCAAGCGACGTCGAAGTGATCGAGGCGCACGGGACCGGAACGCCCTTGGGCGACCCGATCGAGTTCGATGCCCTGCGCGAGGTGTTTTCCGAACCCGGTCCGCGCGTTTGGCTTGGCTCGGCGAAGACGAACTTCGGGCATCTCGAAACGGCCGCGGGAATCGCCGGGCTTCTGAAGCTGACTGCGTCGCTCGCGAAGCGCCGCGTTCCGCGCCACTTGCACCTCGACCGGCCCAATCCGCGGCTCCGTCTGGCGGATTCTCGACTCGCGCTGCCGTCGTCCGGGGCCGTCGACCTCGTGGCTGCACGCCCCATCGGCGGCGTGAGCTCGTTTGGCCTGTCGGGCACGAACGCCCATGTCGTGGTCCAAGCGCCGCCTGAACGGGCCGCTGGAGCGGCACCGTTGCGGCCTTTGGCCTTCCTCACCTTGTCGGCGCGGACGGCCGTCGCCCTAAAGGAGCTCGCGGGCGCGTGGTCTTCGGCCCTCGCCTCGGACCTCGCAGTTCACGACGCAGCTGCGACGGCCTGGCATGGACGCGCCCACCTGTCGGAGCGGCTCGTGGTCGTGTCCGACGACCCCGGTCCGTCGCTGGCGGCCTTCGCGCGCGGCGAGCCCTTGGTGGGATCGGTGGGGACGGCGCCGGCCAGCCCTCCGTCGGTGACCTTCCTGTGCACAGGCCAGGGGGCTCAAAGGGCGGGGATGGCGCTTGAGTTGCTGGCGACCGAGCCGCGCTACGCCGAGGTCTTCGACCGCGTCGCCGCGATCGTCGACGGCGAGTTGCCGCGCCCGCTACGCGCGCTCTTGAGCGATGCGGACGCGCTTGCGGACACTCGGGTCACGCAGGTGGCGCTCTTCGCCACGGAATTGGCGATGGCGGCCTGGTGGCGGGACGCTGGCGTCGAGCCTGACGCCCTCGTCGGGCACAGCGTCGGCGAATTCGTCGCGGCCGTCCTGGCCGATGCGATCGACCTCGAAGACGCTGCGCGCCTTGTCGCCCTCCGTGGGCGCCTCATGGCGGAGCTGCCCCGAGACGGCGCGATGATTGCGATCTTCGCAAGCGAAAGCGACGTGAGGGCCGCGCTCGCGGGCTCGCCAGACGTGGACGTCGCCGGGATCAACGGGCCGACCGAAACGGTCGTCTCCGGGCGCAAGGAGCAAGTCGAGGCCGTCGCGGCTGGCTTCGTCGACCGGGGCGTCCGGACGCGTCCCCTCAAGGTGTCGCACGCGTTCCACAGCCCGCTGATGGAGCCCATCCTCGACCGGTTCGAGGCGGCTTGTCGGGACGTTTCATGGCGGTCGCCGAAGGTCCCGATCTACTCGAACCTGGACGGGTCGCCGGTTGGCGAACGCCTTCGGCAACCCTCGTACTGGCGTCAACACGTGCGCCAGGCGGTTCGTTTTGCCGACGGGCTCCGCGCGATGGCGACGGACTTCCCTGGCGTCGTCCTTGAAATCGGGCCGGCGCCGATCCTGTCGGCGCTTGGCGTGCGCCTTGGACTCGACGGCGTCCGTTTCGTGGCGTCGTCGCGCGGGGACGGAAACGAAGTCCGCGAGCTGCTCGAGGCCGCTGGCGAATTGCACATCGCAGGTGTCGCGCTGCGAGCCGACCGGCTCGTTTCGGGTCGCCGCGAGACGGCGCCGACCTACGCCTGGCAGCGTGAGCGCCACTGGATCGCGTCCGATGCGGCTCCCGCCGAGCCGGACGGCCGCTTCGTCGAACGCGTGTGGGAGGCCGTCGACCTGGACGCCGACCCCGTCGCGGGTCGATGGATGCTCGTTGGCGACCCGCAGGGGCGGGCCGTGGCGCTGGCCGAAGGGCTGCGTGCGGCGGGCGTGGACGTTCGTGTGGTGGCCGAGGCCGACGCCATCGGTGACCCCGAAATTGGACATCTCGTCGACTGTCGTCCGTTGGAGAGGGGCGACGGAGACCCCGACGGCCTCGCTGAGATCGCGACGGGGACACTCGTCCTGCTGCAGGCCGCCGCCAGGCATCGCGGGTCGGCCCGCGTGAGCGTTGTGGTGGATGTGCACACGTCCCGGTTCCACGCCCAGGCCGCTGGTGCGGTGGAAGGGATTGTGGCGGTCGCCCGGGTGGAGCACCCGGACCGGGTCGGCCGCGTGGTGCTCGACGCTTCCGGTTCGGACGGTGCCTTGGTTCGCGCGTTGCTCGCGAACGGCCGGCGCGACCTGCAAGCCCGGACGGAGGGGCTGTTCGGCGCCCGTCTGGCCCCCGTCCGATTGGGCTCGGGTCAGCTGCCGATCTCCGCGTCGGGGCGCTGGCTGGTCACTGGGGGCTTCGGAGCCGTCGGACAGAGCGTCGTCGCCGATCTGATTCAGCGTGGTGCCCGCGCGGTCGTCGTCGCCGGCCGCTACGTCGACGCGGCTCGCGAGGCCCAGATTGAGGCGTGGCGAGCGGGCGGGGCGGATGTCGTGGGACGGGCCGTCGACGTCACCGACGCGGCCGCTGTGACTGCCCTGGTGGCAGCGTCCAGCGACTGGGAAGGGGTGATCCACCTTGCTGGCACCGTCGAGGACGCGCCGCTTGCGCGCGTCGATCGCTCTCAGGTGGCCGACGCGTTGGGGGCCAAAGCCGTCGCTGCGGGCCACCTGGCCGACGCCTTCGCCGGTGTTCCGCTGCGCGCATTCGTTCTCGTGTCGTCTGCCGCTCCTACAATTGGGACCGCCGGACAGGCCGCCTACGCAGCGGCCAACGGCGCCCTCGACGGTCTCGCGCGCTGGCGGGTTCAGGCTGGCGAAGTGGCGACGAGCGTCGCCTTTGGTCCGTGGGACGGCGTGGGCATGGCTGGCCGCGTCGACGACGCCGTTCGACTCCGCTGGGCCGAGCAGGGCCTCAATCCGATTTCGCCGTCTGCGGCACTCGCGAGCCTGGGCCGGGTGGTCGCTTCCGGCCGGCCGCACGTCGTCGTCAGCGCCTTCGATTGGGCACGGGTCGCCGAACATCGGCCTCACCTTGGCCTGCCGGTTGCCCGGATGGACGCGGTTGGGTCGGCACCCGCGGCGGAATCGGGCTGGCAAGCGCTGCGCGGTGAGGCACGGCAGGCGGCGCTCTCGGACCTCGTGATGAACGACGTGGCGCGCATTCTCGGCTTGGCCGACGGGCAGCGCCTCGACCCCGACGTTGGCTTTTTCGACGCCGGCCTCGATTCGCTCACGGCCGTCGAGCTGCGCCAGCGGGTCGGCCGGACGGTCGGGCGCGAGCTCTCCCCCACGGTCGCCTTCGATCATCCTTCGGTCCGCCGGCTCGTCCGGCACCTCCTGGTCGACGTTTTTGCATTGGACGGGGCGACGGCGACTGCCTCGATGGTGCAGGCGCGGGATGCGTCGGAACCCGTTGCCATCGTCGGGGCCGCTTGCCGTCTTCCGGGCGAGGCCCATGGTCTCCCCTCGTTGTGGCGCAATCTCCTCGAAGGCGTCGATGCGATCGAGGTCACTCCGCCCGAGCGCTTCGACGTCGAGCGTTGGTTCGATCCGACGCCCGCGACCCCGGGTCGGCTTTCCAGTCGTTTCGGTGGCTTTGTTCGCGGAATCGAGGACTTTGATCCAGGATTCTTCGGAATCTCCCCACGCGAGGCCGCGAGCCTGGATCCGCAACAGCGGATGTTGCTCGAGGCGGCCGTCGAGGCGCTCGAAGACGCGGCCATCCCCCCGCCCGATCTCGTCGATCGGCCCGTTGGCGTCTTCGTCGGCATCGGAACCAGCGAATATTGGCGCCGCTTCGATCCGTTGACGACCGGGGTAGACCCGGACCCGTACTCCGGGACGGGCAACGAACCGTCCTTTGCGGCCGGCCGCATCTCTTATGTGCTTGGCCTGCGCGGGCCGTCGTGGTCGGTCAACACGGCGTGTTCGTCGAGCCTCGTCGCACTGCACCAAGCCGTCGCGGCGCTCCGAAACGGCGAGTGCGACGTGGCGCTCGTCGGTGGGGTCAACGCGATTGTTGGGCCAGAGACGACCATCCTGATGTCCCAGCTGCGCGCGCTGTCGCCCGACGGCCGGTGCAAGACCTTCGATGCGCGCGCCAACGGCTACGTCCGCGCTGAAGGCGTCGGCATGGTCGCGGTCCGCCGCCTTTCGGACGCCGTCCGGGACGGGGATCGGGTCCTCGCCGTGGTGCGGGGCACGGCCGTCAACCACGATGGGCGGTCGAGTGGGCTTACGGTTCCTTCGGGGCCGGCTCAACAGTCGGTCTTGCGTGACGCCGTCGCGGCCGCGGGCGTGGCGCCCGAGACCGTCGGGTACGTCGAATGCCATGGCACCGGGACCTCATTGGGCGACCCCATCGAGGTGACCGCCATCGGCCAAGTCTACGGTGACCGCCAAACGCCGCTGCACATTGGCTCGATCAAGACGAATGTGGGTCATTTGGAGGCCGGTGCCGGCATCGCCGGTCTGTTGAAGGCCGTCCTCGCCGTGCAGAACGGCGTGATTCCACCCCACCTGCACTTGGCCTCGCCGAATCCGGCGTTGCCGTTGGACGCTTTTCCGGTCGACATCCCGGTCGTCGCGACGCCCTGGGAGGCCGAGGGGCCTCGCAGAGCGGGCATCAGCTCGTTCGGCATCTCCGGCACGAATGCACACGTGATCATCGAGCAAGGTCCGGAACGGCCGGCGCCTCCCGCAGGACCACGTGGCTGGCACACGGTCGCCGTCTCCGGCCGCACGGAGGGCATCGGTCGTTCGGTGGCGGCCTCGTTGGCCGACGCGATCGAACAAGGTGCGCTTTCGCCTGCGGACGTCGCAGAGACGATGAACCTCGGTCGCGCGGCCTTCTCCGTCCGAGCCGTGGCCGTTGGGCCCGACGCGGCGGCGGTCGTGCGGCAGTTGCGCGGGCTCGCGGACGGCGGGAATTGGCGCTCGGCCTCCACCGAGCGCGTGCGCATCGCGTTCCTCTGCACGGGCGCGGGACCCCAGCAGGCTGGAATGGGTCGGCGCCTCTATGAGCGGGAACCGGCTTTCCGCGAGGCCTTTGACGCCTGCTGCGCCATCGCCGACACGATCCTGCCCCGGCCCCTCAAAGACGTCATCTTCCCGGCGGACGGCGACGACGCCGCTCTGCATGAACTCGCCTTCACGCAGCCAGCGATGTTTGCGATCGAATGGGCTGTCGCGGCCTTGTGGCGCAGTTGGGGCATCGTCCCCGACGCGGTGATCGGCCACAGCACGGGCCAGTATGTCGCCGCGACCCTCGCGGGCGTGTTTTCGCTCGACGATGGCATGCGCCTGATGTGCGAGCGCGCCGCGATGATGTCGTCTCTCCCCCACGACGGCGAGATGGTCGCGGTCTTTGCGCCCGAGGCGCGCGTGCGCGACGCGCTGTTGGGGCACGAGGCGGACATCGCGATTGCGGCCGTCAACGGCGTCGCGGAGACCGTGATCAGCGGTCGTCGGGAGCCCGTCGTCGCCGTAGCCGACAGACTCGAAGCGCAGGGCCTCGAAATTCGGCGCCTGCGCATCAGCCATGCGGCCCACTCGCCGCTCATGGAGCCGATCCTCGCCGCCTTCGAGCGTCGTGTTGGGCAAACGACCCTGCACCGACCGGCCCTGATGCTCGTCGAAAACGTGCGCGGCGAGGTGGCCGGCGCAGAAGTGACGACGGCCGCCTACTGGCGCGACCACATGCGACAGGGCGTCCGCTTCTACGAAGGCATGCGGACGTTGGCCGACCTCGGCTTCCGTCACTTCCTGGAAATCGGCAATCATCCTGTGTTGTCTGGCGCGGGCGGACGCTGCATCGAGGACGTCGAGGCCACCTTTTACCCGTCGCTCCGTCGCGGCGAAGACGACCATGCCCAACTCCTGGAGACGTTGGGCCGGCTCTGGTCGGCGGGCGTCTCCGTCGACTGGCGGTCGGTGCAGACCGGCGCGCCAGGCCTTCGCATCGCGCTCCCACCGACGCCCTTTGCCCGCAAGCGCCATTGGGTGGAGCGCACAGAGCGGACGGCCACGCGCCTTGCCGGAGAAGGCTGGGTTCACGCCGTTCGCTTCGAGAATCCGCCGAGCGTGCCGCGGGTGACGCTGCCAGAGCCGGTCAGCCTTCGCGGCGCAGGCGACGGCCTTCGGGCGGCCCTTGGCGCCCTTGCCATCGACCGCGTGGCGGAAGCGAACTCTGGAACGTTGGTCTGGGTCGTGCCGCCAGCGTCCGACCTCAGCGAACTTGGGAGCTTGGCGGACGACGCGTTGGCGGCCACCGTGGCGGCCGCTCGGGCGGGCCTGACCCTTGCGGTCGTCTTCCAGGGCGCAACCGCCGCGGGTCCGGCCCTGAATCCAGCCCACGCCGGAATCTGGGGCTTCTTCCAGGCCGTCTCCATTGAGATGCCCGACCTGCGCCTGATCCGCGTGGATGTGGCTTCGGACATCGAGCCGCCGGCCCAGCAGGTGGTCGACGCGATTCGCTCGGGCCATGACGCCATCGTCCTCACGCGCGGTGGCCCGAAGGTTCCCCGGCTGCGGCTGGCCGAGCCGGGCGCGTCCGCGGCGTGGTCCGGGGGTGGGACCGTCATCGTCACCGGAGGGGCGGGCGCCATCGGACGACGGGTTGCGGCTTGGGCGGCGTCCCAAGGCGCGGAGTCGATCGTGCTGGCGAGCCGGCGCACCCCGACGGACGACGAGGTCGCCACCCTTGCGGCCGAAGTGGGCGCCGTCCCGGTGGCCTTCGTGTCCGTCGACCTGTCGGAGCCCGGTGCTGGGTCCGTGTTGGCCCAGGCGGTCGCGGCGTTGCCTCCGGTTTCGGCCGTCTTCCATGCCGCCGGCATCGTGGCTGATGTGGGCCTGTTGTCGCTCGACGCAGCGTCGCTGCGCCGGCCGTGGGGCCCCAAGGTCGTCGGCTCCCAGGTGTTGATGGCCGCCTTCCCGGGTGCGCTGTTCGTCGGGTTCTCGTCTGCGGCCGCGATGATCGGCAGTGCTGGCCAGGCGAACTACGCGGTGGGCAACGCCGTCATGGACGCGCTCGTCGCCGGCCACCGCCGGAGCGGCCACCGTGCGGTGTCCATCGGTTGGGGTCCGTGGGCCGAGGCGGGCCTCGCGACAGAAGCGCGACGGGCGTGGGAGGCCGGCGGCGTGACGCCGATGGCCCCCTCGGTCGCCATCGAGGTGTTGGGGCGCTTGTTGACGGCGCCCGAGCCCCTGTACGCCGTGCTCGCGGTCGATGGACCCACATTTGCGCGGCACGTCGGACGCGTTCCGGATCTGTTGGACGCCTGGCGCGGGGAGGCGCCCGCGGAGGCGGTCGACCGGCCACGCCTACGGGCGGAGTTGGAATCCGTGCCGGGGCCCCGTCGCCGCGGCGTGTTGGCAGACGTCCTCACCCGCGAGGTGGCGGCGATCCTTGGTCTTGGCGTCGGCGAAGTCTCCCCGGCTGCCGGCTTCTTCGACATCGGCCTCGACAGCTTGATGGCGGTCGAACTCTCCGCCCGCCTCAAGCAAGGTTTGGGCATTCCTCTGCCGGCCACGGCCGCCTTCGACCACCCGACGGTTTCGGCGCTGTCGGACCATCTGTGGGGGCGTCTCGGCTTCGACCAGGCCGATGGCGTCGAGGCCCCTGTCGTCGCCCACGTCGCGATTGCGGCCGACGAGCCGATCGCCGTCGTCGGTATGGCGTGTCGGTTCCCAGGAGACTCGGACGACCCCAACTCGTTCTGGGAGCTGTTGCGCTCGGGCCGCGACCCGGTGCGACCCGTTCCGCCGGACCGTTGGGACATCGATGCCCTGTACGACGCCCGCCCTGGTACGCCTGGGAAGATGGTGGCCCGCGAAGGCGGCTTCATCGACGACGTCGACCAGTTCGACCCCGAGTTCTTCCAGATCTCGCCGCGCGAAGCGGCCAGCATGGATCCCCAACAGCGCCTGTTCCTCGAAGTGAGTTGGGAAGCCTTGGAGCGCGCTGGACGGACGAATCGCGGGCTGCGGGATTCGACGACGGGCGTCTTCGTTGGCGTCGGCGAATCTGGCTACCTCGACCGCTTCCACACGCCGGGAACGCCGCTTTACCGCGACACCTACGCGGGAACGGGCAACTTGGGCGCCTTCGTGGCGGGCCGCACGGCCTACGTTCTCGGCGTCCACGGTCCGACGTTGGCCCTGAACACGGCCTGCAGCTCGACCCTCGTTGCGACCCATCTCGCCTGTCAGGCGTTGCGGACGGGCGATTGCGACACGGCGCTCGCCGGCGGCGTCCACCTGATGTTGTCGCCCGAGAACTTCATCTACGTCAGCCAGCTCAAGGCGTTGTCGCCCGACGGTCGGTGCAAGACGTTCGACGCCTCAGCCAACGGCTACGGGCGCTCCGAAGGGGCTGGCGTCCTCGTCCTGCGTCGGTTGTCGGACGCGCAGCGCGACGGCGACCCCATCTTGGCCATCGTCCGGGGCACGGCGGTCAACCACGATGGCCCGTCGAGCGGGCTCACGGTGCCAAATGGACCGGCCCAGCAGGCGGTCATTCGGCAGGCCGTGGCGCGGTCGGGCGTGTCGCCCCTTTCGATTTCCTACGTCGAAGCGCACGGCACCGGCACCGTCCTTGGCGACCCGATCGAGGTCCACGCGCTGGAGGCCGAGCTTTGCCAGGGCCGTTCTGCGGACCGGCCGTTGCACCTTGGCGCCGTGAAATCGAATGTCGGCCACATGGAAGTGGCGGCGGGCGCCGCGAGCCTGATCAAGATGGTGCTCGCGTTGCAGCACCGATCGTTCCCGCCCCATTTGCACTTCTCGACGCCCAACCCCGACATCGATCTCGAACACTTGCCGATCGTGATCGACACGGCGCCTACACCCTGGGAACCGCTGGACGGGCGACGCCTATGTGGCGTCTCCGGATTCGGCCTGGCGGGAACGAACGCCCACGTCGTCCTGGAAGAGGCCCCGCAGGCAACACCGGCGCAAGCGGCACCGGACCGGTCCCAGCACGTGCTTGTGATGTCCGCCCGGTCTGAGGACGCTCTGCGTACGTTGGCGGGCCGCTACGTCGAGACCTTGGCTTCGGCTTCGCTGGCGGAGGTGGCCCCGGCGGCCGCGACGCGGCGCATGCCTTTCGAGAATCGCCTTGCGGTGGTGGCGTCGTCGGCCTCGGAGGCTCGCGAACGCCTGCAGGGTTGGCGGGAACATGGCGGCGCGCCTGGCGTCCTGGCGGCCACCGCGGGTGCGCGCAAGCCGAGAATCGCGTTCCTGTTCTCGGGTCAGGGCAGCCAGTCGCCGGGGATGGCGAAGGGCCTCTACGCGTCGGAGCCGGCCTTCAAGGACGCCTTCGACGAAGTCGCTGCCGCCCTGGCCCCTTACCTGCCGGCGCCGCTCGCAAGCGTCGTTTGGGGCGACGACGACCGGGTCCACGACACACGGTGGACGCAGCCTGCACTTCTCGCCGTCGAATTGGCGGTCGCACGGATGTGGGAGCGCCTTGGCGTCGTCCCCGACGCCGTCATCGGCCATTCGATCGGGGAGATCGCGGCCGCCCACTTTGCCGGCCTGCTGTCACTCGACGACGCTGCGCGGCTGGTTGCGGAACGTGGCCGCCTGATGGCCGAGTTGCCCCTCGACGGGGCGATGGTGGCCTTGTTCACGGAGGAGGCGACCGTTCGCGCCGCCCTTGTCGGGCGAGAGGCGACGGTGTCGATAGCCGCCGTCAACAACGGGGGCGAAACCGTCATCAGCGGCGCAACGGACGACGTCCTGGCGGTGTTCGACGAACTCAAGGCCAAGGGGGTCGATGGGCGTCGCCTCACCGTGAGTCACGCATTCCATTCGCCGCGAATGGACCCGATGTTGGATGCGTTCGAGGCCGTCGCGGCGTCCATTGCGTGGCATCCCGCGAAACGGCTCTTGGTCTCCAACGTCACGGGTACGTGGGCGGATGCGTCGGCCCAGACCGCCCGCTATTGGCGAGACCACGTCCGCGGGACGGTCCGCTTTGCGGACGGCGTCCAAACGCTGCTGGATGCCGGCTACGACCTGTTCCTCGAGGTGGGACCCCATCCGACGCTGCTCGGCAACGTGCGTCGGATTCGGGCGGACCTGCCTTCTGGAGCGCTGATCCCGACGCTCAAGCGGGATGTGGCCGACGACGTCGCGCTGGCGACGGCGCTTGGTTCGCTCTTCGTCCGTGGCTACGAGCCCAACTGGCGGGCCTGGTCGCCGCCAGGTCCGTGGGTAGACCTGCCGTTGACCCCGATGGATCGCCGGCGCATATGGTTGGCCGACCCCGAGTTCCCGACGGCCGGAGAGCGGGTGGCCGACGCGCTCGTGGAGGTCGCTTGGCGGGATTTGCCGACGGCCTCCAGGCGGTCCCTGGAAGGCACCGTCTTCGTGGTGGGTGGACCCGAAGCGGAAGCGGCGGCGCTCGTTCAGGTACTCACCGGCGCCGGGCTGAGTGCGGAACGGCGGACGGGCGAGCCGTCGCTTGACGGCGCCGGAGGCGTCGTTTGGTTGGGAGCGCTCGACGCCGATGGGTCCGACCCCATGCGCGCCATCGCTGGCGGGACGTGGGGCGCAGCCCGTTGGGCCATGGCCATGGCGCAGACCGCGCGGCCCGTGCCGTTGTGGCTCGTCACGTTGGGCGCCCAAGGTGACGCGCCGACGAACCCATCGCAGGCGGCCCTGTTGGGACTTGGGCGCGTCATTGCGTTGGAGCACGGCGAGTTGGGCGCGCGTCGAATCGACCTGGATCCCTCCGGGGACCGCCGTGGCTTGCTCGACGCCCTGCTGGCCAGCGACGACGAGGCCGAAGTCCGGCTGCGCGACGGTAGGCGGCAGGGTCGCCGAATCGTTCGCAGCGCGACAGCGCCGGCGGCTCCCGTCGTGATCCGATCCGACCGCGCCTACCTTGTCACCGGGGGTCTTGGCGCCCTGGGCCGCCTCGCAGCCGCGGACCTCGTCGAACAGGGCGCGGGCGAGGTGGTGCTCACCGGGCGTTCGGCGCCGTCGGCTGAGGCGCAAGCGGATCTCGATGCGTGGAGTGCGCGCGGCACGACCGTCACCGTCGTCGCTGCCGATGTCGGGGACGCCGACGGCGCCCGCCGTGCGGTGGCGGCGGCGACGATGCCGCTCGGCGGAATCGTGCACGCAGCTGGCGTGCTGGCCGATGCCGCCTTGTTGCGGATGGACGAAGCGCGTTTCATGTCGGTCATGGGCCCGAAGGTTGCGGGAACCTTGAACCTCGACCGCGAGACGGCGTCCATGGCCCTCGACTTCTTCGTCCTCTACAGCGGCGGAGCGAGTCTGTTGGGGAGCCCAGGCCAGGCCAACTACGCGGCTGCGAACGCGTTCCTCGACGCCTACGCGGCAAGTCGCCGGTCCCAGGGCCGTGCGATGGTCGCCATCAACTGGGGTGCCTGGGCCGAGGTCGGTATGGCAGCGCGCCTTGGCGCGGGCCATGCGACGCGGCAGGCCGACGAAGGGATCGGACGCATCGCACCGAAGTTCGGCGTGACGGCCTTGCGGCGCGCAATGGCGATGCCGGTGGCGCAGGTCGGCGTGCTCGTTGTGGATTGGGACCGCTTCGTGCAGGCCTTCCACCACGGCGTGGTCCCGCCGTGGCTTCGGGAGCTGGCGCGCGCGACGATCGCGCCAGTGGCGGCCGCGGTCAAGGCGCCGTCGGCGGGCGGGTCGGAGCTGCAGCGCCGCTTGGCCGGTGCAGCGGACCGGGCGGCCGCCGTGGACGCGTTCATTTCGGAACACGCCATCGCGGTCCTCGGCCTCGACCGCGGACGGACGCTGGACCCGGACAAGCCGTTGCTCGATCTGGGTCTGGACAGCCTCCTGGCCGTCGAGTTGAAGAACGCGCTGAACTCCGCCGGTGTGGACCTGCCCGTTGCCCGCGTGATGACGGGTCCGTCAGTCGCCGTGCTGCGTCAGATGGTGCTCGCCCAATTGGAGACGGCGCCGGCGATGGCCGAGGCTTCGGAAGGGACGGCCGCGGTGGCCGACACGGGGTCGCGCAACGCCGTGATGACCCACCTCGTCGCTGTGGTCGTCGGGATGGCGATGATGGCCGCGGTCTTTCTGTTCGCGATCGCCCAAGGGCTGGGCTCCGCCGAAGACCCCGAGCCGCCCTCGGTCGAGCAGCCGAAGAAGCGGCGGTAGGTCAGACGCCCGGCGGCTCCACCACGACCGTCTCCCCTTCCGCCAAGTCTCCGAGTGCGTACGGCCCAAACTGGAGGCGGTGCAATTCCAGGACTTCGCGTCCAAGGGCGTGCATCATGCGCTTGACCTGGTGGGTGCGGCCTTCGGCGACCGTGATCGTGGCCATGGTGCCGTCGCCCGGCACCAGCGTAGCGGGACGGCACGGACCGTCAGACAATGTGAGACCCTGACGACAGCGCTGCGCTTCGGCTTCGCCAACGGGCGCGTCGAGCACGACCCTGTAGGTCTTGTCGACGTGGTGTTTGGGGTGGGTCCATTTCTGGCTCCAGTCGCCGCGGTCGGTGAACAGGATGGCCCCGGTCGTGTCCCGGTCGAGGCGCCCCACAGCGAACACGCCCCGCGCCCGCCAGGGATCCGGCAGGTCGTCGAACGTGCGCACGCCTTCGTTGACGGCCATCGTCACCGTCGTCCCCACGCGCTTGTGGTGCAGCAGCACGATGCCGAGCGGGTAGGGCAGAGGAACGCCGTCGAGGGCCACCTGCGTGGGGTCCACACGGTCGCCGAGCGCCACTGGGAGGCCCTTTTGGGTCAGGCGGCTCATGAGGGGGCGCAGCTCGCGGCGGCTTCCGTAGCCAAGCCGGACAAGGAGGGACTCGATGCGTTCGCTCATGGGGGTCCCATTGGGACGGATTGGCTCCATAAGGTGGCGCCGCGCACGTCTCGAATCTGCAGGTCGGCGACCCTGCGGGCCCAATCGAACCCCACGACGCCGAAGTTGTTCACCGTGGCCACTAGGCCTCCTTGGCGATGGATGTTGTCCGCCGGCTTGTCCCAGGATTCCGTGAGCCCCGAACTGCCCAACTCATACAGATCGGGGGCGATGTGGCTCAACTCGGCCCAATGGGTGTCGCCGGAGAGGAAGACGACCGGTCCCGACGCTGCGCGCGCCGCCTCGATCAGACGCTGGCGTTGCAGTGGCATGTTGGCCCATGTCTCCCAGCCCGTGAATTCCGGAAGGACCGGGATGCTTGACCCTACGAGGTGCAGCGCCGCAGGTTGGGCGAGGCGGTCCGCCAGCCACGCCCACTGGTCCTCGCCCAAGAGGGTCGCAGCGGGGTCGGGGTTCGGAACGTACGGGCCCTGCCCCCGCAGTTCGCTGCGTCGGTCGGCGGTTTTCAGGGGCGTGCGGTCCCACCGCGTGTCGAGGAGCACGAGTTGGACAACATGGTCGGCGGAACCCCACGTGACGGCGTCGTAGATGGCGCCGCCGCGCGTCCTTCGCTCCGCGTCGGCTGGCACTGCGAAGAAGTCGAGCAGCGCAGTTCGCGCCATCCATTTGCCGGCCCACTCGACTCCAGCGTCATTCTTGCCGAAATCGTGGTCGTCCCAGACCCCGAATATGGGCGTGGACTCGGCCAGTTGGCGGTACCCCGGCCGACGGCCGAGCCTCGCCCAGGCCTTGTCCATCTGCTTGGGGTCGCCGGAGTCGATGTAGACGTTGTCGCCCAACAGAACGAACGCATCGGGTTTCATCTCGACGATGGTCTTCCAAATGGGCGCGGGCCCTCGTTCGTCGGCGCAGGAACCGAAGGCGATGATCTCGACGGCGTCATCCATGGGCGCGCCTTTCCTTGCGCTGGACTTCGGCGTGGAGCTGGCCACAGCCGGCATCGATGTCGATCCCGCGGCGGACGCGCACGGTGGCCGGAATTCCCCGTCGCGTGAGGGTGTCGACGAAGCCTGCGGCGTCGGCGCTCAAGGTGGGGGCGCCGTCGAAACCGCGCGTCGGGTTGAGCGGGATCGCGTTGACGTGGCACGGAATGCCGGCGACGAGGTTGGCGAGGCGTTCCGCCTGATCGGCGCTGTCGGTCCGGCCGGCCACGAGGGCCCACTCGAAACTCACGCGGCGTCCAGAGATTTCAGTGTACTCGCGAATTGCGTCTATCAGTTCGGCGAGGGGCCAACGCCGGTTGACTGGCAACATGGCTGAGCGCTCTTCATCCGTTGCGGCGTGCAACGAGATGGCCAGCGTGGTTTGTAGGCCCTCTCGCGCAAACCTCCGGATGCCAGGGACGATGCCGACGGTGCTCACAGTGATGTGCCGGGCGCCGATGCCAAGATCTCGGCTCAAGCGACGAATGGTGGCCACGGCGGCGTCGTAGTTGTGAAACGGCTCGCCCATGCCCATGAGAACGACGTTGCTGAGGCGTTCGCCCCGCCGCTTGAGTTCCGAAGCGAAGCGGGCCGCCTGACCGAAGATCTCGGCCTCGGTGAGATGGCGCGCGAAACCCATCTGCCCCGTGGCGCAGAAGACGCAGCCCATCGCACAGCCGGCCTGTGACGAGATGCAGGCCGTGCGGCGGCCGTCCGCGTAGGGCATCAAGACGGTCTCGACTTGTTGGCCGTCGTCCATCTTGACGAGACGCTTGACCGTGCCGTCGCGCGATTGTTGTTCCGCGGTCACCACGAAGGCTCCGATCCGGGCTTCGGCCGCGAGCCGGGTCCGCAGCGGGCCGGGCAGGTCGGTCATGTCCTCAAACGACGCCGCACCGCGCTCGTAGAGCCAAGCGCGCAACTGACGCGCGCGGAAGGCGGGCTGATTCCACCTGGCGAGCAGCGCGACGAGGCCAGGCTCGTCGAGCGCCAGGAGATCGATCACGGCGTCGTCGGGGCCGGCCAGTAGGTGACCTCGATGAGGCTGCCTTCGGCGAGCGCCCCGACGATGTCGATTTGATTCGTGTCCGCGAGGTGCACCCATTCGAGGTCGACAAACAGCGAACGCGGGTCGAGGCCCGGCTCCGTGGCGACGACCTGGATGGTGCCCTCGAGTGGGGTTTCGGAAAGGGGCAACGGGGTCGTCGGGATCGACGCCGCCATCGTGTCGAACAGCCCGTTGAAGGTGCTGTCGCAGATGTTGGCGACGACGCCGCCGATGAGGTTCGTGATGTTGTAGTAGGTCTCGCCGTCTTCGGCGTAGGTGCATCCGCCCGGCGGACCTACGATCGAGTTGAAGGTCCGAAGGCCGGTTTCGGGCTTGAGGCCCTCGAGCCACGACACGAACACGTCCGCCGTGAGGTCAGAGTAGTCGTAGGTGAAATCGTGCTCGTCGGAAAGGATGACGCCGATGAACATGGCATCGGGGCGGTAGAAGCCGGCGTTTGCCGTCTCGCCGAGCACTTCGATCGCCGTGTACATCGCGTTGGCGCCCATTTCGGTGCCGGACCCCTCGATGCCTTGATCGACAAGCGTCGAGAATGCGGTGAACGGGTCGTAGGTGGTCGGGTCGATCCACATCGAGCCGTCATCGGTGGGCTGGAGGCGTCCGGCCTGTTCCGGATTGTCCATGTCCGTGGTGACGACGCCGACGTGGTAGTCGCTTCCGGTCAACGTGAGAAAGTCGATGAATGGCTGCCCGTTGACGTCGAGCAGTTCCTGCTCCTCCGCCATCGAACACGAGTTGTCGATGACCATGAGGAGGTCGACGGGCGAGATGTGGTGCGTGAAGGAGTCGGTGACGTAGACGTTGCCGTCGCTTTCCTTCGTGTCGTCAAAGCCGTTGGGCTGAGGAAGGCCGGCGGCGCTCGGCCCGGTCGTGTCGGTGCTCGTGCAGGCCAACCAAGCTGCGAAGAACATGTCGTCTCCTGCCCCTCCGCTGCTACCGCGCGATCGGCTCCCGGACCACAGACCACCAGGGCCGGCCATCGTCGGTCCAGACCCGCCGGCCTGAGATCCAGGTCGCGGAGGCCACGGGAGCGTCAGCGTCGAACAGCAGTGTGGCGAGGACGGCGTCCGCGTCGTCTGCCCAGGGTGGCATTGGCCAGGCAACGACGTCGGCGGGCCGGCCAAGCGCGAGGCGGCCTCCTGGAAGGCCAAGGGCGGCCGAGGCGTCCCGAGTCAGCGCCGCGAACAAGTCGATGGGCGCGAGGGTGGCCCCGTCGCGGAGCGCGTTGTCGTAGGTGTATGCGGCGGCAAAGCCCATGCGGAAGCTGCGCCCGGCGGCGACATCGGAGCCAAGCGCGACCCGAACGCCGTGGTCCCGTGCGGCGGTCCACGGGAAGGTCCCGGAACCAAGGAACGCGTTGCTGTCGGGGCAATGTGCGATGATGACGCCGCCGTCGGAGAGGCGGCGCCAGTCGCGTTCCGTGAGGTGAATGGCGTGGGCGAGCACGGTCTTGCGGCCGAGCATGCCGGCATCGGCGTAGACGTCGACGTAGTCGTTGCCGAACCTCTCCCGTACGGCTTGGACTTCACCCAGGTTCTCGGAAAGGTGGGTCGTGCAGAGGAGGTCGTGTTCCGCTGCGAGTTGGCCGGCCAGGGCCATCGCACGGCTCGAGCACGACAGCGCGAAGCGAGGGATGACGGCGACGGACAGCCGGGGATGGGCTGCGTAGCGCTCGCGCAGCGCGAGGACGGTGTCGCGGCTGACCTCGGGGGCCACGCACAACGGGGAGGGCGCGCCCTCGTCCATCCACACGGGGCCGGCGATGGCTCGGAGGCCTGCGGAGTCCAACGCGCTGAACAGTGCCCCAGCTGCCGTCGGATGAGAGGAGCCGTAGACGCAGGCCGCCGTCGTACCCGACCGAACGAGTGCGCGGGTGAACCGGGCGTAGACGTCGTTGGCGTGACCGGCGTCCGCGAAGCGCGCCTCCTCCGGAAATGTCGTGGTCGCCAGCCAGTCCAGCAGCGGCCCGGTCGCGCGGCCGATGATGCGCGTCTGGGGAGCATGGACGTGGGCGTCCACGAAGCCGGGCGTCAGCAACTCGCCGCGCCGGTCCTCGTCGACCGGCCCGCCTTGGTAGGCGCCCACCTCGGTCAGGGCGCCAGTGGCATCCCAGGAGAGAACGCCATCGGCAATGAAACCAAGGTCTGCGTCGAGGAGGGCGGCTCGAACTCGCATCAGCGGTCGTACACGAGTTTTTCGAGACGCGCCCGGGTCACGGCCCCGACGACGACGCGCTCCACGGTCCCGCCGCGGAGAATGAACGTCGTGGGAAACAAGCCGACACCGTATTCGCTTGCGACTTGCCCATCGACGTCGTGAACGACGTGGTAGTCGATGCCTAGGCGCCCGCTCGCCGCAGCAAGCCGGTCCAACGACATTCCACGGTCGACGCTCACGCCGACGACGGGCGCGTCGGGGTGGGCGCGCGCAAAGGCCGTCAGCTCGGGGATTTCGGCGCGGCAGGGCCCGCAGGTCGTGAACCAGAAGTTGAGCACGACGGGACCGTCTCCGAAGGAGGCCAAGGTCGTGGGCACCCCGTCGAGACTGCTCAGCTCGAAGGGGGCCGCAGGTCCGGCCGCCTGCGGCGTCGGCACGAAGAGTCTGTTCCAAACTGCAAACGCCACGAGAATGGCCACGAGGGCGATTCCCCAGTCCTTGGCGAGCCCAATGAAAACTGTGCGGCGATTCACGGTCGGTGGCTAACGTCGATCACCCGCCCCACAGGCCGAGGTAGGTCTTGGTGGCGATCACGGCGCCGATGACGCCGCCCAACTCGGCGAAAAGGGCGATGGCGAGCAGGTGGCGCGTCTTCTGGATGCCAACGGCGCCGAAGTAGACGGCCATCGTATAGAAGATGGTCTCGGTGCAGCCGTTGATGGTCCCGACCAGGTAGCCGACGTAGCTGTCGACGCCGTGCTCCTGCATGATTCCCATCATGACGGCCAGTGCGCCGGAGCCGGAAAGGGGACGGATGATGACCATCGGCAAGGCCTCGGCCGGGAGGCCAAGCGGAGCCGTCAGCGGGCCGACGGCGGCGGTGAACAAGCTCAGTGCGCCGCTCGACTTGAACATCGCGACGGCCGTGAGGATGCCGACGACGAAGGGCGTGATGCGAATGGCGACCTGGAAGCCGTCTTTCGCGCCCTCGACGAACGCTTCGTAGACGGGCACGCCGCGTGCCGCGCCGAACCCGAGCAACAACATCGCGATGATCGGAATCATCCACGGCGACATCACCTTGCCGAAGGTGACTGTCAGCGGGATGCAGATCATGATGCCGCCGAGTACCGCGAGGCTCTGCCACAAGGGCCAGGGGACGGACTGGGCGGCCTCGGCATCGACGGAGTCGTCGTCTTGAGCGCCGGGATCCTCGGTCCAACGGGACGCCAGCAGGGAGAGAATGATGGCGGTGGTGGCCGAGCAGGCCGTGGCGAACAGGGTCGTCGGCAACACGCCGGCCGGGTCGTTGGAACCCATCGCAGCGCGGACACCGATGACGCCGGTCGGCAGAAGCGTGATGTGGGACATGTTGATCGCAAGGAACGTGATCATCGCGTTCGTGGCGGTGTCCTTGTGGCGGTTGAGCTTCTGCAACTCGTTCATCGCGCGGATGCCGAAGGGCGTTGCGGCGTTGCCGAGGCCCAGCGCGTTGGCGGAGAAGTTGAGGACCATGGCGCCCATTGCCGGGTGGTGCGCGGGAACTCGCGGGAAGACGAGCACGAGCAGGGGGCGCAGCGCGTTGCCGAGAATGGCCATCAGGCCGCCCGCTTCGGCCACCTTCATCAGACCCAAGAACAGGGTCATGGGCCCGATGAGTCCAATGGCCAAATCGACGGCGCCCTTTGCACCGGCCATCATGTCCTTCGAGAGGGACTCCATGGCGGTCAGGGGCACGGTGCCGTCGGCAAGGGGTATGGGCGGTGCATCTGTGAGTTGATGCCAGGCTGCCACGGCGAAGGCGACGCCAAAAAGGCCGAGAAAGACGCGGTTCATGGGGGGCTGCTTTGTGAGGAGGTGTCACGGTCCAGGGTAGACCGCGGGTGTACGCTGTTACCACAGGCGCGATGATTCGGCCGATGTGGCTCATCCTATTGGGGACGGGTTGTGGTGGCGGCCAGGGATCGGTCCCCGAGGCCGAGGTCCCCTGGGCAACCTGGGACGGCGGGCAGCTCAGCGCGCGTCACGTGAACGACGCGGCGGCGACAGCTCTGTCGCAGTTGGAGCGCGACCACGAGGTGAAGCGCTGGGAACTGCTGCGGCGCACGGCGACCCAACAGGTCGACCGAGCGTTGCTCGACGCGGAGGCCGCGGCTCGGAATGTGGACGTCGAGACCTGGCTGTCGGACGCTCTGAAGCCCCCAGACGGGGGCGCCGAGTGGACGGAGGGAGAGCGCGAGCTTCGTCAGCGTCGGTTGCTGGAGGGCTTGCGGAGCGCCCACGGTGTGCGGGTTTCAGTCCCGTACCCGGAACTGCCGCGAAGCGAGGTCCCCGTGGACGCGGACGACCCGACGCTTGGGCCAGCGGACGCGGCCGTGACCCTCGTCGTCTTCAGCGAGTATCAGTGTTCGTATTGCCGGGACCTCGACGCGACGTTGGCGCGCCTGGTGGAGCGGCACCCCGAGAACCTGCGCATCGTGTTCAAGGAGTTTCCGCACGCTGGCCACCCGCGCGCGTTGGCCGCGGCCGTCGCCGCCCGGTGTGCGGCGGAGCAGGGACTCTTCCTGCGGGCCCACCGCGACCTGTTCGACCGCCAGGATGCGCTGAGCGACGCGGACCTCGAAGGGCTGTCGGAAAACTGGGGGTTGACCGACCCGGAGGCCTACGCGGCGTGTCGGACCTCGGGTCGCTACGAGTCGGCCATCATGGACGACGTCCGTGTCGGCCGTCGGTTGGGTGTGGAGGCCACGCCGACAGTCTTCATCGAGGGGCTTCAGATCGTCGGAGCCCAGTCGCTGGAGGTTTACGACGAGATCATCCGCCGGGGGAGCGGGCGCTGAAGCGTTAGCCGGCGGCCGGAGGCGCGATGTTGACGAGGCGGACGCACACCTGTGGGGCTCTCCGTGCGGCGGATGCGGGGACGGAAGTCGTCGTCCAGGGTTGGGCGGGGGCCGTACGAGACCGCGGGGGTGTCACCTTTGTGGTCCTGCGCGACCGCAGTGGAGAGATCCAGGTGACCGCAGACGAGCGGAGCCCGGAGGCGACGCGTGACGCCATCAAGGCCGTGCGGCTCGAAGGCGTCGTCCAGGTCCGGGGCCGCGTCGCCGTACGCGCTGGCGCTGCCAATGATCGGATGGCGACTGGCGAGATTGAAGTCATCGCGACGGAGGTGGAGATTCTGTCCACCACGAGGCCACTTCCGTTCTCGCCGAATGAGCACGCAGAGGCCAACGAGGACACGCGACTGCGCTACCGGTACCTCGACCTTCGGCGGCCGGCGCTGCAAAAGAACCTCGTCGTCCGGCACAAGGCGGCTCAGGCCGTTCGGCGCGTTCTCGATGCCCAGGGTTTCCTGGAAATCGAGACCCCCATCCTCACCAAGGCCACGCCCGAGGGGGCGCGCGACTACCTCGTCCCCAGCCGAGTCCACGCCGGCTCATGGTACGCCCTGCCGCAGTCGCCTCAGCTGTTCAAGCAGATCTTGATGGTTGCCGGGATGGACCGGTATTTCCAGATCTGCCGATGCTTCCGTGACGAGGATCTGCGCTTGGATCGCCAACCCGAGTTCACGCAGATCGACATCGAAATGTCCTTTCCGACGCGTGAAATGGTCATGGAGGTCAGCGAAACCGTGGTGCGCGCGATGTTTCAGGACGTCCTTGGGCTTCAGGTGGGTCCGATCGGGACGATGTCGTGGGACGAAGCCATGGAGCGCTACGGCGTGGATGCCCCCGACCTCCGTTTCGGTATGGAGTTGGTGCGCCTCGATGCGATCGTTGCGGCGTCCACCTTTGGGCCCGTGCGCGGCGCGCTCGACGCTGGCGGCGTGGTCAAGGGCTTCTGCGTGCCAAGCGGAGGCCACGCTACCCGCAAGCAACTCGACGCCTGGGCCTTGTTCGTCAAGGCCTACGGACTCGGCGGCATCCTCTGGGGCCGCCTCGGCGCCGATGGCTTGACCGGGCCGGCGTCCAAGGTGCTCGACGACGTTTCCGGCGTCGTCCAAGCCCTGGGGGCGGTTGACGGCGACTTGATCGTCCTGGCGGCTGGCGACCGCGCACAGGTCGACCCGGGACTCGGACGGCTACGCGTCGCCGTTGCTCGCGAATTGGGGATGGTTCCCGAGGGGACCTATGCCTTCGTCTGGATCGTCGATTTCCCGGCGTTCGACAAGGACCCCGAGACCGGGCGGCTGGCCGCGATGCACCACCCGTTTACGAGTCCTCGGCCCGAGCACGTCGAATGGCTTGGAAGCGGCCGCGAATTGGACATCCGCGCCGATGCCTACGACCTCGTGTGCAATGGCATGGAGCTCGGTGGGGGCTCGATTCGGATTCATCGCGAGGACGTCCAGCGCCGCATGTTTGACGCCCTTGGCATCGATGAGGCGACGCAGCGAGATCGGTTCGGATTCCTGCTCGACGCGCTCGCCTACGGGGCCCCTCCGCATGGCGGCATTGCGTTCGGTTTCGACCGGGCCGTCATGGTGCTGACGGGCGCGACGTCGATTCGCGACGTCATCGCCTTCCCCAAGACGACGTCGGCCCAGTGCCGCATGACAGACGCGCCTAGCGCGGTCCCGGCCGCAGATTTGGCCGTCCTTCACGTCCGCAACGTGGCGGGGGCGTGATCCTCTTGGCGTCGTTGGCCCTGGCCGCGCGCCTTCCGGGCATCGCGGCCGGTGACCACGGTAGCCTCGCTTGGTTTCCCGACGGATCGGCCGTGGCGGCGTCGTCGATCGATCTGCAAAGCCTGACCGAGGGTGCACGGGTGGTCGACGGCAGCGTCGGCGGCTTCGCGTGCGTAATTGTGGGCAAGGGGGATTTGCGCTGTGAGGGCGGCGTTTCGCTTGGCAAGGGCCCGTGGCAAGCCGTCGACGTCGGTCGCGACGTCGTTTGCGGAATCGATGAGGACGAAGCCGTCGCGTGTTCCGGCCATCTTCCCCCCGCGCCTGAGGGCGACTACGTCGACGTTGGCGTCGGCAACGGGCTCGCCTGTGGACTCAGGCGCGATGGCACCATTGTGTGCTGGGGTTCGGACGTGGTTTCCGGGGTTCCGGAGGGCCGATTCGAAGCCCTGGCCGTCGGTGCAGCCCACGCGTGCGCGCTCGACCGGGAGGGGCTCGTTGCCTGTTGGGGGCGCAATCTGAATGGGCAGTGCGACGCGCCCGCCGGGTTGTTCGTCGCCTTGTCCGCGGGTTGGGCGAACACCTGTGCCCTTGGCGCCGGTGGGGCGCTCACCTGCTGGGGCAGCGATGAATTCGACCAATCCTCGCCGCCGGCGGGCCCCTGGCATCAAATGGAGCTCGGTGCCTTGCACGGCTGTGGCGTCCGTCTGGACGGCTCGACGGCTTGTTGGGGCGACGACCGCCTCAATCAGCAAGCGCTTCGGCGTCTGCGAAAGTCACCTTGACGCGGCTGGAGCGGGCGGCGGCGATGGCCGTACGGGCCTTTGACGGGCGGACGCGAAAGGGGTCCCCGATCCCGTACGTCACGCACCTCTTTGCCGTCGCCGCGCTCGTTGGAGAGTATGGCGGCGACGAAGACCAGATCGTGGCGGGGTTGCTCCACGATTACCTGGAGGACATTCCCGGTTCGAGGCGTTCGGACCTGTCGGGACCCTTCGGCGAACGCGTCGCTGAAATCGTGGAGGACCTGACCGACGCCACGACGTTCCCCAAGCCCCCTTGGCGAGCCCGCAAGGAAGCCCATCTGCGGCATGTTGCGCAGATGGGCCCCTCGGCTAGGCTGGTGGGGGCGGCCGACAAGTTCCACAATATCACCACGTTGGTGCGCGACGTGAGGCGGTACGGGCCCTCGACCATCGAGCGATTCAGCGGGGGGCGTGCCGGGACCGTTTGGTACTACCGAGCCATGGCCGATGCGTTGGGCCAAGGTTGGGATGGACCGCTTCTGGACGAGGTCCGCACGCAAGCGGATGCCCTCGAAGGTCTCCTCGCGGAGACCGTGTCATCGCCCTCGGCAAAATGATCTCAAGAATGGCCGGAGCTCTCCGATCAGGGTCGCGGAGTTCCTATGGACGCAACCGCAATGTGGCGTGTAGCTGGAGCCGTTCGCAGCGGCGCTTTGCGGACCTCGCTTGGCACCTCGGGCATTCCCGCGCCCGTTCGGACGGAGACGCCGCCCCCGAGCCGCCGCCGGTGACCGTTCGTTGACGACGGTGCGGTCGACATCGGTTAGGCTGCAGGTGGGAGGTCGCGATGCTGACCTGGATGTTGGTGGCCTGCCAGCAGGCTGAGCCGCCCGATGCCAGTCGCGCCACCCTGGCCGCCGGCCCCCCCGATATTCCTGTGCCCACGATGGCGACCGCGCCAATGGTGCAGGAGCGTCCTGGGCTCGTGATCAACGAAGTGATCGCGGCCAACGACTCCCAATGGCAAGACCCGTCCAACCTCGACACTCCGGACTGGATCGAGCTGTACAACGCGGGCACCGAGCCCATTGCCCTCGAAGAGGTCGAGGTCGAGGCGGGCTCCTGGGAGTGGGACGGCAAAGAAGGCGAGATCCCACCTGGTGGGTACTTCTTCCTCATCTGTGATGGCGTCACCGACGACGCCAACCACGCGCCGTTTGGCATCAACTCGCTTGGCGAACGCATCGAACTCAAGGTCGATGGCGAACGGGTCGACCTCATCGAAACTGGGGTGCTCTACGACGACGTCGTGTGGGCCCGCTATCCGGACGCAGGGGCCTGGCTGCCATCCATCCATGCGACGCCTGGGTTCACCAACGGCTCGGCGCCGCCCTACGACTCCTTGGATCCTCGGGACAGTGTGTTCCAGAAGTCCCACATCCTGCGCGTCGACCTCTTCCTGACGGAAGGTGCGATTGCAGATTTGAACAGCGGTGGGTTGTTCACCGAGACCTGGGTGTTCGGCGACATTGTCGTTGATGGGATGCAGTTTCCGGGGTCGGGCGTCCGACTCAAGGGATCGGGTTCCTACCAGGACATGAATGGAAAGCCGAACTTCAAGCTCGATCTCAACACGGCTGAGTCAGACCTTCGTTACCGCGGCCTGCGCGCCATCACGCTCAACTCTGGCAACGTTTACGACCCGTCGCGCCTCCACGAGTATTTGGCCTACCGCTTGGCGCGCGAATCGGGCTTGGCGGCGCCGCGCGTGGGCTGGGCGAAGGTCTACGTCAACCTCGAGTACTACGGCATCTACCAAAACGTGGAAACGTGGGACGAGGAATTCTACCAGCGTTGGTGGCCAACACAGGAGACGGGTCAGCTGTTCGAGGGTTCCGGCTGCGACTTCGGCGGCGGCGGGTACCTTTCCTGTAAGTACGATGAAGGGCCGGACGTACCCGACTTGAGCGTCCTCCTGGCACTCGACGAGATGGTCGACGGTGGGGCGTTTGGCGTCGCCGAGGAAGAAATTTGGGACGTCCTTTACAAGGATCGATTCCTGACCTACCTCGCATGGGAGGCGGTCCTCGATCACTGGGACGGCTACAAGTCGCCAAACAACTGGCGCTTCTTCCAGGATGGGCTGACGAACAAGCTCGAGTGGCTCCCGTCCGGCACGGATTGGACGTGGGCTGGGTCGCCAGACGTCTACGGTGGCAATGGCAACGTCGCCGAGCTGTGTTTCGACATGACTAACTGCAAGCGCGACTTCAACGACTACGTCGTCGCGGTGGCCGACGTGGTCGAGGCCATCAACCTCGAAGGGGACGTCACGGACCTCCGCGACTGGCTCTACGACGACATCGTTGCCGACCCGCGGTCGGGGCACAGCGCCACCGACGTCCAGAACGTCATGGAGGACACGCTTCGGTACGTGCAGGACAACCCGCAGGATGCGCGAGACGACGTTCAATGATCGCCGTTCTGGCCGGCTGCCTCATCTATCCGAGCGCAGAGATCAATCTGCCGCCGATCGTCCTTGACGGCACGGCGAGTTGCGGGCCGGCTGCGGAGGGTGGGGATCTGTGGACGCTCAACGCGATCGTTGACGATGACTACGGCCCGTACGAGGTCGTCGCGGTCGACGGCTGGTTGTGGGACGCGGCGACTGGCGAGGACCTGCTGCAGCTGCCACTCTACCCGACCACGGATCCCTTCTTTTGGAGCTCTGGCTGGATTGTCGACGAGGCGGATGTCGTTTGTGGCGATGTCGATCTGTTCGTCGATCTCGTCGTATGGGACAGCTGGGGCATGTCGTCTTTCGTGACCCTGGGCGAAGCGACGTCCACGCCTACAGTGGAATGAGCCGGGGCCGATGAGGGCGCGGAGGCGTCCTTGTCGAGCTTGGCGATGTCCCGGGCGATCGACGACGGCTGGCCGGTGGCGCTGGAGCAGCGAACCCGCGAAGCCCTCGACGGCATTGTCGGCGCTTCGGGCGCGCTGATGGAAGAGACGTTGGCGAACGCGGAGCGGGTGGCGGTGGCCGGCCGGATTCGTGAAGCCGCGCTCGAGGTTCGCGAGGCGTTGGACGGGCTGCGTGCGCGTTTCGACGAGGAGGCCCGGCGGGCGTCGGTCGACGGCCTCACCGGTCAACTCAATCGGGCGGCCTTCGACGAACAGGGGCCGGACATGCTCGCGCGCGCCCGTGCGGAAGGGGCGCCGGTCTGCCTGATCGCCTTTGACGTGGACCACTTCAAGCGAATCAACGACTCTCATGGCCATCCCGTTGGGGACGAGGTGCTTCGCGCGGTCGCCGCACGTTGTCGGCGGGCCCTTCGCCCGGCAAACCTGTTTGCGCGCGTCGGTGGCGAGGAGTTCGCCGCTGTGGTGGCGGGGGCGTCGATTCATACTGCCGCCCGAGTGGCGGAGCGATTGCGGCGCGCCGTGTGCGACCATCCGGTCTCGACGCGTGTGGGGCCCATTGGCGTGGCGATCAGCTTGGGGGTCGCCGAGGACGACGGAGGCAGCTGGGCGCTCCTGTCGGCCAACGCGGACACGGCGCTCTACGATGCCAAGTCCTGCGGCCGAAATCAGGTTCGCTTGGCTGTCACGGCCCGTGTCGAGGAAGCAGATACCCCCGACGACCCCACCGAGGGTTGACGGGCCCGAGGCGGCCGAAGGCGTCTTCTAGGGCAAAGGCAGCGGCCATCGCGACGGCGTCGGCACCGCGTCGGGCGGCCACTTGGACGCCGATCGGCATGCCGTGGCGGTCGAGTCCCACCGGTACGGCCGCGACGGGGGATTCCGTGACGTTGAACACCGCCGTCGTGCCGACCGCGGTCGGGGGCAGCAAGGCCATGCCGCGGTGGACTGGGGCGCTGGACACCCATCCGGGGTGGATCAGGACGCCGTCCGCGCCGAGCTCCTCGTCCAAGGACGCGCGAAGGCGGTGCGCGGCCCGTACCAGGGGACCTACGCCGCCGGGTAGGGCGCCGAGGATGCGTTCGCCCGCGATGACCAACAGGACGCCGCCTGTGTGGTTGGGGCGTCCCAGACACCAGCGGACAAGGGACGCCCACCACCAGACGCCGCGGCCCTGGCCGACCGTCGCTTGGTAGGTGTCGCCGGAGTCGGCCAACAGCGCCGCCCAGGCAAGAAAGGCGGTGGTGAAGCCGGTCGTCCGCAGCGGGACGCGCTTCGCGCCTCGGGCAACGAGGGCTTCGGCCGCGGCCTCGACGCCCGCTTCAACGTCTCGATCGACGCCGGGGCGCCGACCGGGCTCGGCCACGAAGACGCGCAAGCTCCGAAGGTCGACGTCCTCGGGTGCGCCGAGCGCCGCCGCGCTCACGTTGGCATCGCGGCCGTCCGGGCCCGCCATCAAACGGGTGGCGAGCCAAGCATCGCGCTGGGACCTAGCGAGCGGGCCGAGGCTCATCATGCGCGGGTTGCCGCTGGGTCCCGCGGGAAAATGCCCCGTGTTCGGAATCGTTCCGCCTGTCGGCTTGAACGAGGCGATGCCGCACAGCGTCGCTGGGATGCGCACGCTTCCGCCGGTGTCCGATCCGACCCCCAACGGGCTGCCGCCGGCTGCGATGAGGGCCGCTTCGCCGCCCGTTGACCCCCCCGGCGTCCGATAGAGGTCCCACGGGTTGTGGGTACGGCCGTAGATCACGTTGTTCGTCTCGTGCCAGAGGCCACCTTCGGGCGCGTTGGTGGTGGCGAGCACGATGGCGCCTGCGGCTTGCAAACGCAGCACTGCGGGTGCCGTCTCGCGCGCGCGCTCGTCTCGCCGATGGAGGACGCCGCCAGTGTGAGGCATCCCATCGAGGGCGACGAACTCTTTGACGGTGATGGGGACGCCGTGGAGCGGCCCGACGATCTGGCCTCGGATCGCGGCGGTGCGCGCAGCAACGGCTTCGGAACGCGCGGCGGCGAAGCGCTCGGCGACGACCGCACGGATGCTCGGGTTGACCTCTTCGATGCGCGCAATGAAGGCGTCGACGACGTCCACGGGGTCCAAGCGGCCGCTTCGAACGCCCTCGGCGAGCTCGGTGGCCGACAGGCTCAGCACGGGGTCCATAAGGTCGCGTAACGAGCCGTTGCACATCCGCGTCGACGGCGGGGCCTGCCGCGGTAGATAGGGGGCGTGCCTGGACCCCCGCAGCCTGAGGACCCGCGCCGCGGCGGGGTTTCGACCGTTTCGGCCTTCGCGGGAACGAATCGCTTCAAGGTCGTCGATCAGCTTGGCGCCGGCGCGATGTGCGTGGTCTACCGGGTACGGGACACGCAGCACGGCGACATCGTCGCGCTCAAGACCCTGCGCCATCTCGACGCCAACTCCTTGTACCGACTCAAACAGGAGTTTCGGGCGCTCAGCTCCATCGACCACCCGAACCTGGTCTCCTTCTATGAACTCGTCCACAGCGAACAGGGCTGGTTCGTCACGATGGAGCTCGTGGAAGGCGTCGACTTTCTGACGTCGGTCCGTGGCGTGGAGGAAGCCCAGCGCAGCCGGGCGCGGTCGGAGACGACGTTCTCGCAGGACTTGCGCTTCAGCCGGTCGGCGACGTCGGCGGCCGGCGTCCCCGAGGTGTTCGAGCCCCTGCCGGGCGGCCGTCTGCCAGACCTCGTGCGGCTGCGCGGCGGGCTGCGCCAATTGGCGGAAGGGGTGGCAGCGTTGCACGCCGCCGGGCGTGTCCATCGAGATCTCAAGCCGTCGAACGTGCTCGTCACCGGCACCGGTCGCGTGGTGATCCTCGACTTCGGTCTCGTGGCCGACATCGACCAGGACTACACCGAGGGTACGCTTCACCAGAACATCGCAGGTAGCGCGGCCTATATGTCGCCCGAACAATCCGTCGGGCACGCGCTGACCGAAGCGTCGGACTGGTACTCGGTGGGGGTCATGCTCTACGAGGCGCTGACCGGCGTCTGGCCGTATAGCGGGCACCTTTATCAGATTCTGAGCCAGAAACAGGAGCGGGACCCGACGCCGCCGATTCAGCTCGTCCCTGGCATCCCCCAAGACCTGAATGACTTTTGTATGGGGTTGCTCAGGCGGCGACCTTCGGATCGGCCCTCGGGGCGGGACGTCATCGCGCAGCTGCGTGGTTTGAGGCAGACGTCGGAGGTTCGGCGACGGACCCTGACGCCTCGCTTTCGCTTTCGCGACGAGGCCCTGCTTGAACTCAACCGCGCGTTCACGTCGGCCAAGTGGGGGCACAGCGTCGTCTGCCTCGTCCGCGGTGGGCCGGGAACGGGCAAAACGACGCTGATTCGCGAATTCGTCAAGCAGGTCAAGCGGCGCGAGGAGAGCGTCATCACGCTCAAGGGCCGCTGCTACGAGTGGGAGCAGGTGCCGTTCAAGGCGCTCGATGGCGTCATGGACAACCTCAGCCGCGTCCTCCGTCGGCTTGACCCGCGACACGCCCCCGCGATTCAGTCCGACGATTTGCCGTTGTTGGCCGCGTTGTTTCCTGTTCTTTCCCGCGTGGAGTCCATCGGGTCCGATACGCCGCCCGCCCAGGACTTCGAGCCCCAAGAGCTGGCTCGAAGCGCCTTCCGTGGACTGCGCGACTTGCTGCGCGGCCTTGGCGGGGTGGGACCGGTCATTCTCAGCATCGATGACGTACACTGGGGCGACACGGAGTCGGCCGAAATCCTGGCCGAAATCGTGAAAGCCGAGCGTAGCGTCCCGATGTTGGTGCTGCTGTCGTACCGGAGCAGCGAGCCGAGCGCCTTTGTCCACTGGTTGCTGCCTGGCCTCAATCGGGCGTCGTGCGACGTTCGCATTCTCGACCTCGAACCCTTGACGTTCGAGCAGGCGTGCGTGGTGGCCGGCGAAATGCTCGCTCGGGACCCTTCGGCCGAAGACGTGCGGGCCGTCGCCCTGGAATCGGCCGGAAATCCGCATCAGATCCGCGAGCTGGTACGTCGCGTCGATCACGGCGAGGCCCGCGCTGCCGGCGACATGACAGAGGTCGTAGTCGGGGCGATCGCGGGTCTGTCGGAGCGCCCGAAGGCGCTGCTCGACCTGCTCGTGGTCGCGGGACAACCGGTGTCCACGGACCTCGCCATCCATGCGCTGCAATTGGGCAATGAGGCCTTCCCGGCGATCAGCACACTGCGTGCCCACTCCTTGGTGAACGCGACCGGAGGACAGGCGAGTGGAACGCTCGAAGTCTACTCGGACAAAGTCCGCGAGTACGTCCTCGACCAGCTCAGCGACACGCAACGTAGGGCGAATCACCTCGCCATCGCGTCCGCGCTTGAAGCTGCGGGTGTGGACGATCCCGAGGCCCTCGTCAACCACTTTGCGGGCGGCGGGGCGCATGCGAAGGCGGGCTTGGTGGCTTGGTTGGCTGCCGAGGCGGCCATCCGCGACCGCCAGCATCGGGAGGCCGTCTGGCTGCTCGACCGCGCGATTGAATTGGGGGAGTGGTCGGCGCGCGAGCGTCGCTCGATGTGCGCGCTCCTTGGACACGCGCTTGCGGCCCAGGGCCGGGGTCGCGAAGCGGCCGCCGCTTACCTTCGCGCCGTCGAAGAAGGGGGGCAATCCGCCGGCGGGACGTTGCGGGTCCAGGCCGCCGAACAGCTGCTGGCAACGGGCGCGGTGTCGGACGGTATCGCCATGCTCGACCTCATCTTGCGGGAGACGGGCCGCCAAGGGGTGCCCCCGGATTGGGCGGTGTGGGCGGTGGACCAGTGGACCCGTTTCCGGTCGGGCAGCCAGGTGGACTTGCCGCGTGCGGGCCTCGTCGATGGCGACGCGATGCTGCGCGCGTCTGCGCTGGTGTCGCTCGCTGAGGGGCTGTTGCCCCACCGTCCGAAGTTGTCGGCGATTTTCCAAGGCCGCCTCTTGGGCGAACTTGAGGGCGTCGACGAGTTGACGCGACTTCGCGCGGTCGCCTTGGAGACGGCCCACATCGCCCGCGAGCAGCCGTCGTCGCCGCTGTGGCGTCGACGCTGGGAACAGGTCCAGGACCTTGGGCGCGCGATAGGGACGCCGGAAGCGGCAGCGCTCGCGACGTGGTCGGCGGGTCAGACCTCCCTGCTGCTTGGAGCTTGGGCGGACGCCGCCCGCCTCTGCGCGGAAGCGGAATCGTCGATTCGCACGCGATGCACGGGTCTCGCTTGGCAACGTTTCCAGGCCCGAATCGGCCACGTGATGGCCTTGATCGAGCGCGGCGACCTGCGGACGGCCGCGGCGCGTGCGTACCCGTTGCTTGCGGAAGCCGAGGGAGCCCGCAACGTGCTCGTCGTCGCGATCATCGCGTCGCGCATCCTGCCCGTTCTTGCGTTGGCCGAGGGGGAGTTGGATCCGGCGATTCGCCAACTCGAAAACGTCGAAGCCAGTTGGCCCGACCCGGCCGGTGCCGTGCCGATCGAAATTGCCATCGCGCGCGCTCAACTCGACGTGGGACGCGGTCGTGCGGCCCAAGCGAGCGAGCGCGTCGAAGCCGCGTTTCTCAAGGCCGACGCGCTCGGCGCATGGCAGGCTCCGCACCTGCGCGTCAATGCGCGGCTTTGGCGGGGCATCATTGCGCTCCATCTCCATCACCTTGGCGACCGCAAGGCGTTGAAGCGGGCGGAAGAGATGGCGGCCGCCCTCAAGACCGACCCCGCGCCGTGGGCTCGGCCGTGGGCGTCGTTGCTTGGGGCGGGCATCGTCGCGGTACGCGGCGGCGCTGTCGCTGCGGCCATCGAAACCGCGCGCGTCCAGTTCTCGGATCGCGACATGTGGCTGGGGGCCGCCATCGCAGGTCGCGCAGGTGCGGTGCTGGCCAACGCGCCGGGCTCGGACGAGCTTCGGGCGTGGTTCGGCGAGGTTGGGATGCGCGACCCGGACCGATGGGTTCGCCTGTGGTTCCCGGGGCCCGCGGACCTTTCCGTCTAGCTTGCGGCTAGCGGCTCAGGAGCAGACGAAGGTCTCCTGGCAGGCGACGGGCGGAACGATGACTTCCAGGCCCGGTCCACCCGACGCGTCGCACGTCCATTGACCGTCGATGCACGCGTCGGCCTTGGCCACATCGAACGTGCAACCGGTATCGAAGCCCGCCGAGATGTCCTCGGCCTGGCAGGTCGCCGCCGTATTGCAGGTTTCAAACTGCTCGCAGTAGGTTTCCTTGTACGCATCGGGGAAGGTCTCCGGCGTGTAGGCGAAGACTTGGCCGTCGCTTGGCGTCGTGGAGGTCGTGTCGTCGCCACAGGCCATCAGCCCGATCCAAACCCACATACCCATTTCCTCCGGCTCGGAGGCTCCCTAACGGTCCGCTGCGCGTCCGCGCCCGCCCGTTGACGTGGACGAGATGGCCACCCAGGTCGTCGCGGCGAAAATGACCCACAGCGCCCCGAACTTGGCCTCCTGAACGGCGAGCGCGGCAGGAAGGGAGCCAGCAAGGGGGCCCGTCGCCAACGCCTTGAGGGGGGCCACCGGGAAGGCGATGGCGGCGGTGGCGAGGCCGAGCGGGACGGCCCAGCCGACGCCCAAACGGCCGCGGACGACGGCGGCGATGGCGACCGTCAGCCCCGGGAGTGCCCAGAGGAGGTGGTGCTCGTACGTGTAGACGGGCACGAAGAGCGTCGCGGTGGCGATGCTCGTGGCTTGGGCGGCTTGGGCGAAGGGCTCATCGACCCGGCGACGGAACAGGGCGGCCGTGCCCAACAGGACGAGACCGCTGAAGGCCTGGGACGCGAGCGCGGCCGTGCCGCTGAGTCGCGAACCCGTGCCGTCGGGCCAAATCTGCGCGAAGACGTTGGGCATGCTGTGGTTCGCGAACAGGTCGACTTTGATTTCGAGCCCGTTGTAGTCGCCGGTTCCGAAGCCCGGCAGGATCGCCGTGTAGAAGCGAATCTGCTCGCTGAGGCCGACGAGCGGTAAAACGAGGACGGATGCGATTGCGGCCGTGGCGATCGCCGCGGACACCGCCGTCCAACGGCGTTGGACCAGCCAAACCCAAACGAACAGGGCTGGGCTCATCTTGAACATGCAGGCGAGGCCGAGGGCGACGCCCGCGGGCGCGTCACGGCCCCGTGCGGCGGCCCAGAGCCCGAGTGCCAAGAGCGCGAGGACCAAGGCGTTCGCTTGGCCCATCACGTGGCCATAGGCGACGCCGCTCGTGATGGCGATGAGGCCGAAGAGGACTGGTCCGACGGCGGGCCCAAGCGGCAGCCACCAACGAAGGAGCGCAAGCGCGGCGACGAGCAGGGCGACCTCGTTGACGGCGTACCAGACCCAGTAGGCCGTGTCCAAATCGACGCGGGGTGCCCACGCGACGGCCGCCAGGAAGGGCGGCGGGTAAAAGAACGGATGAACCTGGGTTCGCGTGCCATCCGTCGTCGCGCGAGCGTCGAGGGCGAGCTTGTCGTAGGGGTCGCCGCCGGCCCACGCCACGAGAGAGGCGTAGTGGTAGGACGCGTAGTCGCGTCCCGCCGTGTCTTTCGCAGGTCCACCCTCGATTTTTGGGGGTGCGACGACATTGAGCAGATGCCAAGTCAAGGCGGCGGCGAACAGGAGCCACCGAAGGGCGCGAGAGGTGTCGGGCATGCCCGTGCGGCCTAACGTCAGGCGAGCCCGTCGGCGCCCATTCCGTTGACAGTCTCCAGACAGGTCGCTAACGCCGTGTTCAACGCGCCATCGGGGGGTGTGTGCTCGCTGTGCGGCTGGATCCCTGGCTGGCCACGGTGGTGGCCATCTACGTTTGGCTTGTCGGCCGCTTCTGGTTCTTGTGCGACGACAGCTACATCACATTTCGCTACGCGCGGAACCTCGCGCGTGGTCAGGGCGTCACCTACAACGTCGGTGAAGAGCCTGTCGAAGGCTATTCCGACTTCCTGTGGATGCTGCTTTCGGCGGCCTGCCATGCGGTAGGCGCCCCGTCGGAAATCGTCGTCCCCGCGGTGTCGGCGGCGTGTGGCCTCATCCTTCTGCTAGTCGTACACGATGCGCTGCTTCGGCGCTTCGGATTCGACCGGTGGGCCGCCCTCGCAGGCGCCGTGTGGATCGCGACGGCTCCGGCCTACGCGCTTTGGTCGACGAGCGGCCTCGAGCCGATGCCGTTTGCGCTCGCGTTGTGGATTCTGTTCGACCGTTGGGTTTTGGCTTCCGACGACGAGGACCCGCGTGGGACGCAAGCCGCGCTTGCCGCCCTCGCCGCGGCGTTGCTGCGCACAGAAGGGGTCGCCTGGGTCGCCATGTTCGCCTGCGTGGCCTTCCTTGCACGTTGGTTGGACGACCCGACTCGCAACCCTCGCCGGGCCGGCGCGCCGATTCTGCGCAGCTTGGCGCCCTTCGGCTTGGTCTTTGGCGTCTATACCGCCTGGCGCATGGCCTACTTTGGCGACTGGGTGCCAAATACGGCGCACGCGAAGGTCGGCTTCGGCATCGACCGGATCGTACGCGGGATGAAGTACGTCGGCTTGTACTGGCTGACGTTCCCCACGCTCGCGTTGGCTCTTCTGGGCACGCCTTGGGCGATCTTGGCGAGGCCTGGCCGCGGGGTGGCGGTGGCGCTGTTGGCCGTCGCATTCCCTGCCTACGGCGTGGCCATCGGTGGCGACTTCATGCCAATGGGTCGGATGCTGGTGCCGGGAATCCCGATGGCGGTCGTTCTGTTGGCGACGTTGTGGCAAGCGCTCCGGCCACGGTTCTCGCGGGACTGGGCGGCGGGTGTGTTGGCGGCCCTGTTCACGCTGCTCAACGTGCTCGGCGGCTTCGACATCCACGTCGTCCCGCACGCCATCCGCGAAGCGCTGCACTTCCGGTTGTCGGATCGGGAGTTCATGACCGAGTACGCCAGGTGGGCCAATATGGCCGACAACACCGACGGGTTCGCGCTTCGAGGGCGGGCGCTGAAGGCCTGGGCGCCCAACGGGACGCGATGGGTGACCAAAGCGATTGGCGTCGCGGGGTACCACTCCGATCTCTACATCTACGACCAGTACGGCCTCGTGAACCGCGAGGTCGCATTGCTGACGCCTCCGGCCGGCCGTCTCGTCGAGTCGCCGGGTCACGACAAAGCGGTCGAGGCCGCCTTCTTCGTCAAATACGACCCCGACCTGCTCAGCGCGCGACTCGTCCAGGGGCTTCGAGCGCCGGGGCTCATGAAGGACACGCTCGAGGAGTGGGCGACCCCGCCGGACCTCATGTCGCGTTTCGTGCCTGACTTCGAGGAGGTCGAACTGGAGGGCGAAGCCGATCGGAGCTTCCTCCTGCTCGTGCGTCGTGCAGAGCCGTGGGAGAATGCCGAGGCGATGTGGGAGGCCTTCCCGGAGCGTCGCAAGCACCTGCTGGCCTACCTCAAGCAGTGGTACGAGCAGCACCCGGAACTTGCCGACCGCGTGGAGCGGGACGGCGTCGAGTAGCGGCCCGCTAAGCGGGCGGGGCCGCGGCCCGGGTGACCGCGAGCCGGAAGCTTCGCGTTCGCTGCGTCTCCAGCGTCGTCATCTCTTCGACGTCCTGGCCTGCCCGGCGGATGGCCTCGAGGAAATCCTCCTCGTAGGTGACCTTGCCGAAGTTGATCGTCGTGACCCGGTGCAGCAGCGGTTTGGCGGCTTCCACGATCTTGGACCGACGATGCTCGAAGGTCTGGGTGAAGAAAACGGGCGCACCTGGGCGCAAAAGCTCGACCACGTGGCGCAGGGCCGCGGGCGGGTCGGGCATCAACATGAACGACGCGCTGAAGTAGGCCGCGTCGTAGGGCCCCCCGCGGTGGTCGTAAACGCTGATCTGCTCGACGCTGACGTTGTCCTCAAGGCGCGCGGCAAGCACCCCTCGCTGGGCCTGGCGGACGTAGTCGGGGTCGATGTCGATGCCGTGGACGTGCAGGCGCTTGGTGCGGACGAGTTCGGCGTTTTCGAACAGGGCTCCGCCCGTCCCGACGCCGATGTCGAGCAGTTTGGCCCGGTCGGTGAGGCGGGACAACACCTCGCGGTACCATCCCGCGGTCAGCGGGCGAACCGTCTTGTCATAGATCCAGGCACGCATGCCCGCTCCGCCGGGCGCGGCTAACCCCTGGCCGCGCGATAGGAGCGGCCGATGCGTACCGCGGTGCTGAGCGTGCTCGCGCCGGCGTTCGTCCTCGCCGCCTTCGTCATTGGATTGTGGACCTATCGGGACTCGGAAGAACGTACGGCCGACCTCAATGCGGGTTGGATCTTCAACGCGACGGTCACGCGCGACGGCGCCGTGGCGGCGATCAACCGCTTGCTCGAAGCGAAGCGCCCCCGCGTGATCGTGTTGGGCCCCAGCTACGCGAACACGGACATCAGTCCTGAGCTTCTGGCCGAGCGCATGGGGCTCGAACGGGGCGACGTGGCGCTCCTCAGCGTCCCCAACTCGGTCGGAAGCCACTGGTACGCGATCCTCAAGTATCGGGTGTTCGAGCCGGGCCACCGTCCCGAACACATCATCGTCGTCAGCGGGCTGCAGAGCATGTTGCTCAACACGCCGCTGACGGAGTCCAGCCGGGTCAACCTCGACGTCCATCTGCCCCCCGAGGGGGGCGACGCCGTCCTCACCGAGCGTGTCGCGCATTCGGGGGCCCTCTGGTGGGGTCGGTTGAAGGATCAACGGACGAAGGTGCGCGACGCCATCTTCTCTGTGTTGCGCGATCGGCCGGTGCGGGCGTTGGCGGCGACCAAGCGGCGGACGCTGCAATCCGACGATGTCCGCAAGGCGCTCGACAAAGTCTTCGCCGACGAGGTGGTCGACCCTGTCCGGCTGAGTCGAAACCGGGCCGTGACGGCGATCGACACAGAGGCTCACGGCTACGACCTGTCGGTCCTGCCCAAGCCCGAGGCGAGCTTTTTGGGCCCGATCACGGAGCTGGCGTCGGCCTCGGGCGCCCACATCACCTGGGTCCGTCCCCCGATGGAGCCCGGCATCCCTGCGGAGCTGGACGACGTGGTCCCCGAAGGCTTCGAGGCGGCCGCCCGGGAGGTCGTGGAGGGGGCGGGGGGGGCGTTCCTCGATCTTCGTCGCCTGCCCATGACCGAGGCGATGTTTCGCAACGCCGACCATATGAACAAGGAGGGGTCGCGCCGATTCACCCTGGCGGTGGCGGAGGCCCTCCGAGAGTCGGGATGGGGCGCGCCCGTGCTCTACCGTCCGCGCAAGGTCGAGCGACACGGCGGAGGGGAAGCGGCCCTGCCGTCGGCCGACGGCCGGGCTCTGCATGCCGGCGGCGAGTTGCAGCTGCATTTCGATCCCTGGCCGGGGGGTCCGTTCGAGGGCGCGGCCGAAATGGTGGGGGGACGCGCGCCGCCCGTCGGAAAGGCCGGCGGCCACGACATCGCATGGGTGGCCAACGGAAAGGGCTGGTCGGGTTCCTGGAAGGGGGCACCCCCCCAGGGTCCATGGACGTTGACCATGGCGACCGAGGAAGCCGCGCTCCTGACGGGCCTTCGTTGGGGCCAGGGCCCGTCATTCGGCACGCTCCTCGGCGAGGGCAGCGTCAGCGAGGACGTATGGGTCGACGTCCTTCATGCGCCGGGAACCGACATCCAGTTCGCCCGTGCGCCTGTAGGGGTGCCTGGCTCCGAGCGGCCACGCTTCCGCGAGGCGGGCCCGTTGTCGCGCTTCCAGACGGAAAAGTGGGGCTTTCTCAGCGACGAAGCCCTGCTCGGGGTCACCCAATTCGAGGAGAGGTGCAGCCCGCTGCGGGTGGTCGAGGACGACCGGCTTCTTGGTGGCGCCAACGCTCCTTGTGGTGATGTGATTCGGCACGGGCACGGCCGAAGCTGCCACGGGCCGACAGCCATCCTGTTCTCAGCGGGCGACGGCTCGGACCCCGACACGAACGGGCGGTCCTACAACCTCGTGCTGGACCTTGGTCGCCGATGTGGCAAACGGTGGTGGGTCTACCCGAAGGACCACCTGACGCTGACGACTGCGGCGCGCCCTGGGCCCGTCGACCAGGTCCGGCTCGGGTTGCGCTACTTGCAATACCGCGACGCGACGCTGCAGGTGCGTGTGCGCGTTGGCGACGCGTTGGTGGTCGAGGAGGCCGTGTCGAGCCGGGCCTGGGCCGCGGGGTCGCTGACGTGGTCGCTCGGGCGTGCGGTCCAGCCCGACGAGAAGATCACGATCGAGCTTGAAAGTCTCGACTACGTCTTCTACCTGTTCGAGGGCGCCGACGTGGGCTTGGTGCGCTCAGGCGGGCCATGACACGACGACCTGCACATCGGGCAGGATGCGCAGGGTGCCGAGCAGGGCGGTGAATGGGGCGATGCCGAAGTCGGGCTGGTGGATGCGCGCGCGCAACACGCGGCGATCGCCCTCGACGCCGGCTTGGACGGTGAAGTCGCGCGTCCTACCGGCGAGGGTCAGGCGACCGTCGGTTTGCCAGGTGTCGCCGTCGTCCTCCCAGGCGTCCGCTTCGAAGCGAATCTCGGGGTAGCGCTTCACGGCGAGCACGTGTTCGGCGACGTTGGCGTCGATCTGGCGACGGTCATCGGCCGAAAGTCCAGGGGAGGGGACGCCGTCCTTCATGGCTGTGACGACGGCGATGGATCGCGCGTCGAAGGTGGCGCGAACGCCGTATTCGTCGAGGCTGACCTGGAAACGGGCGACCCGAAGGTGCAGGTCGTGGCCGACGCGCGCGAGCAGGCCGTCCTTCGACGTGTAGAGGTCGACCGTGGCCTCGGGAGGGCGGAGAATCACGGGGCATCCCAGGTGTAGGGCAGCGAAAACTGCAGCGTCGTCGGCGCGAAGTGCAGCCCCTCCATCACGTCGAGCAGGCAGGCCTCGAAGGCGTCGCTCGTGCCGGGCATCGCGGCGTCGGCGATGCGGCCGACGCCGTCCATCTCGACGAGGAGGGCGCGCAGCGCCGTCCGTGCGCCTTCAGGGCGGTCGGGGCAGTCGTCGAGTCCCGCCGCGCGGACGGCGTCGACGAAGGCTGTGGGGGTCGCGGGCCAGACCTTGGCGTTGGGGTCCGCGGGCCGGGTCGGAAGGCGGTGCTTGTCGGGGACGGGTGGGCCGGGGGGTGCGTTGACGCGGAAGCCCTCTGCGGGCGCCGGGCCTTGGGGGAGGTCGGCCGTGCGGCTGGCGCCGGGGGTTGGCCGTGGGGGTGGCTCGGCCCTCGCGGATGCGGGCGGCGGCAGGTCATGTAGGGTTGGCGGTGCCGGAGGGAGCGACCACCAGCCAAGCGCTGAGAGGGCTGCGACGACGGTCGCTGCGATCCACCACCGAGGGTTGGGCATGGGTGCCGCTAACCCTGGGTGGGGCGTGGCAGAAGCGCGCGGATGGCCATTGGCGTCCTCAGTTTTCCCTCGATCGCTCCGGATCGAATCGATAAAGTGCGCGAACGGGGGAGAGATGGTCGTCGGCTGGGCATTCGCTGCGTGGGCAGGCGTGACCGTCGACGGGGACCCTACGACCTACGCGACCCTGCAGGAGGCGGTCGATGCTGCGCCGCCTGGAGGCGTCGTCCGCGCCGAACCGGGCACCTACGCGGAGACGGTCACGGTCAATGCGGACCTGACGATCGTGGGGGCTGGCGAGGGGCTGACGGTGATCGATGCGCCGGGCAATGGCCTCCGGGCACGCGTGGGGGCTCTCATTTGGGCCCAAGACCTTACGATCCGGGCCACTGCGGACGCGGTTCAAGTTTCCGGCGGAGCCGACCTCACCCTGGAACGCGTGTCCATCGATGCGTGGGGCGGGCTCGGAATCAGCTGTGCCTCTGGAGCGGTGACCACGGTGTCCGCGGTGCTGCGCGACGGTCCCGCACCCGCCGTGGACGTCAGCGGCAGTTGCGTTCTCGCGCGATTCGAGGACACCATATTCAGCGGTATCCACGCCGTTGGCGTAGACGGTGCCGCGATCGTCGGGCTCGACGGGGCCATCGAGATCTCTGGGGGGCTCTTCACGGACCTCTCTGCGGATCGCGGTGGTGCCATCGCGGTGACCGGGGGCAGTTTGCTCGTCGAAGGCGCGGTGATCGACGACGTCTTCGCCGCCAACGAGGGTGGCTTCCTCTACGCCGTCGACGCAGTGGTCGCCTTGGAGGATTCCGCCTTTCTCGAGGTGGAATCCGGGTCCGACGACGCGGCCTACTTGATCGACGGAACGTTGGAGCTGGCCGGCGGGACATACTCCGATGGCGCGCCCCCGATCCTGACCTTTGGAACCGACATTTCGGCCTCCAACACGGAGCTGAGCCGAGCGGGGCGATTGCTCCTCGCCGAAGGTGGCAACAGCACGTTTACCGACGTGTTCTTTGGGCCGGATGTGCCCGAACTCACGTTCGTGGACGTCGCCTCCCTTCGTTCGACCCGCTCGCAAGTCTGTCGCAGCCCCGGCAGCCGCCCCTTTCTCTCGGTTTTCGGGGCCGACGAAATTGTCCTCAGCAACGACGTGGTGTGGGGCACGCCGTGGGTTTCTGTCGGGGGCCTTGCACCCGGCGACGAGACGCTGACGGAGGCGGTATTCAGCTTCACGACCGCGCCCGATGTCCGAATCGAGCATCTGACCGCGCTCGGCGTAGACGTGCGCGGCGCCGTCATCCGCGTGGGAACCGGGACGGCGATTTCGGTCGAGCGCAGCGTATTTGCGTCGCTTGAAGGCGTCGGTGCCGCCGTCGAAGGTGATGGCGTCGTGGCCGGAACGGACAACGTGGTCTGGGCGTCTGATGCCGGCCTGCTTGTTGGGGCGCTCGACATCGATCCGATGCCGGTCGGCGGGCCGCTGACGAGCCTGTTCTGCGACCCTGACTACGCGTGGTGGCCCAAGGTCGGATCCGGTATCGTCGACGCGTTGGGCGACGCCGGCGACGTCGACGGGAGTCTGACGGACCTTGGCGCGTCGGGAGGTCCGCAGGCTCACGCGTTCCTCTACGCCGACGGCGATGGGGATTCCGACGCATTTCTCCGCGACTGCGACGATTCCGACGACACAGTGGGACCGTCTGCGGTCGAGACCTGCAATGATCGCGACGACGATTGCAACGACCTCGTCGACGACGACCCGATCGACCTCGCGACGCTCTGTGAAGACGCCGACGGCGACGGGTTTGGCGCAGCGGACGGCGCCACCGCGCTCGCGTGCTTTCCCTTCGACGATTTCGTGGAGGATTGTTCGGATTGCCAGGAGGGCGACCCGGCAGTCCCTGGGGTCGAGGTGTGTGGCGGTGGCGACGAGGACTGCGACGGGCTCGTCGACGACCTCGATGCCAGCGTCGACCCCGCGTCGCAAACGGCCTGGTACGAAGACGGGGATGCCGACGGCTACGGGGCCGCGCCGGTCGTGGTCGCGTGCGTCGGCCCAGACGGCAGCGTGGCCGTTGCTGGGGATTGTGACGACACGGAGGCCGACGTGTCACCCGGGGCTTTCGAGCTCTGTGCGGCTGGCGATGAGGACTGCGATGGGCTCGCGGGCGACGAGGATGACCCGATCGACCCCACGATTTGGTACGCCGATGCCGACAACGACGGCTTCGGCGGCCTTTTCTTGGCCGACGCATGCGAGGCGCCTCCCGGCTCCGCCGCGGTGGCGGGCGATTGTGACGACCTGGACCCGGCCACCCATCCAAGCGGCCTCGAAACGTGTTCGGCGGGCGACGAGGACTGCGATGGCCTGTTCGGTGACGCCGACCCGGACGTCGTCGATGGCGTGGCCTGGTACGAGGACAACGACGAGGATGGCGCTGGCGGCGCGCTGCTGACGGTGGCCTGTGAGCCCCCGGCTTGGGCGGTCGCGGTGGGCGACGATTGCGACGACTTCGACGCGAACCTGGTTCCGGGCGCCATCTGGTACGTGGATGCGGACGGCGATGGCGTAGGCGGGGCCGAGGTCATCGTGGCCTGCTCCCCCCCTGCGGGGGCAGTTGCGGACGCCGGGGACTGCGACGATGGCGATCCCGACATCGGGCCTCACCGCCCGGAGACGTGTGGCGGTGGCGACGAGGATTGTGACGGCCTTGTCGACGACGAAGACCCGACGGTGACGGGGTTGACGCCGTGGTACGTCGACGCCGACCACGACGGGTTTGGGGCGGGCGAACCTGCACTCTTCTGCCTCGCCCCCGCCGATCTCGTGACGCTCGACGGAGACTGTGGGGATGGTGACCCTACCATCCACCCCGGCGCCGCAGAGCGTTGTGGCGGCGGTGACGACGACTGTGACGGGGAGGTGGACGAAGACGTCCTCGATGCCCCCGTCTGGTTCGCGGATGTCGACGAGGACGGATTTGGCGGCGTCGCGGTGGGACAGGCGTGTGACGCGCCCGTTGGCGCGGTCGGCGTGGGCGGAGATTGCGATGACACCGACGACGCCAGTTCGCCTGCCAGCACGGAGGTGTGTGGCGGTGCGGACGAAGACTGCGACGGTGAGTTCGACGACGACGATACGTCGCTCGACCCGGCGTCATTGTCGTCCTGGTTTGTGGACGGCGACGGCGACGGCGTCGGCGGAGACCTTGCGGCCCTAAGTTGCGCCCCGCCCGATGGGGCCGTCTCCCGTTCGGGGGACTGCGATGATGCCCGCAGCGACATCGGGCCGGATGCCGCCGAGGTGTGCAACGGCGTCGACGAGGACTGCGACGGTTGGATCGACGACGAGGACCCCTCCCTCGACCTCACAAGCGCCCCAGCCTGGCTGCTCGACCTCGACGTCGACGGCTTTGGAGGCGCCGTCGCCGAGGCGGCCTGCGCGGTGCCGGGCGCCGTCCTGTTGGCTGGCGATTGCGACGATTTGGACCCCGATGTGTCGCCGGTGGCCACCGAGGTTTGCGGCGGCGTGGACGAGGACTGCGATGGTCTGACCGACGCCTCGGATCCATCGCTGGACGGTACGACGTTGTCCACCTTCGCAATCGACGGCGACGGGGACGGGTACGCACCGGACGGCGTGATTTGGCGCGAGGCGTGTACGCCGAACGAGGGCGAAGTGGCCCTTGGTGGCGACTGCGACGACGGCATGGCGACCGTCTTTCCGGGGGCGACCGAGTTCTGTAATGGGCTGGACGACGATTGCGACGCGGTGATCGACGGGGACCTCGCCGTCGACAAAGTCGGTTTCTACGGCGACGTCGATGGCGATGGGCGCGGCGACCCCAATGCGGCGGTGTACGCGTGCGATTTGCCCACGGGGGCCGCAGAGCTGCCCGATGACTGCAACGACGCCGAACCTCTCGCTTGGACGGGCGCAGACGAAGTGTGCGACGATGTCGACAACGACTGCGATGGCGTCACCGACCCCGACGACGCGCTCGACGCCTCGCTCTGGTACGCCGACGAAGATGACGACGGTTTTGGCGCCGAGGGGTCCGGTGAACCGTCGTGCGCGCCCATTCCGGGGCGGATTGCGACGGTGGGCGATTGCGACGATTCGGACGCCGCTGTTCATCCGGGGGCGGAAGAAGTCGCGGGCAACGGCGTCGACGAGGACTGTGATGGCACAGACGTCCCCGCGGAAACCCTCACGGAAGACACAGGGGGCGACGGCACTGGGTTCGATGGGGACCCGCCCAAGGAGTGCGGCTGCACCGCCGCGCCCGCAGGCGGGTCCGCCTGGCTCGCGGCGCTGCTGCTGGCCTTGGGACGGAGGCGGGCGTGTTGATCGCGTGGTTCTTCGCATGTGTGGGGCCGGAAACGAGCCCGGCGGAATCGCCTGACCAACAGGCCCGCCAGTGGGTCTCCTCGTGGCAACCGGACGCCGCCGGCCGGCCCTTTTCGCGGTCCGGTGAGCTTCGCGCGACCGTCCTTGGCGGAGACGTCCGACTCGAAGCGCGTCGCGGAGGCGCGAGCTTCGACTGGGCTCCCCGACCCGACGGCGAGGCGCTGGACTGGCAGATCGCAGATGACGGCCTCGTCGCGCCGGTGGACGGCGGTACGGCGTGGCTGCGCAATCGTGGCCTCGGCTTCGAGTTTGGCGTCGATGTCGACCGGCCTGCGAAGGACCTGCGGGTGGACCTTGGTCCCGCCATCGGTACCGTTCTGTCGGCGGGCTGGTGGCCGATCGATGGGCTGCGGGCCGAGGCGCCTCGAGCCTTCGACGCCGTCGGGCGGTCGCTGCCCGCTGCCTACGCCGTGGTTGAAGGGCGGGTCGCCATTGAGGTGGACGCGGCTACCGCAGCGTTCCCGGTGGTCGTCGACCCCTTGTTCACCGCGGACTTCGCCACGTTGGAGCCCAACCCCGCCGTGACGGGGGGTTGGTTTGGCCAGGCCGTCGCTGTCGATGGGAATTGGGTGGTCGTCGGTCAGCCCGGAGACTTGGCCGACGCTCCCAGCGACGGACTCGTCTCCGTGTACCTTCGCGGCGCAGATGGAGAGTTGGCCTTCGTCGAGACATTGACCGCGCCGGCCGGTGCGCTCGGATTTGGGGCCGCCTTGGCCCTGCACGACGATCGGCTCGTGATCGGGGCCCACTTGACGTCGTCGGGCACGGGCGAGGCCTACCTGTACCGCCGCGACGGCGACGGATTTGTCCTCGAAGGCGATCTGTCGCCGCCCGGCCTCGCCGTCGGCGACCTCTTTGGGCGATCGGTCGCCGTCGGCGGCGACGCCATCGCCGTTGGGGCCCCGGGCTCCGATGTGGGCGTCGCCGACGCGGGCGCCGTCTACCTCGTCGATGATGGGGGTGGCCTCATCGCAGAGGTCACCGCGGCCGACGGCGCCAGCGGAGACGGCTTCGGCATCGCCGTGTCCGCAACGCCCGAGCGGATCGCGGTCGGCGCGTCGGGCCGCAGCGGCTTCAGTGGGGGCGCCTACCTCTTTGCCCGCAACGTTGGCGGCCCGGACGGTTGGGGCGAGGAAAAGGCCTTCGACCCTCCCCTTGGCGTTGTCGCCGGCGATCGATTTGGCGACGCGATCGCGCTCGAAGGGGCCGACCTTCTCGTGGGCGCGCCCAAGTCCAATGCCGGTGCCGGTTCGGCGCACCTTTACGGGCGCGATGTCGGCGGCGGTGGGGCCTGGGGCTCCCGAGCGGAGTTCGTGGCGGCCGACCCGTCGGCGGCGTTGTCCTTCGGCGAATCGGTGGCCCTTGGCGACGGCGTCGCGGTCGTTTCGGGGACGGGAACGGACGGGGCCGGATTCGGGTTGACGGCCATCTTTGAGCGCGACGTCGGCGGTGACGAGGCCTGGGGTCGGGTGCAGGAATTGGCGGGCGGTGCCTCGGGTGACGACGTGTTCGTCGTCGCCGCCGTGGCTGTGTCGGGCGACCTCATCGTTCGGGGCGACGCGCGGGAGGACAGCGGCGGCCGTGCAGAAGCGGGGCGCGTCCAGGCCTACCGCCGAGAAGCGACGACGTGGGACCTCGTCGCGACGGCGGACGCAATCGACCCGCTGACGGGGATGAACTTCGGCTTTGCCCTCGCCGCGGAAGCCGATCGGCTCGCAGTAGGGTGCCCACTGGACGACGAGGGGGGCGGCGCGAGCGGCTCCGTCTTCTTGTACGCGCGGGAGGAGGGCGGACTCGACGGATGGGAACTCGTCGAGCGCATTCTCTCGCCCAGCCCCGAAGTGGGCGCCGAATTCGGCTTCGCCGTGGCTTTGGACGGTGGCCACCTGTTGGTCGGCGCCCCCTTTGACGATCAGGTCGGGGCGATCAATGGCGGTGCCGCTTGGCTGTTTGACCAGAGCCTTGGCGGGCTGGACTCGTGGGACGTGCGACGGGAGGTGTCGCCGGACGTCGACGAGGCGAATCAGAATTTCGGCCACGCAGTCGCGCTGGCCGAGGACCGCGCGTTCGTTGGCGCGCCCCGAGCGGACGACTTTGGAGCCGACGCGGGCGAGGTCCATACCTTCGAGCGGAATCAGGGCGGGTCGGACACCTGGGGACGGACGGGGCGACTCGTTCCCTCGGACGCCGGCGCGGGCGACCGTTTCGGAGACGCGCTCGCTGCGGACGGCGTGCGCGTGGCCGTTGGCGCGAGCACCCGGGACGCGCCGACGGCGGACGTCGGCGGAGTCTACATCTACGTCTGGGACGGCGCCTTCAGCCAAGAAGCCGTTCTGCTTGCGGCAGAGTCGGGCCTCGACGACGAATTCGGGTCGGCCGTGGCCTTGTCCGACGAGACCCTCGTCGTCGGGCTACATCGCGACGACACAGTGGCCATCGATGGCGGTCTGGTCACGGTGTGGAGTTTGGCGTCGGGCGCTTGGGCGCGCTCCGGGACGTTGCCGACCGCGGGGTTGGTCGAAGGGGAGGAGCAGGGCTTCTCCGTGGCCATGGCCCATGGTCGAATCCTCGCCGGCCACCCCGGCGTGTACGCGAACCGAGGCCGCGCCGTCCTTTATGAGTCCGTAGGCGGCAGCTGGGTGCAGGTCGCGGAATTGGCTGACGGGGCCGGCGAGCCGCTCGACCGCTTCGGCCGTACCCTGGTGGCCGAGAGCGATGACCTTTTCATCACTGCGCTGTACGCCGACCAGGCCGTCGCCGATCAAGGCCGGGTCTTCATTGCGACGGCCGGGGCGGCCCTCGCCCCGGTGGCTGAGGATGATGCGTTGGAGACGCCGGAGGACGTCGCGATTGCGCTTCCGGCTCCGGGTGTGCTCGCGAACGACTGGGATGGCAACGGGGACCTGCTGACCGCCACCATGGGGGCGGGACCCGAACACGGGACGGCCGTCGTGCTGTCGTCTGGGGCCATCTCGTACGACCCAGACCCCGACTTTGTCGGCGAGGACGGGTTCGATGTCGTCGTCACGGATTCGACGGGCCTGACAGCGACGTCCCGCGTGACGGTCTCGGTCGCGGCCCTGGCGGACGCGCCGGTCGCCGTCGACGATGGGTTCGCCGGTGACGAGGACACCGTCGTCGTCGGAAATGTCCTCAGCAACGACGTCGACGTCGATGGCGACCTGCTCGAGGCGGCCCTCGTCGATCCTCCTTCTGGGGATTTGGTCCTTGGGACCGACGGCGCTTTCACCTACGTTCCGCCACCCCATTTCTCTGGCGCTGACGAATTCACGTACGTCGCGGGCGACGGGCTCGCGTGGTCTGCGCCCGCCACCGTTCGAATCGCGCTCGCGCCCGTCGATGACGTTCCCTTGGCGGTATCGGACGCGTATGGGGCCACGGAGGACGTCGTCCTGAATGTTGGGGCGGCGGCCGGCGTGCTGGCGAACGACATGGACGCGGACTTGGATCCGCTCGGCGTCATGCTCGTGACGCCGCCAACGCGGGGCGTCCTCGCGCTCGCCACGAATGGCGCATTCACCTACACGCCGAATCCGGACGCGTCCGGCGTCGACACATTCAGCTACATCGCGGTCGGCGCGGGCGTGTCATCACCAGCCGCGAACGTCGTCATCACCGTCTCCGCGGTGGACGACGGCCCGGTCTGGCTGGCGCCCGTCGTCGGGCCGGGCCTTGAGGACGAGACGCTGCTGGTTGCGGCGCCGGGCGCCAAGGCCTGGTTCTCCGACGCCGAGGGCGAGCCGTTCACCGTCACATTGGTGTCGACCGAGGCTTGGCTCGACGTCACGGTGGCGCCCGACGGCACGTTCTCGGCAACCCCCGATCCCGACGCCAACGGGGTCGGCGTCACCCGGCTCCGGGCGTGTGACGGCCCGCTTTGCACGACGGCCGACCTGTCGCTGACGTTTGGCGCCGTCGACGATGCGCCACGGTTGATCGGTGCGTTGGGCCCGTTTGCGGTCGCGGAGGAGGGCGAACTCGATATCGCCGCCCCCGGCGTCCTCGGGGCGTACCTCGACGTCGATTTGGACCCGCTTACCGCGTCGCTGGTGTCGCCGGCCTCGTTCGGGACGGTGGCGGTGGGTGCCGGAGGGGGGCTCACCTACGCGCCGGACGCCGACCACGTAGGAGCCGACGGCTTCGTCGTGACGGCCTGCGACGCGGGGGGTTGTGGACCGGACTTGGCCGTCAGCGTCATCACGGGGGGCGTCAACGATCCACCCGTAGGGGTGGGGCCGCTCGCGTTCGACGTTGTCGAGGACGAGACGGCGACCTTCGGCGCGCCGGGACTGCTCGCCGGCTTCACCGATCCCGAAGGGGACCCGCTCAGCATCCAGCTGGCGTCGCCGCCCGCGTTCGGCCTGGTCGCCGTGGCGCTCGGGGAGGACGGCGCGTTCGACGTGATTCCCGAGCCGGACGCGGAGGGTGTCGACAGCTTCACCGTGCGGGCTTGCGATCCCCTCGTGTGCTCGGCCCCGTTGGTTGTCACGGTCGATGTCTTGGGTGTCAACGACTTGCCGCGCCCTGTGGGTGAGGCCGAGGCGACGTTCGAGGAGGACGTCGGCGGCACCTTGTTGAAAGACGACCTGATTGCGTTGTTTGTCGACGTAGAAGGGGACCTGATGTCCCTCTCTGTCGCGTCTAGCGACGGTGGAACGGCCGTCGTCGACGGGGCGGGTTCCGTGGCCTTTGCGCCGGACGCCGATCGCGTGGGTGCGGCATCCGTCGACGTGGCGGCGTGTGACGCCGAAGGATGTGGATTGTCTGCGCGCGTGGTTCTCGAGCTGACGCCCGTCCCGGACGTCCCGCGGAGGCTCGCTTCGCAGGTGGCGCTCGATGGCGTCGAAGACACGCCGTTCGTTCTGGAGGCGCCGGGTGTTGCCGCCAGCTTTGAGGAGGTGGATGGGGACCCGTTGGGCTTCGTGGTGGTGGTCGAACCTGCACACGGCGACGTCGTCGTCGATCCCGACGGCGCGTTCACCTACACGCCGGGCCCGGACGAGACAGGGCTGGTGGCCTTTGAGGTCGAGGCCTGCGACGCGGATGGCTGCGCGCCGAGTGTCGTCGTCGAGATCGACCTCGCTGCCGTCAACGATGTCCCTCGCGCGCTTGTGTCGAGTACGAACGTTGCGGGCGTGGAAGACGTCACCCTCGTGCTCGGCGACCTCGGGGTGCACTTTGAGGACCCCGAAGGCGACGACGTCTCCACCGTCACGGTTGTGCCGCCCGCCCACGGTAGCGTGCTGTTCGGCCTCTACCTTCCGCACGCCGACTACAACGGCGCCGATGAATTCCAGATTGTTGGATGCGACGCCGGTGGATGTGCAACTGAGCCCGTGACGGTGTTCGTCGTCGTTCAGCCGTCGTCCGACCCCACGACCCTCGTTTCGCCACTACCCGATGTGACGACGGACGAGGACGTTCCCGTCGAGCTGCCATTGGCGGGGATGGAAGGCGCCTTCCATGACAAGGACGGGCTGCCCTTGGTGGTCTCCATCACGCTGCCACCAGATCCCGCATTCGGGACATGGGACGGCCTCACGTTCGCGCCTGCGCGCGACGTTTTTGGCGTATTCACGGTTGGGGTGATGGCCTGTGAAGAGGGCGGTGGGAGTTGCTCCACCACGGCGACCTTCGACGTCGTGGTGGAGGCCGTCGACGACGCACCACGGGTCGTCGGGGCGGCCCAGTTTGCGGGCACCGAGGATGTGGCGATCAGCGGCGACCTGTCCGGGAGCGTGACGGATCCGGAAGGTGACCCGGTGGACTTTGAGGCGGTCGGTGCTGCGGGCCCCGGCCTCGCCTCCGTGTTGGTGGCACCTGACGGCAGCTTCCTGGCGGCACCTGTGGCTGATCACCACGGCGGGGCGACGTTCGTCGCGCGGGGATGTGGGGCTGCTGGCTGCTCGGCGGAGTTCGACGTCCTTCTGGACTTCGCGGCGGTCGACGATGCCCCGCGGGCGTCGCCCGATGGACCCTATGTGGGTGCGGAGGGGGAGACGCTTGTCGTCGATGTGGCGATGGGCGTCCTCGCGAATGATTTCGAGCCGGACGGCGACCCGATGGCGGCCTTGCTGGTGACGCCGCCATCCTGGGGGACAGTGGAGTTGCAAGCCGACGGGAGTTTCACCTACGTCGCATTCGACGAAGACTGGTGGGGCCAGGACGAGTTCGGAGTCGTCGCGACGGACGCCCTTGGCAGCTCGGGCCTCGTCGACGTGACTGTGGTGTTGCAAGCCGTTGACGACCCTCCGCGGGCGGTCGAAACGGAACGTTTCGCGGTCGGCACGGAGGATCTCGAAGTCGTGCTGGCCCCTTGGCTCGATGCGTTCACGGACCCCGAGGGGGACCCGATGGCGCCGCTGATCCGCACGTTGCCGGCGGGCTGGGTGGGGTCCATCGAACCGGATGGGAGTGCTCGCTTGACCCCGGCCGCCGATGCGAACGGGCTCGCGACGGTTGTCGTCGGCGCGTGTGATCGCGACGATGTGTCGGCATGCGGCGCCGAGTTGGTCGTCCACGTCGATCTGGCCCCGGTGGACGATGCCCCCCGGAGGCTGCCCGACGTGGGCATCGTCGCAGTCGAGGACGCCTCGGTGGCACTCGATCCAGACCTTTGGTTCACGGACGTCGACGGCGACGACATTCGATTGGAGTCTGTGACGACGCCTCTTGGCAGCGTGGTCGCCGACGGCGATGGGCTGCGGCTCGACCTGACTCCGGATGCGTTCGGGGATGGGACGCTGACGGTCGTTGCGTGTGGGGCGGTCTGTGGTCCTGCGGTCGATCTGCCGCTGACGGTGTTGGCGATGCCGGATGCGCCGATCGCCGTCGACGACGCGTTCGTCGGTCTTGAGGACGCGGCCATGGCGATCGTTGCGCCCGGCCCCCTGGCCAACGACGTCGACCCCGACGGCGACCCGATCTCCGCGGTGGGGCTCGATCTCCCTGAGGGCTGGCTTGGGACCCTGTTGTCCGACGGACAGCTCGACCTCGTTCCGCCCGTCGACTGGACGGGAACGACCCTGATTCCGTACAGCGTCACGGACGGCTCGGCGACGTCGTGGGGAGCGATCTCGGTGTCGTTGACGCCCACTGAGGACCCGACCGTGGTGGCGGCGTCGTGGTCCTATGCGACCGACGAAGACGTGCCCCTGGTCGACCCGGCCCCTGGCGCGGGCCAGGCGTTCATGGATGCGGACGGCCCCGTCGAAGTGTCGGTTGCGGTTGCGCCGGCACACGGGACGTTCGACGTCGACGACGATGGGACGGTCACCTGGGAACCGGATGCGGACTTCTTTGGCGCCGACGTCGTCGGGATCGTGGGGACCGAGTCTGGCATCGTGTCCGACGTGTTGTGGGTCGACCTGACCGTCCATCCGGTGGATGACCCGCCCAAGGCCGTGACCACGTGGCTCGAGGGAGTCGAGGACACGGTGCTCGATTTCGATCTTGGGGTTCTATTTTTCGATCCCGAGGGAACCGACGTCCATTTTGTCCTGACGGCGTCGCCGGTCGCTGGCGGGGACGTCAGTGTCGATCCCGAAGGTGTCGGGCGCCTCACGCCTTGGCCCGACGCGGTCGGCCCTGTGCTGTTCACAGTGGCGGCGTCGGACGCGGGTGGTTTGGTGTCGAGTGTCGACATCATGGTCGAACTGGCCGCTGAGGACGATGAACCCCGGCCCAGCCCCGACATGTTCGAGGCCACGGAGGACGTACCGCTCTTCGTCGATGTGCCCGGTGTGCTCGGCAACGACGTCGAGGTCGATGGGGAAGGCCTGGTGGCGGAGGTCCTCGACGGGCCCGCGCACGGCGTTCTCGATCTTCTCGGCGACGGCTCGTTCAGCTGGGTACCCGCCGAAAACGACGCATCCTCGGTGTCGTTCACCTACGTCGTCAGCGATGGGCTCTCCGTGGTCGGGCCCGTCGAGGTCGACATCGTGATGGTCGCGGTTGACGACCCCCCGTTCGCGGTCGACGACACCTTCGACGTCCAGGAGTCGACCCCGCTCTTCGTGGCGGCCCCGGGCGTTCTGGCCAACGACGGGGACGTCGAAGGCGATGGGCTTGTGGCACGACTCGTGGACCCGCCAGTCAACGGGATCCTCACCCTGGGGCTTGATGGCAGCGTCGAGTACGTCCCCGACCCGGCTTTCGTAGGCGTGGACCACGCCAGCTACGTGGCGGATGCGGCTGGTCAGACGTCCGGCCTGGCCTGGATCGAGTTCCTCGTCGGGCCAGCGGAACGGCCTCCGGTCGCGGCCGATGACGCGTTCGAAGTGGCGGAGGACGTCGAATTGTCGGTGGCGGCGCCTGGCGTCCTCGGCAACGACCTCGACCCGGAGGGCCTGTCGTTGACCGCGGAGTTGGCGACATCGCCGGCGCTCGGGAGCGTGGAACTCTCGCCGGATGGCGCCTTCATTTACTATGGGGATCCCGACGTTCACGGCGCCGACGCCTTCTCCGTTCGCATCGTCGACGCGGCCGGCCTGTCCGTCACCTCCGTCGTCTGGATCGATATTTTCCCGGTCAACGACGCCCCCGTCGCCTTGGGGGACAGCTACCGCGCGGATGCGGGCATTTCGCTTGCGGTCGGTGTCGACGAGGGCCTCCTGATCAACGACGTCGACGTCGACGGCGACACGTTGACTGCGGTGCTCGTTTCGCCGCCCGCCGGCGGGTCGCTCACCTTGGGCCCCGACGGCAGTTTCACGTACGTGCCTACGGCGGGCTTCTCTGGCGTCGACGGCTTCAGCTACGCGGCTTTCGACGGCGCCTTGCAGAGCAACCCGGTCGTCGTCACGGTCGATGTGGCTCCGTTGCCCGAGGACACCGCCGCTACGGACGGCTGCGACGACCCTCAGACTTGGTACCATGACTACGACGGCGACGGGTACGGCACCCCTCGTTCGCCGCTGTTGGCCTGCGACGAGCCCGACGCCTACGTCACGAACCGAGACGACTGCGACGACCTGGACGATGCCGTCCACCCTGACGCGACCGAGATCCCCAACGACGGCGCTGACCAGGACTGCGACGGCGAGGACACGGAAATCCGAGCGAGCGGGTCGTGTACGTGCGACAGCGTTGGCGGCGGCGGGCCGGCTTGGGTCGTGATCCTCCTCGCCTGCGCCGCGCGCCGCTCAGGGCGGGGCCGTCCCGTCCCGGCGCGCAATGGCCGCCGCGAGGCGCACGAGCTCAGGTAGGCGGGCGTCGCCGGTTGCCCCGCGCCCAGCGGCGTCGTCGGCCAACGCCACGAGGTCGTCCCACCCACGTCCAACGGGGAAGCCCATGGACTGGACGTCGGCCAAGAGGGCGGCGGCGGTGGCCATCTTGAAATCGGCCGACGCGAGTTGCCACTGGACGGGTCCGTCCTGCGTCGACGCCGTGAGGACGCTGCCCATCTCCCAGGTTTCCGCCGTCGGCCCCTTGGCCTCCCAATCCATGGTCAGGACGGTTCCGGACACGGGCCGGAGCGTCACGTCCCAGACGACCGACAGGCGCGTGCCCTCCGCCAACGGCCGATCGGAGAGAAGGTCGCGGTCGTCGGCAAGGAGGCGGGCGGACGCCGCGACGTCATCGTGGTACCGCAGGTCGGGTCGGAACGAGCCCGCGGTCGTCTTTGGCGGCATCGTGATGGCGCGCAGGTCCTCGATCAGCTCGTCCACGGACCATGCGTAGGTCGCGCGTCCGAGACCGGAACGCGCGAGCTCCTCCAGCCCGTCCACCGGACCGAGGACGCCGATCGCGGCCACCGAAAGGTCGATGCGACCCCGCTTTTGCAGCAGGTATTTCGTGGTGGCCTTCGGGTCGTAGTCGAGCCGCGCGTTGGAATCGGTCATGACGACGACCCGATTGGGGACACAAGGGCGCCGCAGGGTGTCGGCGAGGATGATCGCGTCGCGGCCGCCGCCCTGGGCGATCCGGTCGCCGCTGTCGAGCTCGGAAAGCGCGTCCTCGATGGCGTCTTTGCGGCCGACCATGGTCCTCGGGAGCAAGACGCCGCGTCCGCCCGCGTACCGGGCGAGCGACACGGTCGTGCGCGGAGGCGCGGTGGCAGCAAAGCCGGCGATGGCTTCGCGGACGACGTCCAACCGCGTCGTCGCAGGCGCACCCGCCTCGGGGACGGTGTCCGTCCATGGCAGGTGGCGGTTCGCGACCGTCAACATGGATTGGCTGACGTCGACGAGGAAAACGACGTTGCCCGCGTCGTCTGTGACCGGCGATGGCGGTGTGGTCACCGACAAGTGCACGAAGCGGTGGCCCGGCAGCCAGGGGTGGGGCGCGGACTCCAGCGTCACTCGGACGGGGTCGGCCCCTTCATGGCGAGGCGCAAAGGCCGCGGCGTAGTCGAGACCGCGGGCGCGGTCGGGCATCTTTCCGGCGCCGAGGGCGGCCCGCAGCGCATCGAAGTCATCGGGTTCGCCTGGCGTGATCGCGCCTTGGGCGGCCAGAATCTCGGCGCGGGTGCGCCGCGACTCGACGCACACTTCAACGATGGGTTCTTCGGTCGGAGCGGGGTCCATCGGTTCCATGTCGACGTGCGTCGGCGCCGGCGGCCGCTAACCGCGCCGCGATGTAGGACGGGCCGTGGCGATCTGGCCTCCACCGTCAAACCAGGTCCGGGCGCCCGGCGACGCGCGCCACTTCAATCTCGTCCGCCCGCATCCGCCGACGGGCGACCAGCCGGCCGCCATCGCGTCGCTGCTGGAAGGTCTCGCGGCCGGCGCGCGCGATCAGGTCCTCCTTGGCATCACGGGCTCCGGCCAGACCTTCACGATCGCCAACGTGATCGCGGCTTGGGGCCGTCCGACACTTGTGCTCGCGCCCAACAAGACGCTGGCGGCCCAGCTGTTTGGGGAGTTCAAGGCGCTCTTTCCGAACAATGAAGCAGATTACGACGGAGAACGCGGGCAAGCTGCAACTTGCCTGGCAGTTTTCGACGGGCGTGTTGCGTGGCCATGAGGGCGCGCCTTTGGTAGTTGGCGATGTGATGTATCTCCACACGCCCTTCCC
>SXOB01000002.1 GCA_005776945.1 Pseudomonadota bacterium
GCCAGAGCTGTGTGACGGCCTCGCGAACACCTGCGGCGCGCTCCCCTTCGACGAGTCCGAACTCGACAGCGACGGCTTCGTCGCCTGCACGCTCGACGCCGGCGGCTGGGACGGCCCCGTCGCCCCCACCGGCGGCGACGACTGCAACGAGTCCGACGACACCGTCTTCCCCGACGCGCCAGAGCTGTGTGACGGCCTCGCGAACACCTGCGGCACCCTGCCCGCCAACGAAACCGACGTCGACGACGACGGCTTCGTCGCCTGCACGCTCGACGCCGGCGGCTGGGACGGCCCCGTGGCCCCCACCGGCGGCGACGACTGCAACGATGCCGACGACACCGTCTTCCCCGACGCGCCAGAGCTCTGTGACGGCCTCGCGAACGCCTGCGGCACCCTGCCCGCCAACGAAACCGACGTCGACAGCGACGGCTTCGTCGCCTGCACGCTCGACGCCGGCGGCTGGGACGGCCCCGTGGCCCCCACGGGTGGCGACGACTGCAACGACGACGACGACACCGTCTTCCCGACCCAGATCGACGCGTGTGGCGACGGCATCGACAACGACTGTGACGACCTCGGCGACCACGCCAGCCCCGGCGTAGGGGGCTACCTCGACGATGACGCCGATGGCCTCAGCTTCGCCGACGAGGTCGCCCTCCAGACGTCGGACTGCGCCGCCGACACAGACCGGGACGGCGTGAACGACCCCGCCGAAGTCCTATGGGGCACCGACCCCGTCGACGATGACTCCGACGACGACAGCGTGATCGACGGCGACGAAGTCGACGACCTGCCGCTCGACACGGACGGCGACGGCCTGATTGACCCGCTCGACGCAGATGACGACGGCGACGGCGTCCCCACGGTAGCGGAAGACGTCGACAGCAGCGGCACCCCGCTCGACGATGACAGCGATTTCGACGGCGCGCCGAACTTCAGAGACGACGACGACGACGGCGACACCGTCCTCACGGCCAACGAGCGCGCGGCCGCGAGCGACCCCCTCAACGCGGACAGCGACGGGGATTTCCTCGACGACGGCGCGGAGTGGCGCAACACGTTGTGGGAGGCCGCGGATTGCGACGTCGTCGTGACCGTCGACGGCGTCCCGATGACCCACTGCTACGATCTGGACGGCGGTTCGACCGGCCTCGCCGAAGACGACCCCTGGGACCGCGATGCCGACGGCGCGATCAACGCGCTCGACACCGACGATGACGGCGACGGCCGCGCCACCTTCACCGTCGAGGGCACCGCCGATCAAGAGTGCCTGCCCCTTGGCTCGCCGGGTGACGCGGTGCCGTCGTACCTCGACTTCGACAGCGACGGAGACGGCCTCCTCGACGTCTCCGAGTCCGACGGCGACGAGGATGGCGACAGCCTTCGCGACTGGCTGGACTGCGACGCGACCGGCTGCTCCGGAGATTCGGATGGCGACGGGCTGCCCAACTGCGTCGAGGTCGCCCTGACCGGCGACGTCGAAAGCCAGAACAAGCCGGACGTCGACCGCGACCTCGTGTCCGACGGAGCCGAGGTCGGCAGCGACCCGAATTGCTTCGATCCGCTCGCGCTGCTCCCCTGTCTGCCTTTGGACACGGATGGCGACGACGAGCCCGACCTGCTTGACGAGGACGACGACGACGACGGCGCCTCGTCCCACTCGGAGTACGGCTTGTGCCCCGACGGCACGTCCGCGGTATTGGCGTTCGACGACGTGTCCTGGGGCGCACAGTGCCCCGATGGCAGCGCGCTGAGCCCCCGCAACACCGACGCGCCCACCGGCGGCGCCTGGCCCCTGTTTCCCGACGACATCCCCGACCGACTCGACCCCGACGACGACGGCGATGGCGTCACCCCGGAGGGGGACGGCGACGCCGATGGCGACGGTCTCAGCGACCGACTCGACCCCAACGACGGCGACGGCCCCGATGCCGACGCTGACGCCGACGGGCTCGACAACGGCACGGAGATGGGCCTTGGCACGGATCCCTTTGACCGCGACACGGACGACGACGGGGTCGACGATGGCGACGAGTCCACCGGCGACACCGACGGCGACGGCCTCATCGACGCGCTGGACTCCGACGACGACGGCGATGGCATCCCTACCTTGGTCGAAGGGTCCGCCGACATCGACGGCGACGGCCTGCCGGCTCGGTTGGACACGGACTCCGACGGCGACGGCATCGCCGACGTCGACGAGGTCGCGGAAGACGCCGACTGTGACGGCCTCGACGCCCGCATCGACGCCGACGAGACCGACGGACCCTGCGCGCTCGGTCCGGCCTACGACGTGCCGCCCTACGAAGGCGCGTCCTGCGGCGGCCAGTCCACCGCCTCCGCCGCCCTGCCTTGGCTCGCCCTTCTCGGGCTCCGCCGCCGCCGCGCTCAGCGCACGGCCACCCAGTCCGTTCCCGGCAACGCCGGGGACGCCGGCGGCGGACTCGCCGCCAAGATGTAGACGGCCCGCCGGTTCGCCGCGAGGTCGACCTCATCCGCCGTGAGCACAGCAAGGGCCGATTCGCCGAAGCCCTGTGCGAAGATCGGACGCTGAAAGCCTCGGTTGCGGAACCAGACCGCGATAGCGCGGGCCCGGGCCGCGCTGAGCCGCAGGTTGGACGCCGCGTCCCCAACGGTGTCCGTGCAGCCACCGACGTAGAGCTGGACCTCCGCGACGTCTCCGTAGATTTGCAACACGTTCTGGAGCTCCGCCAAGGTCGCCTCGAGTTTGTGGGCCTCCGCGGGAAGGATGGTGGCCTGATTCGTATCGAAGATCACGTCTTCGTGGGCGATCTCGTAGCTCCAGGGCGAAAGTTGAAGGGTCGCGCCGAACTCGTCGACATCCCAGGCCCGCAGGCGAATCGCCAAGACGTCACCTTCTCCGCCCCAGGAGACCGTCGGGTTCGCCGGATCGGACAAGTCGGACGCGACCTCGCCCAACGACACCCCACGTTCACCGATCACGTCGCCTTCGATGCGGGCAAGTGGGCGCGACGGGTGCAACGCTGCGCGCCGCGCGGCCTGATCGACGTCATCGGGTTGGATGCGGAAGCCAAGCTGGGGTCGCCTGACGACCTCGAACACCAACGACATCGTCCCTTCCGAGTCGTCGGCCGCGACAAGCGTCACCTGACCCTCACAGGGATGCCGACCCTCGCCAAGTCCGGCAAGGGTCACCTCGACGGGTTGGCCAGGCTTGATGGCTAGGTCGATGGCGTAGCGCTGACTGCCGCAGATCACCTCGCCGGTCAGCTTACCGCTGACGGCCGGTTGAAAGGTGAGCACGGAATCGGGACCGCCGACGTCCAAGCGCCGGGTGGCCGTCCACGTGAGAACCTGACAATAGGCGGTCGCTGCGGCGAGGAGCAGAACATGCATCGCGGGATCTCTAGCTTGGGCGTCGCAGCCACGGTCGCCTTCAGTCTGGCGTGTGCCGGAGGGGCCACCGCGGCCCGCCGCGCCGATGCATCCGGCGACGGACCCGGCCCGCGCCCGGCCCGCGAATTGCGCCCCGGCTGCTACGACTGGCCCGGCCGCGAGTTTTCCCAAGACAACCACGCGCGCGTTCGCACATTCGTCAAGCCCGGCGACCGCGCGATCGACTTCCGCCTCCAGGGCGCCGACGGCCGCGAGCACCGGTTGGCGGACGCCCTCAAAGACGGCCCCGTCCTGCTGCTCCAAGGCAGCGCGACCTGCCCCGTCTTCCGTGAACGCCTGCCCGCCCTGACCGAGATCGCCGAGCGCTACGCGCCCAAGTTGACCACCCTGCTCGTCTACAACATCGAGGCCCATCCGCTGGGCGATCCAGGGCCGTACAAGGGGCGCCTCGCGCTGCAGAGCGCCTCGGATCGCCCGCAGAGCCGTTCGTTCGAGGACCGCGTCCAGGGACTCGCCGACCTCGCCCTGTCCTCCGCGATCGTTCCCCTCGTCGACGGGCTCGATCGCGGCGAAGAGAACCCCATCTGGTGCACCTACGGGACGTGCCCGGCGTGCGCCTTCGTGATCCGGCCCAACGGCGTCCTCGAGGCCGTCCACACCTGGGCCGACCCCGCCACCCTCGACACCACGATCGCGGGTTTGCTCGGGCGGTGACGCTCGGGCGCCTCCTCGGTGTCCATGGCGACACGAAGGAGGAACGATGATCCGCTTGGTTCCAATCGCTCTCGCCATGCAGGGCTGCATCATCTACGAACGCGACCACTTCGGTCGCTGTGAAGGTTGCGAGGACACGGGCGACACTGCGTTTGACACGCTCACCCCGCCCGCCACGGACCTGCCAACGGAGCCGCCCCCTCCGCCCGGCGGCACAACCGCTCCAGAGGCCGCCGAGCACGCGTTTTCATTGGACCCCGCAGCCGGCCTTGCTGGAACGACGGTGCTGGTCGTCCTTCACCACGCGGGCGACCCCTTGACCGCCGACGACGTCCTGAGCGTCACGCCGGTCGGCGACCTCACCGTGGCGAGCCGCCTCGACGTCGCAGGCGAAATCGTCCTCGCGCTCAACCTCGGCGCGACGCATGGCCCGGTGCCGATGCTCGTTGAGTTGGCGGACGGCACAAGCTGGCTGACCGACGAGCCGTTCGTCGTCTTGGACAACCCGGGTGGCACGACGAACCCGTGCCCCTAGGGGCGTCTCCCCACGGGCCGGACGAGGCGGCGCCGCCGCGCTAAGGGCATACTGACCCGAGGCATCGATGGTTGCGTCCCTCCTGGCCTTGTTCTTCGGCTGCCCCTCGAATCCGGTCGACGACTGCACCGAGCCGTTCCAGGTGTTCACGGACGCCGACCAGGACGGCTGGGGCGTCTCGGGATCCGGGACGTTGGTCTGCATTCAGCCGCAGCTGACGTCCACCCGTGCCGGCGACTGCGACGACGCGCGCTTCGACGTCAGCCCCGACGGCGTCGAAGAATGCGACGGCCTCGACAACGACTGCAGCGGCGAGGCCGACGAAGACCTCTTCGTCAACACCTTCTACCTGGACGAAGACGGCGACACCTACGGTGACCCCGCGTCCCCCGTCGAGGCCTGTGCCCCCGGGCCGGGCGTCGTCGCCAACGACGTCGACTGCGACGACACGAACGCGCTCACCTTCCCCGGCGCGGGCGAGTTCTGCGACGACCAGGACAACAACTGCAACGGCCTCGTCGACGACGACGACCCCTTCCTCGACCCCGAGACGACCCCGGACTGGTACCGCGACATCGATCAGGACGGCGCCGGCGACCCGAACAGCACGCCGGTCTACTCCTGCGCAGACCTGAGTCCACAGGCCGCACCCGAACCCGACGACTGCGACGACGGCGACCCGACCCGGCATCCGGGCGTCGGCGAGTTCTGCGACGGCATCGACAATGACTGCGACGGCCTCCACGACGAGTCGGACCCGGACCTCGATCCCGCGGAGATGATCACGTTCTACGCCGACGTCGACAATGACGGACACGGTGACCCGGCCGTCACCACCCAGGCCTGCACCCAGCCTTGGTTCTACGTCCTCATCGCCGACGACTGCGACGACACGGAGCCCCTGCTCGGTCTGCCCGCCCCGTGGCTCCTCGACGCCGACGCTGACGGCTACGGCGCCGGCCCGCCAAGCGGCAACAGCTGCACCCCGCCTACGCCTTCCCACGTCTTGCTGGCCTACGGCGTGGACTGCGACGACACTGACGAGGACGTCTTCCCCACCGCAGATGAGGTCTGCAACGACATCGACGACAACTGCGACGACCTCATCGACGACGCCGACCCCCTGCTCGACCTCAACACGGCTACGGACTGGTACCTGGACGCCGACGGCGACAGCTTCGGCCTCCTCACGGATTTCGTGACCGTCTGCGAAGCCCCAGCCGGGCGCGTCGTCGACCGCGACGATTGCAACGACGGCAACCCGAACATCCACCCTGACGCGACCGAGATCTGCAACGGGTCCGACGACGATTGCGACGCCAGCATCGACGACGAAGACGACTCCCTCGACGAGAGCACGCAGCTCACGTGGTACGCGGACTTGGACGGCGACGGCGCCGGCGATGAGTCCAGCGAGTTGCTCGCCTGCTCGCAGCCCGACTTCTACGCGGCAGTCGCCGGCGACTGCGACGACACCGACCCGGACCTTGGGGCGCCCACGACCTGGCTCAACGACACGGACAGCGACGGCTACGGCGCCGGCGCCCCGCCCGTCCCTGGCCTGTCCTGCCTCCCAACCTCGCCTGGGACCGTGCCGGCGAGCGCCGGCATCGACTGTGCGCCGTCGGACCCGGACCGGTACCCGGGTGCCTTGGAGACCTGCGGCGATGACGTCGACCAGGACTGCGATTCCGACGATCTGCCCTGCCTCTCGTGCCTGGAGCAGCTCGAGACGAACCCGGGCAGCCCCTCGGGTCTGTACACCCTGACGCCCGACGGCGTGACGCCCTTCGACGTCTGGTGCGACATGACCACCGACGGCGGCGGCTGGACCCTCGTCTCGTCGTCCACAAGTCCCGTCGACGACGCCGCGGTCCTCTACAGCAACACGCTGAAGTCGGTCACGCCCGGCACCACGATGGCCGGTGTCTGGGACGGCATGCGGGACCTGATCCCAGGCAACTCCGACGTCCGCTTCGCGTGCAAGACCAACTTCGTCGACCTGAACATGAAGGTGGACCTCACGTTCTACAACGTGCCCTGGTACGACGAGTTTACGACCGGCCTCGACTCGGCGAGCTGCTTCTCGGAGGGCGAAGGCGCTGGCGCCGACACCCCCATCCCAAGCCGCCGCAACAATCTGACCTCCGTCACGCTGCTCGAGGGCGACGTGTACGCCGGCGGCTTCCTCGAAGGCGAAGACACCTGCGGCGACGTGAGCGACTTCACCGTCGACTTCGACGACCGCGGCAATGGCGGAAACCCGAGCGACGGCACGGATTGGGGCGAATCCGGCGGCACCAAGAAGTGCGGCAACTCCGGACAGGGCGGCGCCTTCTTCGTCTTCGTCCGCGAGTAGCGCTACTCGGTCGGGTCGGCGGACGGCTCCGCGACTTGCCCTTCGGCCAGTTCGTCCCACAAGCTCTTGTGGTCGCCAAGCGTCCACGGTTCGGGGCCGTGCAGGCCGTCGCACAGGCCCGCGGGCGCCGTCCCCGGCCGGAAGGGAACGCGCAGGCCGCGGCATTCACCGGACGCGTGGCGTCCGGTCTGGCTGCACACCCAGGCAAAGTCCAATGCTGGTTCCGAAAGGGGTTGGCGCGGCAGCCCCTCATGGACCTCGCGGAACCACCAACCGAACATCGGCGCCGCAAAATCGCTCGCAGCGGCGCCCACACGCGTCGGCTCGTCGTAGCCGAGCCAGAGCGCCCCGGCGTAGGCGCCGGAGCCGCCCACAAACCACAGGTCCTTCTCGTCGTCGCTCGTGCCCGTCTTGCCGAACAGCGGGCCATCGTAGCCGCCGAAACCAGCCCGCCCACGGGCGCCGCCTCCGGTACCCTGGGTGACGACGAGTCGCATGAGCTCTCGCACGACGGCCGTCGTCTCGACGTCCATCACGGCGGGACCCAACGCGGCCGGACTCAGCCGCTCTCGCCCAGCAGCGTCGACCACCCCCGCGACCGTCGACCCCTCGACCTGGCGACCGCCAGTCGCCACGACGGTCGCAAAGCGCCCCATTTCCGCGATGGTCACCTCCGCTTGGCCCAACGCGAGGCCGGGCTCGACCGGGAAACGGCTGACGTCGAAGCCGAGGACGCCAGCGAAATCCCGGAGCGCCGTCGGTCCACCGCTCGCCTCCATCAGACCAACGGACACGATGTTGTGGCTGCTCGCGAGGCCGTCCGCGAGGGTCGCCGTCGGCGTGTAGTGACCGCCGACGTTGCGCGGCACCCACCCCTCCGCGAAAGCCCGCGGCGTGTTTGGCCACACAGAAGCCGCCGTGAAGGCGTAGTGGCCCGAAGCGTCGCGCTTCTGCAGCGCGAGCGCGCTCACGACCGGCTTGAAGCTGCTTCCCGGCTGCCGCCGAGCCATCATCGGGCGCAAGAAGTCCGTAGACGCTGCCATTCCGGAGTCGACGACGGCGACGAGCGCCCCGTCGACGGGATCCAGCAGGACGCCGGCGGCGCGTAGCGGCTCCGGTCCCCGCCGTCCGATCGCACTCTCCAGGAAACGCAGGCGTTCCGCGACGAGCGCAGCGCCGTCTTCCTGAGCGACGAGGTCCATGCGCGTGACCACATTCAGGCCCGCGCCGTAGACGGCTTCCGCCGGCAGCCGCGCAAGCAACTCGTTGCGCACGGCGGCCAGGTAGGGCGCTGCCCGCTCACCGAGATCGACGGGGTGCGGCGACGCGTCCATCGGCTCCTGGAGCGCGGCGTCGACATCCCAACCGGCTTCGCCCATCCGGCGCAACAAGCCGTCACGGCGCTCGCGGGCGATCTCAGGGAACTTGTCCGGCGCCCACCTCGCCGGGCCCGGCAAGATGGACGCCAGCGTTGCGGCTTGCGCGAGCGTCATCTCGGTAGCCGGCCGGCCCCAGTAGTACCGAGATGCCTCTTCGAAGCCGCAAATCGAGAGCGGACCGTCCTGACCGAGGTAGGGCATGTCCAGATAGACCTGCATCACGCCATCTTTTCCGAAGGCCTGGTCCAAAGCGATGGCCCGCGCCATCTCCTCGGTCTTGCGCCCAAAGGTCCGGTCCCGCCGTCCACCCAGGCCGCGCACGACCTGCATCGTCAGCGTGCTGGCCCCTTGGCGGACGCCCCCGCCACGCAGATTGACGAGCGTCGCGCGAAGCGTGCCGATTGGGTCCACCCCGAAATGGCTGTAGAAGCGTTCGTCTTCCGCGATCCGAATCGCATCGAGGAGGTGTTTTGGCGCCTGAACCAATGGCAGGTGGGTGCGGATTTCGGCGTCGGGCCCGACAATTCGCCCGAGGAGGACTGGCTCGAAGTCCGACCCCACCCTCGGAACCGCCTGCATCTGGGCCCGGCAAACCGTCCCAGGCTCCAAGGCGGGGCACACGGCGCGGTAGCCGCGCAACTCGGCATGCCGGACCCTCCGTTCGGCCGGCAAGTCCGCCGAAGCGGGCGCGGACCATACGCGCGCCGGGAAGGACCACCCGGGATGGCTCACCGCGTGGCTGCGATGGTCGTCGGCCAGCGCCTGCATGTCTTGACGAACGGCATTCCACCCCATGAGCAGGCGTCCAAGCGCCACGCCCACGATGAGGCCGACCAAGCCGACGCCGACGACGCGCTTCAGGTCGCCTCCCCGATCCTCATACCGCGCTGGCGCCTCGTAGAGCCCAACGCGTCTCAGATGCCGCGGACCTGCGTCCTGGCGGCGCCGGGCCCCGCCTATTAGCGGTCACCGATGGACGTCACCAGCCTCATCTCGATTGCTGTGAGCCTAATCCTCAGCTTGCTGTGCTGCGGGTTCTGGGTCTTCCTGTTCCTCCTCGTGCTTGGCATTTTCTTGCTCCGGCGCCGCGGCAAGACGGCCGTCTCCGCTGCTGAGGCCGTGAAGGTCGCGGCCGTCGAGGTCAGCCAGGTGTTCGTCCGGGGCAAACACGGCCTCGAAGTCCTCGAAGACGACGACCCTCCCAAGCGATGAACGCGGCAATCGTCTTCGTCGGCCTTTGGGCCGGGTGTAGCATTTCGCTTGGCGGCCAGGACCCAGACGGCGACGGCTTCGACACGAAGGAAGACTGCAACGAGGCGAATGCCACGATTCACCCCGGCGCGCCGGATCAGGTCGGCGACGGCGTCGACACCAACTGCGACGACCTCGATGGTGAAGACCACGATCGTGACGGCCACGCGTCCGTCGGATCGGGCGGCGCCGACTGCAACGACGAAAACGCCCGCGTGCACGCGAGCCAGCCCGAAGTCTGCAACGGCGTCGACGACGACTGCGACGCCGAGATCGACGAAAGTCTCGAGTGCACCGACACCGGCCTCATTGGCGTCGAAGGCGCCGGAGACGGCGCGGACTTCGGCAGTGGATCGTGCGCGGCCTGCGCCTGACCCTGGCCTTCCTTTCGGCCGCCTGTGGTCCTCCCGAGCCCGAGGTGGTCCTTTTGTTCCCCGAGGACGGCGACACCGTCTGCGGGACGCCGTTCGCCCTCCAAGTTGCCGTCGACAACTTTCTTCTGATCGAGCCAGGACCTGAGTCCGAGGTGTTCGGCGAAGGCCACGTCGACATCGCGCTCAACGGCCAAAATCGCTGGATGACCGCCGATCTCATCTTCAGCATTCCCGAGGTCGACGAAGGGGTGACGCTCGTCGAGGCCTTCCTCGTCGACGGCACCCATCACCCCATCGTGCCAGAGGTGAAAGACATGGCCACCGTGACCGTCGACGCGTCCGCCTGCCTGTGACGCCGTGGCGTCACGCCACGAGCGGCTGAAGCACGGGCCCCGGCGCCCCGACCCACCCATGGCGAGCCGCCAGCCGGCGCAGCCACGGGGTCGCACGCCGCCCCCGCCGCACGTCGCGAAGCACCTGATGGGGGTCCACGAGGTGAGTGTCGGACACGCGGACGCCGGCCTGCATCAACACCCGCCCCAAAGGAACGCTGAGCTCGTCCTGCAGGCCAATCCACTCCGCGAGCAACTGGGCCATCGGCCGCAACAAGGGCCCGATGCCGTAGCGCGCCTGCCCTGTCGCCAGGACCCAGAGGTGGCGGGCGTCCGGCCGAACCATGCCGCCGACGAGCCGCGCGACCGGGCCGTCGACGGGAACCAGGCCGGCTGGAAGGAAGGGAAACGACACGTGGAAACCCGTGGCGCACACCACGAGATCGTAGGTCCCGACCTGACCGTCCGCAAAGGTGACGGTCGTACCTTCGACGGACGCCACGTCGGGGCGGACCCGGATTCGGCCGTGTTCGAGCTGGTGCAAAACGTCGGACGACACCGTTGGGTGGGTCTCGAACAGCCGTTGCGCCGGCGTTGGCAACCCCAGACGCTCCAATGGCCCCACGGTGATGCGAAGCACCATGGCCATCAGCGCGCGCTGGACGGGAACCGGCAGCCACGGCGACATCCACTCGACCGTTGGCCGCCCGCCAATCGACTTCGGTAGGATGTGGACGCCCCTGCGAATCGACCAATCCACCGACGCCCCGAACCGGGACGACTCACACACGAGGTCGCAGCCCGAATTGCCAGCTCCGATGACGAGGACGCGGCGTCCGTCGAGTTGGCTGCGCTGCTTGTAGTCCTTGCTGTGCAGCCGCTCCCCGCGAAAGGCGTCGATCCAGGACGGCCAACGGCGATCCCAGTGGTGCCCATTCGCAACGAGGACGCCGCGGAACCGCTCCGAGGCTCCTTCGTTCCAGGTGACCGTCCACGCGTCGCCGTCGGGCCTCACCGACGCCACCTCGGATCGGAACCGAATGTGCCTGCGAAGGTCGTGACGATCCGCAAAACCCTTGTAGTACGCCGCCATCTGGGCCGCGGAAGGGAAGTCCGGCCATGACGCCGGCATGGGGTCGTCTGGGAATTCGGTCGTACGACGGCTGCTGATGATGGCCGCCGACGGGTACACGCCGTGATGCCAGTTGCCGCCGACCTCTTCGTGCGCCTCGGTGCCGACGAAGGAGATCCCGGCCTCGTTGAGCGCTTTCATCACGGCCAGGCCCGTGGGGCCGGCGCCGACGACAAGCAAGTCCACCGCGACCTCGACGGTTGGGGGCGCGTCCGGTATCCCGCGCCGGGAGGTGCACCCTGAAGCGTTTGGACGGGCGCGTCGCGGTGGTGACCGGCGGGGCATCCGGCATCGGGGAGGCCATCGCCCGTGCACTCGGGCAGACCGGCGCACACGTCGTCGTGGCCGACCGCGACGTCGACGGCGCCAACCGCGTCGCCCAAGCCCTGCCCCGAGCACAGGCCGCCGAAGTCGACGTCCGGGACGCCACCCACGTCGCCGACTTCGCAGAACGCGTCGCGTTCGAACACGGCGGCGCTGCGATCCTCGTCAACAACGCGGGCGTCGCCTGCCGCGGGACGTTCGCGGAGAGCAGCCTCGACGACCTGCACCACGTACTCGACGTCAACCTATGGGGCGTCCTGCACAGTACCCACGCCTTCCTTCCCCAGCTCGCGCGCCAGGACGAGGCCCACATCGTCAACATCGCAAGCATCTTCGGCGTCTTGCCAGTGCCTGGCCAGGCCTCCTACGCGGCGTCCAAATTCGCGGTGCGCGGTTTCAGCGAGTCCCTCGCCGAGGAACTCCGCGGCGGTCCCATCGGGGTGACGACCGTATTTCCCGGCGGCATTGCCACTCCGATCGCCGCCCGCGCTCGGAGTGCGGCTCTGGCGCCTCCCCCCGACGCCCTCTGGCAGACGGCCCTGACCTTCTTCGAGCGCCGGGCCGCCCCGCCCGAATCCGTGGCCCGGGCCGTCGTCCGCGCGATCCAGCACCGACGCGAACGCGTGCTGGTCACGCCGGAGGCTCACATCATCGACCTTGCTCGCCGCGTGGCGCCACAGTTGGCCACCCGCGCCGCCGCATGGTGGAGTTCGCGCGACCTCGCCCGACGTTGGTGGTAGCTGGGTCCAGGGGACCCTCGCGGGCCCGGCTTTGTGCAGACGCGCCTAGGAGGTCGGGCGCTCGATCTTGCCGTCGGGGCGACGCGCAAACCGACCCTCAGACCTCGCGTGGACAGGGTCTGCGCCGGGCCACGGCCAGCCCCCGAACTGGGTGCGGCGGTAGTCGGCGAACGCCTGCGCCAATTCCGTTTCCGTCGACATGACGAACGGCCCGCGCTGGGCCACGGGCTCCCCGATGGGGCGACCCTGCAACAGCAGCATTTGGCAAGGGGCGTCGCCAGCGACGACGGGAATGGAGATTTCCCGCGCCAACGCCATGGCGCCATGGGTTCGTTGGACGTGGTCGCCGACAGCGACCTGGTCGCCATCAAAGAAGTAAAGCACCCGTTCCGCGCCCTCCGAAACGGGAGGCAGCACGAAGCGCGCGCCGGGCTGCAGTTGCAGCGTCCAAATGGCGACGTCGCTCGTTTCCCGGCTCGCCCAACTCGACGGGGGTGGAGACGGGGGGCTGCGCCCGTCCAACGACCCGGCCGCAACCGTGATCTTCGTGATCCGTCCGCGGTCGTCTCGCCGCTCGATGGTGGGCACATCGTCGGCCCACAGCATCTTGAAATGCGGCTCCACCATCTTGTCGGCGCCCGGCAGGTTGAGCCAGATTTGGAACAACTCAAGCGGGTTGGCGCGGTCGGTGTGGACGCACGGGAACATCTCGGCGTGTTGGATGCCGGCCCCTGTCGTCAGCCACTGCACGTCACCCGCCCCGTAGCGAGCGGTGGCCCCAAGCGAATCGGCGTGGTCGACGAGGCCGCGCCGCACGACGGTGACGGTTTCAAACCCGCGGTGCGGGTGTTGCGGAAAGCCCGGCACGCGGTCGCCGTGGTACATCCGAAACCCATCCCGGACGGTGAAGTCGTGGCCCAACGAACGGCCGGCCAACGACGTCACCGGCCCCTGATCCGCGTTGCCCGCCGGGTAGGCATCCAAGTGGTAGACGCAGAACAGAAACGGGTCGACGGTCACCCAAGGGAAACCGAGGGGCACGACCTGGGTGACGGCAATCGCCATGCCCGCCCCTATTCGGGAGCGGCCGCTTGACCCAAATTCTTGAGGTGGGTTTGAAGCGCGGACAGTTCCGCTGCCAGCGCCGTGACCCGACGTTCGGTCCCTTCCCGCGCAATCCGTTCGCTTGCGAGGTCCGCGCGCGCCGCGGCGAGGTCCGCCATCACGCTGTCGAGGCGCCGCTGCAGGCCAATACGCTCGAGTTCCGACCTTGCGCGGGCTTCGTCCGCCCGGACCCTGGAGATTTCCGCTTCCGCGGCGCGTCGTTCCGCGTCGATCCGCCCCGCTACCGCTTCTTCGACGCGGTGGGTCGCCTCGCTGACCTCGATCTCGGTCCAGGCGGCCAGGGCCTCGAGCTCCTTTCGCGCGTCCTCCGCGGACGCCGCCGCCTCTTGGGCGCCCCGGGCAGCCATCGCCGCCCCCAACGCGGCACGGTCGGCCCCCACCGCGCTCGACCGAGCTTGCTCGGAGGCCGCTTCGGCCTCAAGGTCCGCGGCGGCCTTGCGCGCCATCGCCAGTTCTGCTTCGGCGGCGATGTCCCGGCGTACGCCTTCCATATGGACCAGGGCGGCGCCCGAGGCGAGCACCAACGCTGACAGAATGCCGGCCGTCGCCACCAACGTACGGTGGCGCCGCAGCCGCAGGCCCATGGCGATGAGCCGCGATCCGCCATCGGTCGACATCGGGTAGTCGTTGAGCCACGCCTCGAGGTCTTCCGCCATGGCGAGCGCGCTGCGGTACCGGTCGCGCGGGCGCCGCGCCATCGCCTTGGCCATCGCCCGCTGGAGCCGGGCGGGGGCGGGCACGGGCGGGGGCGGTCCCGCCGCCACGCGCGCGAGCACCGTCGTCGCGTCGACGTTCTCCCCTTCGGCCAGGTATGGCGGACGGCCGCTCACGAGCGCCATCAACGTCGCGCCCAACGCGTAGATGTCGCTCGCGCGAGAGGCGCCAAGGCCGTCGACGACCTCGGGTGCCATGTAGCAGGGCGTTCCGACCACGCGGCGGTCGGGCAAGGCCAGCGACATCGTCGATGTGGGCGCCCGCCCCGCCGACGGCGGGTACAACACCGGACTCGACAGGCCGAAGTCGGCGACGAGGGCGCGGCGGCTCACCGGCAACAGCAGGACGTTCGCCGGTTTGATGTCGCGATGGACGACGCCCACGCGATGCGCGGCGTCCACACCCCGCGCGATCTCGGCGACCCAACGGACGGCTTCGGGGAGGTCGGTCGGCGCCTCAACCGCGAGCGACCGCCCGACCTTCATCGACTCCTGGCCGTCGGCGTCGACCGACGACTCCGCACACAGCGGCATCTCGATGTAGGGCGTACCGTCCTCGAAGCGCCCAGCCGCCCGAATCCGCACCACATGATCGCTCAAGATGGCCGATGCCGCGCGCGCTTCGCGCAACACGCTCTCGAGCCCGGCGTCGCGCCGGTGGAAGAGCTTGAGCGCCGTGAATGCCATCAGGTGCTCGTCGAAGGCCGTCCACACTTCGCCGCTCGCGCCCCGGCCAAGCCTCCCTTCGAGGCGGTAGCGATCGAGGTGGTCGCCACGGCGGCGCTCCGGGGCGCCCTCATCGGCCGCCCTCAACAGGGCTGCGACCTCATCGCGCAACGGCAGGTCATCGCCACAGCGGCGCGACAACTCTTCTTCCCGCGCCTCCTCGGGCAGGGCCATCAACGCGTCGAACAACTCGTCGGCGTACTGCCGACTCACGGCTTCACTTCGTGGAGATGGGCCGCCAACCATGCCCGCGCGAAGCGCAGGTCGTTGCCAACGGTGCTCTTGGGAAGGTCGAGCAGTTCACCGATCTCCGCCTCGGTCAGGCCGGCGTACAAGGCGTACCGGGCCACATTCGCCCTCCGGTCGCCGTGGCGAACTCGGTCGGCCGGGTCCCCCGCCGCGAGGCGATCGAGCAACCGATCGACGTCGACGAGCACCTGCGGGTCCTCATCGAACAGCCCTGGCGCGTCGAGCAGATCGACGCGGCGACGGCCTTCGGGCCGACGGGCCGCGCGGCGCCGTCGGGCGTGATCGACAAGCGCGCGACGCATGTGCAGGACCGCCGCAGCAAGCACCTGGCGGGGGTCCTGGCGCGCCGTCTCGGAGAGGTCGCCGACGAGCAGTCGGCCCCAAGCGACGTGGACGAGGTCGCAACTCTCCATCGTGTGGTCGACCCGCTCGCGGCGCAGGAGCGAGCGGGCGGTGCGCCGAAGCTCGTCGTAGATGTCGGCCAGGTCCGCGTCCACGGTCACCTCCCCCCGTGCAGCGCAAGAAGGGTCGTTGATGACCTACCCCGTCTCCACCACGCAGGACGATAGTCGCGATCGTGCACAGTTTGCGCCACTTGCCCCGTGCTGCCCGCGCCATCGCGACCGGCCCCCACCTCGCGATCTGGATGGCCCTGCCAGCGACCGTCAACGCATCCTTGCTCGCGTTGGCCCTCGGCTACAGTTGGGGTCGCCTGGCCAGTGTCCAGCCGCCAGAGGGCTGGCTGGGGACGATCGGCGCCTACGCCTGGCCGATAGCGCTCGCCCTCGCGCTCTTCCTCGCGATCTACCTGGCCTCTGGCCTCGTCGCGTCTCCGTTCTGGGACCGTCTCACCGAACGCTACGAGGAGGACCTCAGCGGTCACCCCTTCGACCGGCGCGGGGGCCTGTGGCTCGGCGACCTGGCCCGAAGCGCGCTCCACACGGCGCTGTCGTTCGCCCTTTGGTTGACCTTTCAACTCGTGCTCCTGCCGCTGCAACTCCTCCCCGTGGTCGGCGGGCTCGTCGAAATCACCCTTGGCTTCGGCGGCACGGCCTTGTTCGCGGCCCGCGAACTTCTCGACCCTGCGCTGACGCGCCGACGCGTCCGCTACCTCGACAAATGGCGCACGGTTTGGGCTCACAAACGCGAGTTGTTCTGGCTCGGCGCAGCCACCGTGCTGCTCTGCTGGGTGCCGTTATTCAACTTCGTCTTCCTGCCCGTTGCGCTGGCCGCCGGCACGAGCTGGTGGGTCGAAGCCGAGCGCAGGGGCATCAGACCGGGGGCGGTCCGCGCTGGGGGCCACGATCTTCCAGCCGCTGCAGGCGCTGGTCGATATCCATGATCGTCTGAAAGCCGAAGGTCGCGCCGGTGAACAGAGCGCATTGTTGGGCCCAATTGAAGACGACGCCCGCAATGTCCCAGGATCCCAACACGAGCAGGATCGCCGCGGCGCCGCTGAAGGACACCGAGCAACAGAAGAATGTCCACGTGGACAGCTTCAGGGCCGACGACAACACCCGACCTCCACTTCGCATCTAAGTCGTTCCGTCCCTAGCGTGGAGCCAGCCTGCGGCGAGCGCATCGTCGAGCACTTCGGCGGCTTCCTGCTCGGAAAGGTCGTAGAGGGCGAGCCCAGCGACAAGTTCCGCCCGTGTCGCCGAACCGTCGAGCGACCGCAACCACGTGGCGACCGTGTCGCCGAGCACCTCGACAGTGGCGCCGTTCGGCCGGCCCACGACGGCAGCCGTCTCCAGCCCCGGCCCAAGCCCAGCACACGCGGGTGGGCGTCGCTCGGGGTGGCGCAGCGCCTCGACCGGATCTCCCACCCAGGTCGCGAGTTCCTGCCAGGCAGCCACCGCGCCTACCGGCAGGTCCAAAAGCACACATGCGCGCGACAGGGCCAACCCCGAGCCTCCATTCCCGGGGCGGAGGCGCTGAGCCTCCAGGGAGGCCGTCTCGATTTTCACGACCGCGGCGGCACGCGGGTCCGCAGACGCCGAGGCCCGCGCCGACAACCACCGTCCAAATTCGTCGGCGGCAACACCTCGACCCTCGACGACGCATTCCATTTCGGCCGACGACAGAAAGCGCCGCAGGTCGACCCCAACAAGCCACACCGCAGAGACCGGGAACGCCGGAATCAGCGCTGCGAGCAGGTTCGTCGCGCGACCGCCTTCCAGTGCAACGGCGCGTGGGTCGAGGCCGGCGAGCCATCCCCGCTCCTTCGCCGTCAAGTCGCGGCCGGCCAGGGCGGCGCCAGGGTCCCTCCAGACCTGCGCCGCGAAGGCCTCGTCGACGATCATCCGATGCCAGGTGGCAGCGACGACGCGGACCGTCATCGAGCGTCCCACGCGGCCCGGATCCGGTCGGCCGCGGGCGCCACGTCGGCCAGCGCGTTCCGCTCGCACTCGAAGACGACCGCGCGGAGGTTGCGGCAGCGCGCGAGGAAGGTCTCGAACAGCGTCCAGGTCTCTGGCAGCAGCTCGGGGCCGTGGTCGTCGTCCACCCACGCAAAGCCGTCGGTGAGGCGCTCAGTACCCCCGGCGACATGGAGCTCGATGACGCGGTCGAAGTCGAAGCCGTCGAGGCCGTCGGTCGCCTTCCGACCCGTTTGCCGCTGGTAGATCGCGAGATGGGCGACGTCGACGAGCAGGCCCGTGTCCCCCGCGTCCGCGACCCTCGAGAAGAAGTCGAGCAGGTGCAGGTCGCCGAGGAACGCGACGCCCGGAGGGTTCTCGGGAAGGACCTCCAGACCCGAGAGTTCGCGGAGGCGCGCGATACCATCGGCCATTGGCGCCACGGCGTCCGCGCACAGAATCGGCGGCAGAAGGTGGAGTTGGCCCGGCGCTCGGCGGCCGAAGTGCCAACTGCCGGCGTCGCCACAAATCCACGCCGGTCGGAGGACGTCCCGGACGGCCAAGAAGCCTTCCACCCATTCGGCGTCGAAATCGTCGGGGTCGTCGAGGTTCAGGTCGAGGAAGTGGAGCGTCGTTGGAAGTCCCTTGGCGGCCCAGCTGCGCGCGGTGCCGTCGAGCCCGCGGGCGACCTCGACACCGACCTCGAGGAACTCGGCGTGGCCGGGCCACGCCCGCATCTCGAACGGGTCAAGGCCCCCGCTCACCTCGTGGGCACCGAACTCCGTGGAGACGCCCATGCCAAGCCTGGGCAGGTGACGGCGCCGTTCGGCGAAGCTCATCGGAGTCCCTTCCGGGCCGTCGCCTCCAGGACATCGAGCAACGCGGCGGCCGTGCGGCTGCGGTCGTAGTGTGCGCGCGCCTCCCGAGGCCCTGCCTTCGCCATCGCCCGGTAGGCACGCTTGTCGTCGCGCAGGGCCCGCGCGCCGGCGGCAAGCGCGTCGGGGTCCCCCGGCGGAACAATGCGCCCCGCCCGAGCGCGCAACACGAGTTGTGCACCTTCGCCCTGGATGGCCGCCAACATCGGAATGCCCATGGCCATCGACTCGAAGATCTTCGACGGAATCACGGTCTCGAACACGGAGGACGGTCGGAGATGGACCAGGCTGACGTCGAGACAAGCCGTGACGGCCGGCACGTCGGCGTGGGGGATGGGCGGCCGAATCACAACGTTGGGCAGGCTCGCCGCCCGGGCCGTGATGTCGGCGGCCTCCGCGCCGTCCCCCATGAGTAGCCACGTGATTTCCGGCGTTCGACGAGCCGCTTCGAGCACATTGGACAGACCATGGGCCATCCCCATCGTCCCGATGTAGCCGACCAAGAATGTGTCCTCGGCGATGCCCAACGCGGCGCGCGACGTCTTTGGTCGAGGCGCGAATCGGTCGCAGTCGACGCCGTTGCGGACGAGGTGAATCTTGTCGTCGGGGACTCCGCGTCGGACGAGGTCCTCGCGAAACGCCTCGGTGACGACGACGATCGCGTCGGCGCGCGCGTAGAGGCCCAATTCGAACCGTTCGAGGGCCGCCAACGTCCGGGTCCCCATGCCGACGCCCACCGCCGGAATGGACGCCGGCCACAGGTCGCGGACCTCGAACACCCAAGGCCGGTCGCGCAGTCGGGCCAGCGCCCAACCTTGCATGGCGGTCACGAGCGGCGGACTCGTGGCCAGGATGACGTCGAATGGCGCATAGCGCCAAAACCACGCCGTCCCCGAGCCTGCAAGCGAAAGGTAGTCGAGGCTGCGGCGGACCCGACCGGTGTTCGGGGCGACGAAGCTCCACACGCGAAGCACGAGGACGCCTTCGATCCACTCCTCCACCCAAGGGGCGTTTCGGTACCCGGGGAACACGCGGCCCCGCGGGTGGTTCGGCGCGCTCGTCACGACCGTCACCTGATGCCCGGCTCGCACCCACGCCGCGGCGTGTTCGAGTCCCCGGATGCTTGGGGCCGCGACCTCGGGGTGAAACTTGTCCGAAAGCAGCAAGATGTGCACGCCGCCCGCTACCGCGTCACCACCACCGAAGCCGCTCCTGGCGGCACTGCGATGGCCGTGAGCCAGGGGTCGGCGCGGAATCCCTCGGCCCCCCCGTCACCCGCAACGAGTCCGACGCCATCGATGGCGACGACCGACGCGGACACGCCCACCAATTCGATGACGCCGTCGCCTTGCCACGTCGTGCCCGGCGTCAGGGCAATCCGCACGTCGACGCCGTCGTCTTCGACGCTCCAAGCCGTACCGTCCGCGGCCGTGAACGACGCCCCGTCCTTGGGGACGATGCGGACGGTCAGGGGACCGGGGTCGCTTGCCAGCGTGTCGATCGACAGGTCTGACGTAGCCACGATGCCGTCGATGGTGTCGCGCAGCATCGGCACGATCGCGCCCGGTCCAACAAATACGGGAACGGCGCCGAGGGGCGCATCGACGACGACCGAACCGCGGACCGAAGGCCCGCCGGCCCACGGCCACCATTCGCCGTCCGGCAGGTCGATCGCGCGGGTGGTCAGGCCAGCATCGACCACCGGAGCGACGAGCACCGCGGGTCCAAGCAGCCAGACATCCGACGGGTGGACCCCCAATTCGGGGTGGGCGAGGCCAAGGGCAACCATGGGAGGACGGCCACCCGCCGCCGCTTGGACGGTCAGCGCTCGGAAGTAGGGGAAGAGCCGGAGGTGGGTGCGGGCGGCGTCGCGGTAGAGGTCGAGCACGTCGGCCGACCCCTCCCAGGGCAAGGTTGACGCCCCATTGCCCACCTGCATGAAGGGCATCCAGGTGCTCGCGCCAAACCAGCGAACGAAGGCCTCGTCGTTGGCCGGCGCATCGCGGTACCCGCCCGTGTCCGACGCGTAGTAGGGAAAGCCACTTGCAGCGAGCGAGAGGCCACCCGCTACGGCCGCCGGCAGGCCTCCGACGGCGCCCGTGTCGCCTTTGGGATCTCCCATCCGCGACATGTCGGCATCGAGGTCCCCGGGCCAAATCACCGGCGCCAACGTCTGCCCACCCCACGTCGACGCCCGGCACAACAGGAAGGCCCCGCCAGGGACGGAGTCTGCGTAGGGGGCATGGTAAAGCAAGGGGTAGAGCTTGTGCATCGTCGACTCGTCAGAGCCGTCCGAGAACGCCCACGGGACGCGCAGGCCGTTGATGCCAAGCGCGATGTCCTCCCCATAGTCGAGCTTGTACCCTGCAATGCCGAGCGCGCCGTAGGTCTCCGCCAACCAGGCCCGCCATCCGTCCTGTGCCGCAGGATTCGTGAAATCGATGGGGTGGCTCCAATCGTTGAGAACAAAGGGCGGCACCACGGGCGGGAACCAGCCCGCAGCCTCGGCCTCCGCGTGCCGTTCCCCGGCATCCTGGGGGTCCACGTAGGGCGTGTGCCATAGGGCCACCGGAAACCCCAGATTCGACGCGTGGGCCATCATGCCCGTGGGGTCAGGAAAGGCGACGGGGTCGAAGTCGAAGGTGTTGACGCCACTCGCGTAGGGGCGATCGATCCAGACGCCCGAGGTCGCGAGGTCGAGGTCGCGAATCGTCTGGAGATCAGCCTCAAACTGGTCCTGGTCGACATTTTCGTCGCGCCAGATCAACGGCCCGTGGGCAAACTCCGGAGGCAGCCCGGGCAGCCCCGTCAGCTCCCAATAGACGGAGGTCACGTCGGCGGGATGGGCGCTGGCGAACAAGTGGATGTCGAGGCCCTCGTCGAAGGCGCGTCCGGTCCCCACTTCGAATGCGACGCGGTCGTCCTCGCTCGCCGCGACGTCGGCCACGATGGGATGTCTCGACGCAGCAAACAGGCCCCAGCCCTCCGTTCCGATGAGCAACGGAACCGGGACGTGAGCTTCGTTGGTGAAGGACTCGAGGGTCGCGTCGATTTCGAGCTGCAATGCCCGCCGCACGCCGCGCTGCTCGACGCGGTCGAAGGTCTCGCCCAGCCCGTAGAACGCCTCGCCTTCGCCGGCCTCGGCCTCAACGCGCCAGAATCCCGCGTCCGGGATGCCCGTCGCCGTCAGCCTCAGGCCCTGGCCATCTCCGGCGCTTGCCAACGGGGCCACGTGAATCCAGCCGTCGCCAGCGGCCACCCGGAATCCACCATCCTCCGGAACGAACGGCCCTCGGCCTTCCCGCCAGAAGGGCTGCGTCCACCAGGTGTCGAACGACGCCTCCTGCGGCGCGCCCGTCCCTACCTGGAATCCGGAGGCATGGAGCCGCGTGCGCACCTCGCCCTCGAAACGCCATTCCGCGACGCCGGAGTCGAAATCCACGACCAGGCAAGCGCCGTCACAGTCACCGAATGCCGCCGGCGGCGGGGCTCCGCAGCCGAGGAGGAAAGGCCAGATCACGGCAACGGCGGCGGGGCCGGCGGAACCAGGTGGGCCACCTCTGGCACCTCACTCCACGCCTTCCAGGCCGGCCAGCCGGGCATCCAAAGGAGATGACGGCCGGCGCGATCCGCAGCGACGCGTTGAGCGATCGCCGCGGGCTCCAGCTGGGCCTGGCCCGACGGTCCCGCGTAATGAAGGGTCGTCGACGGCAGCGGTGGCGGCACCGCCGGTGGCGCCGACGGCACCATGGCTCCGGCGACGGCGGCCCCAAGCTGCTGGCCGAGCCCCATCCCCACGCCAAGACCGGCACCGACGCCCCCGATGCCAGGGTTGGCGGCGGCGACGCCGATGGCTTCAGCGGCCTTCATCTTCGTGTACTGGTCGAGGTTGCCCAAGACCCCCATCTTGGTCCGGGTATCGAGTGCCTTTTCGACCTCCTCCGGCAACGTCAGGTTCTGGATGGCGAAGTCCGTCAGGGTCACGCCGTAGGCAGACTGGAACGACGGGTTGATCCGATCGCGCAGGCCGTCTCCGAGCTCCAGCGTGCGCGACGCCAGGTCGAGCACGCCGATGCCGGATTCGCCAAGCGCGTCCGCCAGGGCAGCGACGAGGCGGCGCTTGAGCTGGCCCGTGACCTCGTCCTTGTCGAATTGGCCGTCCGTTCCGGCGAGCTGGCGCAGGAACACCGCCGGGTCCGTGACCCGGAACGCAAAGCTGCCGAAGCCGCGCAGCCGTACAGGTCCGAACTCCGGATCGCGCAGCAGAATCGGGTTCGGCGTGCCCCAAGGGTTGTCGATGAACTGCGTCGTCGAAACGAAGAGAACGTCGCCCTTGTAGGGGTACTCGAGTTGGTATGCGATCGTCGAAAAGAACGACAAGATCGGCGTGTTCGGCGTCGACAGGTCGTACGCGCCGGGGCCAAAGACCTCCGACAGGCGCCCCTCGTTGACGAAGATCGCCGCCTGACCCTCACGGACGACCAACCGGCTGCCACTCGTGATCGCCCGGCCCATCACGGGGAAGCGCCAGAGCACGGTGTCATGCCGGTCGTCGACCCACTCGATCACCTCGAGGAATTGCGCCGCTGCGTGCGGCTTGAGGGCATCCCAGAGTCCCATCCGACCTCCCCGTGTGGTTCGTGTCCGGCCGCGAAGTTGTTGCATTCGCGACCGCGACCCGCCCCGGCTAACCTGGGATGTGCCCGACCCCGCCCTCGTCGCCGCCGCTCTGATTCGGGTCGACGACCCCGATCACCCCGACGCCATCGTCCGCTCGTCGACCGGCAGCGTCCTCATGGCGCCCCCCTCCGAAGGCACACCTTGGCGACACGAGCCGTGGCCCGAAGTCGACACGTTCGCGCCCGGCACCGAGGTCACTACGGTTGTCGGGGCCGAAGCCTGGAACGACGCTGGTTTTACGGGTGCGGGCGTCAAGATCGCCATCTTCGACGTGGGTTGGGACGCCTCGGCGTCCGAAGAGGGCGAAGTGGCCGCAACGGCCACCCACGACTGCGCCAATGCACCCTCCTGCGAACTGGCCTTTGACCCGCTGTCGCCCCGCTACGACATCGATCGCGGCGCCCATGGCTGGGCATGTGCCGAAGTCATCCGCGACATCGCGCCCGACGCTGACATCCACCTCGTACGCGTCACCGGTCACACCGTCTTCGAGAACGCCATCGACTGGGCAATCCGCGACGGCGTCGACCTGATCTCGATGTCGATGTCGTTCTACAACACGTCTTTCTACGACGGCACCGGGCCCTTTCACGCCCCGATTCTCAAGCTCGAAGCCAACGACGGACTGCTCGTCAGCTCGGCGGGCAACAACGCGCGCAACCACTGGTCGGGACCCTGGCGGGACGGGGACGCCGACGGCCGCCATGACCTTGGCGGCGGCAACGGCCTCACGCTTGCGCTCGAAGCGGGGACGGCGACCATCTACCTGAGCTGGAATCAGTTTCTTCGCTGCGGCGACACGGACTTGGCGCTCGCGTTGACCTCCGGCGACGTCGAAATTGCCTACGCCGACACCCGCCAGGCGCCCGACGAAAAAGGGTGCGAACCCGTGGAACGCCTGACAGCCGACATTCCTGAAGACGGCGTCTACACATTGTCAGTCCACCTCATCCACGGAGGTACGACCGACCTGGCCGTCGACGTGCTGACCCGGGACAAACGCCTCGACGCACCGCGCGCGACGTCGTCCACCGCGGACCCCGCCAGCATCGACCTCACCTACGCCGTCGCCGCCATCGGCGTCACGAGTTGGGACGAAGGAACGCCCGAGTCGTACTCGTCGTGGGGACCCAATCACGCCGGACACCAGACGCCAGACATCGCGGGCCCGGATGGTCTCAACGCCTCGGCCTACGGGTCCGGCGGCTTCTTCGGCACATCCGCAAGCACGCCCGCGGTCGCAGGAATGCTCGCCTTGATCCTCGATCGTTACCCCGACTCTACGCCGCGCGAGGCCGCTGAAATGTTGTCGGCCTGGGCCCACCCGACCACCCCCGGCAGCCCCTGGGACCCCGCCACCGGAGCCGGTCGGGCGCTGCTACCGGACCCGTCCGCAACAGGACCCTGTGGGGCCTCGACCTCGGCCGCATTCTTGCCCCTTCTCGGCTTCGCTGCGGGCAGCCGCCGACGCCTCCGACGGGCCCGGTTCACACGTTAGCCGTGCCCTGAGCGGGGTCCTCGATGATTGCGGTGCTGCTGTGGGGTTGCGGGCCCAACGAAGACCCCCCGGCCTCGACGCCTGCGACGCTCGTGACCGCTGTGAGCGCTGTGGGAATCGAGGTCGTTCCGAACGACGGACCCGCGCCGCTGACGACTTGGGTCAGAGCCGTCGACGAACACGGCATGGCGGTCGCCAGCGACCCGGCGACGATCATCGCCAACGGCAGCCCGGTCGAGGTCGCCTTCGACGCGCTCGGACATGCCGACCTCGTTCGCGAGACGCCGGGCACCGCCGTCATCGACGTGGGCGGCGTACAGGTTGCGCTGCACGCCACGACCGGCCCCTTTCTTGCTTTTGGCCTCAACAGCGCCGCAGGCCCGGCGACCGCCGCGCCGGCCTTCCGCACCGTGTCCCTGGATGAGGCCGAAGCCCTCACGGACGGTACCGCCGTCTGGTGGCAACCGCGCGATGGCCGCCCTGCGCACCGGGTGTTGACGCCGACGTCGACGATCGAGGGCCTTCGCGCCCGGCACATCGATGTCGACGGCTTCATCGACGCCGTCGCGTGGTCGAGTGACCACGTCTTCCTGCTCAAGGCGCGGCTCCAAGGCGGCATGGCTCGGATGGGCGTGCTCAGCGGCGATGGTCTGACCGTCGGCGGTGCCGACGTCGCCGACCTGGATGGCGACAACCTCCCCGACCTCGCGATCGCCTGGAATCACGCCGACGGAACGTCGTGGATCGACGTCTGGCACGGCGACGGCCTGGGCGCCTTCGCAGCGATCGAGCCCCGGACCCTTCCGGCTCCGGCCTCGGATCTTGCCGCCGGCGACAACACGGGGGAAGGCCAAGTCCAAGTCACGGTCGCCTTGCAGGACGGCACCTGGTCGCGATGGATCGAAGGCGCACCGGGCGCCCTGATCCCGATCGGTCCCGCGACCCCGTCGGCCGTCGACCTGCCTGCCGACGTCACGATCGAGATCCAAGGGGACCTCAACGGCGATGGCGCCGACGAGATGGTCGCGCTGGCGCCCTACGTCACCGGCGTCGAACGCAACCTGGCCCTCTACGAGTTGGATCGCGACGTCCTCCGGATCGGCCTCCCCGACAAGGTCGCGGCCACGACGGGCTGGGGAGACGGCAACCAAGACGGCACGACCGACCTTTGGGTGCTCGACGAATCCGGGCAGCTCGAGATCCTCTGGTTCGAGGATGTCGATGTCGGCGACGGCGCCTACCATCCCTCTGATGTCGGCACGCTTCCATCGTCCGGGCCGCTCACGACGGGCCTCTGGTTCGAAGGTGACACCGTCCCCGACCTCTTCGTCGCGAGTGCCGACCTATGGACATGGAGCCTCGGTCGCGTGCCCGCCGACCTGATCGGCCCCTTCTGGGCGCCCGGCGCCCCTCAGAGCCGCCACGTCGGCGTGGGCCTGCCCCACGGGCTCCTCGTTCATGAGGTCGACGGAGATCCGACCACGGTCGACGTCGTCCACTTTGTCGACGACGCGCTTGGCACCCGCGTCCGCGCCGTCGCTTTCGGGCGGGAGTCGGGGACGGTGCTCGGCTCCGTCGTGGTCGGCGAAGAGGGGGGCCCCATCCTCGACTACGATTTGTGCGGCGACACCCTTTGGGTGCTCGCCGACGGCGAAGTCAGCTCGATCGACCTCTTCCAACCCGCGCCGCGCAAACTCGGTGACGCCCCCACCCAGGCCACACGCGTCGCCTGTGGAACCCTTGGCGGCGGCGCCGAAGCGGCGCTTCTCGCGAATGGCGAAATCGCCTCCATTTCGGCGTCCTTCGCGGTCGTCGGCGAGCGCCTGCCGGCACCCAGCGCGGTCGACCTCGCCATCGCCGACATCGGCTCCGGTCCCACGATTCAGACCTGCAGCGAGGCGGCCTGCCGCATGACGTCTTGGACCTGGGGAACAGGCCAACAGGCCCTCGTCACCGGCTTCGTCGATCGCACGGAGGTCCGGACAGCGACAGCGACCACTCGGTACGCCGGAGGCGGAACGCCGGCTATCGTCGACGTCGACCGGGATGGCCACCTCGACGCCCTCGTCACCGGGCCCAGGGGAACGGGATCCGTGACCGCCCTCTTCCGGTCGACCGGCGAAGGTTGGGCGCCGCCTCGCTTTTGGACCCTCGATGCCGAACCGATCCCGCCTTTGGCGGTTGGCGACGCCACCGGCGACGGCTCCGACGACTTGTGGTGGACGGATGCGACGGGGGCCATCTTCCACAGTTCGACACCCTACGCGCCAGCGCCGACGACCTACGACACCGGTCTTCCGCTTGACACTGCGGTCACCGATACCGCCGCCACGCCTTGACCGGCGCGCTGCGTAGGTCCGCCGGTGGCCCGCGAAGGCGCGCGTCGTTAACCGAGCCGGGCCGCGGACCACCCCTGGATCAGGACGCCCGCACCCGGAGCCGAGCCATGAATCGCGCCACCGCCGTCATCCCCTTCCTCGCACTGGCTGCATGCACGCCGAACAACGCGACGCTGGTCAGTGGGGAGTACTGGGCCTTCATCGACGACGTGAACAGCATCTCGCTCAAGCGCGGGACGATCGATCCAGAGAAATTCACCGACCTCGCCGCCATCGACTGCCGCATCTGGAACGAGAAGGGCGAGCTGCTCGAGTTGGAAGAGACCTTCCTCCTCTCCGAGCAGGAGCACAAGAAGCTCTCGAAGTCTTCGGCGCCCCTGCGCGTCGGCGCCGGCACGAAGGCCGAAGCCCTAGACATCTGCCGCGATTGGCCGGAGCTCAGCGTCTATGGCTTCGACGCACCGAAGCACGAGGAGTGGATCGTCCAGTCGCCGTACTGGGTCCTGCACGAGCAGCTCGATCCGTGGCGCGGCGAAGCGATTCTCACGTCTGAAGGCGACCTGCAGATCACCTTCCACCACCGCCCCGCAGGCGGCGGCGACTTCCGCTTCTCGCTCGTCGTCGATCCGGACTTCCAGCCCAACGCTTGCGTCGTCGACGACGCCACTGGCGACGTGACTGCCGCCCCCTACGATGGGGACTGGATCGCCGAGTGGTCGAAGGACCTCGCCAAGCTCGAGGACGAGCTCGCGGATCCCGAGAGCGAGGCCTCGACCGCCTACAGCCACTACGCGCCCTACACCGACGGCACGCTCTACTACCTCAACGCAAGCACGTTCCAGTTCAACACCCTGGACCCGGCCTGCGAGAGCGCCGACAACTGCTACTGGTACCTTCCGGAAACCTGGCAGGCCGGGTACGCCGCAGGCAAGTTCGCCGAAGACGACTTCTTCCCGCGCCAGGCCCGCCTTGGCGAGCCCTTCGCCTACAACTTCATCGACCTCGACAGCGCCTACTTGGCGCCCGTGCAGGTCACCGACCTGTGGTACTGCGACCCGGGCGACGCCGCCGACGGCAGCGTGCTCGGCACGGACCAGGAATGCACCGGTCAGGGCTTCGCGTTCGACACGTTGGCCGAGCTCGCGGATCACGCACGCACGACCTCGGACGCCATCTACGCGGAGGCCGGCCGCATCGAGCCGACCTTCGGTCCGCTGCCGCTGATGCCGCTCGTCCACGACAACAGCTGGCGCGGCGTCGACACCCAAGCGTCCGGTCTCGATGCCTGGGTCGAGTCCCACTACAACTCGGTCGTTTTCTCCGCCGACTCCGACCTCACCGAAGGTGGTACCGCCAAGGGCGCGTTCACCTTGTTGGTCGACGGTGCGACCTCGAACTCGCACTTCTACATCCGCGGCGAATTCGAGATCGAGAAGATCAAGCAGGACAAGTGGGGCGCACAGGATCTCCGCGAAGACAAGGCCGCCGAAGCGGGCTTTGACTACGACGAAGACTTCTGCTCCGTCCTCTGAGTCGTCCAGCGACCGACCCAACGTACGGACCGACGCGTCAACGGCGTCCCCTCGAAGTCCTCGGCGTCGAACTCCGGCGTGAGGCCCGCGTCGGTCATCGCTGAGCGCAGGGTCGCCAGTGGGTACATGTGCAGGACGAGGTGCAGCGACGTCCCCTGCGCACCTTCACCAAAGTGGTACCAGACATGGTGGGTCCAGGTGTCCGGGTCCCACTCCGACGACTCCCACGACGGCATCATCGCGTCGCCCACCTTCAACAGCCGATGTTCGTACCGGCCTGGCGCGCGCGCATAGAGTTCCCAATCGGGCAAATACGCGTCGAACAGGAACCGACCACCGGGCTCCAAATGGGCAGCGACGGTGGCGAACAGCCCTGCGAGGTCGTCTTCGTCGGCGCAGTGATGCAGGGCGTTGAACGGCAGCAGCACGCTCGCGAAGCGTCGACCGAGGCGGAGGCTCCGAAAGTCGCCGTCGACGATGTCGATCCGATCGGCGACGCCCGCCATCTGCGCGCGCACCGCGAGGCGCTCCCTCATCGCCTCCGCACGCTCGACGGCCACGACCTGCTGGCCGGCCTCGGCGATCGGAATCGTCAGCCGTCCGGTTCCCGCACCCAACTCCAACACCTGCCCGACAGTGTCCACCGCTGCCGAAACGTAGAAGGCGCGGTCCTCTACGAGGTCGGCGTACTCGAGATCGTACAGGTCGGGTCGGCCGTAAGGGTCGACGCCGGGGCGGCCATTCACGACCAACCCCACTCGTGAACCCGGCGGCAAAGCAGGTCACCCTCGTCGAGCAACATCGCCTCGATTCCCAGCCCACGGCGACGCAGGCGCGCTGCAGTCAGCTCGGCCTCGACCCAGGCCGCGATGCGCTTGGCCGGCGGCCGCCAAGGCACCTCGAACACGGTCGTGATGGCCGGCCCTTCTGGCGTGACGCCCACCCGCCCCACCACGGTGTCGCCGGGCCCCGCGACGCGGGCGACGGGTCCATGGACGCGGACGGGGCCCGCCGGCTGGGCCCAAGGCGCGAGGCCCACCCCATCGCTCAGCACGAGGGCGCCATCGACGCGATCCACGACGGTCCAGATGGACAACGGCAAGCGCCGCAGCGCGAGAACCGAACGTCGCTCGGGGACGTCGAGACGCTCGTCAGACCAACACTCAGCGGGCGTGCCGCGGTCGACGTCGGGCAGAAGGCAAGCCGAAGCGACGCACACCGCAAACACGTCGGCGTGCGTGATGGCGTCGAGCGCGGCGGCCCACGGGCCAAGGTGCCGCTCCGGAGCCTCGTTGCCGATCTCCGGCGCCATGTCGGTCGCCACTTCGACGAGGTGCCGCCACTCGGGCCAGGCGACGGGCGGAAGCGGTCGCGTCCGGTCCGACCAACGGTTCGTCGGCAGGGCGATCGCGGCGGCAGCGCGGCGCAGACCATCGAGATCCGCGCCGCGCCGCACGGCCTCGAGTTCGAGGAGCAAGGTCTTGGCACCCGCCTGGATCACGGTGGCGGGCAGGTCGGCACGCTGCAGGCGCCCGACGCTGAGCACCGGCGGCGACGCGTAGGGGTCCGCGGGCCTCATGAGTAGCGACGCGAGGCCGTCGCCAGCGACGACGCGACCGTCTCCCGAAGGGAGATCGGACCGATCACTTCGACGTCCGGCCCGAAGCCGAGGATCCATCTCTTGAGCTCCACGGTGATCGCCACCGACATCTGCAATTCGAGGCGCCCATCGGGCAAGGTGCGGAAGGACTGCGTCGGGTGCCAAACGCGCTCGCGAACGACGGATGTGACGGCCTCGCTGAAGCCGAGCACGATCGCTTCGGGTGTCCCCGTGATGATGCCGAACGCGTGCGCGATGTGGGCCTGCGGCTTCCACCCCACCGGCATCGTGAACTTCTCGCCCAACCGGCGGACGACGTCCGTGAAGCGCTCCAACGCGAACGTCTTGACGGCGCCATTCTCGACGTCGTGGGCGAAAAGGTACAACCCCTGCCGGAAGGTCGCGAGCGTGTACGGATGCAGCAAGTAGCGGGTTTCCATCGCGCCGCCGGGCTTGCGGTAACGGGCCTCGATCGGGTGGTTGTAGACGACGGCAGTGATCACCTCGTCGAGCAATTCGGACGCCGTCCCTCGGTAGTCCTTGGCCGGCTCGCGCACCGCCAGAAAGCGAGTATCGAGCTGCCGCGCGAGGTCCTGATGCGCGCGTGAGATCGCTGGCTCCAAGCGTTCGATGGCGCCCGACAGGTCCTCGGCGAAGCTCGTGCCCTCGAGAAAGTCGAACAGGGTGCGCCCGAAATGTAGCGACAACACCTCCGCCAAGGAGAGTTGGACGCCCGTGCGTCGCCAAACCGCGTCGATCGCGATCACGCGATCGTCTCCCCGCCCGTCGTCGCGGACCGGCACCTCCAGCTCCCGCAGGTCGGCCAAGTACCGACGCAGCGATCGCGCATCGAGCTCGAAGCGATCGACGAGCTCGGAGGCGCGCACACCCCCGCGACGCATCATGAGTTCGAGCATGCTGACGAGCTTCTGTCCCTTGTTCATTCAAATTCCGACGCCCCCGAACCGGAGGCGGACATTTTTTGGTCGTATGCCAGGTGACGCTGTGACCGGTTGGAGGCACCGCGGCAAGGCTAGGTAACTGAACGCTTGACACCCGTACAGACGTTCAGTTACTGTGACCCCAGCGCGGATGCGCCCACCCGGAGAACCCATGGTCACGATGAGCGCCCTCCTCCAGGACACCTGGCTCGTGTGGTCCCTGCTCGCGTCGGCTGGCGTCGGCCTCGCGGCACTTCCCTGGCGTCGCGCCGAGGCCGAGGCCAATCTCGCCGCCTGGGGGCGTTGGGTCGCCGCCGTGCGCAACCTGCGTCGTGCGGAAGCCCCGACCCTCCCCGAAGGCGTCTGGTCGCCAAGCGAGGTCACGGTCGGCTGAAACGGCCGTCGCGGTGACGGGGTAGGGGGTCGGCCATGCCCGACGTGCTCGAGCCCCTAGAACGCGCGATCGCGCGCTACCGCCGCGACGTGCACGGATTTGGGGTCGCCGCCGCGCCCGACGCGCTCGACGCCGTGGCCCAACATCTCGGCCATCCGCTGCCGGACGACCTGCGGACCCTGCTTGCGACGCACAACGGCGCGCGCCTGTTCCGCGGCCAACTCCGCCTCCGCTCCACCAACGAACTGGCCGCGGCGTCGGACCGAAGCCCGATGGTCACGCTGTTCGCCGACGGTCCCGGCGACCAAATCTGGGCCTGGGCCCGGCGTGCCGACGGCGACGTGGCGTGGGGCCAATGGGACGACGGAAGCTTCACGCCCCATCACCGGACGCTCACGGGATGGCTCGCCTCGACGATTGCCCTTGTCGAGGCGCGGGCCCAGCGACCCGAGGAGATCGACGCCGTTCGCCAGGCCACCGATCCCGACGACCCCTACGTGCTCGCACGCGTCGGCGAACTCGCCCTCGCCGCCGGCCGCCCAGACGAAGCTGAGGCCGCCCTCTTGCGCGCAACGGCCGCAGACCCGTCGCATGCCCGGGCCTGGCAGCTGCTCGGCGACGCGCTGACCATCCACGACCGGACCGGCGCCCGACGCGCTTGGCTGACTGCCCTCGGTCGCACGTCGCTGCCCCTGCCCTGGCCGGGACACCCCTGCGTCGACGCGAGCATCGTCCGCTCTATCGTAGCCGCGATGCCAGAGGCCGAGGCCTTGGAAGGCGAGCTCACGCGCTTCATGGGCCAACAGGTGGCCGACGCCGGCAGCCGCCCGGAAGTCGACCTCACGATCGCGGTGGCGACCGCTGCCGCCCGCTCGAAGCTGCGCCGCGGCCGCCGAACGGAGGCGCGCGACCTCCTCGCCGAACTCGCCGCGAGATGCGCCACCTTCAGCCACCGGACCGTCCCATGGGACGCCCAGCTTGAAATGGCGCAGTGGGAGGCCGGCCTCGGCCGCTACGACGACGCCGAAGCCACGTTGCGGCGCATCCGGCGGGAGGGGCCTCCGGGCCTGCGCGGGCCTGCCCTGCTCACGCTCGCCCACATTGCCGTCACCCGCGAGGAACCCTGGGCCGAAGAAATCGTCGAGGAGGCCGTCGCGTCAGGCGTGGACGAAGTGGACCGCATTCGCGCCGGCGCCCTGACCGTCGAACGCGCGCTGCGCGCCGGCCGACTGACCGACGCGGCCACGAGCCTCGCCGCCGTCGCCCCGATGGCCCGTCGCCTGTCGATGGGCGCCCTGACCGCCCTCACCGAGCTCAGCGAAGGCGACCTCGCGCGCGCCAACGGCGACCTCAACGGCGCCCGTGAGGCCTGGCATCGTGCCTTGGGCCGCCTCGTCGAGCGCGCTCGCGACGCGTCCAACGCCGAGGCGACCGACCCCACCGTCGTCAGCCGCGCCACAGACCCCGAACTCGCGTGGCGCATCGTCACGCGCCTTGGCAGCCTGGCGCGCGATGTTGGCCAACACGCGGACGCCGATCGCTTCCTCCGGGCCTCCGCCGCCGGATTCGCCTCCATCGAGCTTCCCGTTCGCGAAGCATGGGCGCTGCTGCGCCTCGGCCAACTGCATCAGGAGTTGGGCCAGGACGGCTGGCCGGCCTTGCGCCTCGCCCGTGAGCGCTTCCTGGCGGCCGATCTGCCGACGGGCGTCGCCGCCGTCGACGCGACCGCCGGCGTCGCCGACTTCAGCCTCGACTGGCACCTCGAGCGCTCGGCCGCCCACGCGCGCGCCCGCCACGACGCCCAGCGAGCGCGTGCCCCCTTTGAACGGTCCGACGCCGAACGTCCCGAACGTCGACTGGGCGCCCATCGGCTCGCCATCGCCACGGCCGGGCAACCCGTCGTGGCCAGGCTGTCGCAGGTCCTCAAGGAGGGCGCAGCCGCCAGCACCCAGGGGCGCGGGCGCATCACGGACCCGCCCGTCCTTCGCTACATCGCCGGCGTCGACCTGCTTGCTGGCCACCGCTCCTTCGAGGCCGCGGACCTGCTGCGCAACCACCTGCTCGGCCAGTCGACGGACGGCCCCGCGACCCAGGCGCTGCAGGCGGCCATCGCGCGCTCCCCCAACGCCGCCCTGGTCGACGGCTTGTTGGGGACGATCGAGTCGCCTGGCACCCAACCGCCACACGCCGTAGCGCTGGCCGCCGAACTCATCGGACTGCGCCGCGAAGCGGCCGGCATACGGCCGCTCGTGGCCCTGGCCGTCGGCCGAGGTTCCATCGTTTGGCGCAAGGCCGCGATCGTGGCGCTCGGCCGGATCGGCGACCGCAGCGCCATCGGCGCCGTGGCGAGCGCCCTCGACGACCATCGCCTGTCCGAGGCCGCCGCCATCGCGCTTCTGTTGCTTGGCGACCGCCTTGGCGTCGACTTCCATGCCCGGGCACTTGCGGAGGGCCGGACGGAGGGGGGCGGAACCCACCCCGGCGAAATCGTCGGACGGTTCGGCGGTCCGGAGTACTTGCCCCTGCTTCGTACCGTCGCCAACTCTGGCGACGCTCGTGCCATCGGCGCCTTGCACGGCCTTGGCCTTCTTGGCGATCCACGTGCAGTCGACGCCCTCCTCGACGCCCTCGAATCGCGCGACCGCGACACCGTCGCCGTCTGTGGCGCCGCCCTCACGATCCTGACCGGGCACTCCGAAGACCTCGAGGAGTCCGGTTTCCGCAACCGCTGGCGGGCCTGGTGGCGCGGCCACGTGGAACGCTTCAGCCCGGGCATTCGCCACCGCGACGGTCGCGTCTTCGAGCTTGGCCTCCTCATCGACCGGCTCCAGGACGACGACGCCTGGGTGCGGCGCTCGTCCTACGACGAACTCGTCATCCAATCGGGCCAGAACCTCCCATTCGACGCCGACGGGCCGTGGCGCGTCCAACAAGCCCATCTCAAGGCCTGGCGGAGCTGGTACCACCTGCATCGCAGCCGATTCGGCGCCGGTCGGTGGTTCCTCGACGGCCGAGCGATTCACTAGCGAGCGGGTCGGGTCCAACGACCCCGCGGGCGAAGCAAGACGGTGCTTGGCGGCCGACTGCTCCGCCCAGGCTCCGGGTGATGGCGATCAGCGGACCACGGTCTCCGCGCTGCCATGAACGATGACATTGACATCGGACGGCAGCGGTAGGTCCTGGACACCTGCCAGGAAGCAAGTGGCGAACGGGCTCTCGCTCCGAGGTGGCGACCAGCGGCCCGCCTCGCGGCCAAACCCTACAGTGGCCCCACCTGGCGGGTCACCACAGGAAGCGACCACCGCCTGTACGCCCTGCCGCCACGGTTCGACACTCGGCGTGATCTCGAAGAACCTCAGCGCCGCAGAGAGGTAGTTCGCAACGGTCTCACAGTCCCCCCCTTGGAGCCCGAAACTTCGGTTCGGCCATCTTGCCCCACGAGGGGGCCCAATTTCGAACCACAGGTAGGCCAGACCGTCACCAATGCACGATCGGCCTCAAGGAAGGCGCTTCGCGCGGTCGGATCCCCAGCTTCCCATTTCGCCCATCCAACCCACAACCTGTTTGGGACGTCGTCGGGAACGGCCTCGGCCATCGCGCCAAGGTCGGCGCCAACAGGCGGCGCATGCCCCGCGCATAATTCCGCCCGCCACGCCACACTCCGAATCCCGGGTTGTGAGCTTCCCATCCAAGCTACCCGCAAACCGCTCTTTTCCATTTCAGGCGCAGCGTCGAGAAACAGGCTTGCGTAGAAGGGTGCCAAGGGATGGTCGGGATTCTTGGACACGAATGCCGACACTTCCTTCGCAGGGCCCGTGCGATCCGCCTCGGGCGAGGACCAACGTCGCCCCCAACCGCCGATTGCGCGGCCAGCATCGCCCCAAGACCCGGGAGTCTCGTCCTCGACCAACGCCTCAACCTGATCGTTGATCTCCGAACCCTCCTTCCAGCCACCCCTGAGCCAGCCCAATAGCGCCGCAGGAACCTGCTCTCCTCGCGCTCGCGCATCCCGGCGCGCGACGCTCGGAGTCGGAATCGACGCAGAGACGGGCCAAAACGACGAACAACTCACCAAACCCGGCCAAGGTGGGCGCTCGACCCAGGCTCGTACCAACGGCTTGCCCGCTGGGAAGCGGCTCGTGTCGACCCAGCCCTCGGGGGCCTCGGTCGGGCTTGCAGGAGATGAGGAAGTCGGCACGAGTGCGCCGAGAGCTACAGCGAGGGCTCGAGCCCATCCTGGAGCGGGGCGCGCCCTGGCTCGCCCCCTCGAATGCCAACGACCGTCGACGGGACCGTTCATTCTCATCCATGCTCCGAAGACGTGGGATCAGTGGCCACGTCGTCCTCTGGCGCCACCGTCGGACCGTAATTCACGATGGCCATGTCGCTCTCCCCAGGTCAGAAACTCGACGATACCCGCCACACTCGCCGTCGACAATGACGTACCCCTGCCATTCGCCACCAGCCAACCCGTTGAAAGGTATCGGCTCGACGTCGTCGTCAGCGCCGAGCCCGCGAACCGCGTCCAGCAATTACCCCTCGTTTCCTTACCAAACCACGCCTGGGCCCCGCGGCACGGCAGCCCCTCAGGCTGGCCGCGTCACTTTCGGAGGTGGTCCACTGCTGGTTCCGCCGGGCTCATACCAACCAAACTCGTTGGGTGTGCCAAGACTCGTAGTGCTGATGGAGAGGGCAGGATCGAGCGATGTCACCTGGTGCCACGTCCCGCAGGGCAGGAACAGCGCGTCTCCCGGCCCGACCTCGAATGTGGTGACGGGCACGTCATCAGGCGGATTTCCAAGGTCGTGGTCCACCCAATAGGTCAGACAGTCCTTGAGAAGTCGCCGATTCATCCCATCGACGACGTGAAAACGCTTTCGCCCGAGAATCTGCACGAACAGAATGTCCACGCGGTCGTGGTGCAGCGGCGTCACCGTCCCCCGCGGTCCCAACCAAAGGTGGAGATTCCGTTCGACGCCCGGTACCTCCGGAAACCGCAGGTCGCCCAACAAGGGCGCGAGCAACGGCTCCGCAAGCGCCCGATTGTGCGCGACAAGGTAGACGTCGTTGCTGGAGCCGTCGGCCACGACCTTGTCGAGGAAGGCGTCGAAGCGCATCCTGACAGCCGTGTCCTGGTAGCGGACGTCTGGCCGTTCATGGCCGTCCCGACCCGCAGATACCTCGACGTCCCCGTCCCCAAATCGGGCTCGCAATTCCGGCCAAGTCCACGACGCGCTAGGCCAGGACGACGCAAATCCTGGAATCAAAAAGGGGCGGGCCAGAGCGACGGCGCGACGAAGTTGTTCCAGCGTCAGCGGCCCGTCGACACGATCGACCAACGGCAGAAGCCGAGAGTGCTCCTCGCGGAGGCGCACGGCCAACTCGTATCGGCGCACACGCTCGGCATAGGCCTTGGCCACAGCGACGGCCGGCGAACGCGCCAACGCCGCGACCTCGCGCGCGGCGAGCTTCGGTTCGACGCCCTGTTCGACAAGGGTCGCCACGACCGCGGCCTCCCGGCTCCCCATCACGATTTGATCGACGACCCAACACCCGGCTTCGTGGCTCAGTGTCAGGTCAGCGTTCGGGTCCGCTGACAATCAGGGTGTCGGCGGCGGGTGCGGCGGGATGTGGACCGTGTCCGTCGTGCCGGTCCCTGTCGTCCCCGTGTGGCCGGTGTCGCTGGGTTGGGTACCTACGTAGGTCGTGGTTCCCGGTGGCGTTCCGATGTACCCCGTCGTGGTGCCAGGTTCGGACGGTTGGGTGCCGACATAGGACGTCGAGTCCGTCGTGGTGTCCGTGTCCGTGGAAACCGGGGTTTCGTCGTCCACGCAACCGACGGCCGCAGCGACAATCGCCGCGCGAGAAACGACCAAGGGACCTTTGGGGAAAGCGAACATGTTGCCTCTCGTGCCCATAACACCGTAGCGCCTGGTCGCCACGACCGCCGCGGACACCGCGCGGCCCTCCCAAACGGCCCCCTTTTTGCGATACCCCAACCCCATGCACATCCTCGGGATCTCAGGTAGCCTCCGCGCCGCCTCCACGAACACTGCCCTTCTGCGCGCCACCCGCGCCCACCTGCCGGAAGGCCCCACCTTCTCCATCCTCCCGTGGCGCGACGTTCCGCTCTACGACGAGGACCACGAGAGTCCACCGGCCGTTCTCGCCGTCCGTGAGGAAGTCCGCGCGGCCGACGCCCTCATCATCGCCACGCCTGAGTACAACCACGGCGTCCCGGGCGGCCTGAAGAACCTCCTCGACCAGCTCAGTCGGCCCGCCTTCCAATCCGTGCTGTCGGGAAAGCCCTGCGGCCTCCTCAGTGCCTCGCCAAGCGCGGTCGGCGGAGCCCGCGCCCAACAGCAGCTGCGCGCTGTGCTCGCGTCCGTCAACGCCCCCGTCTACCCGGCGAACGAAGTCCTCGTTGGCAATTCCTCGACCCGCTTCACCGACGGCGAACTCACCGACGAACGCACCTTGTCCTTCCTGCAGGCTTGGCTTGCCGGTTTCACGACCTGGGCGACCCGAATCAGGGCATGAGTTCCGACGACGCCACGACCATCGACGCGACCACCAAGCCCGCCTCATCCCGAATCGTCGCCGTCAGCGTCGGGTCGAGGCCTACCAAGTCGAAATCGGCAACGAGGAAGGCATTTGTGTCGTCGTAGCAGGCGACGACTTCGCTCGTCGGCCCTGGACAGGTGGACCGGCTGTTGGCCAACGGAGACGCCGTCAGTTCCGGAATATCGTAGCCTACGCCAGGGTCCGCCATCATCCGCAATTCGCTGCGATGGATGTCGCCAGACAGCAACACGAGGCCCGTCACGCCCGAAAGGCGACCAAACAGCCGCGCGCGTTCCACCGGAAAGTCCGCAAAGGCGTCACCGGAGGCCTCCGCCGTCCACTGGCTGCCCGACGCAATGACTTTGAACGTGGCATCCGAGGCCAGCACGCGCTCCACGAGCCAGTCCTCTTGGACCGTCCCCAACATGCCATCGGTTCCGCGGTAGGTCCGGTCGTCCACACCAAACAGGGCCACCTCACCCCGCCGCGTCTCGAAATAGACGCCCTGGAGACCGCCGGCGTCCCCAATTCCAAAACCAGGGTTCGGCCAAAACTCTTTGAACGCACGGAGCGCGACGTCGCCACCCGGATCGAAGGCGTCGGCGTCATTTCCGACGTAGTCGTGGTCGTCCCAAATGGCCAACGTTTCAATCGCACCCATCATACGGCCGCGGTCCGGGCGCTCGATCGACCACCGATAATACCAGCGAAGCGTGTCGAGCACGTTGCTGTTTGCGTAGTGATTGTCGCCCAAGAAGAAGAAGGCGGCAGGGGACAATTCCTCGATCGCGTCGAAAACCGGCTGTTCGACTTCGTCGGAGCAAGAACCCATCGCGAGCCTGAAACCATCAACGTCGTCGGTCGGGGCCTGGAATAGCGCCGGTTCCGTCATCGGGACGCCATCAACTTCGACCCACCAGGTCGTCGCGACGCCCGGCCACAACGAATCGACCTTCAGTGTGGCCGTGCCGTCGCCCGCCCCGTCCGGTCGCGCCCACGCCACCACCGGCCCGTCGGCCGGATCGGCCGACTCCGACATCCGCAAACCAACTTCGCGGGCGCCGTCCGTCCGAACCCAAGCGGAAAACGACGTCGGCGTGGAAAAGCCTCGGACCGGACCGTGCGTCAGCGGGGACGGCCAACACGTGTCTCCACCGAGGTGCAAGCCTTCCGGGTCGATCCAAGAGGTCAACTCGCCGGGTTCGTTCCCGAAATAAGTGCCTTCCATTTCATCGCGAAGATGGATGCGCTCCCCGTCGAACAACACCGACAGGCACGACGCCTCCCACCGATCCGTGCCGTCGACCGAGCGCAACTCGACACGATCCACCGCAGAGCGCGCCAACCCGACATCCTCGAACGTAAAGACGTCGATCGCACCCAGCTCGAAGGGGTCTACGCCCACCGTCGTCAATTCGAAACAAGCCGTCGGATTCAGGCAAAGCGAAAGCGTGTTGGTGTCCGTGTCCGAATTGGCGTTGACGGCCGTTCTCACGGTGACGCTCACGACTTCGATGACGTCGGGGTATTCCGGCGCCGGAAGGGGGTCGGCCTCGACGAGCGATGGCCCCGTGGGGGGCGGCGTTCCGCCGGTCTCCGGGTCGGTCGTCGGGTCGGTCGTCAGGTCCGTCGGGATGGTCGGCGGAAGAGGGTCCGTCGGAGGCGGAGAATCCGTTGGCGACGGCACCGGAGTCCCCCCCGGTGTGTCCGTGTCGGTCACGACGGTCGGCTCGCCCGGGAGGGGCGTCTGCACCCCACACGAGGCGGCGAGGACGAGGACGAGGGCGCGCGGCATCACACCTCCCTTCCGTGGACGGCGTCGAGCAGTTGTTGCGGGGCGAACGGCTTGCGCAGAAAATCGCCGCGCGCAGCCGCCACGCGCCGCGCCTGCCCATCGTCGAGGTCTCGCCCACTCACGATGATCAATCGACCCGCAAATCCCGCCGCCCGCGCCGCATCCGCCACCGCCACCCCGTCGAGGCCGGGCAAGGTCACGTCGACGATTACGAGATCGATGTCGTCGGCGGCGAGCCGCTCCAGCGCCTCCTCCCCGCCCGCGCAGTTCGCCACGCCCCATCCTTGTCGTTCGAGCACGCGCACCATCGTCCGCCGCACGACTTCTTCGTCTTCGACCACCAGAATTCGCATCGCCATGTCCGCTTGTAGCCCGCGCGACCCTCCAATAGGGCAACGTTGGCCTGACGTTGGGCCCTCAATCCGTCCGGACCTCCACCGTTCTCCCCTCCAACTGGAACGGGTCCCAGTCGAAGACCTCGACGAAGTGCCGGTAGTCGAGGCACAAGGCCACCTTGTCCGGCACGCCCCCCTGAAACTGAATCCAGGTGATGTCGGCGATGGGGAGCCGCCCCGGCGCGCCCTCCTGGCGCGGCAGATCGACTAGCATCCCGACGTCGACGACGGGCTCGACGATAGCGCCGGCCAGCACAATTTGGTCGCGGACCGCATGGTAGTAGGCGTTGTCGACGCGGAACGTACCCATGCGGCCCGCTATCGCCGGGGCGGCCGACCGGTCACCGCCCGTGCCGACCATTCTCGACGCCGCCGGCCACGATAGCCGTCGGGCCCGAGGTCCCCGTGCAACTGCCGCGCGAAACGCGCCTCCTGCTGGTCCTTGCCGCCATCCTCGTGTCGAGCGCGATCGTCGCGGAGGTCGTCGCCGTCAAGCTCTTCGAGGTCCCGTTCTACGCGTTCCTCGGCTGGTCCAAGACGTTCACGCTCACCTGTGGCAGCCTCGTATGGCCGCTCGTCTTCCTGACGACGGACACGATCAACGAGTTCTACGGCCGTCGGGCAGTTCGTTTCGTCACCTGGGTCACGATGGCGATGATCACGTGGACCTTCGTGATCACCACGCTGAGCATCCAGATTCCGGCCGTGTCCTACAGCCCCGTCGGCGACGAGCCCTTCGGCGCGGTCTTCGGACAATCGGCCTGGATCATCGTTGGCAGCATGGCGGCCTTCCTCGTCTCCCAGCTTGTCGACGTGACCGTGTTTCACGCCGTCCGCCGCGC